>JAQVMB010000018.1 GCA_028703835.1 Candidatus Peribacteraceae bacterium | reverse complement strand
GCAAACGGGAGTAGAAGCCATGGTGTTTGGTGGCAGAAAGTAAATATTCGCCAAACACTCTAGGTTTATGGCTTCTCAAAGAGAGAAAACGTCAGTCGTTGGTGGCAGATTCTATATATTCCCCTTGATAATTGATAATTTTGAAGCAGTTCTGGTTCTTGGGTTACTGCCATCATTATCAATTTTCAATTATTAATTGAATAATTTACCATTGGTATTGATGCAGAAAACCTGCAAACAATGTGCGACGGCGTTCGACGTCACCGATGACGACCTCGCCTTCCTCGACAAGCTCTCGCCCGTCATCGCCGGGAAGAAGGAGCCCATCCCGCCGCCGACGCTGTGCCCGGAGTGCAGGCAGCAGAGGCGCGTGTCGTACGTGAACCACGTGAACCTGTACAAACGGACGTGCGACCAAACCGGCGAACCCATCGTGGCCATCTTCCCGCCCGAAAGTCCGTTCCGCGTCTTCAGGCAGGAAGCCTGGTTTTCGGACGCATGGGACCCGCTCGCGTACGGCCGCCCGTTCGATTTCAGCCGCCCGTTCTTCGAACAATTCCGTGAACTGATGGACGTCTGCCCCTGGCCCGCGCTCTTCACGGCGTACAACCTGGATGAGAATTGCGAGTACACGAACAACGCGGGCCGCAACAAGAATTGTTACATGATCTTCGATTCGGACGAGAACCGCGACTGCTACTTCTCCTACAGCGTCAACGGTTCCGAGAATTGCGCCGAATGTTTCCGCGTCCGCAAGAGCGAGCTCTGCGTCGGCTGCATCGACAGCCTGCACTGCTACCATTCCGCGTTCCTGCAGGATTGCGAGAACTGCTCGGACAGCATGTTCCTGAAGAGCTGCATCGGGTGCAAGCACTGCCTGATGTCCAGCAATCTCCGGAACAAAGAGTATATGGTGGAGAACAAGCAGGTCGGCAAGGCCGCCTTCGACAAGATCATGGCGTTGATGGGATCCGCTTCACGCCTCGCGGCGGCGCAAGCACGCTTCGAACAACTGAAGCTGGAGTACCCGCAAAAAGCGATCCACGGCACGCAGAACGAAAACGTGTCAGGGGATTACATCACGCAATCGAAGAACGCATTCCGTTGCTTCGATTGCACGGAACTGTGGGACTGCCGTCACTGCTTCCAAGGGTTCCTGCCCCTCAGGACGTGCATGGATACGCAGGAGTGCGGGGAAGGCGAGCTGCTGTACGAGTGCTCGGTCTGCGGCTACGGAGCCAACGGCCTGCTGGCGACGACGTTCGTCCTCGAGAACGTCTCCTCCACGTACTACTGCATGCACTGCCGCAGCGCGCAAAACGCGTTCGGCTGCTTCGGCCTCCGGCACCAGAAGTACTGCATCCTGAACAAGCGGTACGCGAAGGATGAATACGAAGCGCTCGTGCCGAAGATCATCGCACACATGCGGAAGACCGGGGAATGGGGCGAATTTTTCCCGATGCGGATGTCCTACGCCGCGTACAACGAGACGCTTGCGCAAGATTACTATCCGCTCACCAAAGATGAAGCGCTGAAGCAGGGATTGACGTGGCGCGATACCGACGAGCGGCAACGGAATGCGCCGACATTCGCATTGCCCGACGACATCAAGGAAACGCCCGATACCGTCACGAAGGAATTGCTCTGTTGTGAATCCTGCAAGAAGAACTACCGCATCCTTCCCCAGATCCTCCGGCTCTACCGGCAGATGGGCGTGCCGCTTCCCTGTCGCTGCTACGCCTGTACGCTCGAGAGCCAGCATCGACTGCGCAACCCCCGGAAGCTTTGGAACAGAACGTGCATGAAATGCGCGAAGGACATCCAAACGACGTACCCTCCTTCGCGACCTGATATCGTTTATTGTGAACAATGCTATCTTGAAGAGGTGTATTGAAAGAATGCCAACGATGAATCATGCCTCGGATTCGTTGGTCTCTTCGGTCTCCTCGGCTTCCTCACTCATTGATCTCCACCACATTGTCATAGCTCTCGTCCGTCAGGTGCGAGAACCAGTGCTTCGAGCGCGCATGATCGGGAGATTCCGCCGGGTACAGGCCGTAGTAGGCCTTGCGAACAAGGTTTTTCCAGAGAGCGCGCAGTGAGCGAGGGGATGTGACATCCATAGACGTCGATACAGTATACCTGACGTGCGAAGCGCCGGGTTCTTTCGGAAAAGCGGAGAGGAGACCGTTCAGTGTCTGGCAGCCGGAGCGGTGAAGCTCTCGATGACGATGCGATTGCGCTGGTCTTCCGGCAGGGAGGCGATCCATGACATTGCGCGTTCCATCAGCGCCTCGGAGCTGAAAGCGGGGTTCGACGGGTCGCCGATGCAGACCACGTGCAGCTTCCGGTCGCCCGAGAGGAGTTCGCCCGGCCCGTGGCCGCCGAAGCTGATGGCTTTCGCAAGGTCGACGGTCTTCTCGCCTCCTTTTTCACTCAGAGCCTGGGCGCTGACGAGGAACCCGCGCGGCAGAACGCCGCTCGACGTCTTGAAGGCGTTCGTGCCGTCGTAGTAGATGACCTGCGCGATGTGCGCTTCCGCCGGGCGCGACAGCTGTTCGATGGGCTTGAAGTGCATGCGGACTTTCGCGGCGTCCTCTTCCCTCCCCATCGCCTTCAGCTTCCGTTGCATCGCTTCCACCACCAAACGTGAGAACTCCTGCACGAGTGCATCGACCGCCTCCGGCGTGACGTATTGCTTCTTATCCTCCGGCGTCAGTTTCCTCCCCAATTTCTTCTCCCACTTTTTTTCCAGGGCGATGCCTCCCGCACCGCATCCCCCATGGCAATGGATGACCGTAATGCCCCGTGCGATGAAAGCGTCGGCAAGTTGCTCGATGTATGCGGGATCAAGAGGGTCGAATTCGGCGTTCCCCAGCAAGTCGTCGAGTTCCATATTGAGGATCCCGGAACCCGCATTGCGGATGAGGTGCAATTCTTCGCCGTCCACCGTCGTCTCGTCATCGCCCTCGTCCATGCAAGCGACGGCTTTCTCCAAGCCCGGCCGGTAGAATGCCCTCTCGGCCACTTCCTTCCCGTGCACGGCGACGTACTTTTCCCATCCTCCCGCCTGCGCGATGGCGGCGAGCGTCTCGGTGTCGTGCTTCCAGTTCGGGTGCGCTTGGACGATGGCGGCGGTGTCGTGGTGGGTCATGTGCTCATCTTTACCATGCCCTTCCCCGCTCGGCAATTCCTTGCCTTCCGCGTCCCCATGAAAGAGAGTTGTTGCGGCCGCAACGGTGGAAACAGTCGCTTGCTGCATGAATTCACGTCGGGTCATTGCGTCATCCGGCTGTGCGGGGTGGTGAGAAGCTTGTTCACGAGGCGTTTCGGACATAAGGGAAGGGAAAATGATGTTGCGAGGCAGCGTACGAATGTTCGGCAAAAAATCAAGGGTCTAAGAGGCCGGTTTGCCGGGGAAGTGAACTCGTTTGTTCGGTTCCCCGCAGCATTACATGGAAAAAAAAATCGCCTGCGCGTCCTTCGATAGGGCTCTATACTTCCTCCCGCTGCCCCCGTAGCTCAGCTGGCACCGTCGAGGCTTGCCGAGACGGCAAATACAAAAATCGCCTGCGCGTCCTTCGATAGGGCTCTATACTTCCTCCCGCTGCCCCCGTAGCTCAGCTGGATAGAGCGCCTGGCTTCGGACCAGGAGGTCGTGGGTTCAAATCCTGCCGGGGGTACCACTTCTTCTTCCGTCCCTCATGACAAACAAGGACGACGACCTCGACGAGCCGCTCTCCAACCGCAAGGCGCTGGAGCGCGCGGACCACGGCAAGGCGGACCGGCGGGAGGAGCGGCGGAAGAAGCAGGAATTGGGAAAACTGCGTTTGGACGTGCTGAAGCATGCCGTCACCAATGCGCCCCCAAGCGCCCGCGATGCGGATGATGACAAGAAACGGAACGAAGATGTCCGCACGCGCACCACGGCGGAAGAGGAGAAGCGCCTGGTGGACAATCCCCATACCAAGCCGGATGCGGAGACGATGATCGTCAAGGAGGAGCAGCGGGAAGCGGCGAAAGACCAGACGGGGTATGAGCAGGCGAAGGATCAAACCGCATAAGAATTCAAGAATCCAAGATTCCAAGGATTCAAGGAAGAAATCAGGATCCAAAGATTTCAAGGGCACCTTGGCGTCTTGGTTCATGCAACCTTTCTTGCATTCCTGAAACCCTGAAACCCTGCATTCTTCCCATCGTGCGATCTGCACAGATAACCGCTATGATGCCCCCATGCTTCAGATATCCCTCTACACGCTCGGAAGCGTGCTCCTCGTGAGCGCGATTTCCCTCGTCGGCGTGCTCTTCTTCCTCCGCGACCGCTTCATGCGGAAGATGCTCCTCACCTTCGTCAGTTTCTCGTCGGGGGCGCTTCTCGGCGACGTCTTCATCCATCTCCTGCCCGAGATTGCGGAAGGCACATTGCCGCTGTCCCGCGGGTACTTTATCGTGCTCGGAGGCATCGTCTTCTCCTTTGTTGTCGAGAAGATCATCCACTGGCGGCACTGCCACCTGTTGCCGGAGGACGAGCGGGAGCATGACCATTGCCACAACGTCGGCGCGATGAGCCTGGTCGGGGACAGCGTGCACAACTTCATCGACGGCCTCGCCATCGCCGCCAGCTTCCTCGTGAGCGTCCCCGTGGGCATCTCCACCACCGTCGCCGTCATGTTCCACGAGATTCCCGACGAGATCGGCAACTTCGCCATCCTCCTCCACAGCGGGTACTCCCGCAGCCGGGCGCTCTTCTACAATTTCCTCTCCGCGCTCACCGCCGTCCTCGGCGCGGTCGTGGTGCTCGTGAGCGCCGGTTCCCTGGAATCGTTGAATGTCTACCTTCTTCCCTTCGCCGCCGGCAACCTGCTCTACATCGCCGGTTCGGACCTCATCCCCGAACTGCATAAGGAGGAAGCATTGCCGAAGTCCATCCTTCAGCTCCTGAGCATGGTCGCGGGCATCGGCGTGATGTATGCGATGCTCTTCCTGGAGTAAGCCGTAACGTTTCGCTTCCGTCTCCGTACGTTCGATCGTTCGTTCCCCCTTTCCCCCTTCCCCGCATGCGCCTCTCTTCCTTCTTGCCCCGCGCCGTCTTGGCTGCCGCGCTCGTGCTCTCCGCCTGCGCCCCCCGACCTCCGTCGGACGTTCCCGACCGCGCCGCGGCCGAGGCTTACATCCGCGCGAACATTTCCGCCCTTTCCCCCGAGTCGGCCGTCCTGGGCGGCACGTTCTACGTGACGGATATCCGGTGGCAAGATGAGGACACTGCCGTCGTGGAATATGAGGACGGACACATCGCGCTGCGCGGCACGACGGATGTGCGCGTGGAAAACGGGGAGACGGTCGCCGGGCCCATCACGAAGGCGGAGGAGAACCTGCCGCCATCATCTTCGTCGTCGGTTGCCGGGAGGAACCCCGCGCAGGCGGGGGAGTTTTGCGGAGGCATCGCAGGATTCCAATGCGCGGACGGCCTCACGTGCAAGTATGACGGCAATTATCCCGATGCGGGCGGGACCTGCGTGTCGGAATAAAGGATAAGGCAACAGTGAAGGCGAAGAATGCAGGCTTTCCTAACCTCCGTATTTCATCTTGTACACCGCGCCCGCTTTGTCATCAGTAATAAGGAGAGCGCCGTCCGACGTGACGAGGAGGTCCACGGGTCTGCCCGAAACACCGCCGGATGCGAGCCAGCCGGTGACGAAGTCCTGCGGCACGCCCGGTTTGCCCGCCGCCGTCGGGCCGATATGCACGACGTCGTAACCGATGGGAACCGAACGATTCCACGACCCGTGCAGGGCGACGAGGAGATGAGATGCTAAGCCTGCCAGCCAGGAGGGAGGGGCGAAGGCGAGGCCGAGCGGCGCGCCGTGTGCCGGGAGTTCGATGACGGGCGGCTGCGTCTGCGAGCAGTCGTACGTGTCGCCGGGGCGGAACGTCGTATCGCGGACGCGATTCCCGTAACACCACGGCCAGCCGTAGTGTTTGCCTTCCTCGATGAGGTTCACTTCATCGGGCGGCAGGTCGTCCCCGAGGTTGTCCCGTCCCATCTCGGTCGCCCACAGGCGGCCGCGTCCGTCCCATGCGAAGAAGACCGCGTTGCGCAGTCCCCGCGCGACGATGCGTGCGTCCGTGCCGTCCGGTTCCATGGAGAGGATCGTGCCGTTGCGCTCGTCGCCCTCGACGCAGACGTCGCACGTCGATCCGACGGAGACGTACAGGCGCCCGTCGGGACCGAAGCCGATCGTCCGTGTAAAATGCCGTCCGGCGGGCGGCAGCGCATAGACGGTGTGCAACGTATCGTCGGAGTTCAGCGCCACGCGCGCGATGCGGTGCTCTTCCGCGATGTAGAGCATGGAGCCGGTGGGATCAATCGCCAGCCCGTGCGGACGGCGCAGGTTGCGGAACACGGCGTTTTGGTTCCGGACTGTTCCATCTTGCACTTCCAGCATCGTGACCGTCCCCTGCGACGGTTGGCTGACCCAAAAATTTCCGGAACGGTCCCGGATGATGACGCGCACGCCCGGCAGATTGCGTGCGAAGACATCGATCGAGAATCCCGGCGGAAGCGACAGGGGTAAGCCCGTCGTATTGCGTGCGGAGGATCGGGCGGATGATGCCGTCACGGCCATGACGTCGTTCCCGTCGGTCGAAACGGGGGATTCTGTTTCTTGCATCAGCACTCCCGCCGCGATGAGCAGGAGGACGATGAGAACGCCGGAAGCAAGAAGAAGGCGCCGCATGGTATGCATCCATGCCGACGGTTTCGCGCATCGTGACTTTCGCGCGGTCCTCGATCAGTTTCCTCGGTTTCTTCCACCTTCACCCCAAAATGAACGCGTTCGCGATGGAGAAGTAGATGACGATGCCCGTGACGTCCACGAACGTGGCGACGAAGGGGCTGGAGGCGTAGCCGGGGTCGATGCCCATCTTCCTGAAGGCGAGCGGGAGCATGGAGCCCACGACGGTGCCCCAGACGCAGATGGCCGCCACCGACTGCGCGATCACGAAGGCCAGCGTCCAACGGTCGGCCGTGCCGAGCACGCCCTGCGGCGTGAGCGACGCGCGGAGGAACGCCACGGCGCCCAGCGCGAGGCCCAGCGCGAGGCCCATGACGAGCTCGCGGCGGAGCACCCGCCACCAGTCGCGGGGCGTGATGTCGCCCAGCGCCATGGCGCGCGTGACGAGCGTCGCCGCCTGCGAACCGCTGTTCCCGCCGGTGGAGATGGTGAGCGGGACGAACAGCGCGAGCGCGGTGACGGCGGCGATGGAGGACTCGAAGCTGGCGAGGGCGGTGAAGGTGAAGAGCTCGGCCACGAAGAGCACCGAGAGCCACACGACGCGCTTGCGCCAGATGCTCGAGAACTTCGCCTCGAGATAGCTCGTTTCCAGCGGGCCGACGGCGCCCAACCGGTACACGTCCTCGCTCGCCTCCGCCTCCGCGATCCAGAGGAGGTCGTTCAGGCGGATGACGCCGATGATGCGCCCGTTGTCGTCCGTGACGCACGCGACCTCCGCGCCTTCCTCGCCCATGCGGTCCACCACCTGCTCCCGGTCCGCCGCATGGTGGAAGACGGGGACGGGCTGGGCGATGTGCTCGGCTTCCGCATGGCCGGCCGACGAAATGAGGGACCGCGACGAGATCCAGAGCATCCCCTTTTTGCCGCGCAGGAGCACCATGGGCACCTGCTTCTGGTGCTGCCGCGCGTAGTCCTGCACCGCCGTGATGATTTTGGGCGTCGTCGCATCCGGCTCCACTTCGATGAAGTTCAGGTCCATCAGGCCTCCCGCCGTCTCCGGCCCGAAGGTGAGGAGTTTCTCGATGCGCTTGCGCCGGTCCTCCTTCATCTTCTCCAGGATGTGCGGGTGCCGCCGCTGCGGGAACCGCTGCAGGATGTCCGTGGCGTCGTCCTCGTCGAGGAAGTGGAGGAAGCGCGCGACGGTGAAATCGGGGAGGCGGGGCAGCACCGAATGGATGCTCGACTCCGAGAGGAGCATCACCACGTCGGCCTGCACCTCGGGCGGGAGCAGCGCGAACGTCTTGCGCTTCCCGTGGTCCAGCGCGTCGATGGCGTCGGCGATGCCGCCCGCGTCCATGGCGAGCATGAGCCGCCGCAAGTCCTGGTCGCTCTTCGACTGGAGGAGGCCGTCGATGCGCTGCAGCAGCGTGTCGTCCATCGGGTGCGGAAGAGGTTTGTGCCATCCTACGCCGCATCCCGGAGCCGTGGAAGGGGAAGGCCTTCCCCGGGGGAGGCCCGCGTGCCATGATGGGAATCTTCTTTCCTTTGCGTCGGATGCTCCACGAACGCGGCATGCGGTCGGCCCGGCTCGGCCTCGCGGTCAACGCGTCGCTCGCGGCGGTGAAGTTCGCCGCCGGCGTGCTCGGCAACTCGTACGCGCTCATCGCGGACGGGATCGAGTCGACGACGGACATCGCGTCGTCCCTCATCGTCTGGGGCGGGCTGCGCCTCGCCGCCGTGCCTCCGGACGAAGGGCACCCCTATGGGCACGGTCGGGCGGAAGCCATCGCCGCGGCCGCGGTGTCGCTCACCCTCATCGGCGCCGCGGCGGGCATGGCCGTGGCCGCCGTGCGCGAGATCATCACGCCCCATTCCGCGCCCGAGCCCTACACGCTGGCCGTCCTGGTCGCGGTCATCCTGGTGAAGGAGCTCCTGTTCCGCAGGGTGCACGCGGTGGGGGAGGACATCGGGAGCCAGGCGGTGAAGACGGATGCGTGGCACCACCGCAGTGACGCCATCACGTCCGCGGCGGCGTTCGTCGGCATCCTCGTCTCCGTCGCCGGGGGGCCGGGATGGGAAGCGGCGGACGACTGGGCGGCGCTCATCGCCACCGCCATCATCGCCTGGAACGGCGTGCGCCTGCTCCTGCCCGCCGTGCACGAGTTCATGGACCGGGCGTACGAGGGGCCGGAGAAGAAGATGTTCATCGACGTCGCCCTCTCGGTGGAAGGGGTGCAAGCCGTGGAGAAGATCCGCGTGCGGAAGCTGGGCATGCACTTCCACGTCGACATGCACATCCACGCCGACGGAGCGCTCTCCCTGGAGGAAGCCCATGCGATCAGCGGCAGGGTGAAGAGCGCGCTGCGCGGGCGCGTCCATCCGTCCACCGATGCGTCGATCCACATGGAACCCTTTAGGCAGGTCCTTCGCTGAGGACATCCGTCACCGTTCCGCTTTCCGCAGCACCCCTTCGTTCTCCGCCTCGCGGATGCCCCTGCGTTCGAAATGGCGGCGCACGAAGGCGTCGGCTTCCCCCTGCGTCCGGAATTCACAATCCTTCCACTGCATCGTCTCCCGCTTCCGCCGTCCCGCGAAGGTGATCGCCCCCGGCCGGTACGTCCCCGTACCGACGATCTTGCAGGTATCCAGGATGAAGGCGTCACAGTCTTCCGGCAGCGGCATCGGAGGATGAGGAAAGAAGCCATTTTCCCGCGAAACGGGCGATGCGTCCAATATTTGGCACGGGAAATGGCACAAAATGCGTTGCCTTTCCCCCGGCGAGGAGTACTGTATGGCTACAGGACATTTGTTCCTCTTCTTTTCTCCTTCTTTTCAATGGCTACAGGCACGATCAAGAAACTCATAGCAGACAAAGGATTCGGTTTTATCGCCGTCGATGGCAAGGGAGACCTGTTCTTCCACTCCAGCGAGGTCCAGGACGCCTCCTTCGATGACCTCCGCGAAGGCCAGACGGTGGAGTTCAACGAGGGCTCCGGCCCCAAAGGCCCCCGCGCCGAGCAGGTGAAGGTCGTCGCGTAAGAACGTAATGACGCCGCAACCCGCCTCCTCCGCCACATTCAGTGCACTCGGCATCCGCCCGGATATCCTCCGGGTTTTGGATGTGAGGAAACTGGTCACCCCCACGCCGATCCAGCACCAGGCGATCCCGGTCGCCTTGGAAGGGAAGGACGTGGTGGGCATCGCACAAACCGGCACGGGAAAAACGTGGGCGTTCGGCATCCCGCTCCTCCAGCGTCTGGCGGAGCACGGAGGCCGCGCCCTCGTCCTCGTGCCCACGCGCGAACTTGCGGCGCAGGTGGAGGAATCGCTCCTCGTCTTCGCCCCGACCGTCGGTCTCCGCACCGCCGTCTTCGTCGGCGGGGCGTCCTTCGGGCGCCAGCGCGACATGCTGCGGGCGAACCCCCGTGTCCTCATCGCCACGCCGGGCCGCCTCAACGACCACCTGGAGCAGGGGACGATTACGCTGAAGGAGGTGAAGATCCTCGTCCTGGACGAGGCGGATCGCATGCTCGACATGGGCTTCAAGCCGCAGATCGAACGCATCCTCAAGCACGTCCCGCGCGAGCGGCAGACGATGCTCTTCTCCGCCACGATGCCGCAGGACATCCTGCGGCTGGCGAACACGCACATGAAGACGCCGCTGCGCATCGAGGTGGCGCCGCAGGGCACCGCCGCGCAGAACGTGGAGCAGGAGCTCTTCATCGTCCGCCGCGAGGAGAAGCTGCGATTGCTGGAGAATTTGCTGCAGGAATACCACGGGACGGTGCTGCTTTTCTCCCGCACGAAACATGGTGCCAAGAAGATCACGCATTCCATCCATGCGATGGGGCATACCGCGGCGGAGATCCACGCCAACCGTTCGCTCGGCCAGCGTCGCGAGGCGCTGCAGGGGTTCAAGAACGGGCGGTACCGCGTCCTCGTCGCCACGGACATCGCGTCGCGCGGCATCGACGTGACGGCCATCGAGACCGTCATCAACTTCGACCTCCCCGACGATCCTTCCGACTACGTGCACCGCATCGGCCGCACGGCGCGGGCGGGGCGGGAAGGGCGTGCCATCTCCTTCGCGACGCCCGACCAGGCCAAGGACATCCGCAATATCGAGTCACTCATCCGTACATCCCTGCGCCGCAAGCCCCTGCCGGTCTTGCCTCCGGCGCGCATTCCCGTCGCAGGATCCACGACGTCATCATTTGACGGTGCGCAACAGGAGCGGCGTCCGTGGCAACACCATCAGTCGCGTCAGGGAGGAGGACGTCCGTTCCAGGGGAAGAAGAATTGGGGGAGGAGAAGGTGAGGAGGTTGGGGATTGGAATACTGGAGTACTGGGGTGTTTTGTTGGTTGTTTCTTTTTGCCTCTCCCCTAACCCCTCCCCTCCCAGCCCGCCATTTCGCCTTCCAGGGGAGGGGAATGTTTGCTGTTCTGTTGTTGTTCATTCAAGAGCAACAGACAACTACAAAACATATACATCCCCCTCTCCGGGCAGGAGAAAGGGTGGCGATGGCGGAGAGGGGTTAGGGGAGAGGCTCACGGGCAGAAGTTCCGGTAATGGTCCCAGCTCCGCAGGTCCTTCCCGATTTTCCGGAACGCGAAGAAGCTCTCGCGGGGGGCGGGGATGCGGCGGTAGTCCGTCCGGTTCGTTCGGATGAACGAGGCGACCATCCGGATGGGGCGCAGCCAAGTGTCGTGGAAGAAGATATGGCCGCCCGGTTCCAGCATGCGGTCCAGGTAGAACCAGTCGACGAAGATGTCGTCGAAGCGGTGGCTGCCGTCGACGAACGCGAAGTCGAAGCGGACCTCTTCCCGGTCCAGTTGCGGCAACGCCGTCTGGGACGGTTCCTCCATGAACCACAGGTTTTCCGCGTACCCCAGCCGCTCGATGTTCTTCAGCCCGCGGTCGTCGTAGTGTTGCTGGAAGGGATCGATGGCCACGTGCGGCGCGCCCGTCGCCGCCATGATGTGCGCGGTGGAGCAGCCGAACGCGAAGCCCGTCTCCACGGTCCGCCGGACCTTCCTTCTCCGCAGGAAGCGGTACAGGTACTCGGCTTCCTCGCGGGCGATGGAGACCGTGCGCTCCTCCGCCGGGATGTTGAGGCGGTCGTAGAGGTCCATATCTATCCATGATGGTTGGTGACGGCTTTTCTTACCGAAGTTGTCCTGGAATGGGAAGGATGATTTCTTTGATTTTTGCTGCGGTATGCGGCTTCTCCACTGCGAACCCGCGCCGTTTCCACCCCCCTTCTGTTTAGGCGGGAAATATGCTACAATAGTGAGATTCATACCGGTATGCCCGCGAACAAAAATCCACTCATCAACGTGCAGCACCTGAACGTGCGGTACTTCCCCGGGAAGAGCAATGAAGTGCACGCGCTCAAGGACATCAACCTCCAGATCTATCCGGGCGAGTTCATCGTGTTCTTCGGGCCGTCCGGCTGCGGCAAGTCCACGCTCCTGTACTCCATCTCCGGTCTGGAGACGAATATCAGCGGTGACGTCGTCATCGGAGGCAAGAACCTGCTGACCATGACGCAGCGGGAGAAGGAGTTCTTCCACCAGAAGACGGTCGGCATGGTTTTCCAGGCGTACTACCTCATCCCGTCCCTGTCGGTCCTGCAGAACGTCGTCCTGCCGCAGATCGCGGTGGGCGGATACAAGCGGACCCGTGAGGAACACGGCCAGCATTTACTCGAGCAGTTCGGCGTGGGCGTGCAGGCGGGGAAACTGCCGACGGAGCTCTCCGGCGGCCAGCAACAGCGCGTCGCCATCTGCCGTTCGGTGATGAACGATCCCGACATCATCTTCGCGGACGAGCCCGTGGGGAACCTGGACACGAAATCGTCCGAGGAAGTGATGCAGTTGCTCCGGCAATTGAATGACCGCGACAAGAAGACCGTCGTCCTCGTGACGCACGACCCGTCGCACCTGCACCACGCGCACCGCGTCTTCTTCCTGCGCGACGGCCAGATCACGGACGTGAAGGAGAACACGGAGGAGGAACGCAAGGAATCGCTGGTGAAGAGCGCGGCGCGCCAGGAATTCTCCAAGGACTTGCGGCAGTGGGCGAAGACGCTTTCGCCCGAGCAGCTCTCGGAGGAAGACCTCGATGCGCTCGTATCATCGCAGGACGTCATCGCGGAAGCGTTTGCCGGCCTCACGCGTGACGAGATGGCGACGGTCCAGAAAGCCGTGCAGCGCCTCATCCAGGGCAGGGACCGCGGCGGCCGCAAGCTCCTGCGTCTGCTCGCAGGCAAGGAGCGCGACAGCCTCGGGCTGCCGGTGCGGAAGGCGCGCGCGTTCACGAAACAAATCCTCGGCATGGCGCTGGAGATGCGGTCCGTGAAGCGGGTGAAGCCCGCGGGCCGCCTGCGCGCGGTGCGGCGTGTGGCATTGTGCGCGACGCATACGGTGCTGCGCGGCCGGAAGGCGGTTGCGGCACTCGATACGCTCATCCTGCGGCGCATGCTGGGCGAAATCGTGCCGGAGAAGATGGCGGAGCTCCTCGCCGTTCCCCCCGGGAAGGGCGGGCCGGGTGTGCGCAAGACGAAGGCGCGCACGCTGGCGCGCAAGATCGAAGCGTTGCTCCCGGCGGCGGGGAAGGTGCCGCTGCCCGAGAAGAAAGCGGCCGCCCCCGCGCCGTCCCCGTCCCCGCCCGATGCCAAGAACCCGCTTCCGTCGCGCTGGCAGCAGCGGGATGTTTCCGCAGATGAGAAGAAAACAGAACCGTCTTCCCCTTCCCGCAAGCGCCCATGAGGTACCTCGACGCCCTCCGCCTGGCCCTGCGCATGTTCAAGACCCGTCCGCTGCGCACCTCCCTCACCATCCTCGGCGTGAGCGTGGGCATCGGCGCGGTGCTCTTCCTCGTCTCGCTGGGTTACGGCTTGCAACGGGCGATCCTCAACCAGATCGCCAACGCCGACACGCTCCTTACGCTCGACGTGTCGGCGGGATCCGAAGCGCTCCAGCTCACGCAGGAAGCGCTGGCGAAAATCGAGGCCGTGCCGCATATCGCGGAGATCAGCCGCCTGGAGAACATCCGCGGGCAGATCACGTTCGCCGGCATCAATACCGACGTCACGGGCGTGGCGATCGACCCGTCGTTCTTCCGCCTCAGCGGCATGACGCCGCTCACCGGCACGCTCTTCGACAAGCCTGACGGAGGAGGGGACGCCGTCCTCTCCACGGCCGCGGTGAAACTGCTCGGCAAGACGCCCGAGGAAGTGGTGGGACAGAGCGTATCGATGGCCCTCAACCTTGTCCTGCGCAGCGACGGCCCGGACGGCGCGACCGTGCGGGAGATGGCCGGCGACATCCTCATCGGCGGCGTGGTGGAGAACGAAGACGTGAGCGAACTCTACCTGCCGATGTCGCGGTTCGAGGGGATGGCGTTCGAGAAGTTCCATCGCCTGAAGGTGAAAGTGGAGGGCAACGAGTGGATGGAGGGCGCCCGCACCGCCGTCATGGACGCGGGATACGTGGTCTCCGCGCTCTCGGACACCATCGACCAGGCGACGAAAATTTTCTCCATCGTGCAGATCATCCTGGGGCTCTTCGGGCTCGTGGCGCTCGTCGTCTCGGCCATCGGCATGTTCAACACCATGACGATCACGCTCCTGGAGCGCACGAACGAAATCGGCATCATGCGGTCCATCGGCATCACCCGCAAAGACATCCGCGGGATGTTCCTGGTTGAATCCATGCTCATGGGCTTCCTGGGCGGCCTGGCGGGGCTTGCCCTGAGCACGGGGGCGGGATTCTTCGTGAACATGACCATCAATGTCCTCGCCGCGCGTTTTCACGGCCCGTCCATGGACATCTTCTACACGCCGCTGTGGTTCATGGGCGTCGTCATCGCGTTCTCCACGGTCATCGGGTTTTTCACGGGCGTGTATCCCAGCTACCGCGCGTCGAAGCTGAACCCGCTCGATGCGCTACGGTATAAGTAACGATCATCCATTGCAGCGGAGGAGCTTCCAGCTTCCAGCTATCAGCTGTCAGCGTTGCTGACAGTGCATTACTCATCACTCCCGACTCGCTGCGTCTTGGGCGTCGAGGATTTCCTCCATCTCATGAAGCGGGATGCCCTTGCGGAGGCCTTCCTTGATGGCATCCACGCGCCCTGCGAATGCTCCGTGGGGGGCCGGGGCGGCGGAAGGTGTGTCGGGCTGTGCCGGTGTGTCCGAGAGGGTATGGAGTGACATAGTGGAAGTACCTTAAATTATAATTAGAAATAATCAAGTATGTATGTCAAAAGTGCATGTAATTGGCTTGTTTAAAACAAAAAATTAAAGTTGTTCGTGTGGGGATTTTATGTTTTACCTCATCCACTGGCCTTCCCCTTCTTTTTGTTGTTTTACCTCATCCACTCGCCCCTTTCCCTTTTTCTTTTCTGTTTTTTACCTCATCCCCTCACCCCTTCTCCTGCCTTCCGCCACTGTTCGATCATTCCTGTTTCCAAACCACACGTGCATCGGAGAGAGGAGAAGGGGGATGTGTTTGTTCTTGTAGGAAAGTGATAGGATGTGCGGCTTTCCATGGCGCATCGCCTGATCATCGAGTTGGACGGGCCCGTCCACATGCGACGGAAGGAATATGACGCGGACAGGGACGCGTGCCTCCGGGATGCCGGTTACCGCGTCCTGCGCTTTTTAAACGATGAAGTGTCTGCCGACCTCCCCTCCGTCCTCCGTCGCATCGAAGAAGCCGTCTTCCCGCACACAACAAACAAATAACATCCCCCCTTCTCCTCCGCCTCGAAATATCCTGAATGGAGCAATGGCTCAGGACGATTTCAATCGTGGAAGGGGAAGGGGGACAGGGGGATGAGGTAAAACAAACACCACACAAAACAAAATAATGTCCATTCAAATAAAAAAACTCTTCATTTTCATCACGCGGAAGCCGAATGTTCCCCCCCTTGCCAACCCTGTCAACACCTTGTCCCGTACTACCACTGAGGATCCTCAAAACCGCGTTTCTCTGCTACAATAGAAGGATTTCATCGACATGACAAAAACCAACACCCGCACCCGCAGGCGTTCCTCGAAATCCGCGCGCACGCGTACGCGTATATATACACGCGCGCGCAAGGTGCAGGGATTGCTGGTTGCCTTCGCGGTGCTCGCGGTTGTCGCAGGAGGTTCCAGGTTCCTGGGGCAACTTGTCGGCACGGGAGCGCTCACCGAGACGGGTTCGTTCCTCTGGACGGTGACGGGATCGGGAGCGGTCAGCGGTCAGCTTTCAGCTTCCAGTGATGCCGCCTCGGCTTCGTCGGACTCACTCGAAGGATTGACCGGTTCGGGAACATCCTCCTCCGCGAATACCCCATCGCAGACAGAGACTTCTTCCTCCGACTCCTCTGCTTCTTCTGCTTCCTTTGCTTCCTCTGAATCTTCTGAATCCTCTTCCTCCGACCCGCAGGTGAGAACACCTGCTCCTGCTTCGGTGCAAGAACAAGGCTCCTCCCGTCTCACGCTCCTCCTCCCCTTCGACTTCGCTCAGGGCAAGCCGGGAGAAGCCTTGGCAGATGACCTCGCAGTTTCCCTCACGCAGTCTGGCTCTGACATTGCCGTCTCCCGCTCCGTCTCGACTTCCGGAACCGGCACCCTCCTCACGCTTACGCCTGTCGGAAACATCCGCCCGGGCCTCTACGACCTCACGGTCGCGAAGAAGTCCGGCGGGTTCTTCGGTTCTCTCTTCGGCAACGATGAAACGCTCTTCGAAGGCCAAGTGCGCCTGGGCTTCCTCGCGCTCAATACGCAGAAGCCGCGCTACAACTCCTCCGAGACCGTTCAAGTGACGGCTGCTCTCTTGGACAGCGATCTTCGTCCCTCGTGCGGCCTTCTCGCGATCGAAGCCCAAGACACCGCCGCCGCCCTCCTCCCCGTCTCGAAGACAAGTGACACCTGGACGTGCCTGCATGGCGAAGGCGAGACCTTCACGTTCACGGCCACGGAGCCGGGGCCACTCGCGGTCATGGCCAAGACGGAAGCCTTCCGCAAAGACCTCCCGCTCCCGCTTGGCGAAGACGTCGTCATGGTGAAGCGCGAGACGCCGACCTCCGTGACCGAAGGAAAACCCTTCACGGTCACGCTCACCCTCTTCTCGCAGCAGGAAATCCTGGGGACCCTCTCCGAGAGCATCCCCGAAGGATTTGCGGTCACGCAGGTCCCGGAGGGCGCGAGGCTTTCGAAGGAAGGCCGTGGCTCCGCTCTCGTGTGGGAGAGGATGCTGCCGCGCCTCGAACCCGTCACGCTTTCCTACGAGCTCACGGCGGAGGAAGCAGGCACGCGCCTTGCGAAGCTGGGGCCTCTTGCCATCATGGGGACTTTGCAGGAGACGGGCGAAGGGATTAGGGATTCGGGATTAGGACTTGGGAGTTCTTCGAGTGAGTCTTCCGCGGAAAGCAGCGCGGCGGCTTCGAGCGAGACTTCTGCTGCAAGTTCGTCCCTCTCTTCGAGCGGCGCTTCTCTGGAAACAATCACGGAAACCGGAGCGGCGATCAGTGCGGAATCCAGCAACCCGCAACCAGTAACCAGCAACTCATCTGTTTCTTCTGAATCCTCCCTGCAAACATCCGAGCCCTCGTCCCAAACAGGTTCATCTTTCCTCGGTAACCTCCTGCGTTCCCTCACCAACCTCGGCGCGCAGATCCTGGGCGAAGACACGTCCACGCAGTTCTCCTTCACCGAACCCCGCACGTGGGACCTCCTCGTGCGCCCCGCAGGCGCTACGAAGGAACAGGAGACCGTCACGTCCCTCAAGCTCGAAGCGAAGGACGCCACCGTCGCGCAGGGCAGTGAGGCGAAGTTCACGCTTCTGGACATTCCCGCTCTCGCCGGCACCGAAGGAACGAAGATGGAAGACGCGGATGCACTGAAGGAAATCGCGGACGCCGTCACGGACCCCGCAAGCATCACGGAGGCCCTCATCGCGGAGGCGGTGAAGGATGAAGCCGCCTCCATCGCGGGAACGCTCAGTCAGGATTCCGCTTCCGTCAATCTCCTCCAGGACAAAGCCGGAGGTTCTTCCCGCAGGGCCACGGAAGCCGTGGCGGACTACGTCTCCGAGCAAGCCTCCGACGAAGCTGCAAACAGGATCGCCGCCGTCCTCCGTGAGGATATCGCGGAGGTGCTGACAGACGACGTCACGGCCAAGCTCCGCGCAAGCGCCCTCGAAGCGGCGGCCGAAGGAAACGACGTCTCCGCAGCCATCCGGCAAACCCTCACCGCCGAGGCCCCCGAAATGCAGGACGTCCTCCAGGAAGCGGTGAAGGGCATGGTCAAAGAGAAGGCGTCGGACGTCGCCCAAGCGATCAGTGATCAGAGGTCAGTGGACAGTAACGGACTGACCGCTGACCACTCACCGCTGACCGCTCCGCTGATGCAAGTGAAGCTGAAAGCAAAATCCGGAAAGACCATCACTCCCAACTTCCACTTCGAACACGGCTCCGTCGTCCTCGTCCTCGAACCCGAGCGGGAATTCACCCCCGGCCTCTACACGCTGGAGGTGACCGTCACAAATCCGCTCACAAGCGAAGTCCAGACCCTCACGCAAGACTTCGCCTGGGGCGTGCTCGCGATGAACACGGAGAAGGACGTCTACAAGGTCGGGCAGACCGGAAGCCTCGCCATCGGCGTCCTCGATGACGAAGGCAAAATTATCTGCGATGCGGCGCTGACGCTCTCCGTGACTGCTCCGAGTGGAGCCGTGACGGAGTTCGTCACGGATCCGGGCTTCCTCAGTTCCAAGGAGGAAATTGTCGTGACAGGTACTTGCGGGACGAAGGATTCCATGCAGACGAGTCCCGACTACGAAGCCATCCTCTCCTTCGCGGAGGAAGGCGCCTACACGCTGCACCTCACGGCGCAGACGGGGAACGGGGTGAGAGAGATGACGCAGCGCGTAGCGGTCAGCTCTCCCTTCGGCTTCGCTCAGGGCAGGCAGCTTTCAGCTTCCAGTAGCGGTAATGACAGCTCGCAGCTGACAGCTGAAAGCTCCTCAGAGGCACGAGTGACGACACCCATGATCGTCACGAGAAAAGCCGCCACCCGCCTCTACCCCGTCGGCTCTTCCCCGATGACGATCACCGTGGAATTCCTCGAAGACTTCGCGGGGACGATCACGGACACCGTTCCGGAGAGCTTCAAGATCCTCGACGCCTCCGCAAACTCTGTTGTGAAGAAGGTCGAAGACGAGAAGACCATCGCATGGTCGGGAACTTGGAAAGCGGGAGAGACTGCGACCTTCTCCTATCTCTACGACGCGCCCGACATCTCCCCCGACTTCTTCACGGTGGGGCCGCTGACATTCGCGCAAAATTCTAAATTCCACATTCAAAATTCACTCTCCGATGCGCTCACCGCTTCCACTTTCACAGAGGCAAGAACATGGCAAATCGCCAATGACGACACGGCCGTCTGGATTGCCACCGTCACGCACTTCGAGACCAGAAAGAAGCTCACGGTGAACTCCACCTCGGCGACGATGAGCGCCGCCGTCACCGACTTCCCGCTTCTTGTGAAGATCTCGCAGGACGCGACGTTCTCCACCTCCGTCGTGCAGGAAGACGGCGATGACATCCGCTTCGCCACCGCCACCGGCATGGTCCTGCCCTTCGAAACGGAATCCTTCGTGAACGACTCGGAGTCCGGCTCCGGCCTCTTCTGGGTGCGGGTCCCGCGCATTGCGGCAAACAGCGCCACCGCCGCCACCTTCTGGGTCTACTGCGGTTCCGGGACGGCGGTGAACGGGCAGAATGCGGCGGGAGTGTGGAACAACGGGTTTGCGGGGGTGTACCACTTGAACGAATCTGTCGCAGATGAAGGAACGGTGACGGATGCACATGCCGATTCCACCTTGAACGACAACGACGGGAATCAGGGTGGGAATGATGACGGCCCGGGATTCATCGCCGGAGGCCAGCTTTTCGACGGGACGAATGACAGTATTACGGGCGTCTCTGCAACGGGTTTATCCGCAGCGAATCAGACGATGACGTTCTCGGCATGGGCGAAACACGCTCTCAGTTCAGGCGGAAATGATTGGATTGTTTCAGCGACGGACTTGGCGGGCTCTTCCATCAACGTGGGCCTCACGGAATGGGGGGCAGCTACGCTCTTGAAAGCATCGAAATCCGGCGATGCGACGTTGGTATACACCAATACTGCCAATGCATTCGACGGGAGCGTGTGGCGCTACTACACGTACACGTTCGATGCGACCACGCATCGCATCTATCGAAACGGCACGATTGACAATTCGGATACGACCGCCCCCAATACCGGTACGCCGAGCAGAATCATTATCGGCGACAGCGGGTATGGGAACGGATACTGGCAAGGTTCCATCGACGAAGTCCGCGTCTCCTCCGTCGCGCGTTCCGCAGACTGGATCTCCTTCGAGTACGCGAACATGAACGATCCGGCGGGGACGGTGACGACGGCCGTTTCCACGGGCATCTGGGATGGAGAAGGCGAAACGAACAACTGGAACGACTGCGACAACTGGGCGGGCGACGCCTGCCCCGGCGCCACCGACGTCGCGATCTTCAACGGCACGAGCACGAAGAATGCGACGATCGACGGCAACATCTCCGTCGCGGGCGTGCAGATCCTTGATTCCTACTCCGGCACGATCACCCAGGCCGCGACGAAGACGATCACGGTCGGCACGAGCGGCTGGACGCAGGCGGGAGGGACGTTTGCGGGGGGCGATAGCACGATTGATCTGAGCGGCAGCTTTACACTTTCAGGTGGCACGTTCAATGCCACCAGCGGAACAATATATTTGAGGGGTTCCACTAGTGGAATTAGTTGGACTCACATAGTTGGAGGAGTTTTCAACGCCGACATGGGAACAGTTGAGTTTTCGTATCGCCATGTATTTGTCGATGTGAACAATACTGAAACCTTTAATAATCTAATCGTAAATCACGAGGGTGATGATTCCATCAGAGCTACTACCATTGCTGCTGAGGATACACTGATTGTAAACGGAACGTTCACATGGACACAGGGCAGGATATATACGGGAACCATTGATGCTAAAGGTGATGTCATCATTTCAAGCGCATCGAATGCCGCCACAATCACCTCATCAATCCAGCTTACGGGCAGTGATATTCAAACTTGTACTCTAAATTCAGGTGCAGGTATTGGAACCTTTACAATCAACAACGCCAGTGCGGTCTGCACCGTATTCGGCGCTGGCACCGTAACATTTGGAAGAAACTTCTCTCTTCAGGCCGGCACCTTTAACGGCGGAAGCGCGAAGAACGTCTTTAACAGCACAGTGACCGTCTCCGGCGGGACGTTCAACGGGGGGACGAACACAAATAGAATGAGCGGTGCCGTGACCATATCCAATACAGGTGATTTCACTGCAACTTCCAGCGGGATGCTGATATCGGCAAATTGGACAAATTCGGCGGGCAGCAGTGCATTCCATCACAACAATGGCTTGGTTAAGTTTTACAATAACATGTCTGTGACGATTGATGTGTCCACGAACGAAGACTTTTATGATTTTGCTGTGGCGAACAGTATGGCAACGGTCACCATAACTGCGGGCGACACGCTCACCGTCAATCACACGTATTTATGGTCTTCAGGATACATCGGAAATGGTACGATTGACGTCAAGGGAGATGTTTCCATCGAAAGCACCGCTTACGGTAAATACGGGGGTGTTAACATGCTGAAACTCTCAGGAACTTCCGTACAAACATGCACGTTGTCTGCGGGCGGCAAGGTAAGCGCTTTGATACTCTCAAACAGGCAAGCGATTTGCACAGGAAATGGCATCGGTACTTTTACATCACAGGACGGATTCACCGTCAGCGGAGCGACGTTAAATATTAACGGTCTCAACTGGACGCAAGCAGCGGGCAGTTTGATCCTCGGCACCGGCGCCACGCTCCAGATGCAGGGTGGCGAAACCATCACGGCTTCGACGAAAGTGGTGAAGCCCTCCGCCAAATTCATCTTCAACGGCAACGGAAACGGCAGCAAGACAGATTACACATTGCCTTCCTGGATGACGAGCGTCGGAGGTTTGTGGATCAACGCCACCGACAGCGCGGATACATTCACGCTGGGCGCCGCGCTCACGACGAACGCGACGACGTGGAGCAGCGGGGCCGTGACGATCGATTCGGGAACGCTGGCCTCGGGAAACTTCGCCATGAACATTGCGGAGAACTGGACCAATAACGGCACCTTTACCCCCGGCACGGGCACCGTGACCTTCGGAAGCGCTACAGGATCAACAATAACCACCGGCGGCATCGCCGCGGGGAAGCAGTTCTACGACGTCGCTATTAATAAGGTGGCGAACACGGGGTCGCTCGTGGGGTCGCTGTACGCAACCAATGACCTGACGGTGACGGCGGGAGGGCTGAAGACGCAGCAGGGAACCACGACCTTCGTACGCAGTTCCATCCTCGCGGACGGAGACCTGACCGTGAATAACGGCGGGACCATCAAAGTCCGCAGCTCCTGCACCACCATGGCCGGGTGCAACACCATGAACGGCGTGAGCACGGGGTCAGGACAATCCATCACCGCCGGAACGCTGACAATCGATGCGGGAGGGAGTATCAATGCGGATAGGGAGGGGTTTTCTCATAATGCTGGACCCGGTGGAAGTAGTGCCGGAGGCACATACGGTGGAGTAGGTGCTCTTAGCACGAAAGGAACATACGGTTCATTTTCGAATCCAACGAGCTTGGGAAGCGGTGGAGGTGGCGATCAGGCAGGTCATAATGGCGGGGGGGGTGCAATAGTTCTGAACGCAATTGGAGCAATAACAGTCTCTGGAACCTTAAGTGCAACAGGCGATAATTTTGCTCTTTGGTCGGGCTTCGGCGGAGGTTCAGCAGGTTCCATAAATATCACTGCCGCAACACTAGCCGGGGCTGGAACGATCTCGGCCAATGGAGGCGGCGCTACCTGGGGCGGTGGCGGGGGGCGCATCGGACTCATGGGAGTAACAACGAATATGTTTAGTGGAGCACTACAAGTTAATGGTGTCGGTGGTCGTGCGGGAACAATAGCGTTTCCAGACAACTACAATCTTATTTTGGGTGGTGCTGGTAACATGGCTTCGTTGCGTCTCGGCTCTGATGACAGCAACAACTATACGTTTGGAAGTATTACCATAAATGATGGCGGAGTCTTGGAAGTTGACGGAAACCCAAACTTGAACGACATTAATGGCGGTGCTGCGACATTAAACGTTTCTGATTTGGATATCAAAAATGGAGGGATATTGAGAGCAGATGGTTTTGGATTTCATACGTGCCTTGGTTATCAACAAGATGATGCCGGAACATATGGAGGTGAGGGAGGAGGAACTGCCCCTGCTACTTATGGATCAATCACAAATCCTACTTCCCTTGGCAAAGGTTGTTATCTGGGTGGCGCTGGCGCAATTATAATTAACGCAAGCGGAACGGTTACAGTGAATGGAATATTGATTGCGAAGGGAACGAACGGTCCTTGGGCCTGTATGTCTGGTACAGCGGGGGGCTCCATAAATATTACCACTGAAGTTCTTGCGGGTAATGGCACAATAGATGCGAGCGGAGGCGCTGGTTATCAGAGTTGTTTGTCAAATGGTGGCGGAGGTGGCCGCATTGCGGTCAAGCAGACCAGCGGTAATTCTTGGACGCCGATTCTCCAAGCGTATGGTGGTGGCGGCGCCGGCAACAAAGGCGCCGCCGGCACCATCTACCTCGAAGACGCGGATGACGGAGAAGGCAAAGGCCAACTCATCATCGACAACAACGGTGTGACGACGGAGAGCAATACGTACACGGACATTTCCACGTCGGTCACGGATACGTCGGTCGGGGCGGTTACCATCAGGAACGCCGGAATACTGCGCATCAATACCGGCTCCTCCCTCACGCTGCTCGGCACGGGGAGTAACCTCGTCACGACCGGCGCCGGGACGCTCTTCACGAACTCGGGAACCTTGGCTCTGGGGGCGGGAGGATTCAACGTCGCCGCGAGCACCGTGGACCTCACGGACCGGCGCTCCGCCATTTCCTTCCTCGGCGATGGGGACGGGCAGGAGGACACCTTCACCGTCACGGACCTCGCGACCACGTTCAATCACCTGCGCATCGACGCCACGGACAGCGAAGACACCTTCGCGCTCGGCGCCCCGCTCACGGCCTCCGGCCTCACGATCCAGAGCGGCACGCTGGATGTCTCGGCAAGCAACCACGGCATCAACGTCCTGAAGACATGGGACAACACCGGCGACGGCGTGTTCAACGCGCGGGAAGGAACCGTGACCTTCACGACCCCCGCCAACTCCTCCGGCGCCATCATCTCCGGCGGCACGGGCGCGACGAAGACCTTCTACAATATCGCGTTCACCGGCGCGGGCGAGCTCATCCCGAGGACGAACGCCATTCATACGAGTAGCGGCCTCACGCTCGCGGCAGGCGCGGGACACTTCAATAACAGTGCCGAGAACAAGAAGCTCTACATTGATCAGAATGTGAAAATCAGTAATGGCACGTTGCACATGGGAAATTCTTCATGGACTGTCGCGGGAAATTGGGACTCCGCCGCGACGGCCGTCAGCGGGACCGCTCCCACGTTGGTCATGACGGGAATCGGAAAGTCGATTGTTCTAAAGAATGCGTACCAAGCCTGTAATGTCACGATTGCGGGCTCCGTGACGACCGCAGCATCCTTTTCACACCATGGGAATGTTGTCGTAAGCGGGACGTTCACGGTCAATCATTCTTTGAATGGCGCCGATTACCCCACCCTCAGTCTCCTGGGAACAGGAGAACTAAGAGGATCGAGTCCAAGCATGCAAGTAGGCGGTGTGCTTCAGTTTCCACCCGAAGCTTCTATCACGGTAAATAGTTTGAAAATCGTCAGCGGCTGGACACCGACGATTGTCGGAGGCAGGTTTGCTAGTCCAACCACGACACTAAGAGGTGGTACTTCCAATCCAAATTCATGGACCTTCTCGGGGAGCACAATTATCGAAGGAAATCTCGTTTTCGAAGTGAATAGTGGCACAATGAATATTGTCAACAACGTCAAAAATCCAAACATCACACTCTTGGGGGCCGTGAGTAAGACCGGTGCAGGTGACCTTACCTGGACCAAAGGTACCGGCACAATCACCGCGTCCGGCTCCTCGACCCAGACCCTCGACTTCGCTGGGCTTGCCGTCGAGGACATCGTCATCAATAAAACCGGCGGCACCGCGCAGTTCACGGGAGCCGTCACGACGGATTCTCTCGACGTCCAAGCCGGAACCGTGGACTTCAACGGGCAGGAAATCACGACTGTGGGTGATGTGACGATCGGGACTGCGGGCAATGTCACAGCCTCGGGGCTCGCCGGTTCCGTCCTCACGGTCGGCGGCAACTTCTCGGCGGACGGGACGAATGGGGACCTCCTCACGCTCAATCCCGCCTCCGACTGGACGCTCGACGTCACGGGCACGGGCAACGCAACGTATGTCATCGTCGCCAATTCCAATGCCTCGGGCGGGAGCCAGATCCTCTGCTCCCAGGGATGCACCAACGGCGGGGACAACCTCAACTGGCTCTTCCCCGTCACGGGCATCTTGTATGACAGTGACGGGGTCACGACGCTCGCGGGCAGGACGGTGGCGCTCAGTATCGACGGGGAAGCTGTCCTCGCAACCGCCGAGACCGAAGAGCTTGGGACCTTCAAGGTGAACATGGGAGAGACATTGCCGGGCGAGGGCGATGTCTTCGCGGTGTACTTGAGCGGGGAAACACGAAACGCACAGCCGCTGCGGGCAGCCGCCGTGGCCATCACGGACGGCGTCAACATCGGAGGCGTCATTCTCGTCGTGGACAGGCTCAGTATCGGGAACATGGACGGCGGGACGGTGACCACGGCAACGCTTGCTTCCGCGGACGGGAACGCGGATCCGGATTTGACCGCCCTCTACGAGGTTTCGGGAAGTGACCTCACGCTCCCGGGCAGTTACGGCCTCTGGGTTCCCTCGGGCTCTGCCTTCGAACCCTCGGGAACCGTCACGGCGGGCGGAGACATCGAAGTGCGCGGCACGCTCACGAATGCGGGGACGCTCACCGCCAGAGACGTCTCCGTTCCCACGGGTACCTTGACGCTCGGCGGGGAGACGCAGGTGCGCGACCTCGAGGCGGCCGGGACACTGGCGCTTGGCGCCCATCCGCTCACCGTCACAGGCGACCTCACGACCGAGGATGCCACCATCACGGGGACGAGCACCGTGACCCTCACGGGCAGCCGGCAGACCATCGCCGCAAGCAATTCCACGCTGCCCGGTCTTGCCCTCACGGGGCATGCCTTCACAATGAGCGGTGCGCTGGCCGTCGCAAATGACCTCACGCTTGCCGCCAATACAGTCCTCGACCTCTCGGGCTCTTCCCTCACGGTCCCGGGTACGTTCACGAATGAAGGCACCGTGAAGCTTCGCGGCACCGAGACCCTCACCCTCACCAATGACGACGAGAGCGGTACCTTGGAATTCAATGGAGGAGGCGAATACACGGGCCTCGCGGGCGTGACATCCTTCAATAACCTCACGCTCTCAGGCGCCGGCGTCTTCACGCTCAATGATCCTCTCACCCTCAGCGGCAGCATCGTCATCGACAGCGCTTCCCTCGACCAGAGCGGGGAGGAGATGGAGATAGGGGGATCCTGGACGGACAGCGGCGGCACCTTCACGGGTGACGGCACCGTCACCTTCACCGGTTCCGGCGCGCTCAGTGAATCTTCTCCCTTCGACGAATTTGTCTTGGATAACGCCGCGAAGACGCTCACGGTGGAGGATCCGCTCTCAGTTTCGGGATCTCTCGTCCTCACTTCCGGCATGCTCGCGGTCGGGGAAGAAGACCCCGCAATTCGCATCGAGGGAAATTGGAACAACGTCGGCGGGAACTTCGCTTCCGGCTCCGGCACGGTCGTGATGAGCGGCGACGAGCAATCGACGCTCGGGAGCACGCTCTTCTGGAACCTCACGAAGGAGGTGGGTTCGGGCGCCACGTGGACGTTTGGCGCGGGGAAGACCCAAAACGTGCGCGGGACCTGGACGGCCAGAGGCGCCCTCAACCAGCCCCTCCTCCTCGCTTCAAGCGACGAGGGGACGCCCTGGAACATCTCTCCGGCTGCCTACGACCTGCGCTACATCGAGATCCAAGACAGTAACAACATCTCGGGCTCTACCATCCTCGCCGCCAACGATGCGGTGAACGGCGGCGGGAACACCGGCTGGGCCTTCCCCGTGGCCGTCACGGTCAAGACCAAAGACGGAGTCAATAGCGGCGCGGGCAAGACCGTGGCCATGGCCGTCAACGGCGGATCTGTCACCGAAAGCGACACCGGGGAAACCTCCATCGCCACCTTCAATGACGGCGTCGAGGAGCACACCGTGGCGGGCATCGAGAACGGGGCCATTCTCGCCTTCTGGCTCAGTGGCGAGCCGGAGAAGGGCATGCTCGTGACCCGCACGAACGGCACCTCGCTCGCCTTCACCCTCTACGAAGACACGCTCACCCTCGAGTACCAGGTGGGATCCGACATCTCCAACGCCGACCTCTCCACGGCCTCCGGTTCGGGGCTCCAAGACGACATCAACGCGCTCTACACCATGAGCGGGAGTGAGCTCATCGGCGCGGATGACATGACGCTTCGCATCGAGGAGGACATGACCTACCGCCCGGGGGGCGACGTGACCGCCCATGACTTCGACATCAACGGGACGTTCGACATGGAGACGTATGCCGTGACCGTGACGGGCTCCTGGGACGCCACGGGCGGGCACTTCAGCGGCACCAACACCGTCCGGTTCACCTCCACCGAGGAGGAGACGATCACGGTGGCCTCTAACTCCTTCAATAACGTCATCTCCGTCGTCTCCCAGGACCCCAATGCCCAAGTGGGCAATTGGACCACGACCGACGGGTTCAATGTCTCGGGCTCCCAGTGGGTCCAAAACGGCGCCACAAACCCGCACGTCAACCCGGTCATCTCGAACGTCGTCGTGACCCCCTACTTCGACACGCTGGCGGTCATCAACTGGGAGACCGACGTGGACGCCACGTCCAGAGTGCTCTACGGCACGGACCCCGAAGACCTTTCGCTGGTCTCCACCGCGTCGTCGGGCTCGCTCCTGGGCCGCGCCCACGCCGTGACGCTTTCCGGCCTCACCCCCGCCACCACCTACTACGCCCAAGCGGAATCCGGGGACTACTGGAACAACACCGCCCAGGGCGAGATCGTGGAATTCACGACCCTCGCCAGGCTCTCCACGGCCGAGGAACTGGCCGCGGCGCAGGCGACGGCGCACTCCGAGGGGGCGGCGACGGCGGGGGGCGGAGGGGGAAACCGCAGGCGCCAGGAGAACCTCACGTGCGCGTCGGGCACCCTCGTCCTCTCGAACCTCGCGGCGGCCGCGGGCTCGGGCGGGACGGCAATCGTGACGTGGGAGACGACGAATGAGGCGGTGTCCATCGTGCGGTTCGGCATAGAAATGAAGGGTGAACGGGAAAAAACGGAGACTGCGTTCGTCACGAGCCATGCATTGAATCTCAGCGCACTCCGTCCGAACACCACGTACAAGTTAGATGCTCTGGCGGTCGACCGTTGCGGCAACATCGCTGAATCTCCCGAAATCACCTTCCTGTCCGGCTCCGGCGCCATCACGGAAACCCTCGAAGAGCTGGAGCTCCACGAAGCGGCCGAGGAGGATCCCGCGTCGGCGGCGCAGAAGGCCATCGCGGTGCTCCGCTCGCTCCTCACCTCCATGCCGCTCTTCGACATGAAGGAGCTTTTGGCCGAGCAGAGCGAGACGATGCTGGATCTCGCCCGAAACCTCCCCGGCCCCATCCTCTCGGGCGAGCCCCGGGTCACCGTCACCGACACCTCCGCCACCATCGCGTGGAACACCAATGAGGAGGCCAACTCGCTCGTCTCCTACGCGCAGGGCACGGGGTCGGGCGGGCTCGAGGGGGCGTTCGGCAATCCCGAGGAGCGCACCTTCACCCATGCCGTCACGCTCGTGGAGCTGGAACCCGGAGCGACCTACCGCTACCTCGTGAAGAGCAAGACGCCCATCGGCACCGAGACCGTCTCGAGGGAATACACCTTCCAGACCCTCCCCGAGGCCGCGGCCGTCAAGAGCTTCGCCTTCTCCGTCCTCTCGCCCTCCTCGGCGGAGTTCCGCTGGGAGACCACGGTGTCCGCCGACGCGCTGCTCACCCTCACGCCCTACCGAAACGGCCGTCTGGCGTCGAGTGAGGCGCTGCGCTTCACCGAGAAGGCGTTGGGGCTTGGCCACCGCATTACCGCCACCGAGCTCGAGGGAGGCGTCATCTACCAAGTCGAGATGGGGGGAGAGACGCTCGGCGGCAAGAACGTCGTGAAGGTCCTCCCCAGCTTCTCGACCTCCGACGAGAACCTCGCCCCGCAGATCGCGGACATCCAGACCGAGGCCGCGCTCTCCCCGGGCAAGGCCTCCTCCATCCAGGTCATCGTCTCCTGGAGGACCAACGAGCGCGCCACGGCCAAGGTCCGCTACCAGAAAGGGGTCGCAAGCGACCCCGCCGCCATCCTCGCCCAGGAGACCCCCGAGGAACAGTCTCTTTCCTCCAAGCACGCCGTCATCCTCGCCGGCCTCGACCCCGGCACGGTCTACAGCTTCCAGGTGGAGAGCAGAGACGACCTCAGCCACGTGTCCCGCTCGAAGGTCTTCACGATCCTCACGCCCCGCAAGCAGGAGAGCATCTTCCAGGTCATCACGAAGGAATTCGAGAAGGCCTTCGGGTGGATGAGCCTCGTGCAATGAAGAGAGGACATAGGATGTTGTGCAATACAGAAATCTCGCCCCTCCGTAGCCATCCCCATTCCATGAACAATGTCCCCCATCCCCGGCGCAACGCTCCATGTGCGGGCGAAGGGGGGTGGATGAGCCTCGTACAATGAAGCATCCCATGTTCCGTCCCCATCCCCATCCGGCCCCCCATTCCTCCGCCCATCCCTGGCGCCACGACTCCGCGGGCAGCCGCATGACCAGGGACGTGCCCGTGGCCACGGCGGCGCAGACGCTTGCCGAAGTGGCGGGCATGCTGCGGCGCACCGTCGACGCGCACTCCACCATCAACTACATCTACGTGCTCGATGCGCAGGGCCGCCTCACGGGCATCCTCTCCATCCGCGAACTCTACCGCCACGCCCTCACGCGGACGGCGGGTGACATCTGCCGCAAGACGAAGCTCGTGACGGTGCATCCGGACACGGACCAGGAACGCGTCGTCTATTTGTCGCTGAAGCACAATATCAAGGCCGTTCCCGTCACGGATGACGGCGGCGTCTTCCTCGGCGTGATCCCCAGCGACGTGATTCTGAGCATCCTCTACAAGGAGGCGCATGAAGACCTCCTCCGCTTGGCCGGCATCCACGGCAGCCACCCGCTCTTCGACAACGTCCTCACGCTGCCGCTCTGGAAATCCTTCCTCCACCGCATCCCGTGGTTGCTGCTCGGGCTCCTCGGCGGGCTCCTGGCCGCGCGGCTGATCGGTTCCTTCGAGGAGACGCTGGAGCGGAACATCGTCCTCGCCGCCTTCATCCCGCTCATCGTCTACATGAGCGACGCCGTCCGCGCCCAGCTGGAAGCGTTCGTCATCCGCGACGCCGCCATGGAGCGTCGGCTGCCCTTCGTCCGCTACTTCCTGCGCCAGAGCGCCGTGTTGTTCTTCATCGCGCTCACCATTTCCGCCGCCCTCGCCCTCACCGCGTCCTTCACGGGCGTGGGACAGGCCGTCGCCGTCGTCCTCGCGCTTTCGCTCTTCGCGGCAGTGTGTTCGTCCGCCGTCACCGGCCTCCTCATCCCGCACGCCTTCGCCGCCTTCCGCATGGATCCCGCCAACGGCAGCGGCCCCGTCGCGACCATCATCCAGGACCTGCTTTCCATCTTCCTCTACTTCCTGACGGCGACGTGGCTGCTGTGAGAAGGGAGACAGGATTTCAGGATTGCAAGCATTCAGGATAGATCTCAGGAGTTCAAGATTTCAAGGTATTCCTGAAATCCTCCCTGTATTCCTGCAATCCTGATGCCTTGAAATCCCTTTCAAATCATTGCCCCTCCCTCCTCCCGCGGCGATAATGATCCATTATGCGTACCATCGCCTCCCTCCTCGGCCTCACGCTTCTCCTCACCGCCTGCACCGCCTCGCTTCCGACGGAAAACGGGAACGGCGCAACGTCCTCCTCCGTTTCCTCCGCGGCGCAAACGGTGCGCGCGGAAGAAGTGGTCTACGGTCCCGCCACGGGCTATCTCGCGCTCCCGGCGGGGGACGGGCCTTTCCCCGCCGTCGTCCTCATCCACGAGTGGTGGGGACTGAATGACAACATGCGCGACTACGCGGAGCAATTCGCGCGGCAGGGCTACGTCGCGCTCGCGGCGGACCTGTACGGCGGCGAGTCCACCGAGGATCCCGCACGGGCGCAGGAGCTGGCCGCGGGCGTGGCGGGAAATCCGACCGCGGCGCTCCAGAATCTCCAGAGCGCCGTGGCATATGTGCGGGGGTTGCCGGACGTGGACGGCGAACGCCTCGCGTCCGTCGGCTGGTGCTTCGGCGGCGGATGGAGTTACCAGATGGCGCGCAACGACCTGGGCGTGCAGGCCACCGTGATGTACTACGGCCGGTTCATGCCGGATGACGACCTGTCGCAGATGAAGGCGGATATCATCGGGCACTTCGGCGAAGACGACGAGTCCATCCCCGTCGACGACGTCCGCGCGTTCCAGGCGCGGCTGCAGACGCAGGGCGGCACGCACGAGATCTACATCTACCCCAACCGCGGCCACGGCTTCGCGCGCGAACTGGACAACCCGGATGCCGTCCAAGCCTGGGACCGGACGCTGGCGTTCCTGCGGGAACATCTGTAAACGGCCGGTGTGTCAGGATGAAAACCCCGTCACTTGCTGGAAGCGAGAAGGGGAGCGCGGTACACTGTGTGATTCTTCCCCCAACGAAAACCATGGCAAACCGCGTGATGCACTTCGAGGTCCAGGCGGACGACATCGAACGGGCAAAGAACTTGGGGCTGGCCTAGGAGATTTCTTCTTCTAGACTTTCTTCCATGCGCCTCAAGTGGAGCAAGCTCACAGCAAAACAGACGGAGGATCTCTTGAGACTTTTCGTTGCGGGCGTGACCGCGAGAGCT
>JAQVMB010000017.1 GCA_028703835.1 Candidatus Peribacteraceae bacterium | reverse complement strand
AGCCCTTGGGTCGGCAGTGCATTCTGCACTGCGGTAACCACTGCCTGTGCGGTCTGGTGCATGGGGAACGTGAACGTCTGGGCGGCCGACGTATAGCGGCAGCCGCTCCACTCCCCCTCCACATCGATCGTGAATTGGTCGATCTCCACCGTTTCTCCAACGATACCCCCCTCTTCCGGCGCGAGGAGCAGGACCTCCGCCGCCAGGACCCGCTCGGCATTCTTCGCAAGATACGTCGCTCCCGTCGCGGTCGACGTGGCCTTCCAATTGCGATCCGTGGAATCCGTCACGTCGGGCGAGAGGGTCAGGACGGGCGTCCCGGCTGCATCGACGATGTACACGCGGCTGAGAGAACGGACTTTGCGGTCGAAGCGCACTTCGATGCGCCGGATGTACGCCCCCTCCAGCGGCGAGAGGAACACCGCGCTCGCCACGGGCTTGCTGCGCGCACCGAGAAGGAGGAAATGGCTGCTGACGGGGAGATCGGGCAGGGAGGAAACGGAGGAAGAGACGGAAGAAACGCTGCTGCTCACGGAACTCACCGACGAAGAAGACGCCTGCAAGGATGAAGACGACGAAGAAGAGGTGGGTCGGGACGACGTGTCGGCGCCCATGCTGGAACGGGACGATGGCACCCGGCCTTGTTCAAATTGCCGGTACGAAGCCAGCTCCCCCTCCGCGTCGGCGCGGAACGCGGCGACGAGACGGGCCGCCTGCCCGCGCGCGAGAGGTTCATTGAAATCAATACTGAGAGGCAGAAGCAGCCCCTGCGCGCCCGCCCAGTCGACGTACACTTGGTACCACGGCGCACCTGCCGGCGCGACGATGTCTTCATGGAGCTCGCATATGCCGGCGGAATTGACGCGCAGGCAGCGCCGCTTCCAGGGAGAATCGTCTCCGTCACCCTCATAGAGTTCCGCGAGCATCTTCAGCCCTTCCGCGTAGGTCACCGTCTGGCCCGGCCGGAAGGAGCCGTCGGCATATCCCTCCACCACGCCCCGGTTTTTACCGAGGCACACGTAGCGGCTGAACCAATCTCCGGAACGCACGTCCGGAAAACACGCGGCTGCATCCGAAGCGGACACGGCGATCGCAGGCTGGCTCAGAAGGCCGATCTTCAAAAATTCCGCACGGTTGATGGACCGCGCAGTCGCGAATGTCCCGTCCGGATTCCCCTCCATGATCCCCGCGTTGGACAGCACGCTGATGGCCGCCGCTTCCGGCGTCTTGAAAGGAGCGTCCTTGTACCGGCTGCTGGTGTCCCGGTAGTCGAGGGCAAGCACCGAGAGGGGCAGGAGAGCCGCCACAAACGCTAATGCAAACGAAGATCGCATGGACAAGGGGGAGAGGAACAAAGAGTATACCTCTCAACCTGGAAAGAAGAACTTGCGCAGGCGTTCACGGCTGGTGGATTGAGCGCCGCTTCGGTTGTGCGCGCCCGGAAGCCTCCTTGCGGCCCGTTCGCCGGAGCATGCCGGGGGAGCGGCGGGATGCCTCTGCCAGACTCTCCCGCAGGAGCCGTACGAGATCGTGCACGTTCGGGCGGGGGGCGGTTTTCCTCCCGCTGCGAGCCGGTCCGGCGCCCGTCGCCTTGTCCTCGATGATGCGCTTCAGCTCCTCGGTGTACGTATCGCGGAAAGCGGAAGGATCGAAGGGGCCGCTGAGCGCCTCGATGAGCGCCACCGCCATGGCCACCTCCCCCTCTGCCACTTTCCTCTCGGGGATGCGCACGTCCTCCGATCCCCGCAACTCCGACGCAAACCGCATCTGCAACAAAACGAGGACGGATCCTTCCGCCCGGAGCGCCGCAATGTGCTCTTTCCCACGCAGGACGAACCGGGCGATGCCCGTCTTCCCCGAACGCCGCAGCGCTTCCCGCAACACGACGTACGCCTGCTCCGCGCCTTCCTCCGGCTCCAGGAAATACGGCTTTTCGAAGTACTGCGGGTCGATCTCTCCCGCCTCCACGAAATCCGTCAGTTCGATGGAACGCGTCCGCCGGACATTTGCGCGCCGAAAATCCTCGTCGCTGACGACGACATACTTTCCCTTCCCCGAACGATAACCGCGCACCACCTCCCCAAACGACACTTCGCGCCCGTCCTCACGGCAAATGCGCACGTTCTCCACCGGCGCCAAATCCTTCTTGTGCAAATACCGGAAACGCAAACCTCCCCTCTCCTGCGAAGCGGGATGGAGCTTCACGGGAATGGCAAGGAGGCCGAACGTGAGCGTACCCGTCCATACTGCACGCATGATTGTTCAGGATACCCCCGCCAGGCGCCCCATCCCACGAAAATGCCGGGTTTCCCACTTTCCCCCATCCCCCAACCCCTCCCCCATCGGGGGAGGGGTGTTCTGAGCAAAGCGAAGAACGGGGTGGGGGAAAGTAAAAGCCATCGCAAAGGCAGGCTCTGCCTGCCTGAAGTGACACCGCTGGGGGGGTGTCCGCGAGGGGGGCGGAGCCCCACTCGCGCAAAGATAAAACCCCTACTCGTCCTAGTCTCTGGTCGATTCCCTCCGCTAGCGCGGAGGAGGTGTCGATGTCGAAGACGAGTGAAAGGGGACGCCATTTCTGACGACCATGTTTCCCCTTCCTTACAGAATGTGATTGCCAACACCGAAAAGATGGCGTGGAGGAATATGCCAGACACGCACCGTGAAAGACGAACATTCCGCAGCCGTCAGCAGAGAGTATGTCTCCGATCACGAAATCCCTTGGACGCTCCTGTCCCTCATACTCCGCCGATGCTCACGACAGCAGTCCGGCGAAGAGGAGGGCCAGGAACACGCCGGCAAGCGCGATGCGGTACACACCGAACGGCACGAACGAATGACGGCGTATGAAGCGGAGCAGCCAGACAATGGAGAGGAGAGCAACGACGAACGACGTGATGAAACCGGCCGCAAGCAGATGCAGGTCGGACGCTTGGAACGTCCCGGCGCTCTTGAGGAGATCGTAACCCGTCGCGGCGGCCATCGTGGGAACCGCGAGAAGGAAGGAAAAATCCACGATCGTTTTGCGCCGGATCCCCAGGAGGAGCCCGCCCGTGATCGTGGCGGCCGAACGGGAAACGCCGGGCACCATCGCAAGCGCTTGGAACACGCCGATGAGCAGCGCCCGGCCGTAGGAAATATCCTCGATCTCTGATGCCGCGTCCTCCTTCTCCCGGTGAAAACGCTCGAAGACGATGAGCGCGAGGCCCCCGAGGAAGAGCGCCCAAAGGACGACGGGCACGTTGCCGAGGAGATGACGTTTCACGACGCCGTGGAGCAGGAAACCGAGAACGCCCGTGGGAATGAACGCGACAATGATCTTTGCCCACACATCGAACCGGCGCGCGAACGCACGGGCGTACAGCACCACGACGGAGAGAATGGCACCCGACTGGATCGCGATTTCGAACGTCTTGAGGAATTCCGTCTGCTGGATGCGCAGCAGGGAGGATGCGAGGATCAGGTGCGCGGTGGAGGAAATCGGCAGGAATTCCGACACGCCTTCCACGACGCCGAGGAGGACGGCTTGGAGAAAAGTCATCGACGGCATTGAAGCAGGGAACGGACGGCGATGCTACCGGGGTTTCCGGGGAAAGTTGCGAGAGGCATCGATGGCATCTTGCCGGGGGGGCTCCTGTGCCTTCTTTGTGACGGAAGCGGAAAAGGCGGGACGCGGCCAGCGGCGGTCCTCCACATCACAGCCGATCCACCCAAGAAATTTGAAGACACCCAGGCGATAGCATAATTCATGGATCCGGTCCCTGACGGGATCAATGTGCCCGTTGATCTGTTCAATGGTGGCTTCGGGCATATCGAAAGGCGCAGGCGACTTTGTCCGCACGGGGGCACGCACACGCGCAAAGAACACCTGCCCTTGGTCCTGCTCCGGGGGAGTGGTTTGCCTGTTGGCGCTAGAGGAACCCATTTCCATGGACTCACCGGCACGCATCCGGGGCAGTATGGGAAACGGCCGGCAGGAGTCAAGGGAGTCCTCGCGACAACCCAAAAAGGCTGTAATGGATCAAGAAATATGCGTATCTGCCAATCGAAGTGCTTCAGGAGAAAAAAATCGATGGTGCCCCCGGTAGGAATTGAACCTACATTTATCCCTTAGGAGAGGATCGTTCTATCCGTTGAACTACGGGGGCACTGGAACAGTATGAAGAAAGATTCAACAAACATAAACAGCACTCGCCCTAATCCCCAATCCCTACTCGCTATTTCCTCAACACCACCACCTCCCGACCTTCCGCAGGCAGCGTGCCTTTGAGCTTGTATTCGGACATGGTGGAATCGGGCTTCACGCCCGCATGCTTCGCGATGGCATCGAACGCGTCCGCATCCTTTCCCGGCAGGAGAATAAGCACGCGCGGGTCGAAGTCATCGATGAGCTTCTGGGCCACCTTCGGCTCGTCCGCCGGCAGCACGAGAACGTCGATATCCCCCGCCACCTCCATCTGCTTGTCGGTCCAGTCCTGCAAAGGGGAGGAGAGGAATGCGCAGCGTACGCCGTCCGTTTCCGCGATATAGGATACCTGCTGCCCCTCCGTGTGACCGATGCCGCGGATGGAGACGCCTCCTTTGTTGTACTCGCCCGGCCAGGAAATCACGTTGTCATTCGTATCCTCCTCTGGAGCGGGAAGAAGGATGATCGCGTTCTTGTCCGTCGATGCCGCGGGCGGGAAGACGATGAGCGGGCGCAACGCACCCACGCACTGGAAGCCGAGACCGCCGAGGGAGGAGAAAGTGAGAGCCATAGCGAAGCCATAGTAGTGAAGATCCGGGAGGGAGCAAGGGGGACGGGTACAGTGGACAGTGACCAGTGGACAGATTGGCGCAATAAACCACTGAGCGGTTGCTGACCACTGACCCCTGACCTCTTATTCCTCGATCCTCTCGATCCTCGCCCCCACCCCGCGGAGCTTTTCGTCCAATTTGTCATATCCCCGCTCGATGTAGCGGACATCCGTGATGACGGTTTCGCCTTCCGCGCACAGGGCCGCCAAGACCATCGCCGTGCCGGCGCGGATGTCGTTGCTTGCCACCGTCCGGCCCCGGAGCGCCGTGGGCCCGATGATGAGCGCTTGGTGGGCGTTGAGGAATTCGACGTGCGCCCCCATTTTCTCCAGCTCGAAGAGATACCCGAAACGGCCTTCGTAGAGACGCTCGAAAATGCGCGATACGCCCTGCGCCTGCGTCATGGCGACGCCCAAAGGCGCCTGCAAATCCGTGGGGAAACCCGGGAAAATGTTCGTGCGGACATGCATCGCCTTGAGCACGGACGCCTCGCCGTCCACGACGAGCGTCCCGGCATCCTCGAAACGCCAGACGGCCCCCGCCCGGCGCAAGACATCGAGGAAGGAAACGAGATGGGATTCGTCGGCGCCGCTGATGCGCAGCTTCCCGCGCGTCACGAGCGCCGCCAACACCAACGCCCCCGCCTCCAGGTAATCCGAGATCACCGTATGCGTCACGGGGCGCGGCTCCTTCGTCCCCCGGATCGTGACGGTATGCGAACCCTTGCCGCGCACCTCCGCGCCCATCTCCTCGACGAACGTTTCCACGTCGTGCACGTGCGGCTCCGCCGCCGCCAGTTCGATGACGGTTTCGCCGGGAAGGACCGATGCCGCCAGAACGGCATTCTCGGTGGCGGTGACGGAAAATTCGGGCAGGACGACACGCCCCGGCTTCAGCGTCCCCTGCAAATGCAGCACGGCATCGGTGCTCATGTCGACCGCGCCCATCTGCACCAGGGCTTCGATGTGCGCCAGCACGGGACGCTTGCCGAGCACGCACCCGCCCGGATACGCCATTTCGACGACGCCGAAACGGGCGAGGAGGGGGCCGAGTAACACGATGGAACCGCGCAATTGGGACACGTACTGCGCGGGAATGGGCTGGCTGCGGAGACGGTCGGTGCGGATGCGCAGAATACCGTCCTCAAACCGCGTCTCCGCGCCGAGGAATTCCAGGACGCGCAGGAGCGCCAGCGTATCGGTCAAACGGGGGACGTTGCGCAGCACCGTTTCGCCGCTCACGAGCAGGCTGCCCGCAATGAGCGGGAGTGCCGCGTTCTTCGAGCCGCCGACGGAGACGTCTCCCCGCAGGGGGACGCCGCCGCGCACGCGATAGTTGAGATTCATGGAGACCGGAAGTGTAGCGGAAGGGAGCGCATCGGGGTAGAGGCTCAGGAACGCAAAAAGGCCATGTCAGGACGGAGAGAGGAAACCGAGGACTAACGGGAAAATGGTCCGGCAACAGAAAAGCGACATTCCTCGGTATCTTTGGTTTCTTCGGTTTCCTCGGTTTCCTCCCGAAAGAACCTACCGTCTCCGCACGGCATCCCAGAGGAGCAAACAGACACCGACCGTAATGCAGCTGTCCGCCACATTGAAAACGGGAAACGTCCCGACCTGGAAAAAGTCCGTTACCACGCCGTCGGGAACACGATCGAAGAGATTGGCCGCGGCGCCGCCGATGATGAGCCCGAAGCCGGCGGATTGGACGCGCGTACGGGCGGAGGAACGGGCGAGAGCGATCACCAGTATGAGCGCGAAGAGGATAACGAACTCCTGGACCCCCGCCGGCAGCCGCACCCCGAAAGCGACCCCCGGATTCAGGACGGGTTCGAGCGTGACGAATGTCCCGAGCAGAGGAACCGCGCGCATGAGGAATGCATCGGCAAGAAATTTCCCGAGCAGGCTCAGGCCGAGCGCGACGGCGGCGATGAGAAGAAGGCGTTTCATAGGTTGCGTCCGGAGCTTAGGCATTTCCACGATCGTTGGAAAGGAAGGTTATGGGCCTTCGACGGACGTAATGGCGAAAAAATGTCTATCCGCCATCTCGTGGTCTATAATCCGGATCCATGTTCCGCCGCATTGACCTCCTGCTGCTGGGCCTGACGGTCGTGCTGACGCTCTTCGGTCTTGCCATGATCGCGAGCGTGAGCGTGTTCGAAAGCTACCAGCTGACGCTCCGTCTCACGGAGCAGGGAACGATGAACGCGCCCACGAACGCGTTCTACCTGCTGCGCAGTTTCAAGCACGTGCTGATCGGGTTCTCCGTGCTCGGCATCACCACGCTCATCCCGTACCATTTCTGGGAACGGCATGCACGGACCTTCTACTTCCTCTCCCTGCTGCTGCTCATCGCGGTGTTCATCCCGGGCCTGAATGCGGGCTGGGGCACTTCCAACAGCTGGCTCCGCATCGGGCCGCTCTCGCTCCAGCCGTCCGAACTCTTCAAACTGGCGTTCATTTTCTACCTCGCCGTCTGGCTGCAGAAGCGCGAGCAATTGATCGGCACGCTGAAAGAGGGATTCGTGCCGTTCGCGACGCTCCTCGTCGTCAGCACATTCATCATCGCCGCCGAACCGGATTTCGGCACGTTCCTCATTCTCTGCGGCATCGCGTCCGTGATGTTCTTCATCGCCGGCGGCAACATTTTCCACCTGCTCCTCGGAGGAGGCCTGGCCGGTGCCCTGGGCATTCCCATCATCCTTCAGAAGGAATACATCCGCGCACGCTTCATGGCGTTCCTCCTGCCGAATGACCCGCGCATCGCGGAAACGATCGGCTTCCAGATCAAACAGGCGCTCATCGCCATCGGCAGCGGAGGGGCGTTCGGCGTCGGGTACGGCAAGTCCATCCAGAAGTTCGGCTACCTGCCCGAAGTGCAGGCGGACATGGTGTTCGCCGCCATGGCGGAAGAACTGGGTTTTCTGCGGCTCCTCATCGTGCTGGGCATGTACGTGATGCTCATCGAGCGCGGCTTCCGCATCGCGCGCAACGCCCCCGACCGCTTCGGCTTCCTGGTCGCGGCGGGCATCTCATCGTGGATCGGCGTGCAGACCGCCGTGAACATCGCCGTCAACCTGGGGATCTTTCCTCTCACCGGCCTCACGCTGCCGTTCATCAGCTACGGCGGCTCCTCGCTCCTCGCACTCCTCGCAAGCATCGGCATCCTCCTGAACATTTCCATGCACTCCACGGAGGAAGCGGCGCTCGCGCGGCGGGAACGGAAACGGACCGCCTCTCCCGTCCTGCGACTCTTCTCCTGACCCTATGCGCCTGCTCCTCGCCGGAGGCGGCTCCGTCGGCCACATCGCCCCCGCAGTCGCCGTCGCGCGCGCCTGCCTGCGCCTGGATCCGTCCACGGAGACGCATATGCTGTGTTCGCGGCAAGAAGAAGAGCTTGCGTTCCTGGACGCGGAGCGGCTGCCGCACACACCCCTCCCCCGCATCCGCCGAAGCCTCTCCTTCCCCCTGGATTTCCTGGCTGCGTACCGGCGTGCCGGTACGGTCTTCGATGCGTTCCGGCCGGACATCCTCTTCTGCACCGGCGGCGGCATGAGCGTCCCCGTCGCGCTCCGGGCGCGCAAGCGCGGGATCCCGTACGTTCTCCTGGATGCGGATGCGCGCGGCGGCCGCGCCAACGCGCTTCTCTCCCGTCAGGCGGCCGCCGTCTGCCACGGTTTCCCGACGGAGCGAACCGTGCGCGGGAACCATGTGTACACGGGTTATCCCGTCCGTCCACAGATCACCGGGGGGACGAAGGAAGAGGGCCTGCGCCTGACCGGCTTTGACGGGAAGAAACCCGTGCTCCTCGTCCTGGGCGGCAGCCAGGGGGCGGAGTCGCTGAACAACATCGTCATCGGGAACCTGCCGGAACTCCTGCCGCTTTGCGACGTCGCCCACGTGACGGGACGGGGAAAGAGCAGCGCCGCCGCCCGACCCGGCTACTGGTCCGTCCCCTTCGCGACGAAAGAACTGCCGCACCTGTATGCGGCGGCATCGATGGCATTGAGCCGCGCGGGAGCGGGGGGAATCGGAGAACTTGCGGCGAACGGCATCCCGGCGATGCTGGTGCCGTTGCGGGGCGTTGCGGGCGACCACCAGTCGGCGAACGCGCGCGCGGCCGCAGACGGCGGAGGATTCCTCCTGCTGCATCAGGAAACGCTGGCAACGGCACTGGTCCCCGCCGTGCGCACGTTCCTGACGGACGGCGTCGCACTCGAACGCATGAAAGCGGCGATGCGATCCTCCGTTTCCGCGCGTCCGGATGCCGCGGAAGAGATCGCACGCCTCCTCCTGGAAACAGGCCGTGCCCAAAGACGGGGCAACGTTTAACGAGCCCGGAAACAGAATGTTACAAACCCCGAACTGACTTTCCGCCAAAAAGATGTCGCAGTATCTTGCATGACCTCCGGGGGGTGAGTAGGCTGACGCCCCGTATGTACAAGTTCATCATCCCGCTGTTTGCGCTGGCCTTTCTGCTGGTGAGTTGCTCTCCTTCCTCCCCCGCGCCGAACGGCGGCGCCTCTTCCTCCTCCGCCAACAGCATGCCTTCCGTTTCCTTCGACGGCCAAATCCTCTCCGGCAAACACGTCGTGATCCTCCGCACGTCGCTCGGCGACATCACGGCGGAACTGGATGCCGACGCCGCCCCGAAGACCGTCACGAACTTCGTCGCGCTGGCGAAAAGCGGCTACTACGACAATCTCACGTTCCACCGCGTCATCCCCGATTTCATGGTCCAGGCGGGCGACCCGAACGGCAACGGCACGGGCGGGCGCAGCGTGTTCGGCGAAACGTTCGAGGATGAGATCAACGCGAAGAGCTACGGTCTGGATCAGAAAAAACTCTCCGGCGTGGCCGAGCCGGGCTCGCTCCCTTCCGAACTCAAAGACCTGACCGTGCAGCAATACTTCGAACAGAAGGGCTACGTCTTCGATGACAAGCTGCAGTCGCTGCCCATGAAGCGCGGCGCCTTCGCCATGGCCAACCGCGGCCCGAACACGAACGGCAGCCAGTTCTTCATCATCCAGGCGGACGGCACGCCTTGGCTGGAAGGGCAGCACACAGTCTTCGGACAGGTGACGGACGGCTTGGACGTCCTGGATGCCATCGTCGCCACTCCCCGCGACGCCTCCGACAAACCCGTGGAACCCGTGACATTCACGGTGGAGGTGGTGGACTGAGCGGATGCTTCCATCACCGTTCTTGACTATGAAAAAGTAAGGTGCATATTATGCGCCTATGGTTCTGGCACGCCTCCATTCACTGCGTCGCCGCCTCACCTCCCGGAGGTGATGGAATCTCACTGACCCCGCCATCCCCTCCGTCGGAGCATCACGACGGATTTTTTATGTGACTTTTCCCTCCCCCCTCATGAATTCCTCCTCCTCCGAACCGCCGTCTGAACAAGCCGTCCTTCCCGCCATCAATCCGGAAACGGCAGCAGGCTTCTACCGCGACTTCGAGGGAAAAATCTTCGTGGAAAAAGTGTCGGGAACGCCGCTGGATGACCGACCCCGATTGGACGGCATCCTCTCCACCACGGGAATTTTCATGCAGCATGGCGTGCAATGCGTCCTCGTGCATGGCGGGGGAAAACAGCTCAACACAATCTTGGGCGAAACATCCAAACACCCGAAAACGCAGCTGCGCATCACACCGAAGCAGATGATCCCGCACATCGTGGCAGCATGTCTGGATATCCAAAACCACATCGTGGAACGATGCCGGGAACTCGGCATTCCTTGCCAGCCGCTTGATCCCGGGATCATCCAGGCCGAAAGAATCCCCGGTCATGGGGAAACAGGCAGGGTGGTGGCAATGAACACGGAGGTGATCCGGAAAGCGATCAAGCAGAACGTTCTGGCCATCATTCCCTTCGGGGGCAGGGACGAGAACGGCAGCTACCTGAACGTGAACGCCGATACGTCCGCGGCCATGGTCGCGGCGGCGCTGGAAGCGGAGAAACTCTTCTACATGACGAATGAGAAAGGCATCCTGATCCCGAACGGGCAGGGACTGAAGCGTGTCCTGAGTTACGTCGATTTCGACGGAATCATCGAATTGCTCCGGAAAAAAGACCGGGACGGCACGTTCGTGATCAATGAAGGAATGCTCCCGAAGCTCACCGCGACGGCGCTCGCCGTCGCCGGAGGGGTGAACGCCGTCCACATCCTGGAAGCCGACGGGAAAGCGCTTGAGAACGAAGCGCTCACCCACCTCGGCGACGGAACGGTCATCGAACGGATCCAGACGCACCACATCGCCCCCGCCCATGACACCGATCTTCCGGCCTTGATGAAAATCCGGCAGGAGTGCTCGGGACCGCAACATCAGACGAAAAGTGGTACGCCGTTCCTCAAGCATATGAATGAAGCGGAACTGAAAAAACATATTCCCTCCAGCCTCGTCTTCCGGCACAGGGATATCCCCATCGGAACCATATATTTCCAACCGACGCTGGAGTATCCCGGCACCGGCCTTATCGGCGGCTTCGCCATCGCGGAAAAACACCAGAACACGCAGCATGGGCGGCAGATCTTCGAGGAGTGCCTGGATACCATGCGGGAAGCCGGATTCACGCGGGCAGTCAGCATCACCGCATCTCCGGCGGTGAAGGCGCTGTACGGGAAATACGGCAAACCGGATGAGACGGGGGAATTTGCGCCCATGCTCGAACGGTCTCGCACACGCTTCGTCGAGGGAGAGAAGCAGGATGTGGTCCTCTACACGTTCGACCTCCGTCCGCAGGAGAACGGAAGCGGGCAGGAGCGCGATTGACCGCACCCCACCCCCGCACTCGTATTCCCGCCTGCCCTCCGTAGCTTTAGCGAAGGAGGGTACCCCGGTATTCCTCATCCCAAAATCCTTCGTATTCTTGTATTCTGTCCCCGTGAGAACAAGATTCGCCCCCTCCCCCACCGGCTTCCTCCACGTCGGCGGGCTGCGTACCGCGCTGTATTCCTTCCTGATCGCGCGGCAGACGAAGGGCACATTCCTCCTGCGCATCGAGGATACGGACCAGGCGCGTTCGGTGCCCGGCACGGTGGAGAACATCCTGAAGACGCTGGACTGGGCAGGCATCCGGCCGGACGAAGGCGTGGTTCCCGATAACGGGCAGGTGGCGCAAAAGGGCGCGAAGGGGCCGTACATCCAATCCGAGCGACAGGGACTGGGCCTGTACCGGAAATACGCGGATGAGCTCGTCGCGAAAGGACACGCGTATCCCTGCTTCTGCACCTCGCAGCGACTGGAAGAGATGCGCAAGACGCAGGAGGCGAAGAAGCAGGCGCCGATGTACGACCGCCTGTGCCTGAAACTCTCCGCGGAAGAAGTGCGGAAGCGGATCGCCGCGGGAGAGCCGCACGTCATCCGCCTGAAAGTCCCGCACGAACGGACCATCACGTTCACGGACGAAATCCGCGGCGAGATGCGGTTCCAAGGCCACACCATCGACGACCAGGTGCTCCTGAAGAGCGACGGCTTCCCCACGTACCACCTTGCGCACGTCGCGGACGACCGCCTGATGGAAATCGACCTCGTCATCCGGGGCGAGGAGTGGCTGAGCTCGCTTCCCAAGCACCTCCTCCTCTTCGAATACCTGGGATGGCCGCCGCCGAAGTACGCGCACGTCCCCCTGCTCCTCAACAAGGACCGCTCGAAGTTGAGCAAGCGTCAGAGCGCTGTGGCGGCGGAAGACTACATCGCGAAGGGGTACCTCCCCGAAGCGCTCCTCAACTTCCTCGCGCTCCTCGGCTGGAACCCCGGCACGACGCAGGAACTTTTTTCGATGGATGAACTGGTCGAAGCCTTCTCCCTGGACCGCGTGCAGAAGGCGGGCGCCGTCTTCGATACGGAGAAGCTGGACTGGTTGCAGGGCCAGTGGATGCGGAAAATCCCGCTCAAAGAATTCACCGTGCGCATCCGACCGATCGTTGCGGGAGCCTATCCCGCAGCCGCCGCTGATCCCGCCTTCGAGAAGAAAGCCGCCCTCATCCGGGAACGCATCACGTTCTTCGCGGAAGCGCCGGCGATGCTCGGTTATTTCTACGAAGAGCCGCAACCGACCGTGGAATTGCTCGCCAACGAGAAGCAGAAGGTGACGAAGGCGCTGCTCCCCGGCGCCCTGCAAAAGATCGAAGAAATCCTGCGGGAGATCCCAGAAAAGGAATGGAACGAGGAGCGTGTGCTCGCCGCGGTCAAAGCGGAAGTGGCGAAAGGCGAATGGAAATTGGGGCAGTTACTCTGGCCGCTGCGCGCGTCCCTCACGGGCAGGCCGTTCAGCCCGGGCGCCGTCGAAGTGGCCTGCGCCCTCGCGGCCGAGCGCGGCACGGAGGCGGTGTTTGAGCGATTGGAGCGGGGGAAAGCTGTTGCCACGCGTTGACCGGTTCGCCAGTATTGGACCGTGATCACCCTGACACCGGAACGGAAAGGCGAACTATACATCCTCTCCGGCGCTTTGCTGTGGGCGCTCTTCCCCGTCATCACCATCCTCACATTCGGCGGCGTCACGCCACTCTTCTCGGCAGCAGCGAGCATGCTCATCGCCACCGGCTTCTTCGCCGTCATCCTGACGGCAAAACGTCACTGGGGATTCCTGCGCGAACGAAGGGCATGGAAAGGGATCGCCCTCAACGCGCTCTTCGTCGGGGTGCTCTACTTCGGCCTTGTCTTCATCAGCCTCAGCCACACCACGGCCGGGAACGAGGCGATCATCGCGCAGATGGAGGTGTTCTTCTCCTTCCTCATCCTTCATCTCCTGCTTCGCCACGAACCGCTCGTGCCCCGCAACGTCATGGGAGGGGCCTGCATGGTCCTGGGCGTTTCGTTCATCCTCTTCCCGAAAGCATCCGGCTGGCAGGGCGGCAATTTCCTCGTGATCCTGGCCACCATGTTCGCCCCGATCGGGAACAAATATGCGCAGGAAGTGCGTCGGACGGTTTCGTCGGAATACATTCTGTTCTGGCGCAGCCTCCTGAGCGGCCTTGTCCTGCTCCTGCTCGCATTCCTCATGGAACCGGCGCCTTCCTCCGTTCAGATGTGGCGATCATGGGGATTCCTGGCGGCCAACGGCATCATTTTCCTCGGCCTCGACGGCATGTTGTGGACGGAAGGTATCCATCGAATTCCCATCACCAAGGCCATTTCCCTCAACAGCATCGCCCCCTTGTTCACGCTCATCGCCGCCTACTTCATCCTGTCCGAGCCGGTCACCCCGTCCCAGATCGCCGGCTTCGTTCCGATTGCCGTCGGCATCTTCCTCCTGACGCGACGCCCACACTCGGTGACAAACAGCAACATGTGACAGATCCTGCAAGGATATCGATCCATTCCCGAAACAAACCTCCTATGAGCCAGAATATATGGTGAGGTCCCGCGCACCACGGGGGGTGAAGGGGAAGGTCTCGTGCCGCAAAGCGGCATAATGCCGACAAGACGGCGCCGAAACCTTGGAGGCGCCGGCGAGGAGGCACGGGACTGGGCGGAGGAGCGATTGGTGCGCGGTGCGTTTCTCTTTGCTTCTTTCTCTTGTCGGGCAGACAAGAGAAAGAAGAGAATGTCACTGCATGCTCCTCCAGGAACACATCCCCGTCGGCACGAAGACCACCATGAAGATCGGCGGCAGCGCGCGCTGGTACGCCGAATTGCTGACGAAGGCGGATGCGGAGGAAGCGCAGCGCTTCGCGCGGGAGAAGAACGTGCCGCTCATCGTGCTCGGCGGCGGCGCAAACACCGTCTTCGCGGACGGGACGATCGACGCGCTGGTCGTGCGCATCAAGGCGGATGCCGTGCGTATCGATGGCCGGAATGTCGTCGCGGAAGCGGGAACGATCCTCGCATCATTGATCAATACATGTGCCGAACATGAATTGGATCTGTCTGCGCTCACGGGCATACCCGGAACGGTGGGCGGCGCGCTCTTCGGCAATGCGGGACAGGGGCCGAAGGGGACATGGCTCGATTCCTTCGTGACATCCGTCACAGCGCTCGTGGATGGCGAATGGAAAACATTCTCGAAGGATGAATGTGATTTCCGTTATCGCGAGAGTGCGTTCAAACAAATGCCCGACGTGGTCTTGTGGGAAACGAATCTCATCTTCCCCTCCCGTCCCGAAACCAAAATCAAGGCGGACATCGAACGGCTGATCAAGCGCCGCTTCGAGACGCAGCCGCACCTGAAGACGGCGGGCTCGTGCTTCAAAGCCGTCGGCGACGGCACGCCCGCATGGCAATTGATCGAGAAAGCAGGCTTGCGCGGTTTCAAGATCGGCGGCGTGCAGGTGAGCGAGAAGCATGCGAACTTCCTCCTCAACGTGGACAAGGCAACGTTTGCCGACGTCCTCGCCGTCACGCAAAAAATCTGCGAAGCGGTCCCGCAGATCGAAGGCATCGAAATGCGGCTGTACGGGGAGGACGGGAAGGTCGTCCGCTCATGAAGGACGCACAACAATGTTGCAGTCGCTCATTTGGCGACGGAACTGCATTTCAATTTCTGCGGCTTGGGACAAGAGTACCGCCCTCCCCCTCTGCCACAACAGTCGCCTGATTTCCTCAAGCGCCAGTTGGGCATTTTCACGAGTGAAGAGAACGCCCAATTCCTCGTCACGCACCTTCGCCTGAAAGAAGTGGATTCGTAGCCCGGTACGTGTCGCTGCCTCCATGCCGCGCTGGGCAAGGAGCCTGCAGAACACCTGTGAGGAGGGGATTTCTTCCGCCATGGGCGCGGCAGGATACAACATGCATTCCCCTCTTGGTATGCCAAATTGTGGAAAGCAATAAGTGCGCCAGGGAAGAAACCGTCACGATCCGACATCTCCGCAAGGACATCCGTTTGCTTCCCCGCCGCGAACGAGGATGCTTTGGAGAAATGCAGCCTGCTGAATTCCGGCACAGTCCCGAATTGGATGCACTTCTGCGTGCGACGCAAGATCCTTCGACCGTCTCTTCCCTGCAAAGACAGGAACAAACCATCAACGCGCGGCGGCAATTGATGCACGGAAAAGCGGACGCCTGCTTCTATCACAACGGTCATCCGCGGAGAACGATGCATCCTCCGTCCTGACAAAGTGATCCACGCGTCGTGCAAATAATAGGGAAAATTGTGTCCGGTTTCTTCCCCATTTCTTTTGTCTGCCGCACGTAGCTATTTTCTCATTTTCTTTTGTCGGAGGAGGAGGGAACCTTGTCCGGTTCCCTTCCCCCTCCGACACCACCCTTACCCTCCTGACCGGGCAGTGCGGCCGCCTGCTGGAAACGAAGGCTTGTGCCCTATTGTTGGTCGCTTGAGATTTTGTGTGTTGTTTTGTGAAAACAGAAACAATTACAATCAACATGGTGGGGTCCACGCGCCCGAAGTGGAGGTGAGAAGAAAGAAGTGCGGCAGAAAAAAGAAAGGGGGAAGCTATGCAATAAGGAGGAGGGCAATCCCTCCTCTCCGTACACAGTAATGCGAATCAAAACGGCAGATCCTCCACCTTGATTTCCGACGCATACGCCACTTCCGGCGCCTCGATATCCTGCGCCGGAGCCGGAACGCGGTCGGTCGCGGCCGACGACATGGCGGGACCCGTGCCGCGCGCATCCATGGCGGCACCCGCTTGGATGGAAGCCTCCGCAAGCGGATGGTGCGTCCCGAGGAGCGATACCTGGTCGGCGATCACCTCTGTGGTGTAGCGCTTCGCGCCTTCCTTCGTCTCCCAACTGCGCGTCTGCACGCGGCCGCACACGAAGACGCGGTTGCCCTTGTGCAGCGTTTTGGCCACGCGCTCGGCGAGCGCGCCCCAGATGACCACGTTGTGGAATTCCGACCGTTCCTTGTCCTCGCCGGACGCGCGGTCCTTCCATCGGTCGTTCGTGGCGACGCCGAGCGTCAGCACCTGCTGGCCGCCCGTCGTCGTGCGCATCTCGGGATCCTTCGTCACGTTCCCGATGATGTCCGCACGGTTCAAACCTCCCAGCATGCCTGCCGCGCCCTCCGGCGCCGCACGCAGTCCATCCTTGGGATCGAGGAGGATCATGTCGAGCCCGACGATCTTGGTCTTGGACCGCTTCTCGCCCGTCTGCTCGTTTTCCCATGAATCCGTCTGCAAACGCCCGGAGATGAACACCTGGCTGCCGGGCTTCATGTAACGGCCGGCCACGTCCGCCATGGGTCCCCACAGCGTGACGGTATGGAACCCTTTCCCTTCCAGCGTTTCCCCGTTCTCCGTGCGGAACGCGTAGGGAACGACAAGGTTGAGGTCGGTCACGCTCGAACCGCCCGGCGTCTGCCGGATCGTGACGGGTTGTGTCTGGTAGCCGATGATGTGCACCCTGTTGAAGGAGAACATGTCTCTGGGGGGAATGGAAGTACGGGAGGCCACGACCGATGGGTGGCGATGCTTCCTCTGCTTCGCCTCACGAGAGCGGGTCTTCATCCCGCAGCTTGCCGTGAGGCGGAGGAAAAAGAACGAAGCGTGTACAGTTGTACACCTGACGAACAGAAATGCAAATGTATTCCGTGGGCTTTCGAAAATAAGTATGGTGAAGTACACAATCAAATGCAATCGGGCGGCAGCGTCCATTTCCGTCAATGCTTCTCCGTCTCCGCGGTATAGGGAAGCGACGAAGTCGGTACTAGGATGGATTCCACGTTCGCGTGGTTATTCCCATCCATCCCATCCGCCGGGTCTTGCGTGCCAGCGTCCTCATGGGTTTGGCCGGGATCCTGTCTGCGGCGTCACACGCCCAAGCAAGCGTCTACCAAATCCCGGAGGACAGCGACTATGAAACGGTCGAGACCACCGTGGAAGATGACATCCCGGAAGAATTGAACAAAGCAACGTGCGGTTTCCGCAAGGACATGGAAGAAGGGGAAGGCATGACCACGGTCTCAGGCGTACCCCTCGCCCCGGGCGATTGGCGCGGACAGACGAACGACGAGGAGTATCCCGACGAGACGTACGGCAAAGTCTTCGCCTCCTATATGGACAATCCTCATTGCGAGGAATTCCGCAATGTCGATCCGCCGCAGTATCACGATACTGAATGCCGCAATCCCGATGATTGCCTCTCCGTTTGCGAAGCCGTGAATGAGGAAATGCGCTACCCCGTCGATCGCCTCACGCACTGCACCTTCTGGACGGCGATCTACTACTGGGTCTGCGACGATACCGGATACTGCTGGGAAGAGTACTACTGCGACATGACGGATTTCGACACGGACCAGCGCCCCGACCTCTCTTTCGACTGTAACTCCTGCCCGGACAGCTCCCCCGAATGCCCGGAACATGTCGAAGTGTGGGAATACTTCGGCGAGAAATACGAATGCACGGGCGATTGGGACGAGCAACAGGAAGGTCGCCTGAAGGTGGGGTATGGATGGGTATGGGACGGCGATGAGCCGGCCATGGAGGACGCACAGGACTGGTGCCACGAATATTGGAAGGATGAGGAGAAGGAGTATCCCAACTGCGAAGATTGCGGCCCCCCCAATGAAGACCAGCCGGACGGGAAATTTTGCCGGACGGCAGCCGAGATACCAACGCCTGATTCCGATCCTCCTTTCGATCCTCTGAACGGCTCGCGGTATGAATCCTTCTACCGGCGCTACGTTGCCACCCATGTGCTGGGCAACATCCCGGATACGGAACATGACGAGGAGTACGAGGTCCAGCTGGCCTGCTACAAGTGGTACAAGGAACAAGGCATGGATCCCCGGAATAACTCTGACGATCTCAACTGCATCGCGGACGACCTCCAGCTCAAGCGCCTCAAGGAAAAGAGGAAGGTCAACGGTTCCCCGACGTTCAACAAAGAAGATAATTTGCCCGAGCTGGAGAATCGGGGCGGCTTCGCCCTGGACATCGAGAAAAAGAAGAAGAGCGGCTTCGCGGGACCCGAACTCCCGGAACCGGAAGACCGACCCCCGTTCGGCGAAACCGAAAAATACGTGAGCCAAATGCTCGAACTGGAACGGTATATGGAGGGGTTCCCGCCCACCGTGGAACTCGTGATGCCGCTCGTCAGCGCCACGGACGAACTGGAGGCGCTCTTCACGGAAACACGCCCGGCCGGGCAATCGCCCTCCGTCCCCCTCATCGAACTCTCCACCCCGATGAAACCCGGCCTCGTCGAGGCCGTCCGGGAAATGTTCCGCACCTCCCTGCTCTCGCGCCTGGAGGAAGACCCCATCCCCGTCGTCATCCCGCTCGTGTCGGACGCCGAACTCCAGACGCTCATCGAAGCGTGGGAAGCGTGGAAAAAGCAGCGGGAACTCCTGGGGAAGGACGGATCGGCCGCCGACGACGTGACGCAGAAGCTGCAGGAATACCGCGCGTACCTGGCCAAGCTCCGGACGCTCCGGACGGAACTGCCGCGCCATCTCGCAAAAGTCCTCGAACGCCGGAAAGAATTGTCGGACGCGATCGACGAGTGGATCGAGTCGCGCATGCAACCGTACCGGGAAGCGATGGACCGGCGCGAACGGGAACGCGCGCTGCTGGAAGCATGGAAAGCGCTGAAGAACGCCTACGGGGGAGTGGAAACGACGAACAGCCTCCACTGCAAGAACGACGTTTCCACGCCGCCGCTCGAATGGATCGAGCAGGACGACGCCTTCGATTTCTCCCAGCTGCCGGACCTCACTCCGTACCCCAAGCACTTCATCTTCGATTTCAGTGACATCTTCTTCACAGGCCTGGAACAGGCCGCCTCCCTGCGGATTCCCGTCCTCCGCCCCGTGCAGGTATCGTTGCGCCTGCCCTCCCCGCCCTCCTCGTACCTCGAGGCGAAAAATACGGAACTCCCCGATCTCCCCGGCATCCCGTCCCTGCCGGAACCGGAACTCCCGCCCTTGGCCGTCGAGAAGCGATACGGCAACGCGCCTGCGGCGGAAGGAGGGGTTCCCATCGATGCCCTCACCGCCGCCTTCGCGGAACGGACGGGCGCACTGGAGAACCTGCGCGACCGCTACGAAAAACTCCTGTGGGTGAAGGAGCCGCACAAAGACCTGAACTGCCCGACGTTCGGGGAAGACGGCTGCGTCTTTCCGGAACCGAAGCTGTGGCACGCCTTCATGCGGATCTGGGCGCCGCTGGGCGCATTCCTGGACCCGGGCGAACCGCCGACAGGCGTCGCCTCCCCCCCGCCCCCCCTGCCGGAATGCGACGAAGACGACGATCTCTGTCGCCTGGAAATGGAGGTGATCAAAGAAGGATTGCGCGTGACGCTTCCGCCGGGAGATTCTGCCTCCGCCCCCTTCGAAAATGCCCGCAACACGTTGCGGGAGAAGACCATCGACAAGGAAGGAAAACTGGTCCCCTCCGCCAACCCGACACCCTACGACGTGGCGTCACCGGGAGACCTCTACGAATCGTTCTCCCTGCCGGAAAACATTCCCTTGGATTTCCCTTCCTCTCCCCCCACCCCCGCCCCCCAACAATGACCAACGTCGCTTCCCTCCTGCCGGCCGTCCTGCTGCTGCTCCTCTCCGCAGACGGTCCGGCACGCGCGCAAGAAACCGCCCCGCAGCAAAGTTTCGACGTCCGCACCCCCTGCGCGACGGAGATCAACCGGGCGCTCAACAAGGAACGCTTCCTCTTCGAATCCGCGCTCTTCGGCATCCGTCCCGCCCGTGAGGAACGGACGGGAGCCTCACGTGTGGACTGGAAAGGCAACATCTGGATAAAAACGGAATCCAATTCCTGGGCGACGAGCGGCGGCCCGGATGGCGACATCACCAAATCCAATGGTGAAATGGATGAAGAAACGGCGCCGGATCCCCTAGCACCCGATACGGGCATCGACCCTTCCGAAGGCAGAACGGGCATCCTGCAGACCCAACGCGCCCTCACGTCGGACATCATCCCGCCCCTCCTGCAAAGTTTCCGTGCCTTCCAGTGCCGCGCCCTCACGGTCTGCGAAGCGGCTGACAAAGCGACGGGATCGCCGAAAAAAGACGGGGACAGCGCTTCGCAGTCTTCCCTCCAGGCAATCGGATGCCGTCCGATGGACCCCGCACCGCTCCCCCTCTGCCGCCCCACGCCCGTCTGGACCTTTGTCGACACGGTAGCGATGCGCAGCTACTGCGCTCCCGTGGCGGAAGAACTCATCCGGTACGAGGAGAGCCTGCTGGGCTACCTGGCGCACGAAGATGCCGCACACCGCTCGCTCCGGCAATTCGGCGGGAACTTCGAACCCATCCTGCGCATGCTGGACTTCTCCTTCCTGACCCCTCTCGACCAGGCTTCACAATTCCTCGGCCGGTTCAGCCGGCTGCCCTGCTTCCTTCCGTACTGTGCCCCTGCGCAACCGTGACCGCCCCCTCCGGCAATCCTGTTTCTCCGTCCCGCTCGGGATGGGGCTGTGCGCGAGCCTGATGCTCTTGTCCTCCTGCGCCGCCGCCCTGCAAGGCCAAACGGAGGGCGAAGAAGCCGCACCTTCATCCTCGACGATCCCGGGCATCGTCGCCTGCACGCAGAACGAGGATCTCTTCCCCACCGACCCCGACGATGCGGAGGGGATACAGTGGGATCAGGCATTCGACGGGCAGGTTGCGGCAATCCTGCAGGCGGACCAGGAGACGGACGATATTTCCTGCGAAAACAACGCACGGCGTACGGCGAGCGGCCCGTTGCGACAGCTCGCCTCCCGGTTGCCACAGTGGGAGAAACGGACGGACGATCTCTTCGAATCGGACATGCCGCAAGTGCTGCTGGATTATCTGGAAGCATACGGCTGCGCCCTTGAATACCGTGCGCATGCCGTCTATCAGATGATGCTGGGCAAGGAAGACGAGACGACCGGAGAATATCTGTCCTATTTCGAGACCGCAAAAAATGCCCAGCGATGGCTCAAGGAAAAAAACCTGCGTCTCGCCTCCGCGCGGGAAAGCATCCGCCGGTCGCTCGTCCTCGCGCTGGGGGTCAACAAGCTCCGGCCCCTCGACCAGATCTTCACCTGCCTCAACCGCGCGTCGAAAGACCTGCGCAACCTCACGGGCCTCGCCGCCGAAGCCGGCAGCTGCATCCCCGTGCGCACCTGGGACGCGCGCGGCCTCCTCCGCACGCTCGAATAACAATGACGAAACGCTTCGCCCTCATCGGCCTCCTCGTCCTCCTCCCCGTTTCCCGGGCGGCGGCATCCTTCCCGCTCCTTCCGTCGGTGCGGGAACTGGTGGAAGCGGAGTCCGCGGTGACGGATGACGTGAAATCCTTCGTCGCCAAAGCCATCAAGTCAAATACGTCCCTTCCCCCGTACTTCAAGGACATGGATATCTCCGAAAGCGACGTGGAAGACATCCTGAAAAACGGCATGACCGAGCAACGATGTTCGAGCCTGAAACAATCGCGCGCCGTCTGCCTGATCGTGAAAGGAGTCGTGCGGCAGGCGGCGGAGCAGGAAATGCGCGTGGTCGCCTTGGGACACCGCCTGCAGGCGATCGCGACGAGTTACGAGGAACCCATCGTTCAATTCAGCCAGCAGCCGACGAAGCTCGTGGCGCACTACGCGGAAATCCTGGAGACATGGGGCCTGCCCTTCACGAGCTCGGGCGGCCTGCGCACCGTCCGCATCATCGTCCCGTCCGAGGGCTTGAAAACCGCGGCGGACAAAGTGCATTCCGCGCTGAATCAGCTGAAGGAAGAAGAGAAGACCGCAGCCGTCTGGCGGTACGCCTACGGCGTGACATTCGTCCGTGAAAAGAGCGACAAGGAAAACCCCGACGAACAGAGCGGACCGGGCACGGAACGCCAGTACCTCTTCGACAGGGCGGAAGACGTGGAGAGCGCGCTCCTGGAACTCCCCGCCAAACTGGCGGCATCCATCGACCCCCCGCTGGGAAAAAATGAGATCGGCCTTTCTCTGGTCACCCCGGATGACAAAACGGTGATCTGGACATACGTCCGGAACACCGAAGGCGAGGAGGGGGACGGCAACCGGCAGGATGAAGAAAACAAGGCGAAGAAGTTGCCCGCGAAAGACGCGGGCATCCGCTGGACGATGGCGCTGGAACCGGTGCTGCCCTCTTTGGTGCCGAAGGAAGGGGGGGACGAACCGATCCTGGGGGGTCTCTACCCCCCCCTGCCGGAACGAACGGAGAAAAAGAATATCCTGCAGAAAGGAGGGGGAGGCCTCTGCTACTCCCTCGGAGGGAACAGCGGGTTCCTGTGCCGTCCACCCGATGCGTCTTCCTCCGACGGCTCCTGTAAGGAAGAGAAGCCGGAACCAAAAGCGGACACCATCATCCTCTCCCCCTGCACCCCCGAAACGGAAGAGGAGGAGACGGAGAATGCGGACGTTCTCGACGCGTCGAAACTGTGTGAGACATTGCGCGAAGACGCCGCCAAAGAGCAACAGAAACAAGGGGGGGAATCCGCTGCGGACCCCTGCGAACCGGGGAGCGAAACAGCCTACCCCTACACCATTCTCGGGCATGCCTGCTACATACGGGAATGCGGCCAGCGGACGTACGGGCACAGCATCGTCCCTGGGTGGGATCCGCTCGTCGCGCAGGAAACCACGTCCCCGTGGCTCCAGTGCCTCCGCCCCCCCGAGGATGACGAGAAACCCCTCACGTTTCCCTCCGAGATCTCGTTGCCACGGCTCCCCCCGTACAATCCGGCCGCCCGGGCGCGGGAATTGGCCATCGAATACTGCGCCATGGCCGGCAAGCCCCCGCTCTCCCCCCCCGTCCTCTGCCGGGCACCCGTCGAACGCTCCCTCAATTTCCTGCAGGTCGTCCAGAGCACCATCGGTTTCCTCTTCGCGCAGGAACTCGACACGCGCGTCCCCTCCGAGCAACTGCTCGCGCTGGAAGCGGCGGGACTGACGTCCGGAACGGACCTGTGGCGGCAGTATCTCCGCCGCCTCAGTGAAACGCTCAACGGAAAAATCGAGGCGACCGTCACCGTCCTGGAGCGGTGGGCGAAAGGGGAATTCCCCGATACGCTCTGCCCGCTCAATCCCGAAGATGCCCCCGACGTCTGCGAATGACCATGCCCGCCCTCCGTTTCCTCCTCATCGCGCTCCTCCTGTCCGCCCCGTCCGCATCCGCGGAAGAGGGGAGCTTGCCGGGCATTTCGGCGTACACGAAGCGCGTGCTGGAACGCAGCCGCGCCGCGCAGGAAGAAACCGGGGGAGAAGGGGGAGGGGGAGGCGCCTGGCAAACCATGGACGCTTGGACGTGGATCCAGAACAGCGTGTCGGGAATCTTCGCGGTACGCTCATCGGACCTCCTGCGGGCGGACGCGAGCGTCCAGCTGGCCCACATGTCGCCGTGCCTGCGGGCGGACACCCTGCTCCTGCTCGCGGAAATGGACGCCGTCCGCGCCAAGCTCCGGGAAGCCAACGACAGCGAGAACGGCCAAGCGATCCTCCGACTCACGAAACTCTACACGTTCTTGGGAGAACGTTTGCGCGTTCTCACCTGGGGCGGCACGAAACCGGGAAATGTGGACACGGGCTGGTCGAACATGCAGCTCTTCGACCCGGCTTCCGCGAGCGGCACCATCAAGAAGGAGAAGATGTGCCCCTTCAGCACCAAGTACTTCGACATGAGCCTCAATGGAAAGTACGGCTGTACGCCCGACATCATCGACGAAGCGCTGAGGGCGCTCGAAGCGGGACGGGGAAACGCCGAAAGTTTCCCGTTCGACGAGGAAACGGCTGCCCTGCGGAAGGAGAAAGAGGCGCTGGAGGCGCTGCTGGAAAAGCTGGACGATGCGCGGGACGAGGACGAGGACGAAAACGGGGACCAGGTGGAGGGATGCGTGGAAACGTGGCCCGGGGACTTCCATGTCTGGTCCGGAGGCGCATTCACCCGCATGCCCTCGCGACGGTACCGATGGCTCACGGAACTCCTGTGGAACATCGAACTCCTCCGCCCTTCCCCTTTCCTGCCGCTGAATTTCACCACCTGGATCACCGGCTCCACCGCGCTGCACCCCCTCCTCGCCGAGCAAACGAGAGTCTTCAGCGGGGGGCAGACGATGCAGGACGCGGGCATCAAGGCGGGCACGGTGGAAGCGGAAGCAATCGAAGAAGCCTTCGCCCCCCTTTCCGAAACGATCGGGAAACTTTCCCGCCTGGTGAGCACCATGGAAGAAGACGGGGAGGAACGGTCCTTGCGCGCCTACGTACGGGACCTTGCGTACTTCCTGCGACGTTCCTGCATGAACCGGGACTGCAACGCTTCGCTGGAAAGGATCATCAAAATCGCCGGCGCGGACGCCTGCTTCCCCTTCACGAAAGGGGACGGCGACCGCGAGGAGGACATGTCCCAGGAAGATTGGGAGAAGAAAATCGAAGACCTGATCAAAGAGTGCAAGAAAGAGGCGGAAGTGGAAGAATTGTGACGAAGGATTCCGAGGAAACCGAAGAAACCGACGATACGCACAACAAGCTTGGACGTGTAAAGATCCACTCCTCGGATTCTTCGGATTCCTCGGTTTCGTCGGTTTCTTCCCGTGCGCTACACTCACACCAGCATGAAACCGGCTGATTTCGTCCACCTGCACTGTCATTCCACCTTCTCCCTCCTCGAGGCGCTGCCATCGCCTGCGGAGATCGTCGCGCGCGCGAAGGAATTGGGGCAGACAGCCGTAGGCATGGCCGACAAGGGTTACGGCTACGGCCTCATCGAGTTCTACCAGGAAGCGCAGAAGAAAGGATTGAAGCCAATCCTCGGCATGGACGTCTACGTCGCCGCCCGGACGCGCAAGGACAAGGAGAGCGGCACGGATACGAAACGCTGGCCCCTCACGCTCATCGCCGAGACGCAGGAAGGCTACGAGAACCTGCTGGAACTGGCCACGCTGGCCGCCCTGGAAGGCATGTACTACAAGCCGCGGGTGGATGCGGAGCTGTTGGCCAAATACGGCAAGGGCCTCATCGCACTCTCGGGCCCCCTCGGCGGCGCCCTGCCCCAGGCGGCCTTGGCGGAAGACGAAGCGCGGGTGAAGGCATTGGTCGAGGAATACCGCGGCTGGTTCGGGGAGGACAACCTGTACTTCGAGCTCATCGACCTGCCGAACGTCCCCGGCCAGCCGGAAGCGAACCAGCAGCTCATCCGGTGGGGGAAGGAACTGGGCGTGCCGCTCGTGGCGACGTGCTACAGCCACTACTGCCGTCCGGAAGACGCGGAGGCGCATGACGTCCTGCTCTGCATCCAGAAAAACGCCCACATCTCCGACCCCGGCCGTTTCTCCATGCGCGATTCGGATTACTCCATGCGGCCTTTCGAAGAGATGGAGAAGGCATTCGCGCACGTGCCGGAAGCGCTGGAGAACACCCGCGTCATCGCGGACCGGTGCAATCTTTCCTTCGCGTTCGGGAAATACCAGATCCCCCGCTTCCCGCTCCCGGAAGGCAAGACGGAGGAAGAGGAGATCACGCGCCTGGCGCAGGAAGGGTTCGCCCGCCTCTACCCGGAACCGACGGAGGAGCTGCAACAACGCTTGAACTATGAACTCTCCGTGATCAAGCAGGTGGGATTCTCCGGCTACTTCCTCATCGTGGCGGACTTCGTGAACGAGGCGAAGCGGCGCGCCATCACCGTGGGCCCCGGGCGCGGCTCCGCCGCCGGCTCCATGGTGAGTTTCTGCCTGGGCATCACCGGCATCGACCCCATGCAACACGGGCTCCTCTTCGAGCGCTTCCTCAACCCCGAACGCATCTCCATGCCCGATATCGACTTGGACTTCGCGGACACGCGCCGCGACGAAGTGCTGGAGTACGTGCGGGAGAAGTACGGCCGCGACAAGGTGGTGCAGATCTGCACGTTCGGGACGCTGGCCGCCCGCGCCGCGGTGAAGGACGTGGGCCGCGCGTACGGCGTGCCCTTTCTGGAAATGAACAACCTCGCCAAACTCATCCCGGACCGCCCGGGCACGAAACTGAAGGACGCCATGGAAACGACGGAGATGAAGATGGCCGGCGACAGCAACGAGACGTACCGCAAGATCATTGATATCGCCCTGCGGCTGGAAGGCAAGGCGCGCCACGTCTCCGTCCATGCCTGCGGCGTCATCATCACGCAGAAGCCCGCCGTCACCTACACCCCCCTCCAGCGCGCGCCGAAGGACGAGGATACGGTCATCACGCAGTACGGCGCGAAGCCGCTGGAAGCGCTCGGCCTGCTGAAAATGGACTTCCTGGGCCTGACGAACCTCACCGTCATCCAGACGACGCTGGAAATCATCGACCGCCTCTACGGCATCAAGCTGAAGGTCGAGGAACTGCCGCTGGACGACGGCCCCACATACGAGCTCCTCCAGCGCGGCGACACGACGGGCGTGTTCCAGCTGGAGTCCGCGGGCATGCGGCGGTACCTGAAGCAGCTCAAGCCGACGGAGTTCGGCGACATCACGGCCATGGTCTCGCTCTACCGTCCGGGTCCCATGGACTGGATCCCCCAGTTCATCAAGCGCAAGCACGGCCAGGAGGCAGTGGCGTACCAGCACGACGACCTCAAGCCCATCCTGGAACCGACCTACGGCATCGGCGTGTACCAGGAACAGGTGCTCCAGATCGCCCGGACGTTCGGGGGATTCTCGCTCGGCGAAGCCGACCTCCTCCGTCGCGCCATCGGCAAGAAGATCAAGAAGGAGCTGGATGCGCAGCGCGACAAGTTCATCGACGGCGCGGTGAAGAAAGGCTACAAGAAGAAGCAGGCGGAGCAGATCTTCGACGATGTCATCACGCCCTTCGCCGGCTACGGCTTCAACAAATCCCACGCCGCCGGCTACGCCCTCATCGCCTACCAGACAGCGTATCTCAAGGCGCATTTCCCGACGGAGTTCATGGCCGCGCTCCTCTCCTCCGACGCGCAGAAAACGGACCGCGTCATGATCGAGATCGATGAGTGCCGCGCCATGGGCATCGCCGTGCTGCCGCCGGACATCAACCAGTCGCTGCGCCACTTCACCGCCATCCCGCCGCAGGGAAAAAAGATGGCGCGGGGCATCGCGCCGAAAGGCGACATCCGTTTCGGGCTCACGGCCATCAAGGGGATCGGCGAAAGTTCCGTGCAGCAGATCATCGACGTGCGGACGCAGGGCGGCCCCTTCGCGTCCATCGAGGATTTCGCACGCCGCATCCCCGGCAAGATCCTGAACAAGAAGTCCCTCGAGGCGCTGGCGAAAGGCGGGGCGCTGGACTCCCTGGCCGACCGCCGCGCGCTCATCGACCACTACGAGCTGGTGACGGCCTACAGCAAGGACGCGGGCGATGCGACCGGAATGCAGGGCGACCTCTTCGGCGGCACCGCGGCGGGCATGGAGACGGCGACCATCGAGTTCCCGGACACGCCCAAGGCGACCAACCAGGAGAAACTGGCGTGGGAAAAAGAGGCGCTCGGCATGTACGTCTCCAGCCATCCGCTCGCGGGTCTGCGGAAGTACATCGGGAAGAAGGCGCAGCTCATCGCCACGCTCACGCCGAAGGAGGCGGGGAAAAAAATCACGATCGCCGGCATCGAGGAAGGCCTGAAGAAAATCATGACGAAGAAAGGCGAGACCATGGCGATCCTCACGCTGGAAGATCCGACGGGAAAGATGGAAGTGACGCTCTTCCCCCGCACGTACACCGACGCCGCGCAGATCCTGGGGCTCCCCGACACCGTCCTGGTGATCGGAGGAACCGTGGACATGCGCGGAGGGCAGCTCCAGATGCGCGCCGACGCCATCAAGAAGGCTTCCCTTTCGACCATGATCAGGCGCGCGAAGGAGGAAGGATTCTTCGACGAGGAAGAGGCCAAGCAGGGCATCCTGGTGCGCCGCCCCGCCGACGACGGGAACGAGACGGTCGAGATGGTGGACGAGGAAGGCAACGTCATCGCGGGCGAGCAGGTGTCGTTGGGGAAAAAAGAGGAGCTTGCGGACGACTTCTTCGGTCCGCTCGGGAAGTGGATCATGGGAGGGATGAGCATGGACGAGCCGCTGCGAAAGTTGGAATGGATCGGGGGGAAGGAAACCGAAGAAACCAAGGAATCCAAAGAAACCGATGATGCACAAAAAAAAGGATTGAATGGAAAAAAACACCACTCCTCGGATTCTTCGGTTTCGTCGCCTGCCCTCCGAAGCCTTGGCGAAGGAGGGGCTTCCTCTGAATCCTCCACAAGGATCCACGTCCACACCGTCGCCCTCCCCCCCAAGGCGCCCCGCCAACTCCTCCTGGAACTGAAGAAGATTTTCCAGACGTTCCCGGGCAAGGAAAAAGTGCAGCTGAAGATCGGGGAACAGTTGATCCCCCTCCCCCTCACCATCACCATGTCCCCCATCCTGGAGAAGAAAGTGGAGGATGCCATCGCGGCCTACGCCGGCGGCAATAATACCGGGCAGACTGATTGACGGGCCGCGGGGGGCCGAGGAAAATATCGGAATACCATGGATCCTCTGCTCGCCGCCATGAGCGGCATACTGCTCGTCCTCGCGATCGAGGGCGCACTTTGGTGGCTCTTCCGACGGAAAGTGCTGAGCTTCCCTTCGCCCGAACTGTCCGGCATGTCCTTCGACCGCTTCTACCGGTTGCATTTCGCGCACGCGCTCGCGGTCTCGCATGCCATAATCCTGTCCGTCGCCGTTTCCCTGTTCCTCCTCTCCGCATGGTAAGCGGCCTCTTTGACGCAGGCATGATGCCGCCGGCCGCCGCTCCGGCGGGCGCCGCGCCAATCCCCATCCGTTTCCACCGGAAATACACCGAAGAGGAATACCAGTTCCTCTTCCGGCAGCATTGGGTGCGGCTCGTCCCTTCCCTCGCGCGCCTTTTCCTCGTCTCCGTGCTCTTGGCCGCCGCCGCTGCCACGCTCCTGCTCTTTGCCGACACCCCCCTCCTGGAACCGGCCACGCGGCGCGGCATCGCCGTCCTCATCGCCCTCCTGTTCATCCTCGTCCAGGTGGACATCCTCGAGCACCTCTACAACCACTTCCTCTACGTGGTCATCGTGACCGACCGGCGCATCCACCGCTTCAAGAAAACACTCTTCCTGACGGACGACATCCAGAGCGTGGACTTGTGGGTGCTGCAGGACATCGTCAAACACCAACGGGGCATCGTGCAAAACGGGCTGGGGTTCGGGACGATCGAGATTGAGGCGCAGGAAACGATCTTCAAGATCCACTTCGTCCCCGACATCGACCGGAAGTACCACGACCTCATGCGGTTGCGGGAACAGGCGCGCCGGAAAGCCGCGGCGATAGGGCAGCTGCCCCGGCAAGCATGAAAGAATGCAACACGTTGAAATGTGCGACGGCGGCTCTACACTGAGGGGCAGGATGTAACATTTTGCATTTTGCATTTCCACATTTTGCATTCGCATGAAAATCCTCCCCGTTTCCGATGCGGCGATCGCCGAGGCGCTGGAAGTGCTGCGAGACGGAGGCATCGTCGGACATGCCACCGAGACCTGCTACGGCTTCGCGTGCGACCTGACGAACCGCGACGCGGTCACGAACCTCTTCATTCTGAAAGCCCGCCCCTTCGACCAGCCCGTCAGCGGGCTCTTTTCCTCTCTCGAAGAGGCAAAAAAGTACGTCGTCTGGAACGACCGGGCCAAAGAACTGGCCATGAAACACCTTCCGGGTCCTCTGACCCTGGTTCTGCCAATGAATCCGCATGCTCCGATGGCACTATCCATAGTCCCTACAACCTACAACCTACAACCTACCCCATCCCTCGGTCTCCGCGTCTCGTCACATCCGCTCGCAATGAAACTCGCCGCAGGATTCGGCAAACCCCTGTCCACCACGTCCGCAAATCTCCACGGCAAACCGAACCCCTACGGTGCCTCCGACATCGCGGCGCAATTCGAAGGGGAAGCGGTCCAACCCGACCTCATCCTGGACTCCGGCACCCTGCCGCCGACCCCTCCCTCCACGGTCATCAACCTGACGAACGGGGGAGGAGTGCTGCGAAAAGGAACGCTCTGAGGAGAGGATGCGACAATACCGCGACTGACGTACACTGTGCCCAATTTCCCCACCCTCCATGTCTGAACAAAAGCAGACATCATCCGTCTTCGGGTTGAACATCCTCGCGCTGTTCATCCTCTCCGCCCTCATCCCTGCGATTGCCGACCGGCTTCCGGCGGGAGCGGAAGGCATCCTGAATGCAGCGGGATCGCTGGGATGGGTCCTGTTCGTCTTCGGCATGCTCTACGGACTGTCCCGCCTGACGGGAGCCAAAAGCGCGCCGCTGGAAGAGTTCTACCAGCATTTCCCGCTCTTCTGGTGGAACCGCGGCGCAAGCGTCTTCGGATCCCTGGAAATGGAGAGACAGAGGAATGAAGGTCCGGCCGTTCCGGCCGGACGTGCGGGGGAGAGCCATGACGAACCGCTGAGCTTCCGCTGGGAATCCTTGTTCTCGTTCAAGTACCTGCGGTACTTGGGCATCCTCCTCATCATTTCGTCGCTCTTCTCCATCATCTTCAAGATCGAATGGCAGTTGATCCACAAGATCATCGCTGCAGCCGTTGCAGGCGCTTGCGCCATGGCAGCCGCAGAATGGCTGCACAGGCGCGGAAAAGGGGAGATCGCCGTGACGAGTTCGCTCGTGGGCTTCGCGCTCCTGCAGTTTGCCCTGTCGCTCCTCAGCGCCTACATGCGCGAATTCCACTGGGCAACAGTATGGGCGGACCCCAACGTCTGGCTGGTGCTGAAAACGGTCCTCACTCTCGGCTACCTCTTCCCGCTCCAACGGTATCCCTCCCCCTACCATTCCTTCCCGTTCCTTGGCATCGCGTACCTCACGCCGCTCTCGCTGCAAATGGCGTCGACCCCGGTTGATGCCCGGGGAGCCGGCCTCTTCCTGCTCATCATGACCGGCATCGCCCTGGTCCACGGCCTGCGCGAACGGAGGGACGGCGTGTTTCTGCTCAACGCCGTACTCTCGTTCGGGTTCGCCTTCGGCTTCTTCTTCGCGAACGACGGATTCTTCTCCATCCCCACCCCCTCTCCGTGGTGGGGCCTCATCCTCGTGTTCATCCTGTTCCTCGCGCACCTGACGGCAACCGTCGGCGCCCTCTTCCCGGAACCGCGTCGGCCCGCACAAGCCCTCATGCTCCATGCGATCGCCATCCACGTACTCATGGCGCTCACCGTCCTGCAGAGCGGCACATCGCTCCCGCTCATCGACGAGTACCTTGGCTTCGCCTTCCTGGCGGTCGCCTGCTGCCCCTTCATCGCATTCCTCTTCATCGAATCACGCCGCATCCGCACCGACCTCTCGGAGACGTTCCTGAACCTGGCCATCATCCTCTCCACCGTCGGGATCTTCCTGCAGGTGCACAACCGTTGGTCCGCCGTCCTCTTCCTGGCCTGCTCCTGCGGCGTC
>JAQVMB010000016.1 GCA_028703835.1 Candidatus Peribacteraceae bacterium | reverse complement strand
GGACTTCAGGACTTCGCTTTCGAAGGTGGTATCGGTGACTGCGGTAGGCATGATGGGGATTGGGAATTAGGGATTGGGGATTAGGACTTATATAAAGTGAGGACGGAGTGGAGGCGTTCGATCTCCTTCGGTTGCAGTTTCCTGCGCTGCAGTTCCTTCGTGAGCGTCTCCTCGATGATGCTCGCGCGGACGGAGGCGAAGGAGGTGAGGATGGAGCGCGTGAGGTGCGCCACGTCCTCGCAGGGGCGTTCCGTTTCCAAGTATCCCTTCAGGGCGTCGATCTGCCCCTGGATGCGGTTGAGGTGCTTGATGATGGTGATGCAGCTGTCGTTCGTCATGGGCGGGGGATGGAAGTGCTTCTATACTATACCCCCTATCCTATGTATGCAAGAGCATTTTGAGGGCAGAAAAGGGAGAAAGGAAAGAAATGAAAGAAAGGGATACAATCATTCTTTCTTTCTTTCTTTTCCGCCCTTTCTTTTCTTTCTCCCTTTTCTTTCTTCTCCCAAGAGAAATGCAAATGAAGTAACAATTCAGCGGCTGCCATCGGCCTCCCCATGCCGCCGGAGGTCCTTGCGCCGCTGGTACTCCGTGACGACGTTGGCGATCTGCGCCGCCACGCCGTCCGCGTTCGCGATGTACGGAAGGGCCAGGTCTTCGCCCAGACCGCTCTTCAGGTGGAAGCGGAGTTTCCCGAAGGGGAAGAGGTTGAAGAACTGCGTCTCCGTGGAGACGCTTGCGAAGTTCTCCAGGTTGATCGGCGTGATGCGCAGGTGGAAGACGGATGACTGGTCGACGATGACGACCTTGTCGGTCGTGACGAACGCGAAGTCGTAGCGCCAGTCGATGTACGCGGTGAGGAGGCGCGGGAAGACGAGGGCGAGCCAGAGCAGGGAAGCGATGACCGCCACGATCCATCCCGGTACGCCCGCATACCAGATGCCCACGGCGATGGTGGCGAGAATGAGGGAGAAGACGCCCATCCACGCGGCGGAGAGAAAGAAGCGGACGCCGTGGTACCGGACCGTCAGCACTTCCCGTTCCCCCTCGGCGAGGAAATTCCGCTTGAACTTTTCCGTGTTCGTTTCGAGGGCGAAGATACGCATGGGGCCAGTATAGCGTCTTTTCCTCCCGCCTTCGACCACGTATCCTTCCGTCGTATGCCAGCAACCCCTTCCGCCCCCACGCCAGCCGCATGGCACGTGCTCGCCGCGGACCAACTCGCCTCCGTTCTCGGGACCGCCCCGGAACAAGGCCTCTCCGCCGTGGAAGCGCGCAAGCGCCTGGAGAGCCACGGGCCCAACCGCCTGCAGGAGCAGCGGCGCACCTCCCCCTGGATGCTCCTGCTGGAGCAGTTCAAGGACGTGCTCATCCTGATCCTGCTCTTCGCCGCCGGCCTCTCGGCCGTGCTGGGGCACGAGGTGGAGGCCGCGGCCATCGCCGTCATCGTCCTCTTCTCGGTCATCCTCGGCTTCATCCAGGAATTCCGCGCGGAGAAGGCCATCGCCGCCCTCCGCAAGCTCTCCGCCCCCACGGCCACGGTGCTGCGCGGCGGGGAGGAGATCGAGATCCCGGCGGAGGAACTGGTGCCCGGGGACGTCATCCTGCTCGCGGCGGGGGACCGCGTGCCCGCGGACGGGCGCCTGACGGTCTCGGTAAGCGTGCATGCGGACGAAGCCGTGCTGACGGGCGAATCGTTGCCCGTGCAGAAGAACACGGATGCGCTCGCGGAAGAAAAGCTCCCGCTGGGTGACCGCCGCAACATGGTCTACGCCGGCACTATCGTGACGTACGGACGGGGGCGGGCGATCGTGACGGGGACGGGGATGCGGACGGAAATGGGCGCCATCGCGGGGATGCTGCAGGACGTGGAGACGGGGCAAACGCCGCTGCAGAAGCAGCTGGACCGCATCGGGAAGGCGCTCGCGAAGGCGGGCGTGGCCATCGTGGCCGTGATCAGCATCCTCGGCTTCCTGCGCGGGCAGCCGCTGCTCGACGTCTTCATCTTCGGCATCGCGCTCGCGGTGGCCGTGGTGCCCGAGGCGCTTCCCGCCGTGGTGACGATTTCCCTGGCCATCGGCGTGCAGCGGATGGCGAAGCGCAACGCGCTGGTCCGCCGCCTCCCCGCCGTGGAGACGCTGGGCTCCACGACGGTGATCTGTTCGGACAAGACGGGGACGCTCACGAAGGACGAGATGACCGTGCGGCGCGTCTTCGTCGGGGGAGCGCTCTACGACGTGACGGGCGAGGGCTACGCCCCGGCGGGCGGCTTCCGCCTCGACGGGCGCGACGTCGATCCCGCGCCCGCATTGCTGGACCTCCTGCGGGCGGGAACGCTGGCCTCCGATGCGCATCTGGTGCACCTCGAAGGCGACGGCTGGGACATCAAGGGCGACCCCACGGAGGGGGCGTTCGTCGTGGCGGCGGCGAAGGCGGGGCTGCGCAAGAACGAACTGGAGAAGGCCGCGCCGCGCATCGGGGAGATCCCGTTCACCTCCGAGACGAAGCGCATGACCACGCTCCACAGGACGGAAGGCGGCACCGTCGCGTTCGCGAAGGGCGCGCCGGAAATGCTCCTGCCGTCCTGCACGGCGATCCGGACCTCCGACGGGGACCGGCCGCTCGATCCCGCCCTGCGCGAGACGCTCCTGCGGCAGACGCAGCGGATGGCGCAGGATGCGCTGCGCGTCCTCGCCGTGGCGGAGAAGAAGACGGACGCGGTGGAACAGGCGGCGGAAGGCCTGACGCTTCTCGGCCTCGTCGGGATGATCGATCCGCCCCGGCCGGAAGCGAAGGATGCCGTGGCGCGGTGCCGGGAGGCGGGCATCCGGACCGTGATGATCACGGGGGACCATCCGGAGACGGCCTCGGCCATCGCGTCGGAATTGGGGATCCTGCGCGGCGACGTACGCACGGGCGCGCAGCTGGACGCCACGGACCAGGCGGACCTGGAGAAGAACGTGGACAACATCGACGTGTACGCCCGCGTCTCGCCGGCGCACAAGCTGTCCATCGTGACGGCGCTGCAGAAGCGCGGCCACGTGGTGGCCATGACGGGGGACGGCGTGAACGACGCGCCCGCGCTGAAGAAGGCGGACATCGGGGTGGCGATGGGCATCACGGGCACGGACGTCACCAAGGAAGCGGCGGCGATGACGCTGACCGACGACAACTTCGCGTCCATCGTGGCGGCGGTGGAGGAAGGGCGCGCGATCTTCGGGAACATCAAGAAGTACCTCATGTACCTGCTCTCCTCGAACGTCGGGGAAATCTCCCTGATGACGGCCGCGACGCTGCTCGGTTTGCCGTTGCCGCTCTCCGCCGTGCAGATCCTGTACGTGAACCTTGCGACGGACGGTTTGCCCGCCCTCGCCCTCGCTTTCGACCCGCCGGAGGGAGACCTCATGCGGCGCCGGCCGCGCGATGCGCACAGGGGCATCTTCTCGCGCCCGGTCGTGATCCTCATGCTCGCGGGCGGGCTGTGGACGATGGCGGCGACGCTCATCCTCTTCCTGTGGGCGCGGACGTCGGGGCGCGGCACGGACGAAGCCATGACCATGACGTTCGTGGCGCTCGTGCTCATCCAGTTCTTCAACGCCTACGTCTTCCGCTCGGACCACGCGCCGATCATCCGCGGGATGTTCCGCAACCGCTGGCTCAACCTCGCGATCTTCTGGGAAGTGCTGCTGCTCGTGGCCGTCGTGTACGTGCCGTTCCTCCAGCGGCCGTTCGGCACGTTCGCGCTCACCGGGACGGACTGGGCCGTCGTCGTCGGCGCGGCTTTCACCATCGTGCCCGCGCTCGAAGGCGTGAAGTGGTTCGTGCGGCGGGGATCGTTCGGGGAACTGCGGTGATCATTCCATCGTTTCGTTCAATGGATGTTTCCATGGGATGTTCATGCAACCCTTGCGCAGCCAAGATCGCAGGATTGCAGGAATACAGGAAGGATCTCAAGAAACAGGATCCCAAGGGCTCCTTGATTCTTGGTACCTTGATGTCTTGGATCCTTTCCTGAATTCCTGGTGCCCTGAATTCTTGTATTCTTCCCGAAAGCCGTCCTTCCCCTCAGAGCGTGGCCGCATCATCCGCGGCAGCCACCGGCGGTGCCGCGTGCCGGAGCGCTTCCAGCGGCGTTTCCTCCCGGGAGAGGCGTGCGGCGTTCAGGATCTGCGTCGCGAGGAAGAGGGCGTACAGGGCCAGGAGAACGGCTCCTTCCTTCCGTGAGAGGATCTCCTTCGACCGGGAGAAGAGGTAGAAGAGGCCGAGGCCGGCGCCGAAGAGGACGGATGTCACCAGCACTTCGCTCGACTCGATGAGGAACGGCCCGTTGGCGACGGCGAGGAGGCAGAAGATGAGCGAGTTGGTGGCGGCGGAGCCCAGGTAGTCGCCGAGCGCGATGTCCTTGTGCCTGCCGAGGATGCACCGTATCGCGATGACCAGCTCGGGGATGTTCGTGCCGATGGCGAGGAGCAGGAGCCCGATGAAGGACACCGGGATCCGGAGCATCTGCGCGAAGTACACCGATTCCTGGACGAGGAGGTTCCCCGCCACGAAGATGAGGATGCCCCCGACGATGATCTTTCCCGCATCCGCGGCGCCGGCGTGCCTGCTGTTCAGCAGTTCCCGCCGGGTATCCTGGAGCGCGTCGGCGGCGGTTTCCTCCGCGGGGTGCTTCTTGCGGAGGCGGAAGATGAGCGCGGCGTAGAGGAGGAGCAGCGCGACGCCTTCCACGGGCAGCACGGCGCCGTCCAACGCGAGCAGGGCGGGCAGCAGCACGATCAGGAGGAGCAGTGCCACGTTGCTCGGGCGGATCGCCCGCGTCATGGGGATGCCGTTGCCGAGCACCGCCAGGAGCGGGACGAGCAGGAGGAAGAGGACGAGCGACGCGCCCATCAGGTTGCCCGCGGAGACCTGCGGCACGCCTTCCAGCGTGGCGTTGACGGCCACGGAGAATTCCGAGATGGACGTGAGCATCCCCAGCACGAAGAAAGCCACGGCGAAGCCCGGCTTGTTGTACCGTTTCGCGACGCGGTCGACGGCGTCGATGAGCAGGCCGGACAGGAACCAGATCGCCGCGCCGGCGAGCAGGAAAAGCAGGATGTGCGGGATGGTGCTCATGTGTGTTCTTTGTTATATTATAACACATAATATCGATTGGTTCAATATCACAGAAAACGCCGTTCCCTGCGTTCAAACGGCGAAGGTCAGTCCCTGCAATACTCGCACCAGTCGTAGACCGGGAAACGGTCGGTTTCGAAGGGGCCGCGGTAGATCCACAGGAACGCGAGGCCGTCGACGGAGAGCGCATGGACCAGGCGGTCCGGCGGGACGACGTGCTCGTACCCGCTCCAACGCAGGGTGTCCAGGATGTACTCGGCGGCGTCCGGCCGTTTCATCACGCGCAGGCGGGCGCGTTCCTCCTCCGTCATGGTCGGGACCGTGGCGACGCCGTCCGTGTCGCGGATGTACACGGAGATGGAAGGCCGCGGGTCGTTGGCCAGGATCCAGCGCAGGCCTTCGCGGTGCGACACGCCCCAGTAGTCCAGCTCCATCCGCCCCTGCGCCCACGCCGCGGGAACGCTGAAGTACATGTATTCGAAGGGGTGGTTGCGCACCATCCACCATCCGACGGACGCCATCTGCGCGGCGACGAGCGCCGCGGCCGTCCCCCGCATCCACCGCCGGGGGAGCGCGGCGAGCAGCGCGCGGCATCCCGCGAGCGCCAGGAGCAGGAAGGCCGGATAGACGAAGAGGAGGTGGCGCCACTCGTCGAAGAGGCCGATGCGCCCCGTGAGCCGTGCGGCCACGGGGAGGGCGAACCACAGGAGCGCGAGCGCGGCGACGGGCGATTCCCGCAGGAACGAACGCGGCTGGCGCACGGCCCACGTCGCCGCGAACGCCGTGCCGGCCAGGAAGAGGACGGTGTAGGCGGCGGGAATGGTGACGCCCATCCACACGAAGAGGTAGTGCCAGGGGAAACGCGACCGCGTCATGCCGAGGTAGAACCCCTCGTCATTGCGCGAGACGTTGTCGCCGATGGCGCCGAGGAAACGCCCGACGGGGTCATGCCAGAGGAGCGGCCAGACGGCGACCGTGCAGACGGCGGTCGCGAGGACGGCGCCTCCGGCGAGGAGGAGCCATCGCCGCCGTTCGGCGCCTCTGTTTTCCCATGCTTCAAAGCAGAGCGGGAGCAGGGCGAGGCAAGGCAGGAGCAGGCCGAAGGGGCGCAGGCTGATCGTGAATCCCGCCGCAAGCGCGAAGAGGGCGAGGCGCAGGAACGTCGGCCGTTCCAGGAGCCGCACGAGGAGCAGGACGGCGAGCGTGAAGAATGCCAGCGTCGGGACGTCTTTCGGGTTGTAGAACGCGTGGGCGAAGAGCCGCGGGGAGAGGATCAGCCACAGGCCGCCGAGGAGCGCCCACCACCGGCTCCCCGTCAGGCGCCGCACGAGCCCCAGGAAGGCGAGCCAGCCGACGGAGAAGACGACGATGTTGAAGAAGCGTTTCGCCAGGAGCATGTCGTGCATGTCGGCGATGCGGACGATGCGCGTGACGGCGATGAACGCCATTTGGAGGAGGGGCGTGTGGAACGTCCAGTCCACGGCCGCGGGCTCGGGGGCCCCGTCGAAGAAGAAATAATCCCACGCCTGTTGGCCGTACGCCAGGAGCGGTATTTCGTCCATCGAAAGGCCGTAGCTCCCGCGCAGCAGCCAGCCGAGGAGGAGCAGCGCGCAGAAAGCCAGCGCCGTCACCTGTCGCGCGTGCGGGGCGATGCGCCGGACGGCGGCGCGGGAGCGGGCGGCAACGGCAGCAATTATCGGCACGTGAGCATGCTATCGATCGGTTGCGAACAGGGCAAATGGCCGTTCCTCAGGCTTTCGGCCCGAAGATGCGGTCGGCGATCTCGGGGACGGCATTGCGGATTTCGTCCGCGGTAAACAGATTTTTGATTTCCTGCAGCGCCTCATCTTGGCTGCCGGACGCGTGTACGACGTTGAGCACATCGTCGTCACTCACCTTTCCAAATTTGTGGCGAATGGTTCCCGGCTTTGCTTTCCGCGGATCCGTCGAGCCGATGATGTCACGGATGTGCCGGATGGAGTCCGGTCCTCCTTCCACGACGTTGGCCCACACTTCGGTACGGGTCATATATTGCTGAATGCGCGGAAAGAACGGTTCTTTCGCAATGTGCGCGTAGTGCTTCTGAAGTGTCTCGTCCGTGAAGTGAAAAATTTTACTCGCGCGGATCCGTCCCTTGATGTCATGGACGATGCGATGGAGAACGTGCAGACAGATGCCCTGTTCCACGGCGTCCGGCTTGAGCAGGATGAGGGAGTACTCCTTGGCGGCGGTTGTCGGGGATTGATCCATGGGAGACGAACGAAGAGAAATACAGACGATACGACATCCAGACGGGACAGTTTCTGCTTTAGTGCTTTTCTGCGGTTTCCATATCCATCAGAACCGCCGTTTCCCCTCCGGCTTCATATCCTTCTTCCAGCGCTCCTTCGAGAAGCTCGAACATCCTTTGCTCGGCCTGTCGCCCGTTCGCCCGTGCTTCCTCATGGCTGAAAGCGGGGGCATGCGGCACTTCGACGCGAAGGAGATGGATGGCGTCGCGGGGGATGGTTTGACCGATGTCGAGGCAGCCGTCGGGCTGGAACGGGATGGATGTGCCCAAGCATCGGCAGACGGCGGCGCGGTTGGTGAGGGCGATGGTCATGACGGTGCGGGTGTCCGAGTGCTCGTACGAATGGCCGTAGTCGAAGAACGTGGTATCGAAAGTGTTGACGCCGCGCGCGTTGCCTTGGCCGAATATTTCCTTTCCCGATGTCCAGTAGCTGGAACCGTCAGGATGGCTTCCTTCCGGCGTGAGAGGTTTGATGCCCTCTTTCCGAATCGCGGAAACATACGCTTCACGTTTGATGCCATGGGCGATATGGCCGCCGGCGTTGGAGAGCGCGATGACGTCGCGCACGCGCTTTGCCGTCACGGTTCCGCCGATCATGTCTGCCACCGCTTGGCAGTAGCCGAGATCGAGGGCGGCGCGATAGCGTTCCAGAAGAACGACGTCCGTTTTTTCCCCATCGGCGGCCGCAGCCGCAGGTGCGGCGACGGGCAGTTCAAGCTGTTCGCTGGCAGGGGTAAAGACGGTGCTCACAGGGGAGAGAGTATAGTGGAAAAATGATATTAGTCAATAATATAAATATTACGCAAGTATCATTGTACAGGCGTATTGGCGCCGTCATTCTTGCGATTGAAGCGGTTTTTCCGGAGAGAATTACTCCCGCAGCGTCCCGATCCGCATCGATGCGAGCGTGCGTTCCTGGTTCGGCATGCCTCCGTGCTTGCCGGTGAAGGCCGCCGTGCCGTCCGTCCCGCAGAGCGCGATGATCTTCGCGGCGCCTCCCGGATGGCGGCTGATGAAGGACGTGACGTCGTAGACGTTTTCGTTCACGACGGTGTAACAGTCCTGTTCAGTGGCGTGCGTCGCGACGTCATCCATCGTGAACAGCGCGTCGGCTGCGGAAGAGGATTCGTCCTGCACGACGGGGACGGGTGTGTCGGTATCCGCGGCCGGCTGCTGCGGTTGGCATCCCGCCAGCAGGAGGACGGCGGCGGAGAGGAGGAGGGAGGGGATGGCCTTGTGCATGATGGTATGGGGAAAAAGAGTGAAGGCTCAGTATGCCTGAACGGGCGACTTTGAGCAAACAGTCACCCCCGGCGCGCCGTCGGGCACGCTGCGGCCGCCGCATCACTCATCACTCTTCTTCATATCCCCACGTCTCCTGCCAGCCGCGCATCCGGTCGACCTCTTCCCGTTGGTCCGTGATGATCTCGCGCGCCATCTCCTTCACTTCCTCGTGCGCGGAACGGTCGAGCGCCATCTGCGCCATGGCCACGGCATCTTGGTGGTGCGGGATCATGTGCATGAGGAATGCCCGGTCGAATTCCTCGCCGCGCAGGCCACGCAGCTCCCGCACCGCATCCTCGGAGCCGTTCATCCCCGTCATATCCATGTCATATCCCCGCGCGTCCGACCAATCCTCCATCTGCGCGATTTCCGCGCGCTGATTCGTCACGATAGCCTGCGCGAAGTCACGCAGTTCGGTGTGTGATGCGCGGTTCCTGGCCAGCCTGGCCATCGCCACCGAACCGCGATGATGGTCGGCCATCTGATTGAGGAAGGCCGCGTCGAAGTCGTCGCCCGTCAGACTGTCCAAGCTCCCCGTCCCCGTCGCGCGGTAGGCGGGCTGCGTCGATCCGCTCCCCGTGTCCCGCATCCAGTCACTGAGCGATCCCGTTCCCGTTCCCCATCTCCAGTCATCCAGCGATCCCGTTCCCGTCTCCCACGTCCAGTTGTCCAGTGATCCGCTCCCCGTCTCGCGCATCCAGTCGGGCATCTGCAGCGATCCGCTCTCCGTTTCATGCATCCAGTCCGTCATCGAACCGCTCCCGGTGTCCCGCATCCATTGCATCATGTCCATTGCGTCGAAGTCCGGCATTTGCAGGAACGGCATCGTCCAAAATCCCGTCCCCGTCATCGGCATGGTTGCGTCCTCCGGGTCCGCGGCGGACGCGGCGATCGGCAGTGCGAGGAAGAGAGGAAAGAAGAAGGCGAGAGAACGTTTGAAATAGGTGTGCATGGGGCAAAGGGGAAGCTGTCGCCATACCATGACGAGCGGCCGTGCCCATGCTTACGAAATTAGCGGGTTTTCAGGCAATTAATCGGCCTTTCCCATTGTCATTCACTCTCTATGCGCCTACCGTCAAACCCTTACGCAAGCCGCGTTCTCTTCCACCTTGTCCATGCAAGCCAAACAGCACAAAGCCTGCCTCGTCGACGGCTGTACCGCACCGACGTACGGCAAGACGTACTGCCATGAGCACATCAAGAACAAGGGGAAGGCGGCGGTGATCACGGCGGACCAGCGTCTGCACATGCGCTCCGATTGTTGCGAGGCGCTCTGCGTGGACGGGCCCCGTCATGAATATGGCAAACAATATTGCGCCAAGTGCAAAGCGGGTTGCCTGTGGCATCCGTTCACGGCGATGATTCGGCATGCGTGAGGTCACCGCATTTTTTCCTATTTTTCCCTCATCCCCCGTCCCTTTCCTCCACAGGGGAAGGGGTGACGATCGACAAACACAAAACATGTACACTCCCCTCTCCCGTGGGAGAGGGGTCGGGGGTGAGGGAAAAAAATCACCGTCGCCGTCTCGGCCTCCGTGACGTCTGCGTCTGCGCCGCGGCTTCCGGCTGCGTGATGACCATGGCCGGAAGGTCGCGCCCTCCGAAGCGGGTGACGACGTAGCTGCGGCTGCGCGCATCGCGCTCCACGTCCACGATCTTCAGCGCCGCCGCGTCTTCGAGCAGGTGCGTGAAGCTGCGGTAGCCGTAGTAGCTCTCGTCGAAGGACGGCTTCTTGCGCTTCATCGTGTCCTTGATCATCGAAGCATGCAGCACCTCGTGGTTCTCGCGGCGCAGGGCCGCGCACGCGTCCAGCAGCAGCGCGAACGCCTCGCGCTTCTTCTCCGGCAGCGTCGTCTCCAGCTGCGACACCACTTCGTGCTCGTCCTCCTGGCGCTGCAGGTCCTCGTAGTAGATGAACTCGTCGCAGTTGTCCGCGAGCAGCTCCGACGTGCTCCCGCGCATCCCGATGCCGATCACATGCTTGCCGTTCTCCTTCAGCTTGCTCACCAGCGGCGAGAAGTCGCTGTCGCCGGAGACGATGGCGAACGTGTCGATGTGCGCTTTGCTCCACGCCAGGTCCATGGCGTCCACCACCATGCGGATGTCCGCGGAGTTCTTGCCCGTCATCGCCCGCACGGGGATCTCGATGAGCTCGATGGCGGCCTCGTGGAAGGGCTTCGTGTACTCCGGGAAGCGGCTCCAGTCCGCGTACGCCTTCTTGACGATCAGCTTGCCCTTCTCCACCAACCGCTCCAGCACCTTGTTGATCTGGAACTGTCCCTTCTTCTGATGTTGGAAGCCCAGGGCGAGGTTCTCGAGATCGACGAAGACGGCCAGGCTTCGTTCGGAATCATTGATGGCGGGCATAACGGCGGGGGGACGTCACAACATTATCCTCGCTTTCAGGGAATAGCTATTTGAAATAATTGTTCTTAGGAGCAGGCCTACCCTCTGGAACAACATGTATATAACATGTATACTTAATGTATACATTATACATGAAGGTATTGAATACACGTATAAAACATGTATACTACATATATATACTTTACATATGAATCATTTTGAATCACTTAAATTGGAAAAGCCCAACCTATCTAGGATAGATATTGGGAAGGCGATGAAAAAAAGTATGGCTCTCCAGCAGAAAGAGGGAAAAAGCATTGCCTATCAAATGTCAGAGCCCAATTATTTGTATTGGGACAAGATAAAACATCTGGAACCCCCCAAAGGATTTTCGGCATTGGAAGTGTGGTTTGTTACGAAGCAGGTAAGACGCATGAGTTCGAGACCAACTTTTATCAAAGCAGAAAATGAAAAACCATTTAATTTCCTCAAGCTGGTATGTACCGATGAGCTTTTACACAGGATAGATCTTGAGACGGGGGGAAGCATATTCGCACCATATCAACTGCTTTCAGATCAGAAGAAACAAAAATTCTTGACGAGAGGCATCATTGAAGAAGCAATTGCTTCCAGTCAGCTAGAGGGAGCAAATACCACTAGAAAAGCGGCAAAAGATATGATCATTCAAAAGAGAGAACCGAGAAACAGATCTGAGCGCATGATCATAAATAACTATAAAGCGATGCAGGTCATTGAACAGGACTATAAGAAGAAACAAATGAGCATTGATCTTATGTTCGAATTACATCGAATACTTACTGATCAAGACTCAGAAATTCCTTCTGGGGATCGAGGCAGATTTCGAACGGACAAAGATCAAATCGTCGTGCACAGCCAGTCCAAGCGGAAAATTGTGCATACTCCTCCAAAGGAAGCCTTCCTGAAAAAGGAAATTAGCAGGTTTGTGCAATATGCCAATGATGAAGGTGGAGAGAGATTTGTTCATCCAATCATTAAAGCCATCTTTTTGCATTTTTGGATCGGATATTTACACCCATTTACAGACGGTAACGGAAGATTTGCACGTGCAATTTTTTACTGGTACCTCCTAAAGCACAGGTATTGGACAATGATATATTTGCCTATTTCGACAGTGATAAAAAAATCCCCCGAGCAATACTCAATGGCATATGTATACGCTGAGCAAGATGACCTCGACATAACATATTTCTATGATTATCACTTAAAGAAAATCATCCAAGCTCTGGATGAATTTCATTCGTACGTAAACAGAAAAGTTGCTGAGAATAAGGAAATTGATTCTTTGATTTCAAAGGAATCGAATCTGAATGATAGACAAAAACAATCAATCCATTATTTGATGTCAGAAGGGGAAGGATCCTTCACTACTGTCAGTTCGTACATGAGTGTCTATGGAATCTCTCGCTTAACAGCCTCTAAGGATTTACATAAATTGGGAGAGCTTGGATATTTGCAGTCCCGAAGAAGCGGTAAATATATTCGATATTATTTAACGCACAAATTATCGAATAGTTGAAGGTTCTTCTGGCAAGTAACCCAAACTTAGAACACATCTTTCTTCCATGATGAAGAAGAGTTTGTACCTTACGGTACCCACTCTCCCTCGGGGCGCAGAGACTCTCGGCATGAGCGCCGAGGCTCCGAGCCTCAAAATTGTATTGAAATGTCCCTGTTCAGCAATAGAATTGTCCAATTATTCTGTTCAACAAACATCTAAAGATGTCATTCCAGTAGTTGCACGAAATGCAACAACTCCAGTAATCCGGAATTTCCAGATAACAACATATCAACCTGTGCAAATTTTGCACAGGATCATCCCTCCATCCCCCTGTAAAACTCCATCACGCTCTCTTCGGCGATAATGGAGCCCGGATTCCAGCGCTCGATGAAGAGTCCTCCCGATGAACGCACGCGGCTGAGGGCGACGTAGGCTTGTCCCGGTTCCCAGAGCGAGGACAGGTCCACCATGATGCGGTCCAGGGTCGCTCCCTGCGATTTGTGGATGGTGCTCGCCCACGCCAGGTTGACGGGGAAGTTCCAGGCGGACGCCACTTCGTTGCCGTTCCCGTCCAACACGCCGAAGACCGCCTTCTCCACCTCCACGTCGTCGCCCGTGAGGAGCGAGATGGTGAGGGTGTCCGGGCCGATGCGCTTGAGGTGGCCCAGGCTGCCGTTGACGTACTGCATCCGGCCCATGGGGTCGTTCTTGCGCAGCATCACGAGGGCGTTGGGCTTCAGGTGGAGCGCTTCGGGGACGGGGCAGTTGCGGCGCAGCTGGTCCACGTAGCGTTCTTGTCCCGCGTAGACGGTGTCGAAGACGGAGACGGCGCCGGGGAGCTCTTCCAGCTTCCGCCGGTTGAAGGCTTCGGCGGTGTTGCGGTGCGGGAAGAGCCGCGTCCCCTCGAAGCGGAGGGAGGCGGGCACGATCTTCATGTTCAGGAAGTCCGCCACTTCGTCGTTCACGATGCCCTCGCGGACGAAGTTGAGGACGCGGAGGAATTCCGGCTCCTGCGTGCGGACGACGGTGCGCAGCAGCGCGGGGGTGAAGGACGTTTCCCGCCAGACGTCGCTGTTGAAGGCCCAGTCCCGCTCCTCGCCGTTCGCGTTCACGGGCGGGAGCTGCGCGAAGTCGCCCACCGCGATGATCTGCAGCCCGCCCCACGGCGCGTCGATGTCCCGCGCGTAGCGGCACACGCTCTCCGCCGCCCGCAGCGCGATGCCCGGGAGCATGGAGACTTCGTCGATCACCACGCCGCGCGCGCGTCGGAGCCGCGCGAGGACGCGCTTGTTCTGGCAGGCGCGTGACACGGTTCCCGCGATGCCGCCTTCCAGGATGCCCAGCCCGAAGAAGCTGTGGAACGTGCGGCCGCCCACGAGGATGGCGGAGACGCCCGTGGACGCCACGACGGGATGGAGCGCGGAAGGTTTGCCCACGAGGTATTGACGGAGGAGGAAGCTCTTGCCCGTGCCCGCCGCTCCCGTCAGGAAAATGTTGTCGTTGCCGTGCAGCAGCGCCCACGCCTGCTCCTGGCAGGGCGTGAGCGTCACGGAGCCGCTCACGACGGTCTCCGCGGTCTCTGCGGCCTTTTGTTTCTTGATGGTTTTGCGCGGGCGGGGCATGGGGGAGGATGGCATTGAAGGGTGTTTGCGTATGGAAAGGAAGACATTCGTGTTGCGTGGGGAGCGGGTGATGGTGGGGACACTGCCCACATCCCTCTTTTTTCTGTCCTCCGTTTTCCCCCATCCTCCTGTCCTCCTTCCCTCCCCCAATCCCCAACCCTTCCCCCGAGGGGGGAAGGGCGCACTTTATGCTGCGATTCATTGTTTTCGTGACAGGCAATATCTACTCCTTGAAGGAAGTCTGTCTTGAGGGGCAGGAGGGACGAAGCTGTTCATACATTGAGCGTGAGCCAATTATTCCAGATCTTCCTGGGAAGAACTCTTTCCTATGAACCCTCCCCCCTCGGGGGAGGGTGCCCCGCGCATGCGGGGCGGGTGGGGGAAAACGCAGGGGCGAGTAGGGGAAGATATCAAGGGCGACACGCTTCGGGTTTACGTCTTCCACTTGCTCTTCATTTCCCCCTCATTCCCCAGTTCCTTGATCGGCATGCCTGCGAAGTGCCCGCGCGCGAAGGAATCGGCTTCGCCCTGCGTCGGGAATTGCCGCTGCTTCCATTGGAACGTCTCCAGCCGCTTGCGTCCGCAGTACGTCACCGCTCCCGGCACGAACTTTCCGGTTTCGGATGCGCGGTACGTGTCCAGGATGTAGGAATCGCTCACTTTTGCTTTGGTGGCCATGGAAAAGTGGGGGAAAAAGATGGGAAGGCACGACGGCAAACTTTCGTGCATGCTCGGTGCGCGTGCCCGTGGGTGATGATGTTTGGACGTCCGAAAGCGGCTGGCCTTACGAATCCCGCTTGCGTCACGAAGGAGTGATGGTGAGGGCGGAGCATCGTTCGGCTCCCTTCGCCCTGCTATGCCGCAGGGGACTCCCCGCGTGATCCGGTCTCCCTCCTCACAGCGCCCCCAAGTCCAGTTCCTGATGCATCTCGATCCTGCCCACGAACTCCGTGTCGTGGCTCACCAGGATCAGGCCGCCCTCGTACGCGTTGATCGCCTCGGCGATGACGGGGAGATGGCGGAAATTGATGTGGTTCGTCGGCTCGTCCAGGATGAGGAGCGTCGGTTTCTGCAGGTGGAACCGCGCGAAGCAGAGCAATCCTTTCTGGCCTTCGGAGAGCGACTCCACTTTCGTCTGCACCTTGTCGCCGGGGAGGAGGAAGCGCGCGGCGACCTCGTAAATTTTCTGTTGGTTCGACATCTCCATTTCGTCCGCGAGGATCTCGTAGACGGTCTTGTCGGCGGGCAGCCCGGAAAAATCCTGGCGGTAGTACCCCACCTTCACGCCCTCGGCGATGACGGCGCCCTTCTCCCGCCCCGCGGCCATGGCTTCCAGGAGCGAGCTCTTGCCGATGCCGTTCGGGCCGGTGACGAGCAGGCGGTGGCGCCGGCGCACGGTCATGTCGACCTTCTTCTTCCTGGGCTCGTGGTCCTTCATCACCGTGACGGAGGAAATCATCACGAGGGGTTTGGGGTACTCCGTCGCGTCGATGGTGAAGGGCGGGATGGTCTTCTCTTCCCGGCGCACTTCCACCTTGTTCTCCTCGTCCTCCTCAGCGGCTTTGCGCATCTTGCTCGCGAGCTTGCGCATCTTGCCTCCCTTGTGCGAGAAGAAGTTGATCTTCTCCTTTCGGTCGAGGATGTCTTTCTCCATGCGGGCGTTCTGCCGCTGCTCCCGCTCGATCTGTTCCCGGATCCTCTCCACCACGTCGAAGTAGTCGCCTTCGTACTGCGTAACCGTTTGCGTGTGCCCGTCGAGATGCAATACGCCGTGCGTGAAGCAGTTGAGGAAGTTCGCGTCATGGGAAATGACGAGGCAGGTCTTGTCGTAGTCGATGAGGAACTGCGTCAGGTGGTCGATGCCCTGGGAATCCAAATTATTCGTCGGCTCGTCGAGGAGCAGCAGGTCGGGCTCCGTGATGAGGGCGGAGGCCAGGAGGAGCCGCGCCTTCTGTCCGCCGGAGAACGCGCGGAGCTTCTTCTCGTGCGGTGCCTTCACATGCACCGCGTCCGTCACCCGCGCGATGTGGCGCGAGAGGTCGTATTTCTTCTCCCGGAATTGCCCGGCGAAGAATTCCAGCACCGTCTTGTCCAGGTCCGCGGGCGGGATCACCTGTTTCGCGATGCCGATGCTCACGCCGCGCTTGGCATGGATCGTCCCTTCCTGCGGCTTGAGCGCGCCGGTGATGAGCTTGAAGATGGTGCTCTTGCCCGCGCCGTTCTGTCCCATGATCGTCAGCTTCGCATGCTCCCGCACGGAGAAATTCACGGTCTTGAGGATCGGCTTGCGCGGATCGTAGTGGAACGTGACGTCCTGGAACCGGAGGATGACATCGCCGTGGTCCATGGAGAAAATGGGAGAAAGGAAAGAAAGGTGAGAAAAGAAAGAAAAGCCGGAAAGGGACGCGGGATAATACCAGACTTATTTGCTATTTGTCGCTTCGCGCACGCCCCCTCACCCCGCCCTCTCCCCCCTTTGGGTGGAGAGGGGGACAACGGGACGCATTTCTTCCCTGGAGCGTGATATGGCGGAAGAGCCACGGATCAGGTTTTTTTGGCTTAATACCCTACGAAACGAGGTTTTGACAGCCCTCCGGAGGAGATTCGAAGCGGAGTTCAGTCCCGGCCGTACGCTTCTTGCAGCCCGGCGATGTCGATCTTCTTCATCTGCAGCATCGCTTTCATCACCCGCTGCGCCCGGATGGGATTCTCATCCTGCAACATCTCATTGAGCACGGTCGGCACGATCTGCCACGACAGTCCGTACTTGTCCTTCAGCCAGCCGCACACGCTCTCTTCACCGCCGTCGGCGGTGAGCTTGTTCCAGAAACGATCCACTTCTTCCTGCGTCTTGCAGTCCACCTGGAACGAGACGGCTTCGGAAAATTTGAATTGCGGTCCGCCGTTGAGCGCGACGAAGTCTTGTCCCTCCAGGGTGAAGGCGACCGTGAGGACGGAACCCTCGGGCTTGCCGGAGACGTTCGCGGACTCCTTGTCGTAATGCATGACCGTTCCGACCTTCGCATTCCGGAAGAGCGAGACGTAGAACGCCGCCGCTTCCTCGGCTTGGTCGTCGAACCACAGGTTGGGGATAATTTTTTGCATAGGTGAAAGGAAAATTTCATTCTATGCCGATGCGTCCGTGGCATCGAAGGTTTTGCGGATTTTTCGAAAAATACTATCGCTTGTATTCGTTCCGCGTCCGTCCCCCTCACCTTAATCCTCTCCCCCCTTCGGGGTGGAGAGGACGAAGGAATGACAAATCTTCTCCGGAGTTTATTTCTCCATAAAGAGCGAAACGGATCGGGTTATTTTTGTCTCGCCGCCGCCCACGTCCCCGCGACGTAGCCCGTGGTCCAACAGATCTGGAGGCTGAAGCCGCCCGACCGCCGGTCGAAATCCAAGATGTCGCCCGTCAGGTACAGGTTGTCGTACAGTTTGGAGCGCATCGTCTTGAACTCGATTTCCCGCAGGTCCACGCCCCCGCCCGCCACGATCGCTTCTTCGGCTCCCATGAGCCCCGCGACGTGCAGCGGCAGCGCCTTCAGGAGGCGCACGAAGGCGAGGCGTTCCTCCCGGGTCAATTGGTGGAGCGGTTTGTCTGCGGGGATGTTCAACAGGTTGAGGATGACATGTCCCAGCCGCGGCTGCACGACGATGCCGACCGTATTCTTCAGCAGCTTGTTCTTCGCGCGGTCGAACGTGCTGAGGAGCTGCGCATCCAGCGCGCCGGGATCCAGCGCCGGGAACAGGTCGAGGTGCAGCGTGACGTCGCCTTCCCGCAGCAATTCCCCGATGCCCTTGCTCATGTTCAGGACGAGCGGCCCGCTGACGCCCGCGTGCGTGAAGAGCATTTTTCCCGTCCGCGCATGCTTTTTGTTCCCGTCCTGCATGACCGTCAGCTTGACGTCGTGCAGGCTGACCCCCGCAAGGTCGGGGATCCAGGTGTCCTTCAGCTTCACCGGCACCAGCGCGGGATCCGGCCGGTTCACGGTATGCCCGAGCGTCCGCATCCACCCCAGTCCCTCGCCCGTGGAACCCGTCTCGGGATGCGACGTGCCGCCGGTGGCGATGATGTAGCGGTCGGCGCCGATCTCCCCGCCGCGCAGGGTCGCCCCGGTGACGGTCCGACCGTCCGCTTTCAACCCCGTCACGGCTGCATCGGTTCGCACCTGCACGTTGCCCGCCGCCATGTACCGCACCATCGTCCGCAGGACGTCTTCCGCCCGGTCGCTCGTAGGGAAGGCGCGCTGCTCCTCCTCCACTTTCAGCGGGAGTCCCCGCGACACGAAGAAATCCCACGTGGCCTGCGCGTCCAATTGCGAGAACGTGGAGTACAGCGCTTTTCCTTTCTTCCCGAATTTCTCCACGAGCCGGTGCGTGTCGAACTCCGCGTGCAAAATGTTGCAGCGGCCGCCGCCCGTCAGCAGGAGTTTCTTCCCGAGTGCGGCGTTCTGTTCCAGGAGCACGACGCTCGCGCCCTTTTCCGCCGCCCTGCCCGCAGCCATCATGCCGGCGGGCCCCCCGCCGATGACTGCGACGTCGAAGTGTCCGTCCTTCATGGGGGGAGTATAGAGCGAAAACGACGGACAATGATGGCATTATTGCGTCCGTTTCCCGCAAGGATTGAGGTGCGGGACATGTTCGATCTTTCATCAAACAAACGACTCACCTCTGGCGAAGCGCGTTGTCGTTCCCCGCATCGAGGCAGGAGGGAACCATGAACGGGGGGAAATCGTACCCGTCCGCGATGTCGCACGGCATGATGCCGTTGCCGTCGAAGGCCAGTGCCCATCCGTCTGCCGTCTTCGACGCGAACCACAGGCCCCCGCCCGCTTCCCCTTCGACGCGGACGGAACCCTTCGCGAAGGAGCCGGTGTTCTTATCGGTGTCGAGGACGTAGGAATCCGCCGGCCGGTTGTACTTCTCGCCGAGGGCTTGGGCGACCGCTTCTTTCACGGAAGAGGAAGTGCCTTCTCCCATGCGCCACAAGAAGCCTGCCGCCAGGAGGGCGATGGCAAGAAGAAGGCCGAACGTGCAGATCTTTTTCATGATGGAAAAGTGGAAGAAAGGGGAGGGGTTTGGACGACATGCGTGTGATAGCCGTCGTCCGATGGTTTGTCCATATCTACGTTTGAACGGCGGGGATGTTACACGGGAATGAAGGGTTTGGCGCGGTGCAGGCAGTTCGAATCAATCGAAGCCCGGTCGATCATCTGTTGTAAGCCAATTGCATTGAAAAACAATATATTTTTATTGATATACAATAAAACCTGTGCTTCCATGCACGACATATCCGTTCCTGCTTCCGCATGATAACAGCACCCGTCAAACGCGCTTCGACGTTCTTCCTGAAAGCGGTCATCATTCTCATCGGAGCTGTGGTACTCGCCCTGTGCGTGTTTTTGTTCCCTCAGATTTGGCATATGGCGCTGCGGGAATTGCCGGAATACAAGCAGGCGCTCTATCCGGCGCTCATCGGTTTCTTTGCCACAGCCCTACCGTTTTTCTTCGCGCTGTACCAGGCCTTCAAGCTCCTGCACTACATCGATACGAACAATGCCTTCTCGGCATCATCCGTACTGGCATTGAGGACCATCAAGTACTGCGCGATCGCCATGAGCATTCTCTATGCGACCGGCCTGCCGATGCTCTTCATCATCGCCGAGCTCGATGACGCCCCGGGTCTCGGGGCGATGGGGTTGGCGATCGTATTCGCCCCGCTGGTCGTCGCGACGTTCGCGGCCGTCCTGCAGAAGCTGGTCCGCAACGCCCTCGATATGAAATTGGAACTTGATGTAACCGTCTAACCCGCGCGTATGCCCATTCTCATCAACCTCGATGTCATGCTGGCCAAGCGAAAAATGAGCGTCACTGAACTCTCGGAGAAGGTGGGCATCACCATGGCCAATATTTCCATCCTCAAAAACGGCAAGGCCAAGGCGATCCGCTTCCCCACACTGGAGGCGATTTGTAAGGCGTTGGACTGCCAGCCCGGGGATATTTTGGAATACAAAAAATAGGAGCCTCACTTCATCCCCCAATCTCTCCATGACAGCATTTCTGAAGACGACGAAGGGGAAGCTCGCGGTACTGCTTGTATTGTACATTCCTTTCTTCAGTGCGGTCTTTTTCAACTTCTTTGAAGGCAAGACCTATGAGTCGCCGATCGGCGGCTGTTGCATCCCGATGGAGGGAGTCGTCGCCGCTGGATACGCGCTGTTCACGGTGTGGGTCCTCGCACCGATGTTGCTGATCTTCGCCGCCTATGTGCTCTTCAAAAAAATTGTGAAATAAGAACGCAATATTCTGCAATGCAGGAAAGAGGTGGTAGAATGCCGTCCATATGGGAAAACCTGTGCTTATCACGACCACGGAGACCGTGACGGGGCGGGAAATTATCGAGGTATTGGGGATCGTACAGGGCAATACCGTTCAAACCCGGCACATCGGGAGCCATATCCTTGCCGGATTGATGACCATCGTGGGTGGAGAAGTGAAGGGATATGTCAAAGCTTTTTCCGGGGCGCGGGAAGAGGCCACGGAACGCATGGTTGCGAATGCCCGCGCTCTCGGCGCCGATGCCGTCGTCGGCATGCGCTATACGTCATCCCAAATCATGAACGGAGGAGCGGAGATACTTGCCTACGGGACCGCGGTGAAACTCAGGTAGAACGAAGGGGTGTCCGGATGCAACATGGTTCCGGAGATTCCGCCACGCGCGCACCGAAATAACGGAGACGTCGATGCGGATCGCCCTCCTGCCTCAGTTTACAATCATGTTTACAATTAAAAACTATTGTTTACAATGATGTTTACAATTACATTCAGAAAGATTACAATGAAGCCATGCCGGCCAAAGCTCTCATCATCGCGTTCGCCTTTCGGCGCAAGAAAATCAAATCCGGTGAACTCGCCGCGAAGTTCGGCGTTTCGCGCCAGTACGCGAGCAGGGTGCTGAGAGAACTTGTAGCCGCAGGCAAGCTGGTGAAAATCGGCACAACGAATGCCACGGTGTACGTCCTGCCGGGGTTGGGGAATACGGCGGAAGGGAGGATCGAGAAGAGGCTTTCGAACAAGAACCTGAAAGAGCACGAAGTGTTCGAGGATATCGCGTCCAAGGCGACGTTCATGTTTTCTCTCAGCGAGAACCTGCGCAGCATCTTCACCTATGCGTTTTCGGAAATGCTCAATAATGCGATCGAGCACTCCGGGTCGAAAAACATCCAGATTGATGTGGAGAAAAACGATCAAACATTGGCATTCCATGTCAATGATTTCGGCGTGGGGGTTTTCCGGAACATCATGCGGAAGCGCCGCCTGCGATCGGAGGTGGAGGCCATTCAGGATCTCCTCAAGGGGAAGACGACCACGCAGCCCAAGGCCCACTCCGGCGAAGGCATTTTCTTCACCTCAAAAATCGCCGATGTGTTCACGCTGGAAAGCCACCGCCATCGGTTGGTCATAGATAACATCTTGGAGGATATATTTTTGGAAGAATTGAAGCCTGCGAAGAAGGGGACGAAGGTCACGTTCCGCATTGCCGCGGCTTCCGAAAAGCACCTCAACGATATCTTCAGGAAATACCAGACGGACCCGACGGAGTATGGGTTTGACAAGACGGAGGTTCAGGTAAAGCTGTACACGATGGGGACGATCCATATTTCCCGTTCCCAGGCGAGGAGGGTGCTGGCCGGCCTTGAGAAATTCAAGTCCGTCATTCTCGATTTCGACCATGTCCCCACGGTCGGCCAGGCTTTTGCCGATGAGATATTCCGCGTGTTCAAGCACCGGTATCCCGCCATCGACATTCAACCCATCAATATGAATGAGGGGGTCAGGTTTATGGTGGAGAGGGTGGACAAAGAATAAATTCAGGGCTCCCCCGGCCCCTCTTCGCCCCACTCTGTTTCGCTCCGCGGGGCTACGACGGGGCCTCGGTGGAAGCTGAAGGATCCTGGTTGATTTGGTGGTGGTGAAAATATTCTGGCTCGGCGTGCTGGACCCTCCTTCGCTCCCGCGGAGCTACGGAAAGGCAGGCGGGATTCGAACTTTCAAAATGAGGAAACAACTTTGGCAGAAATAGATTCATTTCTTCACCGCCGAAGCGTTTTCCAAAGACTTGTGAGCTGAAACATGATGGCGAAGCTGCAGACAGCAAAGAACATCTTGTCTGCATCGGGGTAGTCTGGCCATATGAAGAGGAAATTCTTTGATTGTGCTGCTACTGAAGCATGGAAGAATGTGTCGTTGAGCCACAATCCACCGAGCGCAAGAAAACAGGAGAGGAAGAACAGGGGGATAGTCATCATGGCATCGAATGCATCGGTGGTCTCTGCTTGCGATGGTTTGAGTACTGGAAGGAGAAAGGCAAGTGATACAACCGTGGATCCCCATCCGACCGTCACGGCTCCCAATACAAAGAACATCAGTATCGCCGTTGCGATAAGCGCAGTGAATCCCATTGCGGCGCCCCTCGGCATGTCTGTTCCAGATTCCTGGATGAGTCCTCTCAGCATGGATGAAGGTCGCGGAGTACCTGTTGGCAATCTGCTCTGGATACGTGTTGGTTTCCCACTCAACGCAAGAACAGGCAGAGGCCCAAAAACGCGGAGAAATGTTACGGGGATTACCGCGAGCATATTGAAGAGGAGTAACTTCGTGAATGCGACGCTTTGGGGGTGTGTCAAATGTATGATGGCGAGCAGGAGGAAGAACAAACAACTCGTGATCGTCAGCCATCGTCGTAGCCAAGGTATGACGAAATACGCAGCAATTCCCGCTGCTGAAACGTACGGCAGAACCCGGAAGAGTTGGGGAATCATACTCAAAGTATTAACAGACAGTTCGATCCATTGAAATTGCTCATACTCATGGAATGTTTTTTGGGCTGTGAGCACAGTCTCAGAAGGCATCTCGTATTATATCAAGAAGAAACGTTCGATTGTCCAGTTTGCCCCCCCTTTGAATTTGGCTTGATTAAGCCACAAAAATAATGGCTCCCCAAGACCGTGCTTCGCTATGGAGGTGTTGATTGGCCATGCTTTTGCACGTTCCCCTTTTTCCGGGGAAGCTACGCAGGGCCTCTGTGGAAGTTGAAGGATCCCGGTTGGCTTGGTGGTGGTTGAGTAATTCTGGCTCGACCTGGCTATTTTCAGAACTCAGGTGGATCTTCCTTAGCTTAAAACCTCACCCCACACTGTCACTCACTAAATCTTCTAATGCTATTCTTGGGATTTGTTTTTGATTCTCATATTCATTCAGGGGATAACGTGAATGAAGCGCATCGAGTGCGGCTAGATCATTCCGAACATCTAATAGTCGTACACTGGAAACCCGTCTTTCATTGTCCCTGAAAAATATTTGAGCGTCAGAAGTGAATCTCCCCATCAATATTTGCTCTGGTGAAGCTCCAGCAAGCCCCGCTTCAAACGAATGCCGTTTGCTTTGGTGCAAGCTTCCAGCAGCATCTGAAAGAATTGCTCGGCAACATTCAAATACAAAATGAATAGATTTCATCATTTTTCGGTATTCCTCAATAGGTGTTTCTATGACAGCAAGATTCGTAAAGAAAGGACTTGGAGTTTGCCCAATTTTGCTTTTGTAGCGATACTTCTCCAACTTAGAAATCATTTTTGCAGTAGTGAGGGCAGCGAGTCCGAGGCTTCGTAAAGTAGAATAGTTTTTTCGAACGGGACTGTGGAGCCACAAGGTTGCTTCGGCCTCAATAGTTAATGAGGCTAGATGCTTCATCGCCTCTTCAAATACTAAAGATCTCCACTGTTCTTCACTTAATCCCTTGTTAGGACCTTTGTCTCCTAAGGCTTTCATTTCCGCCAAAGGCAATTTTGTATTTGTAAGGAATTTACCCATGAGTAACCGATCAGTGCAGAGAGATCCAGCTTGTCTCATCGTGTGCCATAAGATTGTATCTCTGATTTCATGTGAAACATCCTCTCCCAATTCCTGATTCCACGCATCTCGGGCTTGCTCCGCAGCGACAATTATATTTCCATTCTCGAAATCGCCCGTTTCAATCGCCTTCTCAACCTGTTGACGAAGTGCTTCAGAAAAGATTTTGCCTGATGAGCCGTCGTTATCTCTATGCACGCCTGCCATTGAGTACTGTAGTTGGGCACTCTCTCTTTTTGCCATCGTTGTAATTGCTACGATAGCCCTTTGCGCAAGAGGCAATCTATTAATGGCTTCAAGAGTAGGAATTGATTGTTGCCCAACGAAATCTAGCAGAGCAATATCGAATGGAGCATTTTGTGTTCTCAGTACTTGGCTGAGATCACCGAATATAGGTCGAATCCCAAGTGCCTTAGCATTCATTTCAAAATCCGACCAAGCTTTATCATCTCTTTCGACTGCTACGATATTTTCCGGCCTAAAACCTTTTGCCAGTATGTGACGCATCTCCAAATAACATTTGATCCCAGGAGTACAAATTATCCTCATCTTTGCTCTTTTCTCAGGATTGGCATCAACATTTTCGTCGATAAATTTTGCTTCGACCGCTCTCCAAGTTTCTTTGATTTCACTGTGTTCGTAGTCTGCCCAAGCTCCGCTTTTTGGATGCACTCGAATGTGAGTGGGGGATTCATCGGGGGAATTTTGCCATGTTGATGGAGGTACTTCTGAAGCTGCTGGTTCTGGAGGTTTCACAATCTCTACTTCTGGAGATGAGGAGGAAGGAAAAGTTGTAGCTGCTTGTATTTGTGTTTCTGGCGACGGAGGTTGTTGTTGCTCTTCAGGGGTCGGTGATAATTCGAGCTGCTCAAGAACGAGTTTCTCTTCTCCTTTGTTTTTCCATGCAACAGCCCCGGCGACTTGTTTAATTGTGCAATCAACAATTGTTGTAAGTTCACGCCTTCGCTCCTGTATTTGCTTCTTAGTTTCCCCCCGATCTACACCTTCTTGGATGTAGTCGCGCATGAAATCAGTCTCATCCCGATCGAGTTTTCGCGTGGCCATGGATATGGCATTATAATATTTTTTTTGACAAGGTCAAGTATGGCTCCCCCGGCCCGTGCTTCGCGAGGTAGTTCTTGGTGCTTCGTAGTGTTTCTACGTTTTACTACTTCCGTGGGTGCTACGCAGGGCCTCGGTGGAAGTTGAAGGATTCTGGTTGGTTTGGTGGTGGTTGAGTAATTCTGGCTCCACAGACTGGGTGTTTTCAGAACTCACTCGCATCTTCGCTCTGCTGAAGCAGTACCCCTTATGCAATCGCATATCTACAGTATGAGAGTGCCATTATTTGTCGAATCTAATCAGCTTCCAAACAGGTATGTTGTACACCTTGGCGATCTTCTCCAAAACGAGCAGTGTGGGGTTCTTCGGCTTCTTCCCTTCTAACAACTGTACATAGTACAGGCTGAGGCCTGCTTTCCTTGCAAGTTCTTCTTGGGTCAGCTGATAGCGTTTTCTCAGCTGCTTCAACCTATCCCTGAGCTGTATCTGTAAGTCCTTATGTTGCATGAGTAGGACAAATTCTTTCCTAATAACTCTGATGACGAAATAAGCGGTGTTTAATAACGATAATAGGCATTTCCAGTTATATACAAAGATAGTTATATATGATATAATAATACAAATTCAATGAACACATACATAAAGATCTCCAAGGGCATATTCGATGTCCTGAGAGGCAGGCGCTTCCTTTCCCTATCCGCTCTCATCCTCTTGGCAATGGGCATGTCATGGATGGTGGGAACGTATGCCATACAGGGGAAAATTTTGGGGACACACACTCCACTACAAACAGGTGCTGCCGCCCGCCGTGCGGCGCGTGCGGAAGGAAGACGTAAACGAAACAGCGTGAATGCAAGTCGCCCTCTTTTTTCATTGGGGACAATGTTCGCTTTCCAGGACAACGACACCGATGCACAAGTCCCTGCTCTTGGGAAAGCAGTCTTCCCTGTAGACCGGATTCCCAATTGGGGAGCGATGCGCTCCTCTGCAGAGTGGGATCGTCCCTATGAGGCGATGACAGAAGCCGATTTTGTTCCGGTGCCGTCGTATGATCTTGCGCAGTTGACCATCCCCATTTCCTCGCTTACGAATCCCATCATTGAAGACAACATCCACCTCATCACGGCCAAGCTCTTCTATTCAACGCGCTACTTCGCCGCATACGACCTTGATGCCGACGAATTTACCGGGAATCACGCGGGAGTGGACTTAAAGCTTCCTCTTGGCACACCTGTCCGCGTCATTGGTGGCGGAATCGTGCGTGAGGCAGGTGACGGAGGGGCGTTGGGAACATATGTGATGGTCGAGCATCGCCTGAAGAACGGCGAGAAATTCTTTTCCATATATGGTCATCTCCGTTCGATGAAGGTACGAGCGGGGGATGCGGTGGGCGCGGGCCAAGTGATCGGTGAGGTGGGATTCACCGGCATATCAACAGGCCCCCACTTGCACCTGCAAGTGGACCGGGACGACGGCTCGGCAAAACACATGCCCTTCACGCCACTCCAGCCGCTAACGAGGAATGAAGCAGCTAAATGGTCAGTGAATCCCATCACGTTCATCCAGGAACACGTTTCAGCAAGTTGGTAGCATCACGAAAACCCCCTCCATCCCTATGAAGGGGGTATCGCTGGGACTTCCCCTATTTACACAGTGTCTTATCAGCAAGCCCAATCTGGACCTGTGAACTCGTCCATTTCCATTGCTTCGCAAGTCGGTTCGCTAGGCGCCCTAGAACGCTGGAGCTGAATGTCCTCTTTTGCACGCGACAGATGGTGATCTTCTGCGTTCGCTTGAGAGAGGGAAGGGTCAACGAGGGGCCTCCGAATGCTCCGGGTGCAATCGAACCTTCCTGTGTCTGTACAGAGGGCCTTGGCAACACCGTGCTTCCACCACCTCCACCTCCGCCTCCACCACCTCCGCCTCCACCACCTCCGCCTCCACCACCTCCGCCTCCACCACCCGTACTATTCGTGGATTGGGTGTAAGCGGCAAACTTTGTGAAGTGTTTAGTCCAAATCACAAGGTCGCTTCCGACATTGATTTTGCATTCGCCGTTGGCGGGGAGGGCATCCCCCGCCGCCTGAGAATCTGCTGTACACACTGTTGTGATTTCCGTGAAGGTTCCACCCGGCCGAACATAGCCAGCACGTTTCCCCGCTTGTCCGGGAAGGACAATACGAACGCCTTTGTCGAAGGAGAGAGATGCCCCGGAGAAGCCGAGTTCAATCGCAGTGCTCAGGGTCTTCGTCTCTCCCGATGTTTCAGGGAGGGTTACGTTGGTAATCGAAGGCGCCGCAAGGATTCCCGTCCAAGAGGGATCGGCGCTGGTGACAGTCGTTCCTTCCGGAATGGCGATGTTCGCCCCGGCGAAGGAGATAGTTGTTTGGGGGAGCGCACCGGAACCGCTGGAAACGAGAGCTTCGTAGTTAATGGACGGCTGCAGCACGCCGCCCGAGAGCGTCACCATCACAGGCAGAACAGGAGAGGTGACGACAACTTGAGGAGCGCCAATCGTGAGCACGACGCTGCCGCTGCCGTCTGGAACGGTTTGGTCATCTGTCGCTTCCTGAACGGTGACCGCGTATTGCTGGGTGGATCCATCCTCAGCGGTCACGGTGTAGGTGACGGGATTCGTGAAGTTCTGCGGGACGCCACTCTGCGGAGACACCGTTGCCTTGGCGGATACGGTGATCAGAGGGGAGAGGACAGTGAGATTGGTTCCATGCGGCACTGTCAGTCTTACCGTCTTTGCCGTCTGGTTCACGGAGCCCATTACCCAAGGCGCGAGGAAGCTGAAGGAGGTAATCGCCTTGGCGGTATTCGGGGCAATCGTGACCGTGACGACGTATGTCTGGGTCGTTCCGTCCAGAGCTGTCACGGTGTAGGTCACCGGATTCGTGAAGTTCTGTGCGACACCCGATGCGGGGTTCACTGAAGCCCCCGTAATGGCAATGGTCGGCACGAGTGAAGTCAGGTTCGTGCCGTACGGTACCGTGACCGTAATGTTCTTCGTGCCTTCATCCACGGTTCCATTTCCGAGGATCGTGAAGGAGGTGATGGCCTTTGCCGGGTTCAGGGCAACAATGATCGTTACGGCATAATCCTGAGTGGATGCGTCAGCGGCCGTCACCGTATACGTTACTGGTACGCCGTCGACGAAGTCCTGGGTGGCGCCCGATACCGGACTGACGGATGCGCCCGAGATAGAGATGGTGGGAGTGAGGCCCGTGATGACGGTGCCATACGGAACATGCAACGTCACGGTATGAGCTGAGTTATCGATCGTGCCAGCACCCAACAGCCCGAACGTAAAGCTGAGAATCTCCTTGGCCGTGCTGGGAGCGACGGTGACTGTCACCACATACTCCTGTGTAGATCCGTTCTCAGCAGTGACGGTGTAGGTGACGGGATTCGTGAAGTCTTGGGAGGCACCAGATGTGGGGCTGACAGAGATGCCAGTGATCGAAATCGTGGGAGTGAGGTTCGTGACATCAGTCCCGAACGGCACCGTTACGGCAACAGTTTTCGCGCTTTCGTTCACCAGACCGCTTCCAAGAATCGTAAACGATGTGATGGATTTCGCCGAGCTTGGAATGACCTCAATTGTACGGCTTACCTCTGCCGCGTGATTTCCCGACGTGTCGGTGACGTTGTACGTCAGGGTGTAGGTACCGATCACGGCCGTATCGACTGTTCCGTTCACGACGACAGCCGATGTGATGTTTCCATCGTAGTTATCAGAAGCAGTAGCTCCTTCATCGATATACGTACCCCCGTGGACGACCGTAATCGCTGGATTTCCAACAAGCGTGATGACAGGAGCAGTCGTATCGACCACGTGCACGGTGCGCGTCAGTTCCGTGGCATGGTTGCCCGATGCGTCAGTCACGTTGTAGCGGACGGTGTACGTGCCGAGCACGTGCACATTCACTGGGTTCGTGACGACGATATCATCCGTGATGTCACCATCCACATCATCGAGTGCCGTTGCTCCAGCATCAGCGTAGGTGCTGTGCACTTCGATCGTGACTGATCCACTACCAACGAGCGAGAGCGCTGGCGCTGTTCGGTCCACCACATACACGGTGCGCGTGACTTCCGTCGCAGCATTTCCTGCCTTGTCACTGACGTTGTAGCGGACGATATAGGTTCCGAGGACAGACGTATTAACGGGGTTCGTCACGACGATGGAACTCGCGACATTTCCGTCCACATTGTCTACGGCTGTAGCGCCGGCATCCGTGTAAACCTCTCCCCGGGCAATGGTGACCGTCCCACTTCCATTCAGAGTAATGACGGGAGGGGTTTGGTCTTCCACGATTACGGTTCTCTTGATCTGGGTTGCGCGGTTGCCGGATGTATCCGTTGCATCATACGTCACCTCGTAACTCCCGGGGGTCGCCGTGTTTACAGCGCTTGCGTCCACGTTTGCAGAGAGGCCTGAGTCATAGTTATCCGAGACGGTCGAGCCGGGATCCGTGTACGAGGATCCAACATTTACGCGGAACGGATTCTCCCCCACGAGGCTGATGATAGGAGCTGTCGTATCCACCACATGTACCGTTCGCACCGCTTGAGGAGCGGCGTTCCCCGCTGCGTCCGTAACGTCGTAGGTGACCGTGTATGTTCCCAGGACGTGCACGTTCACAAGATTCGCGGTCACGATGTCACTGGTTATATTGCCATCCACGTCATCCTGTGCCGTCGCTCCGGCATCGGTGTAGGTACTGTGTACCTCGATCGTCAGCGTTCCGCTGCCCACGAGTGTAATAACGGGGGCTGTCCGGTCCACCACATGTACCGTTCGCACCGCTTGAGGAGCGGCGTTCCCCGCCGCGTCCGTGACATCGTAGGTAACGGTGTAGGTACCGATCCTCGATGTGTCTACGCCGTTATGAACAACAATGTTCGAGGTGATGTTTCCATCAATATTGTCGGTCGCACTCGCGCCGGCGTCCGAATATGTCGCGCCGCGGGCGAGGGTCACTGTGCCGCTACCGAGGAGCGTGATTACCGGAGGAGTCGTGTCTCGCACAATCACAGTTCGTGTCTGTTCGCTTGCATGGTTGCCAGATGCATCTGTCGCATTGAAGGTGACGGAGTACGTGCCTGGCACCAACATATTCACGGCGCTTGCGTTCACTGTCGCACTAATGCTGGTGTCGTAATTGTCAGAGACTATCGAGCCGGGATCCGTATACGCCCCTCCGGCGCTCACGGTGTAGGGATTATCGCCAACAAGGGTAATGACAGGTGCAGTCGTATCGACCACGTGCACGGTGCGCGTCAACTCCGTGGCAGGGTTACCCGATGCGTCAGTCACGTTGTAGCGGACGGTGTAGGTGCCGAGCACGTGCACATTCACGGGATTGGTAACGACGATATCATCCGTAATGTCGCCATCCACGTCATCCTGTGCCGTCGCTCCGGCATCGGCGTAGGCGCTGTGCACTTCGATGGTGACTGATCCGCTGCCTACGAGCGAGATTACTGGGGGTGTTCCATCCGAAGCAGCAATAACATTCACTGTTCTTGTCACCTCAGTGGCGCCGTTCCCGGCCGCATCACTAACGTTGTAACGCAGCGTGTAGGAACCTAAGAGAGCGGTATTCACGGCGCCGGACACGACGATGTTCGCGGTGATGTTCCCGTCGACGTTGTCCGTGGCTGTTGCCCCCGCATCGGTATACGTGTCACCGGCTGTCACGGTCACCGTCCCGCTGCCATTCAGGGTAATGACGGGGGGTGTCGTATCCGCAGCCTTCAGTGCTTTCTCGGCATTGATGCGCTTCCCGCTGACGGTCTTTCCTGCGAGGGACGGGAGACTGTCGCCGCTGTTGATAATGATGTCCCGAACCTGTGTGGCGGAGAGGCTGGGGTTGTAGCCCATAATCAACGCAGCCAAGCCTGCGACATGGGGAGTTGCCATGGAGGTTCCCTGGAGGAAATCGTAGACCTCAGAAGAGCCCACGGTATCCTTTTCAAGAACTACATCTTCGATGAGACAGCCATCTCCCGTTGTGCCACGGTCTAAGTTGCCGTTTGTAACCCAGCGGAAGCGGAAGCTGAACGTATTTGTAAAGAAGCTACTCGGGATCGTGTCATACATTGTCCAAGCAGGTGGATCGTTATCGGGATTCAAATCATCATCCATCCTTTCGCCATTCAACCTCCCCACCTCATCCCACCGGTCAATTTCATGGTACGTTGCTCCATCCGAGCTCACTTCCAGCGCCATATAATCGGTCCATGCAGTGCTTGAGTACTCTGTGTCGCATTTGGTAGTAAAGCTGAGACGCGCTGCAGTTGCAGCAGACAGGTCATTCGTCGGAGACGTAATTGTGCTGTTTGCGTTAAGCACATACGGATAATTTAAGTCTCCATATAACACGTTCCCTACGCTGGCGTTGAAAAAATAAGTTCCCCAGTTTGCTGTCTTTACCCATCCAGTTGGAACAGCCGGAGCTGAAACACCATTAAATGTTTCAGATAGGAGAGTAGATGTTTGAGAATCCGCCATTGTGCTGTAGATGTTCACGCCGGGTGCACCAACGTCCACAGTTGTCGAGCCGTAGTTTGAGAACGAGGCGAGGGTGTCCGTTTGTGTGGTTGCAGCGACGGAGATGATATTGGAGAGGTCGTAATCTGAGGGGTAGTGAGGTGAACTGTCATTGTTCACCCCCTCATTCCCTGCCGCTGCAATCACAATGCCCCCAGCATCTCGGAATTGGCGAATAGCATCATATTCTGCCTGCGAAAAATCGGATCCACCAAAACTGGCATTTATGATCTTAACGTCGTTCTGCTGTGCAAACTGGATAGCCTTAACTTCACTCAGAACGTCGAAGCCGAAGCGCAGTGCCATAACTTTTACGTTTGGCGCTACCCCGATTACTCCATATCCATTGTTCTTTGACGCGCCGATCGTTCCAGCTACATGTGTGCCATGGTAGGAGCCATTACGGTTGTCAGGCAGAGGATCTTTATCACTATCGGCGAAGTCGAAACCATGGAGACACCCTCCAAGAGCAGAGCCATTCTCATCAAGACAACCTGAACCATTCCACATATTCCCCATTAGGTCGGGGTGGTTGTATGCGACGCCTGAATCGATGACTGCAACAGTTATTACGCGGTGCGTACCTTCGTTCACTGCCCAAGCCTCTGGCGCATCAATATCCGCATCGTTCGCCCCAGCCGTTTCATTTACTGTTTGCCCAATGTTATCCAATCCCCAGAGTGTGCTGCGGTATGTATCATTCGCTGCAATTGCAGTTGGATAGCGCCGATAGTTAGGCTCTGCATATTCAACGTCAACATTTTTTTGAAGCTTCGAAATAGTATCCTTAATTGAGGAGTGTTTTGCTACGCGGAAGACAGCCATATTTAAGGACTTGATTGTGTTCTTTACCTCAACATTTTCAGTAGCCGCGAGTTTTTTTACGGCGTCATTGCCTGACGTTTGGAGTAAATTGGTTTTCGTTCGCCTAAACTTCACAATAATTTCTCCGGGCACCGCATCAATGGCGTTCTCTTTGCCGGATGCAGTCCGAGTTAGAGGACCACTGAACTCCGGACGCCTTGGGAGCGTGGAAGAGATGCTGCTCTCTGCGGCTGAGGATGTTTGAAGATTCTGAAGAGTAGTACCACTTTCCGTGATGGCTTCGATTTGAGAAGAACTGCTGCCCAACTCGCTCGAAGACTGTTCACTCGATGAGCTGCTACCGATCCCTTGATCACTTGCCGAACTCGAAGAGCTTGTAACGCTTTCTGCACTTGAAGCACTCTCGCTCGAAGCGCTTTCCTCACTAGAGGAAGAATCTGACGAGACCTCAACATTGCTGGGTTGAGAGGAGTTCGAATCAGACGAGCTGATTTCCGACGAACTTGAGTCGGAAGAACTCGCTTCAACGGATGAGGACGTCTCGCTGGAAGCTGTCTCTTCCACGGGGGGATTAGTAGGCTCCTGCGTCACTGCCGGGGGATCGGTTGCTTCCTGAGCCGCTGCAACGGGCAGTCCTGCAACAAATGAGCCCCCTACGAGTTGCAGTATGAGGGCTACTATAGATAAGCGTGCCAGGACTTTCTGAAGCACGGACGAGCTGGAGGGCGAGAGGCGCTCCATAGAGGGTAGGGGGGAAAGTGCTCGAAAACTATCCAGAAATTGGATAAGACAGCTTGTCAAATTACCTAATTCTCAGAAAATATCAAGTTCAAATGTGTATTCACAAATTTTATTAGGCACATGCGAAAATCCATCAACTACAATATATAAATTAGGGGCTGGCCTAGGAGATTTCTTCTTCTAGACTTTCTTCCATGCGCCTCAAGTGGAGCAAGCTCACAGCAAAACAGACGGAGGATCTCTTGAGACTTTTCGTTGCGGGCGTGACCGCGAGAGCTGC
>JAQVMB010000033.1 GCA_028703835.1 Candidatus Peribacteraceae bacterium | reverse complement strand
GGGGATCGTGTCCGTGCGGCTGATCTCGTCCAGCAGGAGCGCATCGCACTCCACATTCGCGGTGCAATCGTGCGCATGCGCAGCGACGTGCAGCCGGCCGCGGTACACGGCCGTTCCGCCGCGCGCGCTCACGGACTTGCTCGTCACCTTGCTGGACGTGTGCGGCGCCAGGTGCATCACCTTCGCGCCCGTGTCCTGCCACTGCCCCTTGTTCGCGAATGCGATGGCCATGTGGTCGCACCGCGCCCCTTCCCCCGTGAGCATGCTGCACGGATAGAGCATCGTCGTGCCCGATCCCATGTTGCCGCCCACCCACTCCATCGTCGCGTCTTTCTCGACGATCGCGCGCTTCGTATTCAGGTTATACGTGTCGCGGCTCCAGTTCTCCACGGAGCTGTAGCGGCACGTCGCGCCCGGCTTCACGAAGATTTCCACCAGCCCCGCGTGCAGCCCGATGCTGCCGTATTTGGGAGCAGAGCAGCCCTCGATGTAATGCACGTCCGCCCCCTCCTCCACAATGATGAGCGTGTGCTCGAACTGGCCCATATTCCGCGCATTCATGCGGAAATACGCCTGCAGCGGGTCACGTACCTTCACGCCCTTGGGTACGTAGAGGAATGTCCCGCCGGACCAGACAGCACCGTGCAACGCCGCGAACTTGTGGTCCGTCATCGGTACGCACTTCATGAAATACTGCTTTACCAGGTCGGGATGGAGCCGCAGCGCGTCGTCCATGTCCAGGAAGATGACGCCGAGCTTCTCCCACTCCTCCTTCAGCTTGTGGTAGATGACCTCGCTCTCGTACTGCGCCCCCACGCCCGCCAGCACCTTCCGTTCCGCCTCGGGAATGCCCAGGCGGTCGTAGACCTTGCGGATGTCCTCGGGCACCTTGCCCCAATCGTCGGTGTTCTCCGTCCCCGTCCGCGCGTAGAAGATGATCTTGTCGAAATCCACCGCACTCAGGTCCGCCCCCCACGCGGGCATGGGCTTCTCCAGGAAGACGTTGAATGACTGCAGCCGGTGCTCCAGCATCCACGCCGGCTCGCCCTTGTCCGCGCTGATTTGTCGCACCAGTTCTTCCGAAATCCCCGGCTTGCGCCCCTTCATGTACGGCGCGGGGTTGGGCGTATCAAACGTTTCCCGCGAGAGGCCGCTGAAGATGGGCTTGGGAGCCATTGGAAAGGCAGTATACGTTCATGCAACGGTGCGGAGGAAACAAAAACAGCAAACAAAGGTGGCATTGGCTTCAGCCGATGCGGGCGCGGGTTTAAACCCGCGCAGCGCACCTTGAAAGGTGCGCCACATTTCTGTTTGTTGTCCTGTTTACGCCACGTTCTGATGCTTCCTGCTCTGCTCCAGATGCTGCAGGTGCTTCGTCTTCTCGATGAGGAATTTGTGCAGATCGAAGCCGCACTCCTCGATGAGCAGCGATGCGTGGTAGCCGCCCAGGAACTGCGGCGTAATGACGTAGCTGGCGCCCAGCTCGTAGAGGTGCAGCGCCTGGTCGATCTGCTGCGAGAGCGCGATGACGACGGCATGCTTGTTCGCCGCACGGATGCGGCCGACCAAGAGCGTGGTGACATCGAAGTCGCGGATGGTGGAGACGACCATCTTCGCCTCCGCGAAGTTCAATTCGTCCAAGAAATCCGCGTCCCCCAGGTCGCCATACCGGCAATCGATGCCCGCCTTCGCCAGCTCCACGACGGTCGTGGGGTTGTAATCCACGACGAGAAACTTCTTGCCCGTGCGCTTCAGCGCCTCCAGCACGTTGAGGCCCACGCGCTCGTAGCCGAGAAGGAGGATGTCGTAGGAACCGTGCTTCGCGTAGTGATGCTCGTCCGCCTTCTTTCCGCGCCGCTCAAAGAGCGACAGCGGCTTCTCCAGCAATTTGTAGAGCATATCGCCGTGCTCCATGAAGTACGTGGAGCAGGCGATGGTGATGAGCCCCGTGAGCGTGACGAACGAAAGGATGGACGGCTCCAGATGGCCCAGCCGCACGCCCAGCGCGACGAGGATGAACGAGAATTCGCTCACCTGCGCCACGGCCAGCCCCGTCTTGAAGCTGGTGCGCTTCGTGAAGCGCATCGCGCCCATGATGACGAGCATGATGAGCGGGTTGCCGATGATCACGAAGAGCGAGAAGACGACGATGGGAACGACGAGGTGCCGAATGTCGGCGAACGTCATCTGCGCGCCGATGAGCACGAAGAAGAGGACGATGAAGAAATCGCGCAGTGGCTTCAGCTTGGCATTGATCTCGAAGCGGTACGGCGAGAGCGACAGGACGATGCCCGCCGCGAGCGCCCCGATTTCCATGGAGAGGCCGAGCGCATGGCACAGCGCCGCGATGGCGAAGCACCAGCCGATGGAGAAGAGGAGGAGGAGCTCCTGCGAGGAAGCGACGGTGCGAAGCAGCCGTGGCAACACGAAAATGCCGATGCCCAGCAGCACGGCAATGAACGCGCCAGCACGGACCGCGGTGTGGAGGACGAGTGATTGCCACGTCCCGCCGTCGGAGGCCGCGGAGGACACGCCCAGGAGCAGCGCCATGGCGATGATGTCCTGCACGATGAGGAAGCCCGTGGAGATGCGCCCGTGCAGCGTCTCCAGCTCGCCCTTGTCGCCGAGCATCTTCATCACGATGATCGTGGAGCTGAACGTGAGGGCGATGGCGATGTACAGGGACGTGAGCCGGTCGAAGCCGAACCAACGGCCCAGGACGTAGCCGAGCGCCGTGGTGACGACCACTTGTCCCACGCCCGTGACCACCGACACCTTCCCCATCTCCCGCACGATCTTCGGGTTCAGGTTCAATCCCACCATGAAGAGCAGGAAACTGACGCCCATCTGCGAGAAGATCTCCAAATTGCCGTGCGCCCCCACGATGTTCAGGCCGTAGGGACTTACGAGGACGCCCACCAGGATGTAGCTGATGATCGCGGGCTGCCGCAGGATCTTCATCAGCAGCGCGAGCAGCACCGTGACGCACACGATGACCGTGAGATCGAAGAAGAGTGTTTGTTCCATTTCTCAACAGTATAGCGGAAATAGCGGCTTTTTGCACGATATTTTGGCGAGCCGAAGCCAAGGCATGAAACCTTGGAAGCTGTGAGGTTTATACTGCCTCCCGTGAAGAAGCTCCCCCGCCCCTTCTACGACCGCGACACCGTCGAGGTGGCGAAGGACCTTCTGGGCATGTGGCTGGTACATCATGACGGAAAGACGGAACGCATCGGGCGAATCGTGGAAACGGAGTCATATCTGGGTCCACACGACCTCGCGGCGCATTCCGCGAAGGGACGAACGAAGCGGACGGACGTGATGTTCGGGCCGCCCGGCCATGCGTACGTGTACCTCATCTACGGCATGTACCGCTGCCTCAATGTCGTCACGATGCCAGAGGGCCACGCCGCCGCCGTCCTCATCCGCGCCGTCGAACCCATCAAGAATTGCGACGGGAAGACGAAAGGTCCGGGGCTTCTCTGCAACGCACTGCACATCGGCATGCCCCTGAACGGAGCCGATCTCCTGGGCGGGAATTTGTTCATCACCAAACCAAACAATCCGGAGACTCCCACCATCGTGAAACGTCCGCGCGTGGGCGTGGACTACGCGGGGAAGTGGGCAAAGAGATTGCTGAGGTTCTACGTCAAGGATAATCCATTTGTGTCGAAACGATGATTGCCCTCTCCCCCCATCCCCCTCCCCCATGGGGGAGGGGGAGAAAGGGGGTGGGGGAAATTACCGCAACTCGTACGTCAGGTTCACGGTCACGCTCACATCCTGCTCCCCGGCCGGAAGCGGCACGGAAGCGGCTTGGCCTGCCGCCGAATCCATCGTCTTCATCGACCGCTCGTACAGAGGCGTCGGCGGCGTGTAGCCCCCGCCTTCGTCGAAGCCCTTCAGTTTGCCCAGCTTCATGCCCAGGCTCTTCGCCAGGTTCGCGGCCTTCTCCTGCGCCTGTTCGATGGCTTTCTGCCGCGCCAGCGCACGGACCGTCTCCGGGTCATCGATGGTGAAGTTCACGTCGCCGGCCTGGTTGGCGCCCGCATCCGTCGCGGCCGTGAGCACGGCGCTCACCTTGTCCAGGTCGCGCACCTTCACGAGGAGCGTCTCCGACGCCTCGTAGCCGCGCAGCAATTGCCGGCCTTCGTTCCAATCGTATTGCGGCTGGAGATAGAAATTCGCCGTGGAGATGTCCTTGTCTTCGATGCCCAGCTTCTTCGCCGCCGCCAACACGGCGTTCATGGACGTCTCCAGCCTGGCCATGGCGTCCTTGGCCGTCGGCCGCGCGCCCGTCTGCATGCCGAACGTCAATTGGGCGATATCCGGGGCGGCGGTCGCCTTGCCCTCGCCCGAAACGGAAATCATGGCGGGGGTGCCGTCACGCTGCTCCATCCACTTGCCGCTGAGGAAGAAAACACCGCCGAGGACGACGGCGAGCAGGAGCGCCCACACAGGCGGGCGGAGGTTGAGCGTTTGTTCGTCGGACATACGGAGAGGGGGAAGGAATCAGGAATACCTACGGAGAAATGAGGAAAAAGATACAGTCATTGCCATACCAAACCGTCGGGCAGGCCGCCCCGCGTCATTTGATCCCTCTCCAAAAAACCGACGGGTGCGCTCGCAGGAACCGGGGCACGGGCGTCTTCCCGATGCAGGACCAAACGATAATCGCCGCCGCATTCCTCGAGGATATCCCGGATGCGAGCCAACCGCTCCTCCCCCAATGTTTCCCTGGCGCCGCCGTCGGCGCGAAGAACCGTTTCGCAGGCAGTGACGGACATGGACAAAGGTTCGGGCATTCCGTTCCCAACGTCAATTGACGACCTCAGGAGAGCGCAATGCCGCCGCCTTCGGTGACGCCATACTTCGCATACCCCTCCTTCTCCAGCATCCGCGCCAGCTCCGGTCCGCCGCTCTCCACGATCTTTCCCCGCACCATCACGTGCACGCGGTCGGGCTCCACGTAATCGAGCAGGCGGGCGTAGTGCGTCACGATGAGCGCGCCGAAATCCGGACCGCGCATGCGGTTGACCCCCTCCGCCACGATCTTCAGCGCATCGATGTCCAGCCCCGAGTCCGTCTCGTCCAGCAGCGCCAGACGTGGCTTCAGCAATGCCATCTGCAACACCTCGGCCTTCTTCTTCTCCCCGCCGGAAAATCCCTGGTTGAGCGACCGGACGGCGAAGACGGGATCCATCCGCAGCTTCTCCATCTCTGCGGCAAGCAGGACCCGGAACTTCATCGGCGAAAGCGTCTTCTTGGACGGGTCCCGCGCCGCCATCTGCGCGTTGTACGCGGCGAAGAGGAAGCTCTGCAGGCTCACGCCCGCGATCTCCTTGGGATATTGGAAGGCGAGGAAGAGGCCTTCCTTCGCACGGTCCGACGGATCCATCGCCAGCAGATTTTTCCCTTCCAGCAGGGCTGAACCGGCATTCACCGTATAGGCGGGATGCCCCATGAGCGTGTTCACGAGCGTGGACTTTCCCGAGCCGTTGGGTCCCATGATCGCATGGATCTCGCCTTTGCTGATCTCCAGCTCCACACCTCTCACCACTTCCTTGCCGGAGACGGTGATGCGGAGGCCGGTGAGGGACAGAAGCTTGTTCTTCATTCCTCTCCATTCTAGCGATGAATTTGGAATTTAGAATTTAGAATTCTGCAGCGTCTTCGTATTTTCTCCGCCATATTCAAAATTCTACATTCAATATTCCTGCAGCATTTTGGCACAACTTCCTCCCGCTCCAATATGGTCTATACTGGCATCCATGCCTACCATCACGTTCATCGTCAACGGGGAGAAGAAGGCCGTACAGGCGGATGCCGGGAAGACGCTCCTGCAAATCGCGCTCGACGCGGGCGTCCCCATGGAACATGCGTGCGGCGGCAACGGCTTCTGCACCACATGCCTCTGCAAAGTGAAAGAAGGAGCGCAGAACCTGACCCCCCCCACCGACCGCGAGGAAGGGATGGGTGTTGCGGGGGAAGACCGGTTGGGCTGCCAGGCCGTGGCGAACGGCGATATGACGGTGGAAATCACAGGGTAATGAAGAGAAGTGAGCCCTGTACGAAGCCAGGAATCCGCCACGCAGCAGGGGTTGTTTGACGGGGAACGGACAGGGGGTAGGGTGGATGGCTCATGCAACTGCGCGCCTATAACGCAGAGCGGAAAAACGATGTCGACGTGGATACCGTTCTGCGTGGCTTTCAGGGGCCGGCTCCGGACACTTCCGATGTTATCGTCGTGAAGTACGGCATCGTGCATGCACCGGACTGCAATGCATCCTCCGCTTATCTATTCCCGACCGACATCGAACACGGAACGGCTATCACCGATATCATGCGCCAGGAACGAACAACCTATGACGTCTTTTTGGAATTTGAAGGAGCCGGTGTCATCGCGCGTGACCCGGACAACTCGGGGAACGTCCGGATCGGGTGGGGTTCCACCACCTGCATGGCTGCCTTTGGAACAGAACGCATGAGTGATCCCGTATGGGCAAATGCACGGTTGGCGGAACTCCGTGATGCCATCACCCGCAAAGTACTCGATCTCCGCCTACCGCTCAGTGTCAGTGTGTTGTGGGAACGCATGTCGAACGGATCACGTGCCCCCATTCCTCCCGGTTTTCCCATGGGCGGCATCCTGACAAACTCCACCGGATCATACGCGGGCCAATGACAGGAGTTTCGCCTTCACCTCTTCATCGTACGGCTCCAGCTTGTTGATGCGGCGGTAGGTCTCTTCGGCCTTGTCGGTGTGCCCCAGCTGCATGTAGCACTCGGCGAGGAGGTGCAGGAGCTGCGTATCGCGGGAGAGGCGCTGGCTGGCCTTCTCGAGCAGCGACGCGGCCTCCTCGTAGCGGCGGGCGGCGATGCAGGCGCGGCCCAGCGCGAAGGAACGCTCCGGCGCCTGCGGTTCCCGGTTGAGCGCTTCCTGGTACGCCTGGCACGACTCGATGTACTTCCCCTGGCAGTAGTACGCCAAGCCGAGATTGGCGAAGAAGGAGACGTCCTGCTTGTGCTGGAGGAGCTCCTTGTACAGCGCCTCCGCCTTGTTCTCCCGCCCCGTCGTGAGGTAGAGCTTCGCCAGCTGCGCCTGTACGTCCAGCGCCTGAGGCTGCACCGTCAACGCCTGGATGAAGAGGCGTTCGGCTTCTTCGGTCCTGTTCTGCGCCAGCGCCTTCTCCGACTGCCGCACGAGCGACCGCACCTGCTGGAGTTCGATGGCGGATGCCCGGGGGTTCTTGCGCGGCCGGAACATGCGCTTCTCCTCGACGAATTGGATGCCCCGTTCCTCGGCCATCTGGAAGCGCTGACGGATGGACCGCACGAAGCGACGGACGTTTCGGTTCCGAAGCAGGGCCCGCGCTCCGAAGAGCAGCAGAATTCCCAACAGGGAAACCGTGAGGACAGTGACGTAAAGCATAGTGGCCTCCGACATCGGAGCCTATCATCGCCGCGGCGATGAAGCAAGGGAACGAATCCTTTTCCACTGCAGGATTTTGCCTTACGTTCGCGGTTCCGACGGTGTGACGTCGAAGGCGAACCGCTGCGAGAGGAGGGGGCGGGACGCATTCGTCCGCAGGTCCCGGACGAGGCGGGTGAGGGCGCGGGTGCGGGCGTCGCGCGCCGTCGACCGCTCTTCCCGCAACGCCAGCGCGAGATGGAGGAGAAACTGCTCCGCATCCTCCCCCCGACTGTGGAGCGGCTCCAGGAACTTGAGGCGCTCCGCGAGCGTGGTCGCGTTCCAGAACGAGAGCGCCTGGTTGTAGCGTTGGCGCTCCTGACGCAAGCGCTCCGCGTCGTTCTTCAGGCGGAGGATCAGGCCCGGCGCCCCCTGGGCCAGACGGAGAATGAACTGCGCGTCGCCCTCCGGCACGTCCTGCACGAGCGGCGCGAGGTCCCGGAGCGGGAGGGCGGAGAAGCGCACCGTACGCGAGCGGGAGACGAGCGTGGGAAGCAGGGAGGAAAGAGACTGCGTCGTGAGGAGGAAAACCACGCCCGGCGGCGGCTCCTCCAGGATCTTCAACAACGCGTTCACCGCTTCTTCCTGCAGGCGCTCCGCGGAGCGGATGAGGCAGCAGCGGAACCGCCCCGCCCCCACTTCGTGCAGGCGCTCCTGCAGCGCGCGGATGTCGTCCATGCTGACGGTGTCCGTCTTCGCGCCCGCCTTGGCGCGATGCTGCTGGGGGATGTTCGACGTCTTCGCGATCTCGCCGAAATCCTCGCGCACGTCCTCCATCCACAGTTCGTCGATGACGAGGAGATCGGGATAGAGCAGGCGGTCGATCATCTTCTCCCGCCGCGCCCTCTCTTCGTCGGAACCCGCATCGGACAGGAGCAGCATGCGCGCGAACCGTTTCGCGACGGTGAACTTGCCCAAGTGCCGCTTCCCCGTGAAGAGGTACGCGTGCGCGACGTTGTCGGCATCGAGGTCCGTCTGCAGAGCTTGGAGCTGCCGTTCGTGGCCGATGATGCCGCTCGAGGAAGGCATGGAGAATGGAATTCTAGCATCGTTCGTCTCCGTCAGCCTTCATCCCGTCGGGCCTCTGCCGTGCAACCTCTTTCCCGTCGAGGATATCCGCGATGTTCCTGCGAATCTCGGCGAGGACAGCGCGCGCAGCAGTCGCACTGCAGAACGTCAGCCCCAGCATCTCGGCAAGAAACATGATTTGCAACGCACACAATTCAGCCATCATCCCCTGCATTTTTCCCATCGCCTCCTGCGCACTTTCGTACGTCTCCAACCAGAGCCCGAACGCGTCGCTGTGCTCATCGAAAGCCATAGGAATGGCCACGCTAAGCCTTCCATGGAGGATGTCAATATGTGTTAGGTTGCAGCATTGACCTTACACAAGAGGATTCGGGAAGAAGGGCTTCGCAGACCACCTGAGCGGGGGTCTTTTTCTGCATGCCCATGCCGAGGTGGATCTTGTGGTAGTTGTACCAGACGA
>JAQVMB010000015.1 GCA_028703835.1 Candidatus Peribacteraceae bacterium | reverse complement strand
AATCTTGCCTTCGAGAATACGTTCAACGAGCGCGGCTTTCATGGCTGCGAGACGGTAAGCGTGGTGGGATTTCATGCCGCCACGGTAAACCCAGGATGTGTAAGGTTAATTGCTGCAATAAGAACACCTGTATTACTACTCGGCTACAGTTAACGAATTCATCTCGACAGCTCAGCAGGATGAAGGAAAAACACTTGCAGATCAGCTCTCGAAAACGCACAAAGAAATTAATGGAAAAGACGCCGAAGATTCTTTGTATAGGTCTTGGCAAAACTCCCTCCCGGCTCTCGCGGAAGTTCTCGCTTTGGGATATGCAACAAAGGGAAGAATTATCGTGCTGGAATACTGCCTGAGAACGAAGGGTCGTGTAGACGCTGTGCTGTGCGGAAAAATGAAGCCCTACTCAAAGCAACAGCCGGGAGAATATCCGAGCTTGAGTCTGGTTGAATTGAAGCAATGGGGCGGCATTAAATATCGCCTATCAAAGGGGAACGGTATGTTGCAGGCATTCTGGGGAAACAAATGGCACACTAAACAACATCCGAGTGTTCAGGTGCTGGAATACCGAGATGCCATGCGCGAGCTCATTAATACTAGGATTCCACAAAGTGAAGAGGTACTGCTTCATGCGTACGGGTACCTCCACAACACTGACTGGCAGGAAGGAGAAGAATTCGACATTTTCCGAGGACCGAAATTCGCTGACGCCATAGCCGAGGCGCGGCTATATACGGCGAGAGCAAAACGAGCATTCGGAGAATGTTTAAGGGCAAACACTCACAAAAAGAATGGCAACAACGCTCTCGACATCCTTCAGCGACTCTGAGGATGGATTGGGCATAAAACGCAAGAGAAATGCAGCAGAACGACTCGAAACGCGTGCGCCATGGAGCAGTGTCTGGATTTTGAAGCACCTAAATAGGCCATCCACTATGCTTTGAAATTGTTTCGTCAATATCTTTCATGAGTTTATCCGTCTCCGTAAGCGCCACAATCATGCGTTGGTAGTGCATGATGTCATCCACGGTAAATGTGCGGCCTTTCCTGTCCTTGAGCCACTTCTGCGCCGGCTGGTAGCCACCGATGAAGAACTCACACGCCATGCGCGGTACGTCATCGAAGTATTGCGTCTCATTGATCCAGACTCTGCCCTTCTCCTTCCCTTCAAAGTGTACACGCTCTACGGTGTTACTTCCATCTACCGGATAGCGCGTGATGAGCTTGTCCAGCTTCGGAGATTCGAGAAGGTGTAGTAAACGAAGTTCACGACCGAGCGCGACCAGTTTCCAAAAAAGCTTCGCATCGCTCGTGAATGGCACACGCGGGAAGTTGATTTTGAGGAATTCCTTGTATCGTTCTCTATAGGTAGGACTGTGGAGGATGGCGTAGATGTAATCGAAAAGATCTTCCGGTCCAAACATCTTTTTGCCGTCTCCTGTCCCGTCCTCCTTGAATTCAATATTTAGCTTCTTCGCAATTTCTGAAACCAATTTCATATTCAAGTTAGGCTTTCGTTCGGCTCCAAACATGCCTGCTTGAGATTCGTCGGGGTAAAGATAAAGAGGGAAGAGAGAATAATTCCCGCGAGGCAAAGAACCTTTTTCAACAAGATTGGCTGACACAAGACTGACAAACTCTTCCTTTTCTCCATTTATTCTTAGAGTCACAAGCCCAATGTTCTTTCCCGCAATCATGTGCTTCATTACTCGATAAAAAGCTCTTCCGAGTAGTGAGGCATCATAGTAAATCGATCTCACATCAAAAGGTCTGTATAGCACCGACCGAATATAGTTTTCATCGTATCGTGATTTTTCTATCCTTTCGATTAGTGTATAGCTGGAAGAATTATGTATGTTAAATTTTGAGACAAAAGTCTGATCAAGGTTACCGCCTAGTAAATGAGAAATTCTTTGTTTTAGTGATTCGGAGTCGAAATCAATGAACAAGTCATCTCGTTTTGTTTGGATTCCCGATATATATTCCGGACAAATCTCTGTTATCGATAGTCCACAGTGATATTCATCCATCAGATGAAAGTCTTTCTGTACGAAAAAGAAGTTCGGCTCCACTGGCTTCAAATCCGTCCACTTCGCGCTTTTCACATCTTCATTCCATAACTTTTCATATTTCTCTTCCCGCTTTCCATAGCTTTCACAGTGGTACAAACGTGCGAGTTTCTTGGAATCGGTTGTCTTCACAAAAATATTAATTGAAACACCTTGCTGTATGTCAAAGACGTTTTCGTCCTTGCTACCATCCGGTGCAGTTTCCTTTTTCGTTGAACTTCCATGGAGATCGTACACAAAAATCTTATCAAACGTTTCAAGCAGCTTCTTTCGCATTTGTCGGTGCGTAATTCCATCTATAAAGGAATTATTAGTGATCATTGCCACGATGCCTTGTCCTGTTTTTTCGATGTTGTACTGAGCGAATCGAATGAACTTAATGTAATCATCCGAAAGAGAATTGATATTCCGCTCATTCAAATCCTTCTTATAATCTTTAATGAGATTCTGAATCCACACACCCTTATTCGCGGAACTTATGCTGTATGGAGGATTACCGATAACAACCATGATCGGCATTTCCTTCTTGATGCGGCTCGCTTCGTTCGCTTCCTGAGAAAGCCACGATGCAAAAAGTGTTTCGTAGTCCTCGTGCGCTTCCTCAAGGCTATTGGTGAGGTACACGCCAAGACGCTGTTTGCCTTCCTTATAGCCCGTCTGCTTGAGCGTGAGGCCTAGCTTGAGGTGGCACATTGTGTATGGTGCCATCATCAGCTCGAAGCCGTGGAGACGCGGGAGGAGATGACTGTCCACGTAACTGCCCCACACGCCCTGCTGGCCCTCAAAACGCTTGTAGAGCGTCTTAATCACTTCATTGAGGAATGTCCCCGTCCCGGCTGCGGGATCGAGGATCTGCACGCGGTGAACATCAATCTTCTGCTCCTGCTCTTTCTTTGTTTTGCCCTGCCGCATAACTTTGATCGTTGTCTTGCTTGTATCCGCGAGCCCCTGGGAGAGCCCGAACTCGGACTTGAGGAGCGCATCTACGGAACGCACGATGAAAGACACCACTGGCTCTGGCGTGTAGTAGACACCCCGACTCTTGCGGAGCTTAGAATCGTAAGATGCGAGGAAAGTTTCGTAGAAGTGGATGATCGGATCTTCTCGTTTGGTTGCTGTTCCGAAGTTTGCAAGGATCTTCGTCACATCCGTGTGGGCAAACACGTCCGCGAGGGCGTCCACGATCCATACAATGCGGCTGTCCAAGTCCGGTCCCGCGATATGATGGAAGAGTTTGCGTAGGAAGGGGTTGCTCTGTGGCACCAGCTCCTGCGCTTCTCTGCGTGTGAACGTCTCCGGCGTATCATCGTGGAACCGTGCGACGAAGAGACCGTAGGCAATAGTCTGTGCGTACACATCCGCAAAGCTGCTTTCCGTAATATCATGAATGAGGATTTTCTTGAACGCTTCCATTTGCTCATGGAGAGTACTTTCGGGGTGTTCTGTGTCGCTGAGCGCGTTGAGGATGATCTCTTTCATGAGCTTCGCCTTATCCGCCATCATCTTCGCAAGTTGCGAGGCAGAGGTGATCGTGATCGCAGGATTGAGCGCAAAGTCTTTGAGTAGGAGCGCGAGCTTCTCAAATTGATCTTCCTGCGCCACAAGCTTGCCATTTGTTACGGTTCCAATGCGGACGGTTTCGTATTTCTTTCCGTCGAGGAAGAAACGAAATTCGAGGTAATCGCTGAGGAAAAGGTTATTGAGGACGAAATATCGCTCCATCTGTTCCGATTTCTCCGTCTCATCCAAATTCACGCCAATGTCCTTCACTTCACCGTAGCCGATAGGCAGATCCTTTTGCAAAAGAATGAAGTCTGGTGCGCCACACTTCTCGCGGCTCGGTTCATTGGTGGCAATGATGCCGGGATTGATCGCTTCGAGGAGCGCCTTGAGCGCGGGGCGGTAGCTGTGTTCACGGGCGCGGCCAGTGCCAAACTCCCTGTCGAGATTGTGGAAATACTCTGCCACTGGAGATTTCTCCTTCATAGATTGCTATGGATGCTATCAGACAGCGAGCTGTTTCGAAAATCACGCTAGAAGAATAGGAGCTATAATATGCATATGGACGAAGTTTGTATGCCAATGAAGCATGTGCATTACGACAGACTGCTGAAGCCTCTGATTAAGCAACAATTGGAAGATGAGCAGTTCGGTGCATTTCTAAACCAGGGATATAACGGCTGGAGGCTTGGAGCAACTTCGCAGGACATGGCAAACGTCCAATTCGTTGAGAAGCTATGTGGAGAACTGATGAAGAGTTGCGAATCCGAGTTCATTACCATGCTTGGGGAACTGGTAACTGCTTCTTATGACTCACATATACGCATGAGTGCTGCGTCAGAGATTGCTGCTTCAAACAGAGAGAGCGACAACGCTGAAGAACGATTTGCGGGTATGCTCGATCGGCACAAAACACTTTTTGAGAGCGAGTTCAGGTTATGGGCTACAATTCCATATTTCTTTGTGGCCAAAGTCATAAAATCCAAGTCGAAGGCTGAGACACCTGAGAGTTATGTGCATGTCAGTGCCAGTACGAAGTACTACGCCATCAAGAAGGTATCCATAGCACTAACCCACGGCCATTTACCCAACCTCCTTGGGGCAATTGATGTGAGAGTAAGAAATGCAGGTGGTGGGCATGATTCCTGGGAGATATTGGAAGACGAACGGATGCAAATGCACTTCACGGATCCCTATAGCGGAAAGCGTGACGGCGAGAGGACATTCACAGAGGAGGAATTCAGGCGGTACTTCAAAGATTGCGAGAAGGCTGTTTGGATTTTGGAAATGGGACTCAATGTATTCCTGGTCAATAACCCCTCCTTTTTCGAGAAAGTTCAAGGAACGAGAAAACTGAAGGCAAATGAGATTCGTATGAAATTGGATGCGCTCGTCAGCGAAAGATGGATTAGAGTGAAGGATTTTGTATTTAATAGACAAGCCAAGACTGCCACCATTGTTTTAGAGAGAGTGAAGCGCGCTTTTATGGCCGAGCGTAAGGAAATGTATCTCAGTAATGGACAGAAGTTCGTTATCATCCAAAAGGAAATCCACTCGAAGTACAAACGAACAATTCTGTACGCATTAGACATACTCGTAACCCATTTGGAGCCACAAGAAATCCCAGTGACACACATTCAGGTTATTGATGAAAACGGAGTGAATATTGCTGATCTGACCTTCAGCCCCGAAGAATTACATAAGTTGCTGGGTAAAGTAACCGAAGAAACCACACCTGCTCCATCCAACGGTAAATGGCCCGAAACTACGTTTAGCAGAATAATCGAGTTCCGCGTTAACCCTTTGTTTGAGAAGGCAATGAGAAAGCTCTTTGACGACCTTCCAAACAATGAAGATGAGTGGGCAGCAGGAATCAAAAAAGCACAGGCTGGAATAGCCAAGTACATCACACTATAAATTTCCACAAAACCAATGGGGGAATCGGACCTAGATAGAATGAAAAATTTGTAGTGTATAGGCACCACGGTCGCGTGCTCATGCTGGCTGGGGAGGAGGGATTCGAACCCCCGCGTGCCTGCTCCAGAGGCAGGTGCCTTACCGCTTGGCTACTCCCCAACGCGTCAGAAAGCGTATCAGATCAATGGATGGAAACAATGCTCCCGCCCACCGTAGCTCCGGAGGAGCGGAGGCGGGGCTACTCCCCAGCGGGATGCCCATTCTATCGGGGCACGGCGCATCATACCAGCATGAAACCGGGCGTGCAGCAGGATGCAAGGAGGCCGAAAACTCCCCGATTTTTGCAAGACGGGCGGCGGTTTCCTGTCATGGAACAGGTATTTCCCCCCTTTGCACATGCTTCTCCCCCGTTTGGGCGCCATGGCCGCGCTCCTCGCTTCGGCCGCCGTACCGCTCGTTGCGGCGCAGACTGTCGACGATCCCCTGGATGTGACGGACGACGGCGTCCCGATGATGATCACCACGCTTTCGCCCGACGCGCAGCAGCGCATCGTGAGCCGCTTCGTCCGGCCGGGCGCGGACACCGGCGTCTACGACAACAGCTCGCTGGCGACGGCGCAGATCGACCTGCGCGAGTATCTCCTCAGTCCCTGCTTCGACCCGCGGACGGAGGAAGCGCGGGATGAGTGCGAGCTCCTCTTCGGCACGACGCGCTCCCTGCGCGACATCCTGCTGCAGGGGGAGCTGTATCCCGTCGTGGCGGGGCAGGTCGAGGTGAATGATCCCGACGCGCTGCGCGCCCTCATCGCCGAGGCGCGGCGCCAGCTGCTGCTGTACGAAGAGCGGCAGCTGCAGGGCACCGGCACCGGCGGGACGGTGATGGAAACGGCGGTCGAACGGACGCTCATGCAGCGATCCCGCCAGGTCTGGGACCTGTGCTCGGAGGCCTTCGACGCGGAGGAAGACCGCAACGCCTGTTTCCAGCGGAATATCCGCCTGGTGCGGGGCGACATGCCGGTGGAAGAGAACTTCCTGACCGAACTCTGACGGGTCGGCGCGTTACGCCCGGGGATGGTGCTCCTGCACGTAGTCGATGTCCTTGTCGCCCCTGCCCGAGAGGTTCGCGAGGATGACGGAGCCGGGTTCCCGCTCCGCGAGCGTCTTGCAGAAGGCGACGGCATGCGCGCTCTCCAGCGCCGGGATGATGCCTTCGACGCGGGAGAGTTCGTGGAATGCGTCGATGCATTCGGCGTCGGTGATCGTTGCGCAGCGCAGGCGCTTGGCGTCGTGGAGGAAGCTGTGCTGCGGGCCCACGCCGGGGTAGTCCAGGCCGGAGGCGATGGAGTGGACGGGGGCGGGCTCGCCTTTCTTGTCCTGCAGCAGGTACGTGAACATGCCGTGGATGACGCCCGGCGAACCGTAGCGGAGCGTGGCTGCGTGCTCGCCGACGCCTGTCCCTCTGCCGCCGGGCTCCACGCCGTAGAGGGCGATGTGCTCGTCTTCCAGGAACGCGGAGAACAGGCCGATGGCGTTGCTGCCGCCGCCCACGCAGGCCACGAGGCTGTCGGGCAGGCGTCCGGCCTGTCCCACGATCTGTTCGCGCGCCTCTTCCCCCACGATCCGCTGGAAGTCGCGCACGATGCTGGGGAAGGGATGCGGCCCGACGACGGAGCCGATGGCGAAGAAGAGGTTCTGCGGATCCTGCATGTAGGCGTCCAGCGCCGCGTCGACCGCTTCTTTGAGGGTGCGCGCGCCCTGTTCGACGGGAACCACGCGCGCGCCGAGCATCTTCATGCGCAGGACGTTGGGCGCCTGCTTCGCGATGTCCACCGTGCCCATGTAGATGTCGCAGGGCATGCCCAGGACGGCCGCGGCCGTGGCCAGGGCGACGCCGTGCTGCCCGGCGCCCGTCTCGGCGAGCACTTTCTTCTTGCCCATGTGCTTGGCCAGGAGCACTTCGCCGATGCAGTGGTTGATCTTGTGCGCGCCGGTGTGGTTCAGATCCTCGCGTTTCAGGTAGATGTCCGCGCCGTAGCGTTTGCTGAGGGCGCGGGCGTGGTACACGGGGGACGGCCTGCCGATGTAGTCCCGCCGGAAGCGGTGCAATTCCGCGCGGAAGGCCGGGGAGTCTTTGAGTTGCCGGTACGTCGCGTCGATGTCGTCGAAGACGGGTTTGACGGCATCCGGGATGTACTGGCCGCCGAAGGGGCCGAAGAGGCCGTCGGCGGGGGAGAGGTCGTAGCGTTTCATGGGAAAGGGAAGGAATACGAATAAAAAACCCCGCTGCGCAGCGGGGTGAGATTCGCAAAGGTTCAATCTGTCACCGGCTGTACAGCGCTTGGAACGCCGTGAGCCGCCAGCCTGCGTGCAGGGGGAGAATGTACTGTTGCATCGGTACAAGAATACACTCCCGTTTCAAGGGCGCAAGATGATTTTCAGAACTTGTTCACAGGTACGGTTCCGTCGGCATCGGTGCGCTCGGACTTCCATGCTTCACCCGGCTCCGCCCTTCGGGCTATGCCGTGGTTCCGCAGAGGATTTCAACAGATGGTCTTCTTCGCTATATACAGGGTTCCGTCGGCATCGGTGCGCTCGGACTTCCATGCTTCACCCACTGGCCTTTGTCGCAGAGCCACGTGTCCTCGCTGGAGGTGAGGCGGATGCCCACGGCCACCGCCGCGCCGACGAGGAACGTGACGAGGGCCAGCAGCAGGAAAGATCTCATCCCTTTGCCCGTTGCCGTTTTGTTGCGGGGATAGATGACGAACGAGTAGAACATGGGCAGGAAGGCGACGATCAGGACGATGCCGAAGAAGATGAACTCCGGCCGCCACCAGATGACGGATTCCGCGATCACCGCGAGGCCGCCGAGCACGAACGCCCAGCCGCCGAAGCGCTGGCTCTTTCTCCACACTTCCGGGTCCGAGAGGGTCCACGGCGTGCGCATCCCCACGAAGAAATTCTGCCGGATCTTTCCCATGTAGTTGCCGATGACCACGAAGAGCATGCCGATGCCGAACGTGACGAAGCGTCCGACGAAGTCCGGAGAGGGAAGCGGCTGCAGCGAGAGGTACAGTTGCATCCCGTAGATGTAGGCCATGAATGCGACGAAGCAGAGTTGCAGCATGTCCCAGGAATGACGGAACATTTCGTAGTTCTCGCGCCGGGGATCGATGCGGCGGAAGAGTGGGAAGAGGACTGCCATCGCAAGCGCCACCAAGGGCAGCATCCACACGCCCCAGGGTTTGGCGGTGAAATCATCCACCTGTCCCGCAAAGTTCCAGTGCGAGGGAATCTGTTCGGGGAGACGGCTGTACAGCAGCGCGCCGGCGGCGAACATGCCCGCGACGATGAGGACTTTGAGCGCGGCGAGCGGCGTGACGATCCGGGAGGGGAGCGGCGTTTCCATGATTATTGGGAGAAGAAGGAAGAGAAGGAGAGGAGCACGTCCTCGAGGACGGACGTGTTGAGGGAATAGAAGATGAACTGGCCGCGCCGTTCGGTGACCACCAGGTTGGCGCGCTTGAGGATGTCGAGGTGGTGGGAGAGCGTGGCGCCGGTGAAGTCGAAGTGCGTCGCGATCTCGCCCACGCTCAGGTCGCCCTTCTTCAGGATCTTGAGGATATCGCGCCGGTGGGGATCCGAGAGGGCCTTGAAGACGGAATCCATATTTCGATAATTAGAAGAATGTCTAAATATTAGTCCCGCTCGAAGGCGCTGTCAACGGCAGTGGTGAAAGAGGGGGGGGCACAGCCATCATGAATAGTGCTCTGCATCAGGGTCTATGTGCGTTTATATGTTTCGAGGATATCATTACGGCATGCCAGCAAATCATTTGGAGCAATTGGTTGCAGAATGGTATCAACTGCAGGGATATTTTGTTCGACGGAATGTTCAAGTCGGCAAGCGCAGGCTGGGAGGATACGAATGTGAGTTGGATTTGGTCTGTTTTCATCCTCAACATAAACACCTCATTCATATCGAACCTTCGCTGGATTGTCATAGTTGGAAAAAGAGAGAAGAGAGATATCGGAAGAAGTTTGAAGCTGGAAGACGATATATTCCTCATCTTTTCAAAGGGCTGTATCTACCGGAAACCTTGGAACAAGTTGCCCTGTTTGTTTATGGGGGAGGAAATCGGAAAGAATTTGCAGGCGGAAAAGTAATGTTCGTCAGAGAGTTTATGAGAATAATCAATGAAGATTTAAAGAAGCGAAAGATTCAATTATCCGCTATTCCTGAGGAATACCCGTTGCTTCGTTCTTTGCAATTTGCAGCTCAATATTGGCAATAAAGTATGTCTGATGGGATATGAACTTTGCGCCTATCCTCATGAGGTGTGTACCTTTCGGTACAGGGGCCTCAGAGGGTAGGTGCGTATACAGTGACGATGTCAGGGGCTTGCACTTACGAAAAAAACGAGTTTGTTCAGTACCGAAAAATGGCTGCCATCGGCGCGGTGGTGGGCATCCGTTCCCGGGAGACCATGCACAGCCGCCCGTCGTGGAGAATCGTCTGCACGGCCACCGCGTTCACCCGGTCCGTCTCCTCGCCCTCCAGCCCTTCGAAGAGTTCGATGGAGCGGCTCACGGGGTCGAAGGAACCCGGATGCGCGTAGGCGGAGGAGAGGAAGAGCGTGTCGACTTTCCCTTCGTAGGCGCTCCGTTCGATGTCTGCGGAGCGGTCGCTTGCCCGTGCGACGGACTGCAGGGCGCTGTAACGCGCCAGCGCCTGCTCTTCGGCTTCGCGCAGGGACGGTGCCAGGAGGGCCCATGCCTGCCGGTGCAGCTCGGCGTCATGCAGGGTGTCGGGGTTGCCGCGCACCGCTTGCGGGAGGAGGCCGGGGAAGTCCGCGATCTCGCGGAAGTGGCCGAAGAGAGGGTCGGCGCCCGCGAACACCAGCGGCAGCGGTTCCGCGACGAGGGTGGGGCGGATGTGCGACGCGATGAGGCGCAGGTATTCCGTCAGGCGGATTTTCTCGTACTCTTTCAGTGCGCCTTGCCCGTGGAAGAGGGCGCCGCCGCCGGGGAGCGAATGGGACTGGATCTGCGGTTCCTGGCGCTCGTCCCCCAACGCTTCCAGCGTCCCGCCCGGGAACGTTTCGATGATTTCACCGTGCACGCCCGATTCGGAGGCGCGGAGGAAGCGCACTTTCCGCTTGCTCACCGCGAGGATGAAGAACTCCCGCCGCGCCTGGAGCAGGGGGATGAGCGGCGAGAGGTGGAAGCGGTCGCGCACGACGACCAGTTCGTCGAAGTCCTCCGGCAGCCGGTACGCCCGGAAGAGCGCGGGGGAGAGGAACATCGCGAGTCCCTGCGCCGGACGCCAGAAGAGTTCGTCATGCAGCAGGCTGCGCGGCCGCGCGAGGAGATCGGATCGTTCCCGCGGGGAGACGCCCTGGGCGGCCAATTCCTCCTCGACGTACGCGAGGGCGTTCTTCAGGCGCAACCGGTCTCCGTGCACCTCCGCGCCGGTGCGGTGCCGGGGGAGATACACGGAAATGCTGGGGAAAGCGGGTTGCGTCAGGAGTGCGAGGTCGCCGGATGTCATGGAGGGGTGAGGATGCAAAAGGATGCATATGTACTGACCGTCCGCGTGGACCGTTCTTTCCAAGATGGCCGCCTATTTCGCCCTTGCCGCTGCGAAAAGGACGAACGGCCTCGACGCGGACGCAGGGATGCCTATAATCAGGCGTCTTCCCCATCACTCCATGCAGAAACATGCGTTTCTCGTCCTGCGCGTCGGTCTCGGCATCACGTTCCTCTGGATGGGCGCCCTCGTCCTGCTGCACCCGAGCGTCTGGGCCAATGTCATCCAGCCGTGGGCCCGCATCGGCCTCGGCGTGCCGCTGCGTCCCCTCATCACTGCCGCGGGTGTCATCGACCTTATCGCCGGCGCAAGCTTCCTCCTGAACCTGTGGACGTGGGTCCCGGCGCTCCTCGTGTCCTTGAAACTTCTCCTGCTGCTCGTCATGACGGGCGTGACGGACGCCACGGTCGCCATGGTCGGCTTGTTCTTCTCCTCTCTCGCGGTGTTCGTGCAGTCCGCTCCGGCGGCCGTGCGGCGCGCGCTGCGCATCGGCGTCTGAGGATTTCGGCAATACCGGAATCAATCGGCGACATGACTCACCCATGCTGAAAACCGCTCTTCGTCCGGCAGGATGAGGAGCGCGTGCAGGAGGAGGGCGAGGAGCGTATCACGGTCTTCGTCCGTCGGTTCTTTCGCTGTTTCCTGCATGCGCTGCAGCAACGTCACGAGCGCGGCCGAGAGGCAGCAGAACTCGGCGAGATCGGGATGCATGTCTTTCTGTTCAATGGCCTTGGCGATGCCGCCCGCGCCCGCGTGGAAGGGCAGGAAGAGGGAGGGGAGCGGGGCGAGGAGCGGCCGGAGCGGGATGGGTGGCTCGGCCTGCAAGGCCTTGATGGCCGCCGTGACGGTGGGGGCGCCGTCGCCTTCGGCGAAGATGCGGCGGAAGGAACGGCGCAGGTGCCGGGCGAGCGGTGCGGGCAGCCCGTGGCGGTTCGTTCCTTGCATGGAATGACGGTACGCCACAATCCCGGTCGGGCGAGGGTCTCACCGGCAAAGAAAAAGCATCATGAGCATCTTCTCCGCATCGCCAAGCCCGTGCGGGCGTTCCATCATCCCGTGGAACGCCGGTTCATTTCTTCTTGTCGTTCCTGTCGCCGCCGCTTGTCGCTGCATGGAAAACGCGGACGTCCTGCGTGACGGCGCCGCCTTCTTCGGGGGCGCTGCTCAGGGCATCCCGTACTTGCGTCGTATCCAGCGTTTCGTCCTCGTCGGCATCCGCAGGGCGTTCGGTGGCGGCGGTCTCCCGGTCGACCGTATGGAGCCCGGCATCGGGATCTCCCGTTCCCGCCTTGTCTTGCCTTCGGATGCGAGGATCATCCATGGACCATGATTCGTTATTGCCGGAGATGCGGCGCTTCTTGGTCATCGTATTCTGTGACGTTCTTGGGACAGTCTTTTTACCGAAAGAGCCCTTAATTAAAAGGAAAATTGAGAATAAAAAAGTAGATCAACATTCGGGAAATTCCCTCCCTGTGCTACCCTGACGTTCATGCAGCCTCCCGTGCGACGCGAACGGTTTCCGGCGCTCTTCCCCGGCGAGCCGGCCTTTCGTTGGACGCAGGCGGAGCAGGCGCTGTTTCAGGAGGGAAAGAATGGGTGGGCGGACATCACGACGTTCTCGTCCTCGATGCGCGAAACGCTGACGAAGGAATTGCCGTGGATGTCCGTCGTCTCGGATCGGGTCGTGACCAATCGTGCCGGGGACACGCACAAGGCCGTGTTGCGAACGGCCGATGGTTTGCGGTTCGAGACCGTTCTCATGAAGAACAAGCGCGGGCAGTGGACCATTTGTGTTTCTTCCCAAGTCGGTTGCGCGATGCGTTGCACGTTCTGCGCCACGGGCGCGATGGGGCTCACGCGCAGCCTCACGTCCGACGAGATCGTCGACCAGTACCGGTTCTGGAAGACATACCTCGTCGAGAAGGTGCTGCCGGGACGCATCAGCAATGTCGTCTTCATGGGAATGGGCGAGCCGATGGCGAACTACGAGAATGTGAAGGCGGCCATCCGCACATGGCTGAAGCACACGGACCTCGGACCCGTCCGCATCACCGTTTCCACGGTCGGCGTGCTGTGGCAGCTGGATAAGCTGCTCGAAGATAAAGATTGGCCGCCCGTGCGCATCGCCATCTCCCTCCACAGCGCCAACCAGAAGCGGCGCGAGGAAATCATCCCCAGCACCACGCCGGACTTCCTCACGCATCTCGCGGACTGGGCGCGGCGGTACGGGGACCGGCAGGGCAACCGCCGCCATCACGTGACGTACGAGTACACGCTCATCAACGGCGTGAACGATTCGGAGGAGCACGCGAAGGAGCTCGCGTCGTACATCCGGAAGACGGGCGCGGCGAAGATCAACGTCATTCCGCTCAATCCCGTGCCGGGCAAGCCGTTCACGGCGGCCGCGCAGCGGCGCGTCGACCGCTTCAAGGACATCGTTTCGTCATTCGGCCTGGACATCACGCAGCGGCGGTCCATGGGCGAAGACATCGCGGCGGCATGCGGACAATTGGCATTGGAGACAAAGTGATTTCATATACCCCTTTCTTTTTTCTGCCGCAAAAAAGAAAGGGGAAAAGAAAAACCCACCACGCGCCAACGGAAGCCCGCGGATCTGGTTCTCAACCCTTGATCTGATGCCTTGGTAGAGGCAGAAAAAGGTGGTAGCCCGTTTCCTCTGCCTGTTTACTCTTCTCACCTCCACTTCGGGCGCGTGGACCCCACCATGTTGGTTTTATTTTTTTGTCTGTTTTTACAAAACAACACACAACCTACGGCGGGGACGCGCGCCACCCTCCTTCGCTCCTTCCGAGCTACGGACGGGCAGGCGGGGGGTGAAGGGGAAGGTCCTGTGCCGCGAAGCGGCACAAAGCCGACGAGAAGGCAGCGAAACCTTGGAGCTGCCGGCGAGGAGGCGCAGGACCGGGAGGAGGAGAGTTGGCGCGCGAGCGCTTTCTTTTTTCCTCTTTTCTTTGTCGCCCTGACAAAGAAAAGAGGGAGAAGAGGAATAATGAGAAACAGCCGCGTGCGGCAGAAAAAAGAAATGGGGGTCAGTCGCCCTGACAAAGAAAAGAGGAGTGCCGCACGGTGGGGTGATCTCTTTGGCAACAGTTCCCGCTTTTCTCCGGCTCACTCAGGCCAACAGCGCCCCGAACTGCTTCTGCCAAGTCTTCATCTTCTCTTCCGCCTTCGCGATGTCGTCCACCAGCACGTACACCGTCGCCTCTTTACCCTTGCCCGCCGTCGTCGCGTAGATGTTGCGGATGTTGATGCCCGCGGCCGCGCAGGCGCGCGAGATGCCGGCGATGGCGCCGGGCTTGTTCTTCATCTTGAACACCAGCACGTCCGACAGCGACACGCCGTACTGTGCCTGCAACGCGAACTTGGCCGTTTCCGGATCGTCCACGATGAGGTGCACGACGGTCTTGTTCGGCCCTTCCGAGCACGTGATGGCGTTGATGTTCACCTCCGCGGAGCGCAGCTTGTCGGTGAGAGTGGCCAGGTTCCCCGGCGTGTTCGGGACCGTGATGTTGAGCTGGACGGTGCTGGTCATGGGAACGGGAGGAAGAGGTTTGGGAAAGGGGAGTCTCCGGGGGAAGGGAGGCTCTCGCGTTTTGTTCCGTTCGTCACGCGCGCCGCCCTTCCATCGTAAGGATGGAGAGAAAGGAGGCCTTCATGGAAATGCGGCGGACGGTCATGTCAGTGAAAGTATGTTGCATCAGGCCAAAAAGTCAAGTACGACTGCGCAAAAGTCGATCATCGGCGGAGGTTCCCCGTAAAGCCCACCGCCTTGGCGCCGGGAACGATTTCCCCGATGACGGCGGTTTCGTATCCTTCCGTCGCGAGGTGGTTGCGGATGACGTCCGCGCCCGTCGCGTCCGCCACGATGACGAGCCCCGCGCCCATGTTGAACGTGCGGAGCATGTCGGCGTCGGACACGTCGCCCGCGTCGCGGATCACGTTGAAAATCGGGAGGACGGGCAGGGTGGAGAGGTCGATGCGCGCATCCAGGTCCGCCGGGAGGACGCGGTCCAGGTTCTCGGCGATGCCGCCGCCCGTGATGTGCGCCATGCCATGGAGTTCCGGCAGGTCGAAGAGGCCGCGCAGCCCTTTGAGGTAACTGGTGTGCGGGCGGAGGACGGCGTCGAGGAAGGTTTCGCCGTTCACTTTGTCATCCAGGATGTCCGGCCGCTTCTCCATCAGCTTGCGCACGAGCGAGTAGCCGTTCGTGTGCAGGCCGTTCGAAGCGACGGCGATCACCGTGTCGCCTTTCCTGATGCGCGACCCGTCGATGATCTTCGGCTTGTCAACGATGCCGACCACGCTCGAGGTGAGGACGTACGTGCCCGCGGCCAGCGTACCCGGCTGCTCGGACGTCTCGCCGCCCGTGAGCGTGCAGCCGTGGATGCGACAGATGTCCGCCATGGACTTCACCATTTCCGAGACGACGTCGGCTTCCATCTTCCCGCAGATGATCGCGTCCTGGACCGTCAGCGGGACGGCGCCCATCACCGCGATGTCATTGAAGAGGTGGTGGAGCATGTCCTCGCAGATGGCGCGCACGCGGCCATGCTTGATCGACAGGAGTTGCTTGCTGCCCGGTTCCTCCGTCTTCTGCACGAGGACGGGATGTTTGTAGCCGGGGAAGGACGCCTCGAAGAGGGACGCGAACGCGCCGACCGCATTGAGGACGCGGGGATCGGTCGTTTTCATGTTCTCCCGCATCTTCTTCTTGGTCGCGTTCGCCGCGTCGATGTCCACGCCGCTCGTCTTGTAGGAGAGGCCGTTTTGCTGCTTCTTTGTCATGGGGGGAGTGTAGCATATGTTCCCTCATCCTCCTGTCCTCCTTCCCCCACGGGGGAAGGAGGGACGGGCAATACGTAGTATCGAATTGTAATGTCAGCTCCTCCCCCTCCCCCATGGGGGAGGGGGTCGGGGGGTGAGGGAAAACATCACACACTCCCGATCGACGTGATCCTCACTTTTTTCGCGGCCTCGGCCGCCGCTTTCTTGAAGACCAGTTGCGGCTCGGCCGGAGGCGCTTCCGTCCGCTCCTGCGCCGCGGCCGGCGCGGCTGCTTTCGTTTCGTCCGCTTCGTAGCCGCCCGTGCCGTCCCGCACGATCCTGCCGTTCTCCAGGCGGATGACCCGCGCCTGCACGCGGTCCACCAGCCCCGCGTCGTGCGTGGCGAGGATGACGGTGGTGCCGGCGTCGTTGATCTCTTTCAGGAGATCCAGGATGAGGCGGGACTGCGCCGGATCCAGGTTGCCGGTCGGTTCGTCGGCCAGGAGGATCATCGGCTTGTGGACGACCGCGCGGGCGATGGCCGTGCGCGCCTTCTCGCCGCCGGAGAGCTCGCGGGGGAGCGTGCGGCGCTTGGGCAGGAGGCCCATGTAATCCAGGAGCAGCGGCACGCGCTTGCGGATGAGCGCCGAAGAATACCCGCACACTTCCAGCGGGAACGCCACGTTCTCCTCCACCGTGCGGTTGTCGATCAGCTTGCAGTCCTGGAAGACCACGCCGACCCTGCGGCGGTACAGCTGCATCGCCCCCGGCGGCACGCGTCGCAGGTCCACGCCGTCCACTTCGACGGTCCCCGACGTCGCCTGCTCCGCGCCCACCAGCAGATGGATCAGGGTGGATTTTCCCGCGCCGCTCGGTCCCGTGAGGCATACGAACTCCTTCGGGTCCACGCGGAAAGACACATCCGAGAGCACGGAGGCTCCCGCGAACTTCTTCGTCACATGCTTCAGGACGAGCATGGCTGTGAGTATAGACCCCGGGGGCCACGGGAACCAAATCGAAGGGGAATCGGAGAGAGGAAACCGAAGAAACCGAGGAAGCCGACGAAACCGAGGGCCGTCTTTCAGACGCTCTTTGGTTTCTTTGGTTCCCTTGGACTCCTTGGAATCCTGTCTTCGATGCACTTCTACACCCGCTTGGTCAAAACCAGATAGACCTCCCGGCTCCGGTCCCGGCTCGCCTGCACCTTCGTGATGCGCACGTCGCGCCAGACGCCTCGGGTTTTGATGTCGCGCACGAGCTCGTCGAAATCCCCGCCGCGGAAGACCTTCAGCGCGCAGCGGCCGTCCTTCTTCAGGAAGCGCGCAGCGACGGCGAGCACCGCCTGCGCCAGTTCCACCGACCGCCACTGGTCCACGTCCCGCACGCCGCTCGTGTTCGGGGCCGCGTCCGAGAGGACCAAGTCCACGAAGCCCACCTCCTCCTCATCCAGCGCGCGCTCCATCGCCACCGCATCCGTGATGTCCAGACGGTGCACGGAGACGTTCGGCGCCACTTCATGGATCGCCTGCAAATCGAATCCGATCGCTTTCCCCGCTTCTCCTATCTGTTGCGAGACATACTGCAGCCAGCTGCCCGGGGCCGCTCCCAGGTCCAGCACCGTCATGCCCGGTTGCAGCAGCTTGAACCGTTCATCCAGCTCCTGCAGCTTGTACACCGACCGCGCGCGATAACCTTCCTCCGCGGCGCGCCGGCTCCAGTGGTCATTGGGGACGTAGGGCTTGGGCATGGGAAGAGGATACCGAAGAATCCGAGGAATCCGAAGAAGCCAAGGAAGTTGTATTTTTGTTTCACCTCATCCCCTACCCCCTTCTCCCGCCTCGTTCAGCTGCAATGCCCCCTTTTTTCGCCTTGTTCTTGGTACGGATCAGGGAGAAGGGGAATGTTGGTTGTTTGTATTTGTCTCATGCGAAGGAAGACAACAACAGAACAGCACACATGCCCCTTCTCCTTTCCTTCGATGCCTGGAAAGAAGAGAACAGTGTGTTCCCGCGAGCATTGCGGGGAAGGAGAAGGGGGTAGGGGATGAGGTAAAAAAAACAATAAACATTCTTCGGATTCCTTGGTTTCCCCGGTCTCTTCGGTCTCCTCACTTCAAGGGATCTTTCTTGGGAACGCCGATGTCGCGCGGATACTTCCCCGACAACGGCGAGGACTTCTCGAAGACGAGGAGCTGGCGCTTGCCCCAGTCGCCCGGCAGCTCGTAGACATGCTGATGGATGAGATGGCAGGAGAGCTCGGCGCGGGCGAGGAGGGAATCATGCAATTCCTGATCGATGGTCACGCTCTTCCAGAGCACCACGCGCCCGCCCGGCTTCACGAAGGGGCTGGCGTACTCCAGGAGCACGTTCACGTCGGACACCGCGCGCGACGTCACCACGTCGAAGCGTTCACGGTACGCGTCCGACCGTCCCAATTCTTCCGCTCGTCCGCACACGCATCGCGCGTTCGGGAGCGCGAGCGTCCCGATCATCCGGTTCACGGCGTCCACTTTCTTCTGCACCGAGTCGAGTCCTGTGAAGCGTACGTCCGGCAGGGCGATCGCCAGCGGCAGGAGCGGGAAGCCGCCGCCGGTGCCCAGGTCCAGTAGTTCCCTCACCCCCTCTGCTCCCCCTCCCCCATTGGGGGAGGGGGAAGGGGGGTGGGGGAGAAGCCGCGAGAGGAACGGCAACTCCAATGCCGCCAGTGAGTCGAGGATATTTCCGATCCAGCATTGTTCCTCCGTCCGGAACGCGGACAGGTTCAACTTCTTGTTCTCCTCCAGGAAGACCGTGAGGAGTTGCCGGAGACGCGGTTCGAGAGCGGGATCGGTCACGGGGGCATGATACCTGTTGCGCGGCCGCAATTCCCGCTTTCCGGGTCCTATCCCGCCGGTTTGCAGCTGAGTTCCCGGATGTGGAAGCGGGCGTTCTTCAGTGTGTCCACCAGCAGGGTGATGTCTTCCGGCTTTCCTTCCTTTGATTGGAAGCCGACCGTAAGCGGCGGGGAGCCTCCATTTCCCTCGTCATCGTCGAATCGCATGTAGCAGATGTTGACGCGCGGCAGGACGTCCGCAGCCGTCGCGAGCATTTCCTGCAGCGCTCCCGGCCTGTCCGGCAGCGTCACCTGCAGGAAGACTGTGGTGCGGCGGTGCAGCTCCGCATGTTGCAGGATCTTCGGCATGCGTCGCATGTCCAAGTTGCCGCCGGAGACGACGCATGTCACGACGCCGTCCCGCGTTCGGGACGCCACCGCATCGAGGGCCGCGACCGACAATGCTACCGCGGGTTCCGTGACCCGGCCGTCCATCTGGAGCAGGTCGGCCATGCTCGCGGAGAGACGGTTGTTGGAGACGGTGAGGAGGCGCGCCCTTCCTGCGCGGATCGCTTCGGCGACCACGGCGAACGGGCGTTCGCCCGCCCGGGCCACCGCCGCCCCGTCCACGAACGCATCCACCGCGGGCAGCGTGACGGGATGTCCTTCCGCAACGGCGGCCGCCATGCATGCCGCCCCCGCCGGTTCGACGCCGACGATGAGCGTATCGGGATGCGTCTCGCGCAGCGCGAGGACGGTCCCGGCCATCAGGCCCCCGCCGCCGACGGGGACGATCACCGCGGCCAGCTTCAGGCGTTGCCGTTCGACCTGTTCGGCTATTTCCAGCGCGACGCTTCCCTGTCCTTCGATCACTTTCCAATCGTCGAAGGGATGGATGTACGTCGCCGCATGTTCTCCGGCGAAGGACAGGGCGTTTTGCGCCGTTTCGTCGAAAGCGTCGCCTTCCAGCCGTATGTCCACATGGCCGTTGCCGCGCCGTTGCGTCGCTTCGATCTTCTGCAGCGGCGTCGTGCGCGGCATGAAGACCGTCCCCGGCCGTTCCAGCATATTGCAGCACGCCGCCACGCCCTGCGCGTGGTTGCCGGCGCTGGCGCAGACGATGCCGCGTCTCAGCTCTTCCTCGGTGAGCGAGAGCATCTTCGCGGCGGCGCCCCGCACTTTGTAGGAACGGACCGTCTGCCGGTCTTCGCCTTTGAGGAAGACGGGGACGCCGTGTTCCTGCGACAACCGTTCATGGCATTCGAGCGGCGTCGTCACGACGAGGGACGGGGGAAAGGAACGGCGCGTCGCGCGCATCTCGTCCGTCGTGGGCCGTTGTTCTGCGGTGGAATGCATGGGGAAGGGAAGAAAGGGATACAAAAAACCCGCTGCGGCGCGGGAGAGGGAAGTGAGTGCGGATCAGAAGTCTCCTACGCCGTGGAAGAAGCGGGAATAATGGTGCCGTTCCCGGAGCCGTTGTCGCGTGCGGCGAGCAGCGCGTGATATCTCGCGCGTAATGCATCGACATGCACACCGTTGATCCCGGGCAGGTTGTAACGGTCCAGCGTGCCGATCGTCCGTCTCACATCTTCGATGTCGTCGGCCGTCGATGCGTTGCCCTTTGCCTGTTCGATGGCGGTCAAATGCTCGTCGGCGCTGCGTGCGAGGGCTTCCGCAGCCAGCCTGTCGAGACTGTCGGATGCGGCGTAGACGATGGTCGCCGCTTCCTGCGATTTGCCGCACTGACGCAGGGCCCGTTGCACGGCATCGCATGCATCGTGAATCGTATCGAGCACGCGTGTCCGGTGCGCATGCATGCCCGGCCTCGAGAGCTCTGCGAGCCTTTGCAGGGTCGTGCGGATGGGGTTGAGGTCCGGCGTGGGAACGTTGCTCACGGGAGAAGGGAGGAAAGATACAAAAAACCCGCTGCGGCGCGGGAGAGGGAAGCGGGTGCGGATCAGCAGCTTTCTCCTACGCCAGGGCGTCGGGGATAATAATGCTGCGGATGATGTTCAGGCGGCTCATGGGGACGCGTGTATCGTAGGCGGAAGGGGATTGCTGTCAACCATCGATGACGCCGACGGCTCCCTTTCCTTTCGCCCAAGGGGAAAACGGGTACAATCAACCGCTATGGAGAATCCGGAATTCGGCCAGCTCTCCCGGTACTGCGCCATCACGACGAACCCGGCGTACGTGGAGTTGGGTCGTTCATTCGCGGAGCGGATTCGTTGCCTCCTGGAGGGACGCAACAGCGGGGCGCCGCGGCAGGCGGAAGTGCTGGGAATCGTGATGGGCGTGTCGGAGTTCGACGAGCATCTCGGCCTGCTTGGGTTCGCGCTCGATGCCTACGGCCAAAGCCCCCACTTCGGCCCCTGCGTGAATATGCTCCGGGAGAACGGCCACAAATTGCGCAACGGGTTTTTGCCTCTGGCCGGATCAGTGCGGTATTTACCGCCGGATTCTCCCGTCACGGTCGAGTTACGGACGGCTCTTCATCGTGTCTGCGAGATGATCGGAGCACAACAATTCAGTGAGCAGGAACTGGGATTCCCGCGATGACCGGTGACATAATTGCCACCCGCTTTCCGGGTCGCTACCATCGGGCCATGCCCCACGGTGACCGTATCGCGGAATTCCTCCTCTCCATCGGAGCGGTCCGCCTTTCCCCGAATGCCCCGTTCACGTGGGCCAGCGGGATCAAGAGTCCCATCTACTGCGACAACCGGATGATCTACAGCCATCCGGACGCGCGCGATTACATCGTCAACGCGCTGATTGCGCGTGTGAAGGCATTGCACGTGCCGCCGGACGTCATCGCGGGGACCGCCACCGCCGCCATCGGCTGGGCCGCGCTCGTGGCCGACCGCATGAAGCTCCCGTTCGTCTACGTCCGTTCGAAGGCGAAGGAGCACGGGGCGAAGAAGCGCATCGAAGGGGACCTGAAGCCGGAGAAGGACGTGGTGGTCATCGAAGACCTCATTTCCACGGGGGGCAGTTCCATTTCCACGGTCGAGGCGCTGCGGGAAGAGGGAAAAGCGACCGTGACGGACGTGGTATCCATCTTCACCTACGAGTTTTCCGCCGCACAGGAGAATGCCGTGTGCAACAGGATCAAATTCCACCCGCTCGCCACCATCTCCATTTTGCTCGATGTGGCCGTTGCGGAGGCCAGGATCACGGAAGAGGAGGCCGAAATGGTCCGCCGCTTCACCGAAGAGCCAGACGAGTGGGGGAAGCATTGAACAATATATTTGTACAAGAATATTGGCCTAAATAAGGGCTATATTAGTAATTGGTACTTACGAATAGTAATATTGACAAAAATCAACATAATTATACAATAACACAAGCGATCGCGCCGTTCGACAGTGATTATCGGTGCGCGCGCACTGGTCATTGTCATGAACGGCTTTCAGTTTTTGTTTCCTATTCCATGGAGGTGAGTTCGATGAGTTGGTTCAATCGTTTCGCTCGTGGTGGTCGCTCGTCCCGTTCCGCTCGCAAGAGCAACACGCGGCGCGACCGCCGGTTGGGGGTGGAGACGTTGGAAGACCGTCGGCTGATGTCGGTGGCACCGATGGCTTCGGCATCGGACTTGATGGCGGCTTCGAGGGAGGCGAAGGCCTTTATGGCTGACCCGGTTGCCGCACAGGCTCCCGTCAGTCTCCTGGTGCGGGGACAGCCTGTTCACTCGCTCGATCTGCACGATGGCGATACGGACGTGGTGTTGGGTGAGTATTTGCTCCAGGCCCGGCAGACCAAGCCCCTCAATCTCGCGGGGGTGTACATCATCCCCGCCGAGGGGAGCGCGTCTCTCGCGCTGAGCGTGTCCACGTTGTCCTTCATGGGCGACATGGACGGGAAGTCGTGGAATGGGTGCGAGACGCTCCTTGGCACCGGCGTGCCCGATCCCATCACGGGACTCGTGCACATCGAGACGGCCGGGGAGTACTGGTTGCGGAGCTCCCGCCCGGTTCGAACGCAGGTCGTGGCCGACATGAACGACTCGCTGCCCGGCGGCATGCTGGGTGTCGAGTTGGTCGCGGTCGACGCGTACACCGTGCGGGGCCAGCAGGTCCCGGACGAGGGCATCTACTTCACCGACTCCGATCCGACGATGCACCTGCTGGTGGAGGAGCATGCGACCTTGGGCATCGTCGTCAACGGCCCGGCCAGCCAGGTCTACGCGACCGATCAGCAGGATGCCGTACTGGCCAACGTCACGTATGCGGCCAGCGAGGCGGAGCTGTTGAAGCACCAGTACGTTCTGGTGGAGGCGAAGACGCCGACAGGTGAGGCTCTTGCGGGCGGCATCGCCTCGGCGATGAAAGGTGTGGAGCTGTGGAATCCCGTTACCGGCCGCACCGTTTATGGAGTCCGTCTCACGGGTCTCGGCGACAAAGGAACCGTGATGCCGGATGGCAACACCGTGTCCACCTATCAGGTGTATCGTTTCGACGATATCCTGATGAAAGGCGGCACGGAGACGTGGCAGGTGCGGTGTGACTTCGTGGGTGGCTCCGCCATCCCCGACGGCACGCAATTCCGCGCGTGGGTCAACGTCGCAACGACGGCGCAATCGACCTGCGGCATCCTGCCCGCCACCGCCAAGTACGATTTGCAGGCGGTGGAGTGGGACTCGGGGAAGGTCGTGGAGACCGACCTCGAGGCCGGCGCGCTCGCGGGGAATTTGCACGCGGTCGCGGCTCCGCATCTCTCCGTCCAGGAACTCTCGGGACCGGCGGCCGGTACGGCTGTCGCGAACGAGAAGAACGTCCTGCTCGGACGGTTCGAGGTGAGGGCGGAGGTTAAGAATGTGCTGCTCACGGATGTGCACATCGTGGCTTCGCAGGGAGACTTGCGGAATACCACGAACTGGAAGGTGTGGTTCGACACGGACGGGAACGGTTCCGTCGATACCATTTGCGGAACCGGCTACTACTTCAACAACCCGTTGGTGCGGTTCGAGTTCGTCAATGGAGGGATCGTCAACGTCAAGGAAGAAACCGTTTTGTACGAAATTCGCGCTGATGTCGCCGGAAGCCTGATGCCGGATCCCCGGCTCCAGGTGTCCATCAGCTACATCGCCGCGGAAACGGTGGATCGCGGGACGGCGTTAGGTCAGGATCAGATCACCCTGACCAGCGTCCCCCAGACACTGCTCTCCTTTGTGGAGTGCGGATCGCTGTACGTCAGTCAGGATGTCCTCCTGCTCGATGCCCAACAGGTACTGGCGGGCGGTCAATCGGTTGACGTCCTGCGCGTGAAGATGACAGCCACGGAGGAGGCGTCCGATGTGACCAAGTTTACCCTCTACGTCCTCAGCGGACAGGAAGGAGCGATTGATCGCTTTGAATTGGCCAAGCCCGGCGCTGCCACGTACTTCGCGGTCGCCACCATGGCGAACACGGGGATGGACTATGTCCCCGCGGGGTACACCGCGTTCACGGCGAAGATGCAGTCCCAGCAGCTCATCGTTCCGGAGGGCGGCGACCAGACGGTCATCGTCCGCGTCCGGCCGAAGAGCGAGGACAACGGCGCTTGGCCGAATTCCCTCATCCAGCCGCGCATCTTGCCGGATGCCGTCATCAGCACGATGACGGGGCGGGGTGCCATCCATGCCAGGGGATTGGATTCGTCCAATACCTTGGCCGGTAACGACGGCACGGCGACGCCCGGCGTCGGCACGGTCATCCTTGGCCGGACCGATTCGGGTCCCAATCAGGAGATCGTGAGTGCCGAAAACCTGCTGGTGATGAGCAAGTTGGCCAACGTGGTCAATGCGGGGCCGGCGGAGGACGTGCTCACGGCGGGAGTGACGGAGGTCGGGCGGTGGACGTTTACCGCCATGACCAACGTCAATACCCGTATGGGCGTGGATACGTGGGAGTGGGATGCAGGCACCATCTGGGTGCACATGGCGAATGCCTCGATCACCCGATCGAGCCTGACGCTGTACAACATGGCGAATGCGAACATGAGCGTTTCGACGTTCGATGTTCTCGACATGGACGGCAACCTCATCACGAGCGAGGTCCTTACCGGTGACTTCCGTCTCTGGTTCCATGACATCTCGTGGGGGATCGAATCCGAGCTGCACTCGGGTGAGGCCATGACGTTCGCTCTCCGCGGCGTCGTGGCGGATGCCAACATCAACGCCGCCGTTGACAGCGTCTTGGAGGCGTCGCTCGATCTGGAGAACGGATTCTTGTGGACGGATTGGGACTTGGATACGTCCCTGACCATGCTCGGGTCCGGCCTCAAGGGTGTCGTCAATTCCACTCGTCGCACGAACTGAAAGCCGGCCAATGATCAACTTCTGCCCCCTCGCGGGCAGTAGCTGTCTCCTTCGGGAGGCAGCACTTCAACCCCAGGTCGCCGTTCGTCCTGGGGTTTTTCTTTGTATCTTTCGGAAAGATTGGATTTGTGATACAATAATTTGATCAATATTTTCTTCACCTGCTAGCCATGAGTAACCCAGAGATATTCTACAAAGTACGCATTCAGAAAGAAGGGGGGCTCGACAGTTTCGAGTATGTGACGCGGGAGCAGGCGGAGACACGGGGATTGCTCCGACAAGTGTTGAGCGGCAACGCGGCGCAGTACGTGAACGTCGGACCGGGGAATTGGATGCTGTTGCGGGACTGGGAGCGGCAACAGCGAGGGCAAGGCGGCAAGAAGTGATCAGAATTGTTTCAGGAATCGGAGATCACCGACAAAGAACGACCGCAAATCTGGGATTTGGTGCTTGATCATGATCATCCGCTCCACGCCGAAGCCGAAGGCGAAGCCGCGGAACTTTTTGGGATCGATGCCGACGTTCTTCAGGACGTTCGGATGCACCATGCCGCAGCCGACGATCTCCAGCCACTTGCCCTCGCGGCTCTCTTTGTCATCGCCCTGCCAGCGCATGTCCACTTCCAGCCCCGGTTCGACGAAGGGGAAGAAGCCCGTGCGGAAGCGGAATTCGGCCTTCGGCGAGATCAACTCGCGGATGGCGGTGATCATCACGGCCTTCATGTTCGCCAGGCTCACGTCTTCGCCGATCATCAGGCCTTCGAACTGGTGGAACATGGGCGAGTGCGTCGCGTCGGCGTCTTTGCGGTACACCTTGCCCGGCGCGATGATGCGCAGGGGCGGTTTGTGCGTCTGCATATAGCGGATCTGCACGGGGGACGTCTGCGTCCGCATCACGTACGGGCCGCCGGGCGGCAAACCGTCTTGCTCCAGCCAGAACGTGTCCTGCATGTCGCGGGCGGGATGTGCGGCGGGGATATTCAGTTGGTTGAAGTTGTTCTCTTCCGTCTCCACTTCGGGCCCTTCCGCCACCTCGAAGCCCATGCGGCCGAAGAGCTCTTCCACGCTGCGGATGAATTCCGGGATGAGGTGCAGGTGGCCGCGCTCCTTCGCCGGCAGCTCCAGGGTCACGTCGAGCTTTTCCGTCTCCGCCAGCGACCCCAGCGATGCCCGCTGCAATGCGCCGCGCTTGTCGGCCAGCAGCTTCGTGAACGATTGCTTCGTCTCGTTCAATTCCCGCCCTTTCTTCGCCTTCTCCTCGGGCGTCGCTTCCTGCAGCTCCTTCATGGCCAGTGTCAGGAGCCCGTGCTTGCGGGAGAACAGTTGCTGCTCCAGGTCATCGAGTTCCGCGGCGGTCGTCGCGGCGGCGATGGCGGATCGGAGGTCGTCGAGGGAAACGGTGGGCATGGGGGGAGCATACATCGTCGGCAGGAAGGTGTGGAGGTTGTTGTGGGTTGTCTATGTTTTACCTCATCCCCTCGCCCCTTCTCCCACTTCGGTCCCCCCGCGACCATAGTGATTTCCTGTTGTCATTCAAACGGAGCAGGGAGAAGGGGATGTTGGTTTGTTGGTGTTTGAATGGAGGAGCCGATCATGAGGGACACCTATCCACAAAAAATATACATTCCCCTTCTCCTTCTCTTCGATGCCCAGAGAAGCAAAAAGCAATGCTGCTTTCGAGAAAAGGCGTGGCAGGAGAAGGGGGTAGGGGATGAGGTGGAATAAACAACCAAACAAAACAAACCGAAGAAGGCAGGAGAAATATCCGTCACGAATCCAACGCCAGCTCCACCAGCACGAACATCAGGATGATGAGCGGCAGGATCCACCACGCGAGGAGGCCGAGCAGCTGGAACACGAGGGTGATGAGGACGGCGCAGCCGAGGAAGAGCCCCTGTCGCAGCGAAATGCCGATGACTTTCCCCATGTCCCACGTGTGGAAGGGGAGGAAACGCCAGAGGAGGAAGAAGGCGAGCGCCCCCACCGAGCTGACGGAGAGGAAGAGCGAGAAGAAGAAGGCGGGGATGGCCTGCGCGGGAGCCGTGAGCGGGCTGACGCGGAAGAGGACGACGAGGAGCGACGTGGTGGAGAGGAGCGCCGACAGCGTGATGCTGAAGAGGAGGGAGTTCATGGTTTGGGCTTGATGCCCTGTTCATCGAGGAAGGTTTTCAGCGCCTTGAAGTCGTCGAAGAGGGCTTGGCGGAGATTGCCGTTGTGGAGCGCGGCGGCCGGGTGGTAGATGGGAAAGGCCCAGACGGATTCCTTGTCGCCTTCCGCCGGCCGGAGGGCTTGCGGCTTCCCATGCCCGTCCGTGATGCTCAGTTTCGCGAAGAAGTGCCCGAGCGCATGGCGGCCCAGCGGCACGATGACCCGCGGCTTGATGAGCGCCATCTCCAGCATGAGCCACGGCATGCATTGTTCCTTCTCCTCGGGCGTGGGATCGCGGTTGGCGGGCGGGCGGTACTTGACCACGTTCGAGATGTACACGTCCTTCCGTTCGATGCCGATGGTGCCGAGGAGTTCGTCCAGGAATTGTCCGGCGGCGCCCACGAACGGGCGGCCCAGCTCGTCTTCCTTCTGTCCCGGCGCCTCGCCGATGAACATGACGGTGGCATGCGGATTGCCTTCGCCCAGCACGGGATTGGCCGTCTTGTGCAGCGCGCAGCCTTTCCAGTCCTTCAGCTTCTCCCGCAGCGTTTCTAATGTTATCGGTTCTTTCATGGAGGAGTACGAGAGTACGGGAATACAGGAATACGGGGGCGGGAGTACGGGGAAAGGTTACATGTTCCCGGCCTGTTTGCGACAGGCGGAGATGAGGCCTGACAACATTTTTTCTCCGCGGCTGACGAGAGCGAGCGCAGGTTGTATGTCCTGTTCCTTCACGAAGTCCAAGGCAACGATGGCGTAGAAATATGCTTCCAGCTCATTGCATTCTCCACGGGCGATCGTGTACCTGTTGGCTTTATCGGGAAACGTATACCGACCGAAGCCTTCCGCGATGTTGCCGAGAATGCTGACGGTACATCGTCGCATCTGGGCGGTGAGACCGAACAATTCCTCTTTCGGCAGTCTTTTTGTCAAAGCATATGTTTCCTTCAGGAGCGCGATGCAGACATTCCATACCTCCAAATCCGTGAACTTCTTCATGCAACCATTGTGCCTCTTTGGCGTCAAAAATTCAAAAGAGGCTCCCCGTATTCCCGTACTCCCGTACTCCCGTATTCTTTCAATACTCCGCCTTCACTTTCGTGATGCGTTCCCGCACTTTCTCCCGCAAGCCCTCGTCGGAGAGTGCAAAAATCTTCACCGCCGCCAGTGCCGCATTCTTCGGGTTCAGCACCGTCAGCAGGGGGACGTCGGAGGGCATGCGCAGGCTGGAGTGCAGGTCCACCATGTACTCTTCCAGGCTCTTGAACGGAGGGCAGTTGAGGACGGGATGCACGGAGCTCGCCGCCGCCACGCCGCCGAGCCCGTTGCTCATGCCGACGACGGTGATGATGACGCGGGGGGTCGGATCGGCATTCAGTTCCTTGATGATGTCCGCCACCTTCTCCGGCACCTTATGCGCGGAGGCCACGACGACGTCGGAGGGGACGCCGTATTCTTGCAGCGCCGCGGCGATCTTGTCCGCGGTGTCCATGTCTGATGTAGAACCGAGAAGTAATGTTACATGCATACGTCTGAAGGGGGATTGTCACCCTGCTTGTCCTCCGTAGCTTGAGCGAAGGAGGAAGCCTGTCGTAGGGCGTGCATGGTTGTAGTGTAGCGGAATGATTTCTGATGAGGAATGCGGGGTGAAAAGGCGATTCAGACAGCCAATCCCTTTCCATTTCCTCATTGTTTCAAGAAAGACGCGATGGTACGCTGCTGTCAGCGAACGCCGCTCTTTTTCTCCTGTACCGTGCGCCCGTAGTTCAGCCTGGATAGAACGCCAGATTGCGGATCTGGAAGTCGTAGGTTCAAATCCTGCCGGGCGCACCATTCACTCATCACTTCGTTCCTCGCTCATGGCAAGCCACCGTGAGCATCGGGTGGGGCTTGCCCCGAACCGATACGAGCGAAGCGAGAATCTGGTGAGGGGCTGTAGCTCAGCTGGCTAGAGCGCTTGCATGGCATGCAAGAGGTCAGGGGTTCAAGTCCCCTCAGCTCCACCATTACAATGTATTGACATTGTCAATACAGATGTGTACCATAGTTACATGACCACCATTCAAGTGAGAACAGAGGATAAAACAAAAAAGGCTGCTCAGTTGATCCTGGGTAAATTGGGTTTGGATTTGAGCACAGCTATTAACATTTACCTTGTTCAAATCATTGAAAAGAAGGGAATTCCTTTTGAGATTGTAACAGAGAACGGCTTCACGCCTGCCGAGGAACAAAAAATCTTGAAGGAGATGGCTTGGGCGAAAAAGCATGGAAAGAGGTACACATCTGCAAAGGCATTGCATGATGATATACTCAAGGAATGAGACGATTCACGGTAATCTCAACGAAGCAATACAAGAAGGATTTCAAGCGTCTCCTGAAGGCCGGTGCGGATCGGCGCAAGATTGAGGCGATCATTGATCGATTGTCTTCGGATGCACCCTTACCCGATCGTTGCCATGATCATGCATTGCATGGCTCTCTGGCGGGTACGCGGGAATGCCACATCGCTCCCGATTGGTTATTGCTCTATGCAAGGGATGACAGCGCTTTCGTGCTCCTTTTAATCCGTACCGGAGATCACAGGCGTGTACTTGGTATCGAATGAGAGGAAAGGAGATCTGACCATATACGTATAGCCTCGAATAATGGTTCCACCTTTTTCAGAAGCCTTTCCACCATAATTACTTCAACAATACCTCCTCCACCTCCTTCAACGTCTCCTCGAGTCGTCCTTCCTTATTCAGGACTTGCACATCACAGCGGGGAGCCACGGAGAGTTCCCGGTCCATGCTGCGCAGTCGCCGCTCCAGTTCGTCTTCGCTGATGGGCGCGCGCTTCGTGATGCGTTCGGTCAATTGATGCCTGCTCTCCGGCAGGATGAAGACGGAGACGAGGCGGTACGGGGCGGCGTCGCCGGAGAAGAGGGGATCGGCGCTGATGCTCTCGAAGCCTTGCACGTCCACTTCGCGCACCACGGTTTTTCCGGCTTCGATGGCCGGGAGGATTTCCTCCTTCAATGTGCCGTACCGTGCGCCGCCGTGGACGACGGCCCACTCCAGTACTTCCTTCTTCTCCAGCAGTGCGTCGAATTCCTTCTCGTTGAGGAAGCGGTAGAGATCATCGCCTTCGCCCTGCCGACGCGCGCGCGTGGTGGCGGAGCGGGGAAACACGAGTTCGGGATGCCGTTTACGGAGCTCTTGCAGGATCACGCTCTTGCCCACGCCGCTCGGGCCGATGACGAGTACCAATTTTCCTTTGTTCGGCGCGGTTGCAGTCATGGAAGGATGCTAGCGGAAGAGGCGGGGAATGGGCAAAACCGACCGGGAAGAGCATTGATAATGTAAAGAATATTTGCTATACTGATGGGATTTGCTCTTTGAAAAATCTCCCACCCTCCGCCACGTCGTTCGTGAACGACCGTGGCATGGCAGGGAGAGAGAAGGGGATTCCCGCGTCTCTTCCTCTCTCCCTGCCTCCCCCTGCGGCACCACGACTACCGCGCCGAGAGGCTCCCTCCCACGGAGGGATCCGACTCACCCTCCCCCAACCGCCCGACGCAATCGCACGGCTCACAGAGCCGGATGCGCGCGCCGAACACGGACAAGAGGAGAGTATACAAACACACAAACGCCCGATCCCAGGCACAAAACGGGATGCCGATGCCCGAGCACTCGGGTTACCACACACATACACACGAGACGCACAACTCCAACAAATGTGCGAAGGGTAGGGAGAATGCAGTGACAGTCGCACTGCACTCTGCTTACCCCTCGCGGTAAGCAAAACCCCGGGCTTCGCCCGGGGTTTTTTGTTGTTGACTGTTCCTGTTTGCCTCTCCCCCAGCCCCTCCCCTCCCAGCCCTCCGTTTCGCCTGCTAGGGGAGGGGAGTGTGTGTGCTGTTCTGTTGTTGTTCTTGCTTCAAGAACCACACACAACCATAGAACACAAACATCCCCCTCTCCGGGTGGGAGAAAGGGTGGCGGTGGCGGAGAGGGGTTAGGGGAGAGGCAACAACAAACAACAACAGCTTCCTCGGACTCTTCGGATTCCTTCCCCAGCCGCTCCTCCATGCACTACAATTCCGGTGTGCCAAGAGCCAAGATCGCCCTTCTCTACGTCGGCGGATCCATCGGGATGGTGGTGAACAGGCGCACGGGGCGCATCGAGCCCGTGGAATCGCTGGCGGAAATCCACCGCGCCATCCCCGAGATGCAACGCGAGGTGGCGCTGGAATTTTTCACGCTTGCCAACGTGGGCTCCTCGGAAGTGACGCCGGAGCTGTGGGTAGTAGTCGCGGAGAAAATCCGTGCGCTCTACGATCGCTTCGACGGCTTCGTGGTGGTGCACGGCACGAACACCATGAGCTACACGGCGGCGGCGCTGTCCTTCGCGCTCCAGAACCTGTCGAAGCCCGTGGTCCTCACCGGCGCGCTCCTGCCGCTCAACGAGCTCACGGGCGACGGTCGCATGAACCTGATCTACGCCATCCGCGCCGCGCAGATGGACGTCGCGGAGGTGTGCGTGGTTCTGGGGCCGAAAGTGCTGCGCGGTTCCCGCGCGAAGAAGGTGGAGGAATCGCTGCTGCAGACATTCGACAGCCCACGTTTCCCGCCGCTCGCGGATTTCAGCATCGACGTGCGGCTGCACCCGTGGCGGACGGTGCGGCGCAAGCGGTCATTGCTCTGCCGTCCTTCCTTCGATGCGAACGTCGTGATGGTCACGCTTACGCCCGGCATTCCCGATGCGTTCCTCCGATCGGTGCTGGACTTGAAGCCGCACGGGATCGTCCTCCGTGCGTACGGCCCCGGCATGCTGCCCGAACGGCTCTTTTCCTGGCTGCGGCGCGCGGAGGAGCTGAAGGTTCCCGTGGTCATCGTCACGCAGTCGCTGCGCGGCGCCATCGACCTGCACCGCTACCGCAAGCAGCTCACGCTGGAACGCCTCGGCGTCATCTCCGGCAAGAACATGAGTTTCGAGTGCGCCACGGTCAAACTCATGTGGGCGCTGACGCAGGCGAAGACCCCGGCGCGTTTGCGGGATCTGATGGAGCGGAGTTTGGTGGGGGAGCTCGACGAGTGAGGAATACAGGAGTACAGGAATACGGGAGTACAGGAATACGGGAGTACAGGAGTACAGGAGTACGGGGAAAGGTTTGGCGGAAGTGCAGCGAGGTGTCCCCGTATTCCAATATTCCCGTACTCCCGTATTCCATCACGCAATCACTTCTTTCCATTCTCATCTTCTCCATCGTCTTCGTCGTCTTCATGCGCCTTCTCCATCAGCTTCTTCCCGATGATCGACGTGATGGCGCCGCCGATGACCAAACCCACGACGATCTTCTTCGCCAAATGCGATTTTTTTTTCTTCTCGCGGCTGCTGCTGAAGGGCCACATCGAAGATATGGTAGCACATCTTGGGACGAACCTTTGAGAGGTTTCTCGGGATTTCGGAGAGGTTGTAGGGAGTAGCTTGTAGATTGCAGAAATGTACTTTTCCCCTCCCTCTTCCCTACAACCTACCACCTACAACCTACCACTTACCACCTACCACTTACCACCTACTCCTTCGTTCCAACCGATCTCCGGATACGTCTTCAAATGCCCGAGCACGATGTCCTCGACTTCCTGCAATTTTTCCGGAGAGCGTGCTTCGATGCAGACGGACAGCTTCGGGCTCGTGTTGCTCTGGCGCAGCCCCGCCCACGCCCCGTCGCCGAAGTCGATGCGCGCGCCGTCGAGCGTGTTCACGGGGTACGTCTTCGCGAAGTGCGCGGTGGCGCGGCGGATCACGTCCGCCTTCTTGTCATCGGGGCAATGGGGCCGGCGCTCGGGAGCCTGGTAGACGGCGGGGAATGCGGCGAGGACCTTCGAGAGCGGTTTTCCTTCCTGCCGCACGATCTGCAGGAAACGCAGGGCGGCGACGAGCGCGTCATCGAAGCCGAAGTAGCCCTCCGCGCAGAAGAAGTGGCCGGACTGCTCGCCGCCGAGCAGAGCCTGTTCCTTGCGCATCGCGTATTCCACGTGCGAGTGGCCCACCTTGCACATCACGGGTTTGCCGCCGAGCCGCTCGATCTCGCTCTCCAGAATGCCGGAATTGCTGACGGTGAAGACCACGGGTGAACCGGCATGCCGCGACAGGAGATCTTGTGCAAGCAGCAGCAGCACTTCGTCGGGCGTCCGGATGACGCCGTTCTCGTCCACCACGCCCATCCGGTCGCCGTCCCCGTCGAAGGCGAGGCCCAGACCGGCATCCGTTTCGCGCACGGTCGTCTGGAGTTCCCGGAGCGTCGGGTGCTGGCTGGGATCGGCGGGATGGTTGGGAAACGTCCCGTCCGGTTCCAGGTAGAGGCCGAGCACGTCGGCGCCCGCGTTGCGCATTGCCGCCGCGTAGACGGGTCCGGCCACGCCGTTGCCCGCATCCACAACCACTTTCAGACCTGTTGCTGATTGATCAAATAATTTGTTCAAATGTTTGAGGTATGGCGTCACGGCATCCAAGTCCTCCGTCGTTCCCTTGCCGGTCATCAACGCTCCGGTTTCCAAGAGCCGGCGCAGGTCCTGCAAGTCTTCGCCGCTGTATGCCTCGGCATTGCGCACCTGCAACTTGATCCCGTTGTCTTCCTTCGGATTGTGGCTCGCCGTGATCTGCAATCCGCCGTCCAGTTCCTTCGCGCAGGTGATGAAGTAGTTCACGGGGCTCGGCGTCATGCCCATCACGAGCACGCGGCAACCCGCGGCTTTCAATCCTTCGATGGCCGCCGCCGCGAAGCCGGGGCTGTGCGTCCGCGCGTCCCATCCCACCACCACGTCCGGATGGTCCTTCCGATATCGTTGCCGCAGCACGGTGCCGAAGCCCTGCCCCACCTGGCGGCACACGTCCTCCGTGATGTCGCTGCCGACTTTGCCGCGGATATCGTAGGCGCGGAAAATATGGGGGTTGATCGAAGTCATTGTGGATAGATAATAGAGGAAACGGCTTCTTGAAGCTGATTGTTCGAAATAGACGATGGACGAAATAATTGTATAATCTATTGGATGTTCCTTCAGAGCATCGGCAAGGTTTTTGCGGTGAGGCAAGCATTGTGTGGATGTTTGTCTGCAGGATGCTTGCCTTATATACGCAAGACGCCCGTAGTCCGGGTGATATCATTCTCTGTGGAAAGGAGTGCCCATGAGCACCGCTCCCTCGACTGCCAGTCTTTGGCTGGATGCGCCGCGTTTGTTTCAGTTCAGTCCCCTGATTTGTCAGTCGCCATCGTGTACGGAAGACGGCACGGTGGTACTGCATTACGGCGGTTGGACCTTCCTGGAACTGTTTTGGAATTGCGTTACTGCTCCATTTATGGGAAAGGAGCAGTGGTACAACCCGCGGGGTAACCCCTGGATCACCGATTACTATCCCTCAGGTTACTATGCATTGCGATTGCCGGTTCCGGATCTGGATAGCGGCTACAAATCCCGTGAGCAGCAGCGTCTGTCGCTCCTCGATGGCGAGGATGTGGCGCCGAACGTTCTGATCGCCTCGGCAGGCGTCGCAATTCGTCTTCAAACCGGTCAAGATCCATTCCCTCCTGATGTAACGATCTGTGCCAAGGATACTTGGCCGGATGGGAAACTCTGCGGATGGTACTGGAATGACGACAAGTTGCATTTCAATGCTGGGCAGTACAACAACGGACGCTGCCCCGCCCAAAATGCACCTATCTCCGGTTGTCGCACGATCGTCGGAGCGGCGGCAGGAGGAAAACTTGTGCGCTGTGACCCACGGGCTACGTCGTAATGTTTCATTCCGATGAGCCTTGCCGCCTCGGAACATCTCTACCCGGTCCTCGTGACCGGGTTTTCCCTGTTCCCAGATATTCTGTGTGGGCATACAGTGTTCCGCTGCGTTTCACGGACAACCGTCCGGTTATTGAACGATTGTTCCGGGGATTGAGGGAGAGGGGAAACCCGAATTATGCCCAAGATTACTGAGGAAAGGACGCCTGGGAAAAATCCATGTTTTCCGCTATAATATACGTAAATACCCACATCCATGCCCCAGAAGCTCGACGTCGCATACTTCACGATGGAAATAGGGCTCTCCAGCGAAATCCCCACCTTCGCGGGCGGTCTCGGCGTGTTGGCGGCGGACATGATGCGGGGCGCCGCGGACATCGGAACGAACGTGGCCTGCGTCACCGGATGCTGGCGGTACGGGTACCTGCACCAGAACCTCCGGCCGGACGGGACGCAGAACTACGAGGAAATTTCCTGGGATCCTTCGAAAAAATTGAAGAAGCTGCCGCAGACCGTGACGGTGAAAGTCGAAGGGAGGGACGTGACGGTCGGCTGCTGGCAATTGGACCTGCAGGGAGCGAAGCGTTCGGTGCCGATCTACTTCCTGGACACGAACATCCCGGAAAACAATCCCGAAGACCGGGACATCACGAAGAATCTCTACGGCGGGGACGTCGGCATGCGGATCAAGCAGGAGATCGTCCTGGGCATCGGCGGCGTGCGGATGCTGCGGGCGCTCGGCTACGACCGGATCAACAATTTCCACCTCAACGAAGGCCACTGTTCCTTTCTCACGCTGGAACTGCTGCGCGAAAGGGGATTCAAGGATGAGGACGTGCGGCCGTCCTGCGCCTTCACCACGCACACGCCCATCAAAGCCGGCCATGACATCTTCCCGTACGATCTCGCGTGGAGGATCGCGGGAGACCAATTGCCCTGGCACATCAAGAAGCTCGCGGGCGAGGATACCCTCTCCATGACGCAGCTTGCCATGACGCTGAGCCACGACACGTTCGGCGTGTCGCGCGTGCACGGCATGGTCTCGCAGCGCCTGCTCAATAATCCCCGCGTCGGCTACATCACGAACGGCGTGCACCACCTGGAGTGGACGTCGCCGGAGATGCGCGGCCTCTTCGACCGCTACGTTCCCGGCTGGCGCGGCCATCCGCATTTGCTCCATGAGCACTGCCGTGAGCTGCCGGATGACGAACTCTGGGGAGCGCATCAGGCTGCCAAGAAGCGCCTGATTGATGCGGTGAATGCGCAGGGGAAGGTCCACTTTGATCCGGACCGTCTCACAATCGTCACCGCGCGGCGCATCGTGCCGTACAAGCGGCCCGAACTTCTGTACACGAACCTGCAACGGCTCCGCGAAGTGGCGCAGGGAAAGTTGCAGATCATCCACGCGGGCAACGCGCATCCGCACGATGCCTTTTCGCAGGGTGTCATCCGTCACATCATCGAGCGGTCGGGCGAACTGAAGGATGCCGTGAACATCGCGTACCTCCCGAACTACAACCCCGACCTCGCCAAGCTCCTCGTCTCCGGCGCCGACGTATGGCTGAACACGCCCACTCGTTTGCAGGAAGCGTCCGGCACGTCCGGCATGAAGGCGTGCCTCAACGGCGTCCTCAACCTCTCCACGCTCGACGGCTGGTGGGTGGAAGGCTACGAGATGGACCCGGAGGCCGGTTGGCGCATCGGGCCGCTGGCGGAGGCGCTTCCGACGGACGAGGATACGCGCAAGACCGACGCGGAGGACCTGTACACGCAGCTGCAGTACGAGGTGATCCCGGAGTACGGGTACCCCAAGCGCGAGCGCTGGATCCGCCGCATGAAGCGCGCCGTCGGCCTCATGGGCACGTTCAATGCGCAACGTTGTGTTGAGGAGTACCAGGCCAAAGCGTGGACGAATGCGTGAGAAAGAATGCAAGAATGCAAGATTCCAGGAATACAAGAAATGTTAGGTTGCAGCATTGACCTTACACAAGAGGATTCGGGAAGAAGGGCTTCGCAGACCACCTGAGCGGGGGTCTTTTTCTGCATGCCCATGCCGAGGTGGATCTTGTGGTAGTTGTACCAGACGAG
>JAQVMB010000032.1 GCA_028703835.1 Candidatus Peribacteraceae bacterium | reverse complement strand
ATTGCCATAGCTGCCCCGCCGATGCCGGCTGTGACGAAGGCTGGAGCTGCAACGACACGGACGGCGGCTATGTATGCGAACAAGACCCGTACTGCGGTGACGGGAATACCGATGACGGCGAAGACTGCAATAGCTGCCCCGCCGACGCCGGCTGCGCAGAAGGCTGGAGCTGCAACGACACGGGCAGCGGCTATGCGTGCGAACAAGACCCGTACTGCGGCGACGGGAACGCCGACGACGGCGAGGAATGTGATGCTGGTGACAGCAATTCAGACACCGTTGCTGACGCTTGTCGCACGGATTGCACCAATCCCGTCTGCGGTGACGGCGTGGTGGATGCGTCCGAATCCTGTGATGACGGGAACGGGACGGCCGACGACGGTTGTGATGCGTCCTGTGAGGTCGAGGCGGGCTGGGGATGCAGCATCCCGGAAGGAGAGACTGCCAGCGCCTGCTCCGAAACGTGCGGTGACGGCGTGACGGTGGGTGCGGAGGAATGCGATGACGGCGATGCCGCAAGCGGTAACGGCTGCTCCGCCTCCTGCACCGTGGAAGTGGGCTGGTCATGCAACGAAAACTCTCCCAGCTTCTGTTCCACGGGTTGCGGCGACTGGATCACGGCCGGACATGAGGAGTGCGATGATGGGAACGACGACGACGGCGACGGCTGTTCCGCCGCGTGCGATATCGAGGCATGCGGCGACGGCGCCATCAACAACAGCGACACGGAGGAATGTGACGACTCCAATATCGACGGCGACGACGGCTGTTCCGCGACCTGCACCATTGAAACAGGCTACGAGTGCCCGACGCCCGGGAGCGCATGCAATCTCCTCTGCGGCAACGGCTCCCTCGATGGAGACGAAGCTTGTGATGACGGGAATGCAACGGAGGGAGACGGCTGTTCCGACTCCTGTGCCGTCGAGACCGGCTACACATGTCCGACCGAAGGCGAGGCGTGTGAACAGGAAGTAAGTCAGGAAAACGAAGATTCTTCTTCCGCTGCAGCCAGTTCGCCTCTCGGTACGGTCACGACACCCTCCGGCGGCGGTTCCCGCGGGACGACGGGCGGTACCAATGCGACGACGATCGGAGGTGGAACAGGATTGGATGTCCGGGGGGAGAGCATGCTCCTTGACGGCAGTGCGGACATACAGTCTGCAGGCGGCAGTCAGAGCGCATCGTCCGCCGCATATTCTTCCGCTTCCTCCGAGGAGCCGAAGCCGTCCAAGCGCGTGAAGCCTGTGGAACTTCTCGATCTTGTGCGCAAAGAAGCGGAGCGGACACTGGAGAAAGAAAAAGAAAAGGATGCCCCTGCGGGGGAATCGCACTCAGTAGCCCCCGCAGAGACGGCCTCGACGCGGAACCAGGCTGTCACGCGCGGAGAGGCCATGGCGGTGATCCTCCGTGAGTTCAAGTTTGAGCTTTCCAAGGAGGCACAACGTACCGAGGATCCGGTGCGTCAGGCGGTGATTACCGCTCGATCTCTCGGCATCTTGCGCAGCGATAATGCGCAGGTCGACCGGCCGGTGACCCAACAGGAGGTGACGGCCATGCTTGCCCGCGCCCGCGTGGTGGCTCGTCGGCTGCAGCGTACGCTGCGTTCTCGCTAACCGTTCCGTTATCATTCCCCCTTTCTCTCCGCGGAGAGAAAGGGGATTTTTTATTCCGTGTCGATTCGCAGTCGCCGCGGCACCGCTTCCATCCCTTTCGGGATGGTGACTTGGAGAATGCCGTTCTTCATTTTGCAGATGGCCTTCGCTCCGTCTGCGTAGTCCGGCAGCGTGATCTGCCGCTCGAATTCGCCTGACCGCCGCTCGCGACGGTGCCAACGTTTGTCTTCGGATTCACGCTCTTCCTCCATCCGGCCGTGGATGGTCACGATATTGTTGTTCACTTCCACGCTGACATCCTTCGTGTCGAAGCCGGGGAGATCGGCCTTGATGACGATCTCTTTCTCCGTTTCGGAGACGTCGACAGCGGGGACCGCCATCTGCGAGGCGAAGGGGGCGATGGATGACGCGAAGATGTTGAAAGGGTCGAGGAGCGGCTCGTCGAAGAAGCGGCTCATGGGGCTCCGCGGCATGACGGGACCCCCTCGCTGCCGTTCCTGGTTCTGCTGTTGCTTGGCCATGGGAAAGGGGGGAAATGAAAAAAGGGAAAAGGAAATGCAGGAATGTCTGCAATCTTTTAGTATCCGTGTTCACTTGCGTTGGTCAATTATTTAGGCCAAAAAGTCCCTTTTTCCTTTCCACGTTTCGGTGCTCCTTATTCCAAGGTTTGTCGTGTTGCGTTGCGCACCAGGCGCCGCACCTCTTTCGTAGCCGGGAGGCAGGAAGGGGAATCGGGGCCATTCTGTCTGTCCACTTCCGCCGCGAGGCGTTCGAAGGGTTGCGGGAGTTCGGATGATTGGGTGGTCGGAGAAGGGTTGCGATTGATACTGATCATAGGCGCATAGGGAAGCGGAGAAATGGCAGTCCGTCAATGCCGAAAAAATCGGTTTCTCCCCTGTGACCGTTGGAGAGTGTCCGGGGTTCCTGTACACTGTCCCGACATGTCTGCCAGCATTCCTTTCCGGCTCACAGCTCCGTTCAAGCCCACGGGCGACCAGCCGGCCGCCATCAAGAAATTGGTGGAGGGTGCGAACAGGGGCGAGAAGCACCAGACGCTGCTCGGCGCCACGGGGACGGGAAAGACGTTCACGATGGCGAACATCGTGCAGCAGGTGCAGCGCCCCACGCTGGTCCTGGCGCACAACAAGACGCTGGCGGCGCAATTGTGCAACGAGTTCCAGCTCTTCTTCCCGGACAACGCCGTTTCGTACTTCGTCTCCTACTACGACTACTACCAACCGGAGGCGTATCTGCCGACCACGGACACGTACATCGAGAAGGACGCGTCCATCAACGAGGAGATCGAGAAGTTCCGCCATGCCGCCACGTACAATCTCCTCACGCGCCGGGACGTCCTCATCGTCGCGTCGGTGTCGTGCATCTACGGCTTGGGCGACGTGGAGGATTACGAGGCGCTGGCCATCAAGCTGGAGCGCGGGCAGCCGATCAAGCGCGACCACCTGCTGCGGCGCCTCACGGACATCCAGTACCGCCGCGCGGGCATGGATTTCAAGCAGGGGATGTTCCACGTGCTGGGCGATACGGTGGAGATCTTCCCGCCCGCGGGGGACACGGCCATCCGCTTGGAAGTTCCGTTTGATGAGATCGAGACGATCCAGGAAGTGGACAGTTTCACGGGGGAAGTCCTTCAGGAGCTCCAGGACGTGATGATCTTCCCCGCTTCGCACAACGTGACGTCCAAGGAGAAGATCGACCGCGCCATCGATCGCATCAAGGCGGATTTGGACGAGCGCGAGAAGGAATTTTTGAAGGCCAACGAACTGGTGAAGGCGGAGCGCATCCGCACGCGCACCGAGTACGACATCGAGATGCTGAAGGAGACGGGCTACTGCACGGGCATCGAGAACTACGTGCGGTACTTCCACGATGGCCCGGCGGGTTCCCCGCCCTCGACGCTTCTCGATTACTTCCCCGATGATTTTCTCCTCATCATCGACGAGTCACACATCTCCATTCCGCAGGTGGGAGGCATGTACGAAGGGAACTACAGCCGCAAGCAGACGCTGGTGGATTTCGGCTTCCGCCTGCCTTCCGCGCACGACAACCGGCCGCTGCGCTTCGAGGAATTCGAGCAGCGAACGCCGCAGCGCATCTACGTCTCCGCCACGCCCGGCAAGTACGAGTTCAAGAACACGCCCAAGGAGCGGTTGGTGGAACAGATCATCCGTCCCACGGGCCTGCTGGACCCTCCCGTGACGGTGAAGCCGAGCAAGCACCAGATCGACGACATCTTCGAGGAGGTGAAGGCGACGCTCAAGCGCAAGGAGCGCGTCCTCATCACGACGCTTACGAAGAAAAGCGCCGAGGACCTGACGCAGTACCTGAAGGACGCGGGGCAGAAGGTGCGGTACCTCCACAGCGACGTGGAGACCATGGAGCGCATCGAGATCCTGCGGCAGCTGCGCATGGGGGAGATCGACATCCTCGTGGGCATCAACCTGCTCCGCGAAGGGTTGGACCTGCCGGAGGTGAGTTTCATCGCCATCCTCGACGCGGACAAGCAGGGATTCCTGCGCTCCCGCGACGCGCTCATCCAGACCATCGGGCGTGCGGCGCGCAACGTGAACGGCCACGTGACGCTCTATGCCGACAAAATGACGGATGCCATGAAGGGCGCCCTCGACGAGACGAACCGCCGCCGAACGATCCAGGAGGCGTACAACGTGAAGCATGGCATCACGCCGCAGACGATCATCAAGGCCGTGCGGAACATCGCGGAGGAAGGGAAGAAGCTGGAACTGCGCCGGCCGAAGTACGACCACACGAAGATCCCCAAGGACGAGAAGAAGCGCCTCATGGAAGAGTTGGAGAAGCAGATGGAACTGGCGGCGCAGAACCTGGAGTTCGAGAAAGCCGCGGATTTGAGGGATGAAGTGGAGCTGTTGCGGCGGGAATTGTAACTGCTTGTCATCCTGAGCGAAGTCGAAGGGTGTTGCGACGGAAGTTGTGATATGGAAACCGGAGAGGGTACGATGACGGCCACCCCTTCCTATGCGCCGATTCCTCGTCCTCACGTTCTTTCTCCTGATGTTTGCAGGTGTTGTGACCGTATCCGCGAAAACCGTGCAGGAGCGCCGTGCGGAGCGGTTGCTGCGGCTGCATGCGGCGGCATCGTCGCAGTCATCGGATACATCTTCCTCGACCGTAGCCCCACTCTCTTCTTCCTCGGCCCTTCGGGCCGATCCGCACCCAGGAATGGGTGCGGCTACATCCTCCGTCGGTGTCCCCGCTGTCGACCGTAAGGACATCCGTTTCAAAATCCCCATCCTCGTTTACCATCACATCCGTCCGTACGGAGGGTGGGCGAAGAGTTCGTGGAGCACGCGGCTGTCGGTTTCCCCGAAAAATTTCGACAAGCAGATGCAGTGGATCGTCGATCATGACTACACGACCATCAATTTGGATACGTACGTGAAGATCCGTAACGGCGAGATCCCCGGTCCCGTGAAGCCCGTGGTGATCACGTTCGATGACGGCAACCTGAATTCGTTCACGGAAGGGCTTCCCGTCCTGGAGAAGCACCGCCTCACGGCGACGTGGTACATCATCCCGCAGCGGTTCGGCGCGCGGGATTTCATCTCAAAGGACCAAGTGAAAGAGTTGGCGGCGAAGGGCATGGACATCCAGTCACATACGCTCAACCACTTGTTGCTGACGCGCTTACCGCAAAATGAATTGGATTGGGAATTGCGGGAGGGGAAGCGAGTGCTGGAGGAACTTGTCGGCAAGCCCGTGCTGCATCTGGCATATCCGGCAACGACGCACAATGCTTTTGTCCGCCAGCGGACGGTGGCGGCGGGCTACGCGACGGCCACGCTCATGGACCCGCGCATCGCCTCCGAGAAAGACGACCTCATCATCCTCCCGCGCATCATGATGGAAGACGGGACGAGGCTGGAGAAGTGGTTGCCGTGATCCAGCGTGTCACCCTGAGCCCGTCGAAGGGCGACACGCGGTGCCATGGTTCGACGGGCTCACCATGACACCGCTTATTGCTGTTTTTGTTTGTTTCATCCGCTTATCAATTCTTTTTCTATATTGGCTCCATGCCAATTCAATGAGCTTCTCATACTCCTCCATTATCAACGCCTCTTTCTTCTTCCTGCTCCATCGCTTCACCTGCTTCTCCCATGCAATGGCATCGAGGATGTACTGAAAATGCGTGGAAAATACAAGCGTTACGGGGCGCCTGGAATGGGTGTGCAGCGGGGATTGCGTCCCTCATTGTGCTCGACCAAACGGCGCGAAACGCTGTTCGTCACGCCCGTGTAGTACGTCCCATCACTGCAGCGGAGGATGTAGACGTAAAAGTCGTACATGTCTCCAATTTATCCATCCTTGGTTTCTTCGGATTCCTCGGTTTCTTCGGTTTCTTTCCCAGAATCACCGTATACCGCTTCCCTGTCAGGAAACAGACGTTCCAACCTCCCGCAGAACCTTCTCCTGCTCCTTCTTCGCTTCCTCTTCGTTGAGCGTCCGGTCCTTCGCGCGGTAGGTGAAGCGCAATGTCAGGTTGTACTGCCCGTCCGTGAGCGGCTTGCCGCCGTAGAGGTCGACCGTGTCGACGCTTTCGAGCAGCGGCGAGGCGGCGCGGAGCTTCCGCAGCAATTCTTCCGTGGACTGCGCCTGCGCCTGCGTCCGCGTGACAGTGACGTCATACGTGACGGCCGGGAAGGCGGGGACGGGCGCCGGGACGGTCACCTGCGAGGGGATGTTCAGCAGCGTGGTGAGGTCGAGAGAGGCGGCGGCCGCGCGGCGGGGAAGATCGAAGCGGACGCGCACTTCCGGATGCACTTCGGTGAGGAAACCGACGGCGGTTTCTCCCACGAACAGGTCTGCGCTGCGGCTGGGGTGCCCGAAGGGCGGGGTTTCCGGTGCCGGCCGGACGGAGACGGACCAGCCGACGCTCTGCAGGGCATCCGTCAGCGAGCGTTTGAGGCTGAGGAACGGCGTCTCTTTGAGGCCTGTTTCCCGACGTTCGGCCAGGAGCAGTCCGCATTCCAGCCATTCCCCTTCGCGCTTGTTGAAGACGCGGGCGCACTCGAAGGTGGCGAGCGATTGCTCTGTGAGCGGCAGGTTCTTTCCCGCATGTTCCAGGAGCCCCGGAATGGTGGACGTGTGCAGATACTTGAGCTCTTCCCCCAGGGGGTTTTGGATCGTGATGGCGTCGGCGGGATCCATGTTTGCCTTCCGGATCAGCGCTTCGCCGACGAGGGAGAGGGGGAGCGTTTCGATGAATCCTTCTTCCTTCAGCGCGTCGCGCAGGCGGTGCAGGCGCGCGTCGCGGGGCGGCGGGACCATGGAAGCGGCGGGCATCGCGGGGGGGATGGCATCGTAGCCGTGGATGCGCCCGATTTCCTCGATGAGGTCATGGTCGCCGCGGAGATCTCCCAGACGCCAGAGCGGAGGCGTCACCTTCCATGCATTCTTCTTCGCTTCGATCTCGCAGCCGAGGTCCGTCAAGATGCGCTCCGTTTCGCCGGCGGGGATCGCCGTTCCCAGCGAGCCGTCGAGGCGTTTCTTCGTGAGCGTGATGGGTTTCACGGCGCCGTCCTCTCCCCACGAAACGGGGGCGGAGGCCACGCGCGCTCCGGGTGCGAGTTCCAGGAAGAGTTTGATGGCGCGGTCCAATCCCGCCTTCGCCATCATCGGGGGCACGCCCTTCTCGTAGACGGTGGCCGCATCCGTGCGGTGTCCCATGGCGACGACCGTTTTGCGCGTGTTGGCGGGGTCCACCACGGCGCTGTGCAGCCAGATCTTCCGCGTCGATTCCTTCGTGGAGCCGCGCAGTCCTCCCATGATGCCGAGGAGGTCGAAGATGCCGTCGTCATCTTCCATGACGAGTGCGCCGGGGCTGAGTTCGCGCTCCACGCCGTCGAGGGTGGTGATCTTTTCCTTCCTCTTCGCTTTGCGCATGCGCACGTTCCCTTTGATATCCGCCGCATCGAAGCTGTGGAGCGGCATGCCGACGTCCAGCAGCACGTAGTTCGTGATGTCGATGGGGAGGTTGATGGACCGCCAGCCGGTCGCCTCCAGGCGGCGCTTCATCCAGTTCGGCGTTTCGCCGAGGCCGTTCATTTCCAGCAAACATGCCTCGTAGCGCGGGACGAGCTTCCTCGTTTCCGCTTCGATGGAGAAGGGGAACGTCGCAGAGGGGAAGTCCACGGGCGGTGATGCCGGTTTCTCCTTCCATGCCGCGAGGCCGGCGGCGACGAGTTCCCGGGCGAAGCCGCGGTGCGAGAACAGGTCCGGACGGTTCGTGATGGCGTGGTTGTCGATGTGCAGCACGACGTCGCCGAGGCCGAGGACTTCTTTCAGCGGCTTACCCACGTCGACGTCTCCGTCTCCCAAATCGATGATGGAATGGCCCGTCGCATCCGGGAAGCGCGCGGCCAAATCCAATTCTTCCGCGGCGCAGATCATGCCTTCGCTCTCCTCCCCCCGCACCTTCGCTTTTTCCAGCGTCACCATTTCCGTGCCGTGCCAGCGCACCGTGGCGCCCGTATGTGCGAAGGCGACCTTCATTCCTTCGCGCAGGTTCGTCCCGCCGCAGACGACGCGTTTCACACCCTCATCGGTTTTCACGTCGCAGAGCGAGAGGCGGTCGGCGTTGGGGTGCTTCTTCACGGACAGGACTTTGCCTACCACGACGCGGTTGAGGAGAGCGCCCTGCGCTTCCACCTCATCCACCTCCGCGATTTTCGCGGTGACGGTGCGGGCGATCGCTTCGGGATCGTTTTCCTTCAGCGTGATGAAATCGGAGAGCCAATCGAGGGAGATCTTCATGCGGAGAGTATGAACGAACGGGATAGTTTATTGAAGGGGTATCGGAGGGAGGAAACCGACGAAATCGAGGAAACCGACGAAACCGAAGATTTGACGGCAATATGTATGGCCTCCGAAGATGGCCTTCCTGTCGAGGCGACTGGACCATTCCGTTCTTGCGATGCATTCGTGCTGTGCGGTAGCGTTCCTCTTCGTTCCCTCCCTCCATCTTTTCATGTTCTCAAAAAAATCTTCCCACAAGCCTGCGTGCCTGGTGGCGCACCTGCTCGTTGCTGCCGTTCTCCTCTTCACGTCCGTCGCGGCGCTCGTCGGGGTGTACCTGTCGCACGTCCTCTCCTCCGGCCTCGTGTTCGGCACGTCGTCCGGTTCCCTTTCCATCATCGCCTTTGTCGTGAGCGTCATGGCTCTCGGGAAGCAGGTCCGGCTGTGTTGCGAGAAGTGCGCGTGCTGCGGCGCGAAATAGCGTGAGTGGGTCAACCTGCGGTTTCCCCCCTCACGGACACCCCCCTTCCCTGAATGGTGTCGCTGCAGCGTTGGGACCCGTCGGAGCCACCCAACGCTTTGCGACAGGTTCATTTCATTTTTTGAATGTTTATGTTTTGTGATATTTGTGGCACAATCCGCTTCCACGGAGAGGTCGCATAGTGGCCTAGTGCGCGCGCTTGGAAAGCGCGTAGACCCGCAAGGGTCTCGGGGGTTCGAATCCCCCCCTCTCCGCCATGATTCTCAAATGCTGAAAATCGAAAGTGCAAAACTACAAAGTGCTGTAAGCCCAGCTCCAAGAAATGATTTTGCAGCTATTCCATGAGATTCTTGATTAGCGGTGTTCAATTCCTCTCTTAGAGCATAGAAGGCTTCTCCGGGACTGAAGCCAGCATCAAACCTTGTTCCTCCTTTTTGTTTTACTTTGAATGTTTCTAAGCTCTTTAGTCGGGCTTGTGACATCTTATGCTCTACCCATGCCATGTAGAAAAAATAGCATGAGAAGATGAGCCATAATAATGACGCAAGATAATACATAGACAAATGTTATCACATTTCTTTGATATGTTATGGCTCTCTCAGTACGCCGCCTTTCCCTCTGACAGCCTCTTTGCCAAGGTCCTCAAGTAACTCGTGGCGACCTTGATCGTCTTGTATTCGCCGGTCTTGGGATCGAACACGCGCTTCTTTTGGATGTTCGCCTTCCAAGTCCTGCGGGTGTGGCGCATGGAGTGGCTGCGGGTGTTCCCGTAGCTCGTTCCTTTGCCGGTGCGGACGCATTTCCTTACCATAGCCAGGAGAGCATACGGAGCTTCGGGCCGGGTGTCAATTGATGGTGCAGGCTGAGGAAATGGAGAATTGAAAATTGATAATTCCCCGATTGGAAGGTGTATAGGAGTTTCATTATCAAGGGGAATGTTTAACTTCTGCCACCAAACTTTAGCAATATCCGGTAGAGCAATTGCACCTGTTCACGCCTTGTGAGGTCTTTGTGGTTGTACCTCCACACGTGTTCACCGATGAACA
>JAQVMB010000014.1 GCA_028703835.1 Candidatus Peribacteraceae bacterium | reverse complement strand
GTCTGGTACAACTACCACAAGATCCACCTCGGCATGGGCATGCAGAAAAAGACCCCCGCTCAGGTGGTCTGCGAAGCCCTTCTTCCCGAATCCTCTTGTGTAAGGTCAATGCTGCAACCTAACAGAAGTTGCTCATAGCTCAAAGCTCATGTCTCATAGCTTTTCGTCTCGATCCAATTGTTTGGTACACTCGCTTCGTTCCCTCCCCTTCTTCTTCCCATGACGAACATCGCCATCAACGGATTCGGACGCATCGGACGCCAGACGTTGCGCATCATTCTCGAGAAGTTTCCGGACCTGAAGGTCGTCGCCATCAATGACCTCACGGAGGGCGCGTCGCTCGCGCACCTCTTCGAATTCGATTCCACGTACGGCCGCTTCGATGCGATGGTGGACTTCAAGGACGGGAAGCTGATGACCAAGCACGGGGCGATCACGCTCACGGCGGAAAAGGATCCGTCGGTGTTGCCGCACAAGGCCATGAAAGTGGATATCGTGCTGGAGTGCACGGGCAAGTTCGTGAAGCGCGAGGATGCGGCGTTGCACATCAAGGCGGGCGCGAAGAAAGTCATCATTTCGGCGCCGGGAAAGGACGAAGTGGACGGTACGTTCGTGATCGGGGTGAACGAACAGACGTACGACCCCAAGACGATGCACGTCGTCAGCAACGCGTCCTGCACCACGAACTGCCTCGCACCGATGGCCAAAGTTCTGCACGATTCTTTCGGCATCACGTGCGGCCTCATGACGACCATCCACAGCTACACGAACGACCAGAAGCTCCTCGACCTTCCGCACAAGGACCTGCGCCGTGCGCGCGCTGCCGCGATCAACATGATCCCGACGAGCACGGGAGCCGCCAAGGCCATCGGCCTCGTCATCCCGGACTTGAAGGGAAGGATGAACGGCGTTTCCATCCGCGTTCCCACGCCCACCGGCAGCATCACCGACCTGACGGTCATCGTCTCGAAGAAGACGACGATTGAAGAAGTGAACGCCGCCTTCGAGAAAGCGTCGAAGGGACCCATGAAAGGCATTCTCGGCTACGAGACGCGTCCGTTGGTGCTCCAGGACTACGTCATGGATCCGCGCAGCTCCATCATCGACGCTCCTCTTACGCAAGTCATCGACAGGACGCTTGTGAAGACCTTCTCCTGGTACGACAACGAGTGGGGCTACAGCAACCGCTTGGTTGAACTGGCGAAGTTCATCGGAGAGAAGATGTGAGGTTCTGTATGTCTGCAGAACGTCTTTCTTGCCTTCTTGTAGCGGAAATCTGATTTATCATTCACAACCCTCTCCCTAACCCTCTCCCTTGAAATGGAGAGGGGATGTTTGCTGTCACTGTGTTTGCTTCCAAGAGGATTCGGCGAACGAGGGATATGGCTCGACGCTTGCGACAAAAAATGACAGTCGCAGAGATCCAGTTATGGCGACGATTGAGAGCGAAGAGGTTTCAGGAGTGGAAGATACGACGGCAGGTACCCATCGGGCCGTATATTGTGGATTTCTATTGTGCAGCACATCGGCTTATCATCGAAGTCGATGGCTATGTCCATTCGATGAAAGCGGAGCGCGATAGGCGACGGCATCTATTTCTGGAGGAAGCCGGCTACACGGTTCTACGATTTACGAACAGCCAAGTGAAGCAATCCATTGACTGGGTTTTGTTTCAAATCTTTCAATGTGTGAATTATCCCCTCTCCCCGCGCCGGGGAGAGGGCTAGGGAGAGGGCAAATAACTATTCCTCTTTTGTTCCCCTCTCCTCCGGAAACCTGTCCACCCAGACGATCCCTCCCTTCGACCAGGACGGCGCCATGTGTTCGGTGGCGAGACGGATCGCGGTCAGGAAGATCTGTCGCTCTGCTTCGTGCGAGTCTGCGTTCCCTCTGGCTTCGGCGGTCATAGGATCGTGAAGGAAAGGATTGTTACCATCAAAGACGCTTCGCAGCGGCAATTCTTACAAGAAAAAGCCGCCCGTTCAGGCGGCTTTGACGATTCGGAGATCATTTCTTCTTTTTCTTGTCCTTCTCGTCCACCACTTCGGCGTCGACGACCTTGTCGTCTTTCTTGCCTTCCTTCTGCTCTTTCTGAGCTTGCTCGTAGACGATCTTGCCGATCTCCTGCGCGGCGGTTCCGAGGGCTTCCGTCCCCTTCTTGATATCGTCGAGGGAGGCGTCTTCCTTCTTCAGGATGTCCCGCAGCGCGTTCATCTTCTCGTTCACGTCCTTCTTCACGTTGTCCGGGATCTTCGCGTCGTGCTCGCGCACCTGCTTGTCGATGGTGAAGACGAGCGCGTCCGCCTGGTTGCGCGCATCGATGAGTTCGCGCTTCTTTTTGTCCTCTTCGGCGTGCAATTCCGCGTCCTTCTGCATCTTCTCCACTTCATCTTTGCTCAGGCCCGTGGAGCCCTGGATGGTGATGTGCTGCTCCTTGCCCGTGCCCTTGTCCTTGGCATGGACGCTCAGGATGCCATTCGTATCGAGATCGAACGTCACTTCCACCTGGGGCATGCCGCGCGGTGCGGCCAGGATGCCGTCCAAGATGAAGCGTCCGAGGGATTTGTTGTCCCTGGCCAGCTCGCGCTCGCCCTGCACCACATGGACTTCCACGGACGTCTGGTTGTCCGCAGCCGTGGAGAAGATCTGCGACTTGCTCGTGGGGATCTTCGCGTTGCGTTCGATAAGCTTCGTGGCCACGCCGCCCAAGGTTTCGATGCCGAGTGACAGCGGCGTCACGTCCACGAGGACGATGTCCTTCTGGATGTCTCCGCCGATCACTCCCCCCTGGATGGCGGCGCCCAAAGCAACCACTTCGTCCGGGTTCACGCCTTTGTGGGGTTCCTTGCCGAAGAGCTCCTTCACTTTCGCGATGACGGCGGGCATGCGCGTCATGCCGCCGACGAGGACCACTTCGTCGATGTCCTTTTTGCCCAGCTTGGCATCCTTCAGCGCGTTCTCGCAGGGGGCGACCGTGCGTTCGATCAGGTCGGACACCAGGGATTCCAGCTTGGCGCGGGTCAATTTCACGTTCAAGTGCTTGGGGCCGGCCGCATCGGCCGTGATGAACGGCAGGTTGATCTCGGTCTCCGTGGCGGACGACAGTTCGATCTTCGCTTTCTCCGCAGCCTCCTTGAGGCGCTGGATGGCGATACGGTCTTGGGAGAGGTCGACTCCCTGCTCTTTCTTGAATTCCTTCACCAACCATTCAATGACCACTTGGTCGAAGTCGTCGCCGCCCAGGTGCGTGTCGCCGTTCGTGGAGACCACTTCGAAGACGCCGTCGCCCAAGTCCAACACCGAGACGTCGAACGTGCCTCCTCCGAGGTCGTACACCACGATCTTGTGGGCTTTGTCGCCCTTGTCGAGGCCGTACGCGAGCGCCGCGGCCGTCGGCTCGTTGATGATGCGGACCACTTCCAGTCCCGCGATTTGTCCGGCTTCTTTCGTCGCGCTGCGCTGCGAGTCGTCGAAGTACGCAGGCACGGTGATGACAGCCTTCGTCACGGTGGTGCCGAGGAACGCTTCCGCGTCGCGCTTGAGTTTCTGGAGCACCTTTGCGGAGACTTCCTGCGGGAGCATTTCTTTGCCGTTCACCACGATAACTGCGCGGTCCTCTTTCCCCTTCTTCACTTCGAAGGGCACGTTCTTGGCTTCGGTTTCCACTTCGCCGTACCGGTGCCCGATGAAACGCTTGGAGGAAAATATGGTGTTCTTCGGGTTCGTCACTGCCTGGCGTTTTGCCGCGATGCCCACCAGGACTTCATTGTCTTTAAAAGCAACGACGGAGGGTGTGGTGTTGTTCCCTTCCGCATTCGGGATGACGGTCGGCGCGCCGCCTTCCACGACGGCGACGCAGGAATTGGTGGTCCCGAGGTCGATTCCGATGATCTTTGACATACGTTGAATGGGAAAAGTGAGTAGGGTTCTCCGTTTCCAAGGAGTTAGCACTCACTATTTTAGAGTGCCAAATTTGTGTCGTCAATGGTTTCTGTCATCGGTGCCCGTATCTTCCATGAGTTTGGTTCCTGATCGCGAAGACGGCGGGGCATGGGCGTTGTCTTTCACGACGGGTGATCTCTCATGTTTCCCTACGGGGGCATTGATTCCAGGTTTCGGTTCCGACTGGGACGGGGAAGGCGGGAACAGTTCTTGAGTGACGTAGGTGCGGGCCGCGCGGAGGACATCTTGCGGCAGTTGGGAGTCGAATCCTGCGCCGGATACATTCGTCGCTTCCTTGCATGCGCATGCGTATGCATCCCCCGCTTCGTCTTGGAGGTACCGTCCCATCGTTGCCAGGATTTCCACCATGGAATGCCCCGGTTCGCCTTTCATGACGGTCAGGAGTTCTTCCGCCCGTTGCATGGCGTGGGAAAGGACCCGCTGGACCGCGATGGCCGTGAGACAGCGCGTCACGTCCGTCGCTATCCGCCGCCTGAGGACGGTCAAACGTTGGCGCCTGTCCCATTGCCGGTCGCGTTCGGCGTAGCAAAGCTCGATTTCCGCCTGTTTCAGGGAAGGACCTTCGCGCAATCCTCGCGCCTCCGCTTCGTATTCCTGCTCTTCCTTTCGCCATGCGGTGCGGTATGAGGCCATGCTTTCTTCGTTCAGGTGCTCGAACATCGGTGGAAAGAAGTCCGTGATTAAAGCCGGGTGCGTCACTATACTCCCCGTATGTTCGTCGACGAAGCGATCATCAACGTGAAAGGCGGGAAAGGCGGCGGGGGCTGCATAAGTTGGCGCAGGGAGAAGTATGTTCCCATGGGCGGGCCGAACGGCGGGGATGGCGGCAAGGGCGGAGATGTCTACCTGGTGGCGGATGAGAACACCGATACGCTGTCGGATTTCGCGTCCCGCAAGAAGTTCGAGGCGGCGGACGGCCGTGCGGGCATGGGACAGCTCATGGCGGGGAAGGATGGCGAGGACCGCGTGCTGCCCGTGCCGCCGGGGACGGTGGTGACGGTCCTTCGCCAAGCTCAGGATGACAATGCGCGAGAAGAAGTGGGGGAATTGTTGGAGCATGGCGACCGGCTCCTTCTGGCGCATGGCGGACGGGGCGGATTCGGGAACGCGCATTTCAAGAGTTCCACGCGCCAGAAGCCCGATTTCGCGGAACTGGGGGAACCGGGCGAAGCGAAGACCGTCAAGCTGGAACTGAAGCTGGTCGCGGACGCGGGGATCATCGGGTATCCCAGCGTCGGCAAGTCCACGCTCATCGCGGCCATATCCGCCGCGAAGCCAAAGATCGCCGCCTATCCGTTCACCACGCTGGTGCCGAACCTCGGCGTCGTGCACGTTTCGGGGCGTTCCTACGTGGTGTGCGACGTGCCCGGGCTCATCGAAGGGGCGAGCGAAGGGAAGGGCCTCGGCGACGCGTTCCTGAAGCATATCGAGCGCACGGGCATCCTGTTGCATGTGCTGGACATCAGCCGCGCCCTGCGCGAAGGCGAAGAGCCGGACGCGGACGTGCTCGTGCGAGACTACAAGGCCATCCGGAAGGAATTGGAGGCCTACTCCCCCGCCCTGGCCGGGAAGACGGAGCTCGTGGTGCTCAACAAGGCCGATCTGGTCGGCGGCGATGTTCGGGCGCTCTCGAAGGCGCTGAAGAAGAAAAAGATCGCCGTCTTCGCGGGCATCTCCGCCGCGACACGGAGCGGGACGAAGGAGCTCATGCGGGATCTCCTGCCGTTGGTGTTGGCGGAGCGCGGGAAGCGCGAAGACGCGCGGCATCTCGTCGCGGAAGAGGAGCGCAAGAAAGTGCCCGTCCTCCGGCCGCATTTGAACGGAGTCCGGATGGGTGCCTACCGCATCGACAAGAGGAAAGACGGCATCATCGTCATCACCGGACAACGACTGGAGCAATGTACGAATATGACGGATTTCAACAACGAAGGTGCGGTGCGGCGCTTCCGGGACGTGGTGGAACGCATCGGCATCACGAAGGCTCTCCAGAGCTTGAGGACCGCCGAAAATGCCGTCTATATCGGGACGAAGAAGGTGGATGAGTATCTTTGATATTGGCTTTAGGAAGTCACTTGTGGATCAATTGACGGTCAAATGTTTCGTAGTAGCATAGGCATATGTCAAATGAAAAAACTTCTGAGTCCACGGGCGGGTCTGACGGGAAGCCCGAAAACAAGCATGTCATGACTCCTGAACAGCAACAGCAATCTGCCTCATTGCGGACGATCGTGCAAAAACGCATTGGTGGTGTCGTGCAGAATTTTGACGTGCAATTTGATGCGAATGGCACGGTTATTTTGACAGGTGTTGCTCAAACAAGACATCATCAAGATGCCGTTCGTCATTGTGTTTCAGTGGTACTGCCGGACGGAGTCGGACTTGAAGACGCGATGGTGGTCCGGTAATGATTTTGAGTGTGTCGCGGTGGAGCTGAGGGGACCCGTCTTCGCTTCGCTACGCCGAGGTCCTTCGCAGATATTTGAAGTGATGTGTTTTGTGGAAGTAATTGGTGGAGCTGAGGGGACTTAAACCCCTGACCTCTGCAATGCGAATGCAGCGCTCTATCAGCTGAGCTACAGCCCCACAATGGTGGCAATAATGATGGAAGGAACGTACGCGCAGCGCAACTTTTCAATTGCGGATCGCTTCGCGATCCCAGACAGCTGAGCTGCAGCCCCACAATGGTGGCAATAATGATGGAAGGAACGTACGCGCAGCGCAACTTTTCAATTGCGGATCGCTTCGCGATCCCAGACAGCTGAGCTGCAGCCCCAAAAGTGAATTGCAGACGAACAAGGAGCGAAAGCGACACAGTGAGTCGCAAGATCCTTTGCCCTCCGAAGCTCTGAGTGTAGCGAGGAGCGAAGGAGGGCCGGGCGTCTGGGAGAAAGATCAGTATTGTCCTCCTTCGCTCCTTCGGAGCTTCGGAGGACACAGTATCTTCGGCCTCGTGCTTCGTACTCCGTACTCTCACTCGGCTCGAATTCAACTGTGGTGGCCCAGGCCAGAGTCGAACTGGCTACGCCTGCCTCTTCAGGGCAGCGCTCTACCGATGAGCTACCGGGCCATGTGGGTGCGAAAATCCTACCAGACATGCAAAGGAACACAACTGCAGACGGGGACAGTATAGAGCATTCCATTCTTCAAATCCTGTGCTTTTTGCGCTGCATTTACGGATCGCATTGACTGAAGAAGGATGAACTGGAAGGATGCCTGCCTTCCCATTTTTCACATGGAACAATCTCGCAAAACGTCGGCTCTCGAAGGTGCTTCCACGAAAAGCCGGCGCGAGGCGCAAAGGGCGGCGTCCGATCTTGATGCCGATCGCGGATGTTCCCGCAAGCGATTGGGAAGCCTCTTCGACGAAGCGGGCGATCCCCTCTCGCGCAAGAGCATCCGATGCGGCCAGGAGGCCGATTGAGTCACGCAGCCGCCTGCTTGCGGAATATGCCGAACACATAGAATTTGTGGAATGCGCGTATGCAGACGATGACCATGTACAGGCGCTCGACGAATCCCCGCAGCACTCCGTGTTTCTGCTCTTTGATGACATGGTGCAGCCCTTCGACCGCAAACGTCCCCGTGCTCCGTTTCTGCCGAAACGCGTAATAGTTGAGTGCGATTTCAACGTCGAACCCGCTGCGGTCTTTCCGGGGGATGCGTTCCCAAAATTCGCGTTTCATCGCCCGGTTGCCGCTTATTACGAAGGAGGGGGAGAGGTGTTGCAATGATCCGATCAACCGGTCGCGCAGCAGCGTGAACATGTCGTGCGTGCCGGACATGACGGGGCGGATGATGGCGGTGAGCATGTCGTCGGAGAGGTCGAGCATGTCCGCATCCAAAAATACGATGACACCGCCCGCCGTCGCGCGGACGCCCGCTTCCATCGCTTCGCCTTTGCCCCGATTCTCCGGGAAGGAGAGGACGCGCCCGCCCGCTTTTCGAGCACGGTGCGCCGTGCGGTCCGTCGATCCGTCATCGATCACGATCACTTCGCCGACCAGCGGATGGTTCCGCGCCGTCCGCACGACGGATCCCACCGTCGCTTCTTCGTCGAACGCGGGGATGATGACGGAGACGGAGGTTGCCGGACGCGGGGGGCGGGATCGCATGCACCACCTCTGACGAAAGAGGATGCATGATTCTTACAGTGCGACGCGTTGCGGAGCGCGCAGACCGTTTTACCGTTCGTGGTCGTCGAATGCGCGGTCCTGCCGCGCGCGCGGATCGTGGACGGGACGGTGATCGGTGATGTTGGGGTCCGTGCCGTCCGCCTCGAGCAATTTCGGATCCGGGAACAGGCTCTTGATTCGGTTCGCCACGTATCCCAAATGCATTTTTATGGCCGTCGCGCAGCCGAGGGCCGCATCGATCCTGCCGTCTTCGATGTCGCGCCGGATGCGGTCGAATTGGTCTTGCTCATACCGCGAGAGCGAGCGCTGTGTCCGGCGGTTGCCTTCATGCCGGGGGTCGGAAAAACCTGTGGGTTCGATCATGGGAAGAATGGAAGATTGGCGCAGGATAGAGAGTCACAGGCCGTTGTCAATGAGAAGCATATGTGTTTCAGCGTCATTTAAGACCGTTCGCGGACGCGATGGCCGGTTGCGGGACAAGGATCGACATTCTTCTGTAAGGCGACGCACGATCGGCCGTCACAGAAACCGGCATTCAAACGAGTGCCGACATTCCTCCCGACGTGACCATGAGAAACGATCGATTGCGAAAAAGCACCGGTAAGCGAGGGCTGGCGAACGCGGATCGCGCGACGCGGTTGCGCGTAGCGCGGGCCGGGGGACGAGCCGTCTCCAGGAACGCCAAGCACATGTCGATTATCGGTCGACGCGGAGGCAAATCCATCAGTCGGGACCGCACACACATGTCCGCCATCGGACGCAGCGGCGGGAGGAAGTCCTGAGGATGCCGCGACGGCATCCGCACGATGGGGAGAACGATTGTGACCGTTCTCCTCATCTCCCTTCGTTCGAGATATCGGCGGCATTTGTATGCGTCCATTGCCGCTTTCCGTCTTTCTGTAAGAATGGACGCCCGCATCCGTCATGGAACGGGATGCAACCTATGCGCACCATCACCACCATCACCATCGGCGCGACACTGCTTCTGGCCGGATGCGCCTCGCAGGGAGACGTTCTGGATACCGATACGGACGGCACGTTCAGTTCGGAGTCCTTCTTTGATTCGGACGGCTCTTTCAGCGAGGATGACGTTCCGTTCGGGACGGGCGACGTGTTAAACGGGACGGGCGATACGCTCCCCTTCTGACGGTTCCCGGGGAATAGGCCCGATTCCGCTGGAACGGCTGCCGGGTCTTCTGTACGATCCCCGCATGCCAGAAACGACTCCTGAGGCGCAGTTCCGGGAACTGGTCCGGGGCATCGGGAACCTGACGCCGCAGGAGCGCCTCGTCGGGGCGTTCGTGTCGGTGCGGGACATCCCCTACGGGAGGCCCAACTCTCCCGATCCGTTCGATGTTCTCCAGCGCAACCGCGGCACGGGCAAAGGGAAGCATATCCTGCTGAAGTTTCTTCTGACGTCCCTGGGATATGAGGTGGAAGAATTCTGGTGCAAACATGATCTGACCAAAATGCCGATACGTCCGTGGCCGGATGCGTTGCGGGAGTTCTTGGACGAGCCCATCACGGGTTTCCACGATTTTTTGAAGGTGAAGATAGGCGACCGGTTCGTCACCGTCGACGCGACGTTCGACAAGGCGCTGGTGTCGCTCGGTTTTCCGCTGCTGACATGGGACGGAACGACCGACATGACGTTGCCGGTGCACGCGGAGGAGACGTTCCCCGTGGAGCCGCCGATCGATGATCATAAGCGGCGGCTTGCCGCTTCCCTGCCGCCCGCCATGCAGGAGCGCCGCAAATTGTTTCTCAAGGCGATGAAGCGTTGGATCGAGGAGGAACGTGCGCACATGCAGGCGTGACCGCGTTCACGGCCTGCTCCACAGCCATAACGCGAACCAGTACCAACTCCGCTCGTAGAATGCCGCATCGTCCGCGATGTTCACTTTCCCGTCGCGGAGATAGTGCGTCGCGACCAGCTGCTCCGCGAAACGCGGCTGCGTGATACTCCAGATGCCGAGGGGGCCTGCGAGCGTCCCGACGCTGAGCAGGCATCCGGTCCCCGAGGCCGGGTAGATGCTGCACGGCGTACCGGTGTGCTGCCAGTCGCTCTCGAACGTCGTCGCATGGCCGAGGTAGCGCGTCGCCTGTTCGTTTCCCGAAATGGCGGCATCGAGGGCGATGCGGAAGAACGTGCGGAACGCGTCGTAGGAGTAGTCGAGAGAATGGTCTTTCCCTTCGAACGGCCGCAGGGTCCCGTCCGGCCGCTGCAGCGTCACCCAGTCGGGCGGCAGGAAGACGACGCCTTTCTCTCCCAAGCGCCGCCGTGACGCCCGTTCCACGTCTTCGTATCCCTGTTCGACCAGCCCGTCCCAATCGTATTCGGGGAGCACTTCCGCGAACGCGCGGAAGGCATAGGGTGCGAAGTAAGACGGGTTCATGACGACGGATGAAGGGCTTTCCGCCCAATTGCCCGCCGTCAGGTGCCTCCTGTTTCCTCGTCCCGCCGCGGTCTCCAGCGTCCAGATGCTCCGCATGATGCCGGTGGCTTCCCGCACGTAGGACGGTTCGTCCCATGCCCGTCCCGCTTCGAGGAGCAGGTAGGCGATGTCCACGTCCGAATCCGTCGCGGAGTTGCCGTCGAGGATCAGGACGAGCCCGGGGTTCGGGGTCATGAATTTCCAATGGAAGAGTCCGTCCGGACGTTGCAGGTGCCCTTGGGTCCATTGCCAGACGCGGTCGAACGTCTCGCGGTCGTCCACGGCGAAGGACTGCCAGAGCGCGTAGGATTGTGATTCGGACGTCCCTTCGCCCCGTGCGTCCGCGAAGTATCCCCGCTCATACAGCGGCCGCAGCCGTTGCTCATAGAACGGCAGGAGTGCGGTGCGGATCTCTTCCTTCGTCGCCGACAGGGCTTTCGTCTGCTCTCCCGGTTCCACGTGCATGCGCCCGTAGATCGTTTCCGGGTCCCAGGCGACCACGGTTCCGTTCATGGACGGCATGACGTCTGCCCGGTATCCGTTGGCTGCAATCAGCTGCCGCGTGTGTTCCTCGTTGAGGCGGTAGACCCGCCGGCTTTCGTTCTCGAAGGCGAGGTCGTAATACATCGGGAATACCTGCGAGATGCCCCATTCGCGGAACACCGGTTCGTTCTGGAGCGCCCACGCGTCGCCCGAAGCCGCTGCGTTGTGCATCACCACCCACCGCGCGAAGACCCACGGGTCCTGCAGCGCCTGGTCGAAGATGCGGTAGTTGCCTTCGTAGAGGTATCGGTTGAGCGGGATCGCGGCGTTCGCGATGAGGGGGTCGTTGTCGACGCGCGCCATCAGGACCGTCCCCCCGTCGTAACGTGCGCTGAGGAAGCGTGCGACTTCCTCCTGTTCGCGGCTCGGGCTGTTGATGTCCCTGCGGACGACCGCATACTGTTCCCGGAAAACCGTGTGCTGGAGGCGGCGCCCTTCGGCCAACGTGAGGAACAGGAGGACGGCGGTGCCGACGACAGTGGCTGCTCTTTTCCAGAAACCGGATGCAGCTTGGGAGCGCAGGGCATGGAAGAGCAGGGCGGGAGCCGCGACGGCCGCGCCCGCCCACGTGAGGCCGTACCGGTCGTTGTTGAAGAAGCCGTACGGCGGAAGATCGGGCACGTTGATGATGATCGTGCCCATGTATTCGCTCAGCAGGATGAAGAGGAGCGGGCTCAGGAGGACGAACAGAACGGCGGCGTGTTGCGTGCGCAGGCGCGGGAGGAGGAGCAGGGCGCCCGTCGAGAAGAGGCCTGCCGCCACCATCGGATGCCCGAGCATGTAGAACGACGCGTAGAGCGCGTAGAGCAACGAAGCGACGGCGTCGTGGCGTGCGGGACGGAGGCCGGGGGCGGGGTCGCGGAGCCAGCTTCCGCCGGAAAACGCGAAGGGCGTGCCGCCGTAGAGCCAACTGTACGCGACGATGAACGTGACGCCGAGGACGGCCAGGAGGCCGAAGAGCAGCAGGAGCGCCTCCACCTGATGGTACCGGCGCTTCCGGGCGAACAGGTGCGCGAGCAGGATCGAACTGGTCACCGGAAGCAACATCAGACCTTCGTACCGGGAGAGGCATGCGAGACTGACGAAGACGCCGGCCAGGATCAGGTCGCGCATGCGTTCGTCACGCAGCCACCGGAGCAGGAAGTACGCTGTCGCGCAGACGTTCGCGATGAACAGGACTTCCATCATCGGCGTGACGGCGTAGTAGAGCAGGTACGGATTGAGCAGGAGCAAGGCCGCGGCGATGTTCCCCGAGGTCCTGCTGCCCGTCAGCTCCAGGCAGATGCGCCGCAGGAAGACGGCCGCCAGGAAGAGGGAGGGCACGAGGACCGGCGCCGCGGCCAATCCCGAGGCGTAGAGCGGGCGGATGGCGACGAACGGGATGAGCAGGACATGCAGGAGCGGAGGCCAGAAGCCGATCTGGCTCATGCCCGGCGTCAGGCTGTCGAAGGTCAGGCGCGCGAAGTTGAGGTGCGAATTCTGGTCGATGAGGGTCTTCGCCAGGTCCAGGCGGTGCACGAACGCCAGGACGGCAATTCCCGCGGCGGCCGCGACGATCGCAAGGATGACTTCGTCGTCAAACCGTCTGATGGCGCGTGAAAGCAGGCGCATAGTCGGGTGCGGACAGGTGGGTGCCGTGATCGGTTTTTTCCCAGAGATGCGGGTGCAGCACCATCTGCAGCGCCCCCCGTATCGTCGCGTATGACAGCAGAATCCAGTACGCGAAGGAGAGCAGGCTGTACTTCACGAAGTCGTAGCGTCCCCGCCGGTACGAGCCGAGAAGGTTGCAGTACGTGAAGAGGAAATTCCCCACGACGAACGACAGCAGCGAGGTGTAGAGGATGATGCCCGGAAACAAGCTCTGGATCGTTTCCGCTCCCGTCGCGACCCAGCCGATCAGCAGAAGCCAGTATCCGAGGTTCAGAATGTTGATGAGCACGCTGCCGGGGATGATGGTCAGGAAGGCGACGACGTTTTTCCATCCTCCCAGTTCGTTCTTCAGGCGCAGCGGATGCCGGAGGTGGATGATGGACGTCTGGATGAAACCTTTCACCCATCGCGACCGCTGGATGGTCCACGCGCCGATCGTACCCGTGGCTTCTTCCTTGCTCAGCGAATCGAGCAGGTCGCTCCGGTACCCGCAGCGGTAGAGCCGGATGCCCACGTCGCAATCTTCGGTCACGTTGTACGGATCCCATGCGCCGATCTGCCGGAGGATTCCGGTCCGGAAGTGCGTGCTGTGCCCCGAGAGCGGCAGCGGGTATCCCATGGACTGCAGGCCTGGGAGGAAGAGGTCGTAATAGAAGCTGAATTCCGCATTGAACAGTTTCGTGAGCCAGTTCTGGCCGGCGTTGTAATGATCCAGCCGCGTCTGGAGGCAGGCGATGTCCGGCCGGGAACGGAACGCGACCACCGCTTTCTTCAGCTGGTCCGCGTCGGGAACGATTTCGGCGTCGTAGATGACGAGGAACTCCCCTTTCGCCTCGCGGAACGCGACGTTCAGGGCTTTCGGTTTCGTTTTGGGGCGCACGTCCGGGAGCGTGATGACGCGCACGTGGGCGGGGAAACGGGTCTTCTCGATGGCTGCGCGGGTTTCGTGGTCGTACGCTTCGAGGGTGATGAGCACTTCGAGTTTGTCGGGCGGGTAGTCGATGGCCGTCATCGCCTGCAGGATCTGCGGGACGACCGCCGCTTCCCGGTACAGCGGCACCAGGACGGTGTAGTGCGGCAGGTCTTCCGTGCGCAGGGCGCGGATCGCTTCCGGAGACACGGTGATGGGGCGGTGGCGCGTCGACTTGTACAGCACCGCTATCTTGAATGTGATGAGCCAGAGGTACAGGCATGCGACCGCTCCCGAGAGAATCACGGTCGCCGGGACGCCCAGCAGCAGGCTGAGCCCGATGACCGCTCCCGCCAGCGTCGCGACGACGGCCAGGAGCAGCGAAACGGATTCCCAGTACACCTGCTTCTTCGCGCTGTGGATTTCCGGGAGATAGAGGTAGTCGGTGTCGTTGCCGAACCCGTCGAAGAGCAGCTCCGACTTGTGGGGGTAGGATACGAAGGCGAAGATGTCCTTCCACAGCTGTTTCCATCGCAACGTGACCGCGCCCCAGGCGAGTTCCATGCCCACCGACAGCATCCGGACGTTGCTCGTGCCGTGGAAGCGCTCTTCGAAGATGATCGGTTCGGATCCCAGGGTCCATCCCATCCGCTTCGCGCGGAAGAGGAATTGGTAGTCGAAGCCCCACGGCGAGGGGGAGAACTCCGCCAGGGCGAACGTTTTGCGGCGGAACACCTTCAGGCCGGACTGGACGTCGACATCCAGGGACAGGAGGATGCGCCCGAAGACGAGATTGAACGTCCTGCTGAAAGCGGATCGCCGCAGGCTGGTCCGGCGTTCCGAACGCCGTGCGACCACGATGTCGTACCGCCCGATTTTCCGCACCATGTTCGGTATCGCTTCCGGCGGGTACTGCAGGTCCGCGTCGATCATGGCCACGATGCTGCCCCGGGCGTGGCGGAGCCCTTCCAGGATGGAGGTGGATTTGCCGCGGGGGCCCTGCTTGGGGATGACTCTGTACGGGACGGATGTCCGCAGCTCCCGGAGGCGCGACAGCGTCCCGTCCGTCGAACGGTCATCGATGATGAGGCACTCGTAGTCGTACCGCTCTTTGTTCATGCTCCGTTCCAGTCTCCGCAGCAATGCCGGGAGATTCTCCCGTTCGTTGTACGTCGGAATGATGATGCTGACGTGTACGTAGCCGTCTTGCACGTTTTTTCCGCCGCGGGCCTTGTGGCGATGCCGTCCGGGCCGCCGTGTCAATTCGGCCTCCTGCAGCGTTTTCAGGATCTCGGGCAGGGCGAAGGAGGGCGGTGCTGCGATGGAAATCTGTTTCATCTCGAGTGGGAGGAGACGCGTTGCTTTTCTTGACGGCGCCCGCGGAAGCCACTTACAAAATCCGGATGGACTTTTCCCGATTTGCAAGGTGAAGAGACTTCCGGTGATCACCATTGTCAATCATGGCCGGCTTCGTGGAACGGCCTCTGATTTGTCTTTATGACATGCGAAGAAGGTGGAACAGCGACCAGACAGCATTTTAAATAACTGGCAAACATTGTCGCTTCCCGCTTGCGTCGTTCCCCTCTCCTTCTTAGGGTCGCATCCCCTTCCCCACTTCCCCACATGAGGCCAGCCCTCCTGACCTTGTGCATGCGTGCGCGCATGCGCGACCAATCCCGGCAGACACACATACGGGCGAACACGTTGCTTATCGTCTTGGCCTTCTTCATGGCCGCTGCAGGCCCCCTGCCTTCTATCCCCGTCGCGGCCGCCGAGGCTGCGGGCGCGCCGGAGGTTTGGTGGCCCGTCGACGGCGCCACGACGGGCGGCACGCAACCGTTCAAAGCCATGGTCCAAAACCGCGATGTCGCAACCTACACGATGCATTGGCAGGTCGACGGCGACCGTCTCAACCCCATGGAAACATCGTTCGCGGAGTATCCCCATAAGGAAGCGCAAGTGGACCTGAGCGGATGGAACTGGAAAGGGAGCGGCCCCTATCACATCCGTTTCGTAGCACGGGATCTGGACGGAACGCAGCTTGGCGAAACAACGGTGTCCATTTCCACGCCGGGATCTCTCGCCGCATCGTCCTTTTCATCTTCATCATCGGCGGCATCTGTTTCCTCCTCTTCGGTGACGTCGTCTGTGTTGCCCCATCTTCTGGAGGTGCTGTCACAACACCGTTCCTCCGTTGTTTCCGCTTCTTCTTCTTCTTCTTCTTCTTCTTCTTCTTCTTCTTCTTCTTCTTCTTCTTCTTCTTCAGTGTCCTCTTCCGTTCCCGCGGCGAAGGCGGTCGGGGAACCGTCCGTTCCTTCCGCGGGACCCAACCCGTTTGCGGGCGCGACGCTCTACGTGAATCGGTCCAACGATGTCCAGAAACAGGCGGAGGCTTGGCGGACTTCCCGCCCGCATGATGCGCAGATGCTCCAGAAGATCGCCGACCAGGCGGAGACGCAATGGTTCGGGAACTGGAACCAGGATGTCGCGGCGGATGCGCGCTCCATGACGGACACGGTCGTGCAAGCGGGCGCGTTGCCTGTGTACGTCGCGTACAACATCCCGCAGCGCGACTGCGGCGGTTATTCCGCGGGAGGATCCGGTTCGCCGGATGCGTACCGTGCGTGGGTCAAGGGTCTCGCGGCGGGCATCGGATCCCGCAAGGCCGTGGTCCTCCTGGAGCCGGATGCGCTTGCTGGCATGGATTGCCTGTCGCAGGCCGACCGGGATACGCGCATGCAGCTCCTGCGTGAGGCGGTCCGGACGTTCAAGGCGCAGGGGAACATCGCGGTGTACATCGACGCCGGCCATCCATCCTGGAACCAATCGGGCGAGATGGCATCGCGCTTGCAGAAGGCGGGCATCGACGAAGCCGACGGGTTCTCGCTCAACATTTCCAATTTCGAGACGGACGAGGAAAACATCCGCTACGGTTCGGAACTGTCCGCACTGGTCGGCGGAAAACACTTCGTCTTCGATGCCGGCAGGAACGGAAACGGCCCCGCGCCGGACAAGCAGTGGTGCAACCCTTCCGGCCGCTCCTTGGGACGGCGTCCCACCGTCGCGACGGGGCACCCCCTCGTCGATGCGGTCCTGTGGGTCCGCGGACCGTCGGGATCCGACGGCCAGTGCAATGGCGGCCCGTCCGCGGGTACGTTCTGGCCCGAGTACGGCATCGGCTTGGCGGAACGGGCCGCATGGTGACGCGTTCGCGGTCCGGGAAAGGGCTCCTCTCGCGGGGAGTCCTTTTCTTTCGTGCTTCTCAGAGCTCCTGCTCCGCGAGCACGTCCCAGCCGTTGCGGATGGATGCGCCGGCCGTTCCGTTCTGGAGGACGGGCGTCACTTGGAATTCGATGCGGCCGTAATCCAGCGTGAGCGTGTCCGTCGGGAGCGCTTCCGCGGGCGTCGAAACGGTTTGGAACGACGAGACCGTCACGTCCGACAGGGTCCAACGCAAATATTCCTGCGCCATGCCGTTGCGGCGGACGGTGATCATCGCGCGCGGGAGGCGGTCGCCGTTCGCCGCCGCGAGGAACAGGCGCGGCGAGGCCAGGTTCTGTTTCATGACGATGCGGAAGTCCCCCAGGGACGCCCTGTTCCTGCCGGACGACTGCTCCGCCGACCAGCTGTACGATTCCAAAGGGATGTCCACGGCCTGATTCGGCTGCGGAAAATCATCGACCCGCAAATTGATGCCGGCGGGAAACGGGGCGGAACCGTCTTCCTCCGGGACGGGGACGGCGACGGACGAACTGGACGGGGAGAGCGAGGATGACGAACGCGGGACATTGAAGAAGCGGATGCCCGCGTCCTCCGATGCGCCGCCGCCGGACGATCGTCCGCTTTCCGCGTCCGCCGACGCGGCGGAAGAGCCGAAAATGATGCTTGTGCCGGAGAGTGTTTGCGCCTGGACGACGGACCACCCGATGACCGCGATCCCCGCGACGGCCAATCCCAACATGGTTCCTGCGTGTCTCATAGAGCAATGGGTAATGGATAAGCGAACGATCATTCTAGCAGAAACGCCGCGTGTCTCCCAGCATTCTCCCCGCCGAAAATAACGGAATTGTCATTGGTGGGTGGCAGGCACTGGTATACTGTTTGCCTTCCGACCTGCGACGTTCCCCTTCCCTCCTCCCCCTCCCACGCCATGTCCAAAGTCGTGCTCCTCGTTGAAGACGATGCGTTCCTCCGAGAAACGCTCCGGCTGACGCTCCAGGAACAGGGCGTGACCGTCGAGGAGGCCGCCAACGGCGAGGAGGCCATCCAGACCATCGACCGTCGGCAACCGCATCTCGTCCTGTTGGACTTGCTCATGCCGAAGAGCGACGGCTATGCCGTTCTCAGCCACATCAAGGAAAAGGCCTATACATTCCCCGTCATCATCCTCTCGAACCTCAGCGATTACCTGGACCATGAGAAGTGCGAGAAGCTGGGTGCGAAGGATTACTTCATCAAGAGCGACATGGACGAGGATGAACTGTGGCCGAAGATCCAGCGTTACCTCTGACCACCATGATGAAAAAAAGAGGTTCTCCGCCGTCCGAAGGCATGATGAAATACCTCTTTCTGGAGAGCCACGGCTTGCGCAGTCCGCTCACCGCCATCCGTTGGGCCTGCGGGCGGTTGCGCAAGGACACCACCGGCGCGCTCAATCCTGTCCAGCGGCAGCTCGTGCAGCACGTGTACGCGAATGCGCGCAAGTTGAGCGTCGCGCTGGAGTCGATGTTGCTGCTCGCCAAAATCGAAGACGGGATGATGCGCCTGCAACCGCAGGAACACTGCATCAAGGACCTCTTTGACGCGATGCGGGAGAAGGCGGGTGTCCCGCGGAGCGTGCGATGGGTCATCGAGTCCCCGCATGTCCACGCAGTCGCGGATCGCGATGTCCTGGAGATGATCTTCAAGGATATCGCCGCCGTGTTCACCGAAGCGGACCCCGAACGGGAGATGACGGTGTTCGTCGACGTGGCGGCCGCGCCGGAAAGCCTCGTCGTCAATTTCCGTTCGTCGGTGATTTTCCCGACCTTGTCGAAGGACGGCGGCGCGCCGTCGGAAACGTTGCGCATGGTCGGCGGGACGCAGGGGTTGATGCTCTCCATGGCGCAGGAACTTGCGAAACACCTCCGCGGCACCGTGGAGCTGGAGGAAGTGGTGACGGGCGAGTTCGTCGCGGACGGCACCGTGGAACTGGATGAAGACGTTCCCGACGAACATCGCGTCGTCGTGACGCTCCCCATGCGGACGCGCCTGATGGAGCAGGGGTGCTCCCGCGCCGCGCGGTGAGGGTCCATCGACGGCGCTCAATGTCACGGCAGCCTTTTCGTGACGTTGATGACGATGTGTTCGGAGACCTCTCCCGCTTTCGCTTCCACCGTCCATGTGCCGGGCGACGGCGTCCATCCGGCGGCGAAATCGGGCGCGTTCCCGTCGCCGACGTGCTTCCCGTCCACGTACCACCGCACCGTACGCACGGCGCTGCCCGCTTCCGCGCGAAGGGGGATCTTCTGGGAGGCGAGGGGGATGAGCGGATCGATTTCGAACGTGTCCCCCGCCAGGGGGGAACGGATCGCGAGCCTGGCATCACCCGTCGGCGCATGCGTGCCGCAGAGCGGGGACGGTTCGCGTGGCGGTTCCGGCCATCCCGTTTCACGCGCCCAAGCGCGTACGTCGGGAGGGAACACGGCGAACGTCCGCATCTGCACGTGGGAGGGATCGCACGTGTCGCTCGCCAGCAGGCCGTTGCGGGCATCGACGGGAACGGCGGTGAAGATGTCATCCTCTTCGGTCGGCACGGTGCCCGCGCGGAATGATTCCACCGTACGCGCCGTGCAGGCCGGCGTCGGGAGTTTGCCCGAGAGGCGGCAGATCTCCGCCTGGACGATGCCGCTTGGCTGCGGGAAGCCGTCCGGCGGCAGGTCGCGGACGGCCGCCTCCATCACGTCGTGGAAAATCGGCCCCGCCCCCGTGACGCCGGAAGTGCCGCGCATGGGGGCGTTGTCGGCGTTGCCCACCCACACGCCCACGATGCGGTCGGGCGTGAAGCCCACGGTCCAGTTGTCCCGCGAGTTGCGCGTGGTGCCCGTCTTCGCCGCCACGGGCCTCCGGAAGGCGAGCGGGCTGTCGCCTCCGAATTCTTCCAGGCGCGCATCGTTGTCCGAGAGGATGTCGCCGATCAGCCAGGCCGTCTGTTCGCTGAGGAGGCGCCTGCCTTGTTCCCGCGGATCATCCAGGAGTGTGCGCAGCGGCAGCGTCGTCCCGCCGCGCGGGAAGAGGGCGTACGCGCGTGAGAGTTCCAGTAACGTGGTTTCGGCATCCCCGAGTGTCAGGGCGAGTCCGTAATGCTCGGGCGTCCGGCGGAGCGTCGAGAGCCCCGCGTCTTTCAGGAACGACAGGAGCGTGGAGACGCCCACGCGCTCCAGGACGCGCACCGCCGCCATGTTGTACGAGTTGGCGAGCGCCTCACGGTAGCGGACGAGTCCGTGGTATTCGTAATCGTAATTGCGCGGGACGTACGGCGTCCCCTCCTCCGTCAGGAACTGCGTTTCCACGTCGGCTACGACGGTGGCGGGCGTGTCGCCGCGTTCGAGCGCGAGCGCGTAGGTGAACGGCTTCAGGGCGGATCCGGGCTGGCGCGGGGCCACGGCGACGTTCACGGCGCCGTCATGCGCGTCGTCAAAGTAGTCGGCGCTTCCCACCATCGCCAACACGTCCCCGTCGTGCGCATCGAGCACGACGACGGCTGCGGAGGTCACGTTGCGGTCTTGCAGCGCTTCCAATTGCCGCCCGACGATGCGTTCCGCCTCGCGCTGCAGGGACAGGTCAATGGTCGTGCGCACCTCGGTGAGTCCTTCCAGGTCCGCTTCCCGTTGCTCCAGCAGCCAGAAGACGAAGTGCGGCGCTTCGATGGACACGCGGCCGCGGGAGAGCGTGAGGGGTTCCTGCGCCGCCTGCGCGTGCGCTTCCTCCGTGATGACGCCCGTCGCCAGCATGGCATCGAGGACGCGGCGCCTGCGCTCGGTGCCGGGAGCGGGGTCGCGGAACGGGTCGTACGAACCGGGCGCTTGCAGCAGCCCCACGAGGAAGGCGCTCTCCCCCGTCGACAACTCCTGCGGATTCCTGCCGAAGAACGTGAGGGAGGCGTTCCGCACGCCGTACGCCCGGTGGCCGAAGTACGCCTCGTTGAGGTAGGCCTCGAGGATGTCCTCTTTCGACAGGACCCGTTCCAGCTTCCATGCATACAGCATTTCACGCAATTTGCGCGGGACGTTGCGCTTCCCGGGGGGGAGACGCATGCGGACCAGCTGTTGCGTGATGGTGCTGGCGCCCGAGACGATGCGTCCGGCGGCCAGGTTTTGCAGCGCCGCCCGGACCACGCCCCGGATGCTGACGCCGCGGTGGTCGCGGAAGCCGCGGTCTTCCGTCGCGATCAGCGCATCGGTGAGAGTGCGGGGGATGTCGCGGAGCGGGAGCGCATGGACGCCGGATCCTTCCGGAGGACGGACCGTGTAGAGCAGCCGTCCTTCCCGGTCGAGGAGGCGCAGCGACGTCTGGCCGGTCGGTGCGCGCACACGCGCGGGCAGCGGCCAGAATGCCGCCGCGAGAACAAGAAGGACCGGAACGGCCGCCGCGACGGTGAACGACCTGCGCAGGCGCATGTTACGGCGTGACGGAGAACCAGCTGCCGCCGGTCTGCCCGAACGTTTCGGGGTAATACATCTCCCATGCGCGCGCCGGACGGTCGCGGAAGCGGCCGGGAGTCGTGGCGCGGACGAGGTACTCGTACCGGTAGATGCCTGCGGGCAGCCGCTCGGCGAAGAGGAAGACGCGGTCATCGCGGAATTCGACGTGCGTGAATCGGCGCTGCGCTTGCGCCCACGGGTCTTCCGACCAGGGCAGGAGCTTGTCGTCGGCCTTCACCGATCCGCCCAGTTGCTGGCGCTGCGACGTCTGCAACTGGAAGTCGATGGCTTCCATGCCGGCGGGCAGGGGGCTTTCGACGGCGACGAAATGCCGGTCGTCATCGGCCGTGACGGTGAGGGAAACGCGGTACGTCTCGCCGACGCGTGCGGCGGTCACTGAAGCGTCGTCGTCCCGTCCCTGCAGCGGCTGCACGGTCCGGCGGATACTCAGCCCTTCTTCCGCGGGGAGGACGGTTTCCGGCGTGTAGAAATAGGTGAGGATGACGTCGTAGTACAGGCGGCCTTTCCCCTCCTTCGAGAGCGCCACGTCGTTGAGCGCGCCGCGGCGCAGGTCATCCAGTGACAGCGTCGCGACGCCGCGCGTGAGGACGGATTGCGGCGTGAAGGATTTGCGGAGCAGTTCGTTGCCGTTCACGAGCACGGCGGCATCGAAGGCGGCATCCATTTCTTCCGTCGTGCGGAGGAATTCCGTCAGCGCCAGGAGCGCGTGCGTGGTGGATTGCGTCGTGTCCCACTGTCCGCCTTCGCGGACGGCCAACAGGTGGCGGACAATGTTCGGGATGAACGGGTGCGACGGCTCGACGCGGAGCAGCGCGAGCAGGACGAGGGCGGTGGTGCGGTCGTTCGTGTGCATCACGTCCCGGTACAGCGCCCCTTTCTTTTCCTCGAAGTGCGTCCCGCGCGGGTCGACCTTCGCTTCGTTCAGGAGTTCGCGGATGACGGCGAGCGACTGCGCGCGCGCAACGGACGACCCCGCCCGGTGGAGGGCGGAAGCCAGCTGCGCTCGGGCGAAGACCGGGAGTTGCCCGCGTTTCTCGAACACCGCCTGCAGGGCGCCCGCGTCGCTCCTGCCCCCTTCGCCGAGCACGTACAGGATGTAGGTCCGCGCCGTCAGGTCCAGGGTGTTGCGGACGTCGAGGGTCCGGAGGCGTTCCTGCAGGTAGGTGCGCGCCCGTTCCATCACTTTTTCGTCGACGGCGTAGCCCGCGTTCCGGGTCAGCTGCATCGCGTACAGGACGTAGGAAGTCAGGTACGGATGGCTCTCGTCGCTCTCGGCCCAGAAGCCGAAACCGCCGTCGCTCCGCTGGGCGTCATACAGCTTCTGCATCGCTTCGGTCACGTTGCGGCGCAGCGTTTCGTCGTCCGTGATCTTGAACGCCTGGAATCCCTGCAGCTCCTTCACCGCGATCGAGGGCAGGATGGCGGAGACGGTTTGTTCCGTGCAGCCGTACGGGAATTGCACGGATGCTTCCAGGCCCGTCGGCAGGTACGTCGCCATAGTGGGAGAGATCGTGACGGCGAGCGTCCCGTCCGCGGCGTCGCGCACGGAGGGGACGAGGACGGATTCGGTCACGCCTTCCTCGACGGAAGCGGAGGTGGTGACGGTCTGCGGCGTGCCGAAGGTGTGGACGGGAATGGTTTCTTCCACTTCGTCACGCGCATCCTGCGTTTCCGCGAGGAACAGGAACGTCGCGCGCGCGACGTCACCGATGCGGACGGGGAATTCCACTTTCTCCATGCCGTCCTTCGGCACCGTGACGCCGACGGATGCTTTGCCGGTCAGCGCGAAGCCACTTCCCGCGAGGGAAACGGTGAATGTTTTTTTCTCCCCCGATTGGTTGTGGACGATGGCGCCGATGCGGATCTCGTCGCCGCGGACCGCGAAGCGCGGACGCACCGGGCGCAGGAGGACCTTTTTCGTTTCCACGATGTCTTTCATGCCCGTGCCGAACGTGTTGCCTGCCGTCTGCGCGACGGCAAGCAGCTTCCAGGTGGTGAGGTTGTCCGGGAGCGCGAAGGAGACGGAGGCTTTTCCCTGGTCGTCCGTGAGGACGGAAGGGTTCCAGTACGCCGTGTCCTTGAAGGTGCCCCGCTTGCGCGTCTCGAAGTCCCCTCCTCCGCCCCCCTTGGAGCCCGGCTTGAAGCGCTCGAGCAGCCGCAGGATCGTCACGGACGTCTGCACGCCCAAGCTGCGCTCGTTCCAGAATGTCCGCACCAAGTCGGGCTGTTCGAAGCCGGCGAGGGCGAGGAGGCTCATGTCCACGACGCCCAAGGACAGTTCGGAGCGGACGGGCTTGCCCGCGTGGTCGGCGGTCGCGAGGGAGACGCGCACCGTCTCGCCCGGCGCGTACGTGTCCTTGTCCGTCGTCACCTGCACGTCCAGTTTCTTCTCTTTCAGGCCCACGTTCAGCTTCACGTATCCCGCCTTGAAGGCCGGCGCACCCGTGTCCCTTCCCTGCTCGTCGAACGTCTCGCCCATCCGCGGCTTGAGGATGATCACGGAGACGAAGGCATTGGGCGCGAGATCTTCGGTGACGGGGATGCTGATGGCCTGTCCGCTCGATTCCACGTCGATCACCTGCTTGCGGATGACTTGTTCGCGTTCCACCGTCACGAGCGCCTTCACGCCCTTTCCCTGGTACGGGGATTTGGCGAGGAGCACGGCGGTATCACCGACGTCGTACTGCGCCTTGTCGGTTTCGATGCCGATGCGGTCGTTGTTGGAGTGCGGCCAGTTCACGAAGGTCGTGGACCAGACGTAGACGCCGGCGTCCGCCTTCGACTGCCGCCCCTTCCCGTCCGCGGCCACCGCCACCAGGCGGTACTCGCCTCCTTTGTCCACGGCCAAAGCCGCCTGCGCCTTCCCGTCCTTCCCCGTCGTCACCGCCGTCTCGCGGATGAAGGTATCGGTCGGGCGGTTGTCGTAGTAGAACTGCCCGTCCACGCCCTTCTTGCGCGTGGTGTTCCAGGTACGCGCGTACAGCTGCACCGTCACGCGCTGGCCGGCGACCGGCGAACCGTCGGGACGCACGGCCACCACGTCCGCTTTCGCCTGCTGCCCGGGCGTCAGGACGTACTCTGCGGAGCGGATGCCCGCATACACGTCCGCCTTGTGGACCAGGACGGACGTGCGGTTGCTGACGATTTGGTTGTCGGGGTCGGTCACATCCGCTTCCACCGATACGACCTGGCTCGTTCCCTTGTCGTCGATGCGGACCGGGAAGGAGACGTTCATCCGTCCTCCCGCGTCGAGTGCGCCGCGGCCTTCCGTCAGGCCGCGCGTCGCGGGCGCGCAATCCTCCCAGCACCAGTGCTCTTCCGTCGCGAAAGAGTACCAGCCGTCGGTGTAGCGGTTAAAATGGTAATCCGTGGATTCCGCCCGCCACTCCACGGCGGCGCCCGCCATGGGCGCTCCGAAGTAATAGGAGGCGGCCACGTCGAAAGACACGGTGTCACGATTGGCGTAATCCGTTGATGCGGGCGTCAAGTCGATGCGGTAGGACGGTTTGCGGTACGCGAGGACCGAGAACGACGCGCCGACCGACACTTCCCCCGTCCGGCTTTCGGGCGGGAGCTGGACATTGAGGTTGTACATGCCCAGCGACGCGTTCTTGTCGAGCGGGAACGAATCGTTCACCGAGCCGAAGGCGCTGATGTCCAGGGAACGCCGGTACACTTCCCGTCCTTCCGCATCCGTCGCCGCCACGATCGCTTTCTTCGTCGCGGGAAGCGCCATCGTCCCGTTTGCATCCCGTACGCGGAGGACCGCTTTGAAATGCACGGTGTCGCCGGCGGCGTAGACGGGGCGTTCCGTGTACACGTAGGCTTCCAGCCGGTTCGGCGGCGTTTGGATGCCGCGGAAATCCGAAGGGTATGCGAAATCCTCGGGCCTGATCCCGTCCGCCCACTCGCTGCTCAGGAACGCGATGTCTCCGTCTTTCTCCGCCGTGACGTAGAACTCCGGCCGCCACTCGTAGTCCGCCTCCGCGAAATCCGCGAGGGCGAGGGGGGCTTCGAAGAAGCCGTCCTTGTCCGTTTGGCCGCCCGTCACCACCGTGCCGTCGCCGGCATGGAAACCGACGGAAGCGCCGGAGACGGGCGAGCCGTCGTTCATGTTCACCGCCCACACCAGCGCCCGTGATCCGGAGAATTTCAAGGTGAGGGCGATGTTCGTGACGGCGAAGAACTGCTGCTGGACGACTTGTTCCTTCACCTTCCCGTTTTGCCAGACGTACTCGGGCGCGCGGGCCGTGAGGGCGTAGAGGCCGGGCGAGAGCGTGGACCCGACGCGCTCCTGCACGTCAAAGGCCGTGGCTTGCCAGGCGTTGAGCACGTTCTGTTGGGGCATCGACCATGTCCGCATCCCGTCGCGCCCCGCGAGGGAAACGGTGCCGCCTCCTCCCGTGCGGCGTTGGCGTTGCCACGCGAGGAAGTCCGGGAAGGGCAGCGGCGCATATTCCAGGTCCAGCCTGCTCACATTGACGGCGTTCAAGTGGAAAACGGGCGGTTTTCCGCGTTCGAAGATGCCGAATTCCCCTTTCGACCGCACCGATACTTCCGGCGGCAGCGGATCGGTTTTGAAGCGGAAGACGTAGGGTTCCTTCAACCGCTGGCCGAAGCGGTCCGCCGCGTCGGCCGTGACCGTCAGCACGTAGTCGGTGCTCGGTTGCAGGGAAGGGTACGCGCTGATCTCCCGGTTCTCCCCCCACATGCTGGTGGCGAGGTCGAGGTCATCCCAGTTCTCCGGCTCGGGGGACATCGTGATGCCGTTTCGCAGCGATGCGTCGTCCATGGGATTGTTGAAGACGAGATGCAGCGCGTTGTACTGGTACTGCGCCTTCTCCACCGCGAGGGGGCCTACCGTCGAGAACGTGAAAGAGTAGTCCTCCGTGCCGCCCAGGGAACCTTCCCGCGCGAGGATGCCTTTCCGTACCGTCAGGCCGTAGGCGGAAGCGTATGCGAGCGGAGCAGCAGGTACGAGAACCAGCGTGGCGCGGTCGACGACCGTTTTTCCCTGTTCTTCCTTCGTCCCGTAGTGAATGTCTTTGATCGCGACGACGCTGCCGGAAAGCGAGCCGACGGAAGGGGGAAGCAACGTGTCCTTCCCGATATCCCAACCCCGTTTCCGTTGCTCCTCCGACGGGAAACTGGAAGAGGAAGCGGCCGACGGGAGACGGAGGAGGGACAGCGACGTCCGCGCCCTGTCCGCATCCATCGGCTGGTTGAACGTCAGCGACACGGCGGTCGTCGGTCCCGCGAGACGGCTGCCGGGAGCCGGATCCGCCGCCACGACGGAGGGGCGGAGCGTTTCGAAGGACCAAGTGAAATCCTTTTCGGTCTTGTCGCCGTTGACCGTTTCGATGCCGGCGGGCACACGGACGGTGTGGCGCGTCGCGAGCGTCAGCGGCTTCGCGGGGATGAACTCGGCTGCGAATGTGCTCAGCCACCGCCACCGGCCGTCCAGGGGCGGATCGAATGTGATCGGCCAGGACGTTCCCAGCGTCGCCTGCGGCTCTCCCTGCGCCTGCGTCAGCGCGACCACGGGCCGGTCGAACACGATGCTGATCTGCGCGGTCGCGGGGATGTGCAACGACCCCGAACCCGGGATCGCGCTCGCGACGGACGGCGCGCCGGAAACCTGGAACGTGAAGGACAGGCTCCTGCCGAGCACGCTCCCCTTCTCCGTCTGTGCGTTCTTGCAGATTTCGAAGACGTATTTCTCGCCCTGCAAGAGCGGTTCGGAGGGGCGGAAAACCAGTGTATCCCCGTCCCACTCCAGCGCGCCCTTCGTATCCGACGGGATGAGCAAATGCTGTTCCACGCTCGTCCGGTTCATGGGTTCCGGTAATTCCATGCGGAGGTCGGATTGCGCGGATACGTGGCGGACAAGGGGGAGACCCCGCGACCCGCTTCGCGGATACAGCGCGAAGACTGTCCCACAGATAAGGACGACAACCGTCGCTGCGGCAAGCGGAAAAGACGCTTTTCGAAAATGCGCTTGCAGCGAAGACAGTCCGGGAAAAAGAGCCATGGGTCGGGGGGGATTTTTAAGAATTCTACGGCTTCTCCTTCCTACGGTACAGCAGCCCCGTCGTTACTTGACCATTAATCAAAAATAATATATAATATACATCGAATCAACTAATATGTTTACACATAAATATAAAAGATATGTCATCTCCGCGCTGTCGGCGGTCCTCCTGTCGGGAGGGGCGCTCTTTCTCCGGTCGCCGGAAGAGCGGTCGCTGACGTTGCACCCGTTTCTTCCTCCTTCCCCGTTGCATGCCGCCGCTCCGGGCGGCAGCGGCAGCGTCATCATGCACATTGCCGCGGAGGATCGGAGAGCCGATGCGTCCTCGCAGCGTGTCGCGCTTCGGTTGCAGGCCAGGATCCGGCAACGGTTCGGTCAGACATTGTCCGTTCCGACGCTTGCCAAGGCCATCGCGGAACGACGGGAAATCCTGGGGCGGTCCGTTACCGTGCGGTATGCGGCCGATGACGGCGCGGATTTCGGCACATGGGATGCGGCACTCACTGCGTATGCCCATTGGGTCCATGCGGATATCAAGGACGGGTCGCTCCGGTTCGCCGTGGACGAGGAACAAGTGCGTTTGCATTTGGAACGATTCATGCCCGAGGGAATCGTGGCGCAGAAGGACACATTGTTACGCGGTTCCGAAATGCGGCACGGCGTGCTTTATGCCGTCGCCGACACCGTTGCGGAACCGGGATATGCGTTCGACGCATCTTCGGCAGCGCATCGCCTTTCCGAAGCGCTCGCTTCCGGCCTGGAGGTCGTCGATTTGCCCGTTTCGTCCGTGCCGGGGGCCGTCATCAATGAGTCGGGGGAAGATTTGGGCCCTCTGGAGTTGCTGGCCACCGGCAAGTCCGATTACCGCGGGTCGGGCGGAGGGCGGATCGCGAACGTGCGTCTCGGGTTGCAGGGCTACCTCAATAACGTCCTGATCCCGCCCGGGGAAACGTTTTCGTTCAATGCGGCGGTGAACGACATGCGGGGCGGCCAATGGCAGGATGCGCTCGTCATCATGAACGGGACCGACTTGGTTCCCTTCCCGGGCGGAGGCATCTGCCAAGTGGCTACGACGGTCTATCGGGCTGCGCTCCTTGCCGGCTTGCCCATCACGGAGCGTGCCAACCACAGCTTGTACGTCACGTATTATGAGAAGTACGGCGTCGGGATCGATGCCACCATATTCCCCAAACGTCAGGACCTTACGTTCCACAATGACACGGACAGGTACCTTCTGTTGCAGGCCTACACGCGCGGGTTTGAAGCGTTCGTGCATGTATACGGTGTGCGCGACGGCAGGACGGTGGAAATGGCCGGGCCGTATTTCCAGACCAACGGCACGGAGGAAATGAACGGACTTCTCGGGCGGCCGCTGCGGACGAATGAAATCGCCTGGATCCGGACGGTGCATTCGCCGGTCGGAAGCGCAAGCGTCGAACCCGTCCTCTCGCGCTACCAAAGCGTGCCCCGGAAACTGAAACTCGAATACGCCCCGCAGGAAGGCGAGGGTTACGTCAGCATGCATTGATCGTTTGCAAGATGCCGTCTTGAAGGTGCTGTCAAACGGTATTCCGTGAACGCGGCGGATTCTCGCGTATGCTGTCATAGTCGAAAGGCGACGTTTTTCCTTACTCCCCCCTTATGAATTCCCCGCAGAATTCCAACGTGTGGTTTGCCGTTTCACTCGGTCTTTTGGGTGTCATCGTCGGTTATTCCGCCGCCTCCTTCACCGGTTCGGGCACGGGCGACGCGATTGCGCAGAATCCGCCCAGCGCCCCTGCCGTCGTCGCTCCCCCCGAAGACGTTCCCGGCGGACCCGTGCCGGCGGTGGATGCTTCCGCCGATCCCATCCGCGGCGACAGCAAAGCGAAGTTAACCGTGATCACCTACTCCGATTTCCAGTGTCCGTATTCGAAGCGCCACCATCCGACCCTCGCGAAGGTGCTGGAGACGTACAAGAATGACGTCAACGTCGTCTACCGGCATTATCCCCTGAGTTTCCACCCGAATGCCCAGAAGTTGGCCGAGGGATCGGAGTGCGCGAAGGAATTGGGCGGCAGCGCGATGTTCTGGAAGTATGCGGATGCCGTCTACGGGGACACGGAAGGAACGGATTTCACGTCCGCGGCCATCGTCGCATTGGCGCCCAAAATCGGCTTGAATGAAGCGAAGTTCAAGTCCTGCCTGGACAGCGGCAAATACGCGCAGAAGATCAGCGACGAAATGCAGGCCGGTTCCAGCGCGGGCGTGCGCGGCACGCCGGGCAGCTTCGTCTATGACAACCGCACAAAGAAATCCCGCTACATTTCCGGTGCGCAGCCGTTCGATGCCTTCAAGTCCGCTATCGACGCCATGCTCGCCGGTTCATGAAGATTTTTTCCACCGTTCCCATGCGCTCTTTTCACCTTTTTGCCGCCGTCTCCATTGCTTTGTCGCTTTCCGCTTGCTCCTGGCCGGGGCTGAATCCCGCGCAGGACGCGGGGACCGCGTCGTCATCTTCGGAAGCTTCTTCCCAAGAGGGAGCGTATGAGGAAGTGACGTACGAGGGGCGGGTGGAGCCCATCGAAGTGAGCATTTACATGGAAGGAACGCACCGCATGTCTTTGGGGGAAGGAAGGTTTCTCCTTTTGGAGAGCGATACGCTGTTGCTGGATGAGTACGACGGCGAAGCCGTGCGCGTTTTCGGTCCCGTCCGTCCGACGGTGGAGGGCAATGCAACGATCATGCGTGTGACCCGCATTGAAACATTGTTGCAGGAAGAGAGCAGCAGCGCGTCTTCGGAGGATGCTTCTTCATCCGATGCGGCTGCGTCTTCATTTGAGGCGGTTTCTTCCGCCGTTTTCTTGTCATCCTCCGCGGCGGCCATTTCTTCCGCTCCTCTTCCGACGGTTTCTTCCTCCGAGCCCGTTGCTGTTCCCGCCTCGTCCGCAGCGGCGCTTCCCGATGAGGGGAGCCAGGTGTCGGCTATGGCGGGCGGCGGGACGGATGCGACCGTCTGGACGCAGCGGTACTGTTCTTCTCATATCGGTTTCTGCGTCCCGGTCCATAAGTTTTGGTACTACACTTCGTTCGGCGCAACCGAGGACACGCTTTGGCACGTGGAAATGAGCACGAAGCCGATCGAAAATATCGGGGACGGGCCGGTGCGCGTGGATTTCGTGAGCGGCGTGATGCTGGACGGGGTTGTTGACGGGACGGTGAAGGAAACGGACGGCAGGGTCGTCGGCTACCGCTCCTGGACGACGAAACGGCATTTCGAAATTTCCGCGCCGTCCGATCTCCGCGCCGCCGTGGAATACATGACCAACGCCCTCTCCACGTACGAACCGGAAGCGGAATGATTTGCGCGACTGTGCTATCGTGGGTGCCATGACGAACGATGACAACCCGTCCCGCAAGCGCCTCGCATGGATTGAAACGGATGAGGACGGTTCTTCCGCCGCGCAAGAACCGAAAGTGGCGGTCGGGAGAGAACGTACGTACGCGCCGCTCACGGACACGTTCCGCCTCTATGCGGGCTGGTTGCTCGGGTGGTACTTCGTTCTGTTTGCGGTCGGCGGTTACCAGCGGACGCGTTCCCTCCCCTTCTCGGTCCCGTTCGTGGATGAGCTGCTGCTTTCCCCCGTCGTCGTGACGGTGTCTTTCGCAGTGTTCCTCTTCCTCTTGGCGACGTCCCTGCACCGGAGCACGGGGAGACATGCGGCCCACGGTCTGCTGTTCGGGCTCGTCGGGGCGATCATCCTGGCAGTGTTTGTGATGAATGTTTGAGGATGCGCATCCTCGATACCAAATGATGAACAGAGCACGTCTTCGACGTGCGGGGCAGTCCGATTGTTGAACAGAGCCGTGCGCGATCGTTCCGAATATTGAGGGTCGAAGACTCGCTCTCGATATATCAGAGGCCCCGCTTCTGCCGGATGTCGTCCACTTTCGACTGTTCCTCCTGTTTCACCCGTCTCCGTCCTTCGCTGCGCTCAGGACTTCGCCGAGGTTGAGATTTCGTCGCTTTACAGTCCCAGTTGCTTGCGAATGTCATCGACTTTGGACTGCTCTTCCTGCTTCACGTTCTTCTGGCGCATCAGGGATTGCAGGTCTTTCCAGTCTTCCGTGTGTTTCTGCTCCAGTTTCATGAGTTGGAGGAGGTGCTTCGGGCTGAGCTCGGAGAACTTCACTTTCTCTTCCTGGAGGATCTTCTGGAGCTCGTCGATCTGGAATTGGCTGAGCTTGGGGATGGCCTGGATGATGCGCCACTTCTCGTCGCGGGTGAGAGAGATGCTCCCCCGCAGGAGCGTGAGAAACGATTCCTGGTCGAACGTCGTGTCGGGATGGGCGGGCATGACGATGTCGGCGTTGTTCGACGTCGCGGCGATGGTCCCGAAGCGGTAGTTGCCCACCTGCGCGATGATCTTGATGTCCTCATCGTCATAGCCCATTTCCTTCGTGGCCGCGACGCCCGGCGGCGGCGGTTTTGGGCTGTTGTCTTTCACCGGAGCGGCTGCGGGATCCTGCCCCGCGGGCTGTTGCCCCGCCGGAGGCTGTGCTTGTCCCATGGGAGGCTGGCCTGCACCCGGAGGGGGCGGCGGCGAGCCGAAAACTTGCGTCGGATCCAATCCCCCTTCGGGGACGGGGTCGCCGGGGCGGGGAGGAGCGGGAGGATTGGGCGGATTCGTCTGATCGGCCATACCGGGATGGGAAAGTACTTCGGAGTGTAGCAGCGGGTATCCGATGCCGAAAGCGCATTTCCGAGGCGAGCGCGGAGAAGGAGTCACCCGCTCCTTCTCCCGGCAAGTCCTCAGCAATCATCAATCGGGCTTTGAATTCAGGAGTGTCGCTTCCGTGGCGGCATGGATGAGGTTGGCAACCGCCTCCGGTTGCTCGGCGGATTTGACGCGAAACGCACCATCGGCATGCTGCAGAGTTGTCCCTTTCGGGAATTCAGCTGCGTTCACCGGGACCAAGCTGCCATCAGGCGTTTCGAGAGACAGGATATTGACCATGGAGAAGTGGGGAAAATGGGATAAGAAATAAAAAAACCCCCGCAGGTGCGAGGGTTGGGTGACGTGGGAGGATAACGTTTACGACCTACACCCGCCTCGCAGAGGGGACATTATCATCGCCTGCATCATGCCGCGTGTGGAGGTGTGCACTTGCACGAGGCAAAGAATATCCGTTGTCGGAATCAAGTCAATCATCGACGGGCACGAACAGAAGATATCGCATCAGGAAGCGCAGGATCGTCATGCGTTTACAGGACGGATTCCAGCTTCTTTCCCTCCGGCGAGAGAACCCGCTCCGCCGCCCGCCGCGCCCGGGCGATCAGTTCCGGTTTCAGGAGCGATCGCATGAAGGAATCGGGGATGCCGCTCTGACGCGTGCCGAAAATTTCGCCGGGGCCGCGCAGTCGCAGGTCCATCTCCGCGAGCATGAAGCCCGAATCATACTGTTCCATGGCTCGCAAACGAGGCGATGATGCTTGGGTTTGCTGGGTGGTGAAGAGGAAGCAGTAACTCTTGTGGTCGCCGCGTCCCACGCGTCCGCGAAGCTGGTGGAGCTGGGCGAGGCCGAACCGTTCCGCTCCTTCGATGAGGATGATCGTGGCGTTCGGCACGTCGATCCCGACTTCGATCACGGAAGTGGAGACGAGGATATCGGACGCCTTGTCGCGGAAAGCGCGCATGATTTCCTGCTTCTCCGGCGGCGGCAGCTTGCCGTGCAGCATGGCGATGCGGCGTCGGGGAAACGCCGCGCGCAGCCGCTTCGCCTCCTGTTCGACGTTACGCACTTCGTCCAGCTCCTCGCTCTCCGTGATGAGCGGGCAGATGACGAACACCTGACGTCCTTCCCGGATCTGGTGGTCGATGAAGAGTTCGATCACTTTCCGGTCGCCGGGCGCCACCACTTTCGTGTCGATGGCCTGGCGGCGGCCGGGCTTCTCCAGCAGCACCGACAGGTCGTGGTCGCCGTAGGCCGTCAGGGCGAGGGTGCGCGGGATGGGCGTGGCCGTCATGGAGAGGAAGTGCGGGCTCCCCTTCTCCCGCAGGCGTTCGCGCTGCATCACGCCGAAGCGGTGCTGCTCGTCCACGATGACGAGCCGCAGGTCCGTGAACCGCACGGTGTCCTCGATGAGCGCGTGCGTCCCGATGACGATGTCGGTGAGGCCGGAGGCGAGGTTGCGCTTGATGGCGTCGGCTTCCGCGCGCGGCGTGGAGCCGGTGAGGAGCGTGACGACGGGCTGGCGGAATGCCGCCGCAACGGGATGCTGTTGCTGTTGGAGGTACGTGTGGAAGTGAAGCAGTAAACGCGACAGGCTCTCCGCATGCTGCCGCGCCAGCACTTCCGTTGGCACCATGAGGGCGCACTGCCCGCCGTGGCGCACGGTGTTGGCCATTACGGAGGCGGCCACGAGCGTCTTGCCCGAGCCCACGTCCCCTTCCAGCAGCCGCGACATCGGCACGTCCTTCTCCATGTCCCGCAGGATTTCGTAGATGGCGATTTTCTGGCTGTTCGTCGGCGTGAAGTGCAGCGAGGCGAAGAGGGCGCGGATGAGCTCGATGTCCATGGGCGTCCGCAGCCGCTTCTGGTGCGTCCCCTGCCATTCTCTCTTCCGCTCCAGCGCCTCCCGCTGCAGGTCGTACATCTGCTCGAAGGCGAGGCGGTCATACGCGCCGGCGACGTCTTCCGGACGGTCCGGGAAATGCAGGAAACGCACCATGTCTTTCCGGGAAACGAGGTGTTCTTCATCCACCACTTCCTGCGGCAGCGTTTCCGGGAGGAGGTCGATGGCGTCCCTGGCCAGCATCATCTTCTCGCGCAGCCACTTCGTATTGATGATCTCGTGCTGAGGATAGATCGGCACCAAGCGTCCCGCGTGGATGAGCGGCTTGGCGCCTTCCTTCTCGAACTGCGGGCTCTGGAACTGGAGCTTGCTTCCCTTCTCCACGATTTTGCCGGTGAGGACGACGTCTCCTCCTTCCTCGATCATCCGTTTCACGTGCGGCTGGTTGAACCACACCACGTCGACGGAGTCCCCTTCCGCATCCTGGAACTTCGCCGTCACGAGTTGCTTGCCGCCTCGGATGCGCACGAGCTTGATGTGGTGCAACGTCCCGCGGATCGTCACTTTCTCGTCCAATCCCGCGGTCGCTATCGTATGCATGGCGCTCAGGTCTTCGTGCGCGCGGGGAAAATACAGGAGAAGGTCCTGCACCGTCCGCAGGCCGATGCCTTCCAGCGCCCGGAGGTGGTCCTTCGTCGTCCGCAGGACGGCCGCGAGCGGAGTGGAGAGCTGCACGGGAGCAGTATACCGCCGGTCATAGCGAGGACAGCAATTTCTCCGGGAGAAAACCGAGGGGTACACTCCGGGTATGCATCCCCTGTTTTCCCGCTTCGGCCCAGTGCACCTGTTGTCCTTGGTGGCGGTTCTCGCCCTGTTCACGCTTGCGTTCCGGGGCATGTCGTGGCGCCCTGGCGGGAAGGCGATTCCTGTCAGGCCGGCAACCGTGACCATATCGGCGGCCGGATTCTCCCCTTCTTCGCTGTCGGTCCCCGTCCGTTCGACGGTGTGTTGGATCAATGCGGACGCCAAGGACCGTTGGCCGTCGTCGCATGATGCGGGATCGTTGAACAGTTTCGCCTTCGCTCCCGCCGCGGCGCTGCAACCGGGCGCGACGTGGTGTTTCCCGTTCACCGCCGCGGGTTCCTGGTCGTATGCGGACCGGCTTCGGCCCGGAGCGAAGGGTTCGATTACGGTCACGGCTCCCTGAAGCCGTCGATCAAATTTGACCTTTTTCATTCCCTTCGGTGGTATACTGGACATATGGCAGATTCTGCATCTCCGTACGGTCGGCAAAAGGATCTCACGCCCGAGGAGCAGAAGAAAATCGGGCAGGCCGTTCCCGGCGCCATGGGTGATGAGCAGACCGATTTCGTCAAAACGATTTCGAAGATGATTCAGGACGGCGATATCAACGTGTTCGACATCAAGACGTTCTTCCACCCCGGTGCATACGAAAAACTCGCGGAGATGGATCGCGGGCAGGTGGACTTGGCGATGATCAACATCGCGGACCTGCTTCGCCACATCGCGCAATTCTACGTCTCCAAGCAGACCCCGGACGCCAGTCCCCAGCTGGAGCAGATGATCGAGCAACTCTGGCAAATGAAGGACAAAGTCGAAGGAAAATTTGGTGATATCCTCAAATTTTGAGCCGTAGAACTGAAGATCAGTTGCTGGTTGCAGGTTCCTTGTTTCTGGAAAGGTTTCGACGTATGTATCCAGTAACCAGCAACCGAACCCAGCAACCTACAGTTTGATCCACTGTATCCGCTCATCCCGTCTCCACCACGTCATCTGCCGCTTCGCGTACTGTCTCGTTTTCGCAGATATGGTTTCCACGAGTTGTTCTTTCAATTTTGAATTTTCAATGGTTCGGCTCTGCTCACCACAGGTTTTCAATTTTCCATTCGAAATCGCTGCGGCGATTTCGCGATATCCGACACTTCCGAAGCCGGGATCGAGTTCCGTGTATCCGTCTTTCAAGAGTTGCCGCACTTCGTCGATCCATCCGTTCTGTAACAGTGTCTTCGTTCTTTCTTCGATGCACCGGGCCAATGCGTCGCGCGGGATGTCCATGCCGAAGATGAGGAGATCGTACGGCGCAGTTCCCTTCCGCTTTGCCGCCGACGGCTTGTGACCCGATTCCAGGATTTCCGCGGCGCGGATGACGTACGGCTTGTTGCGCCGGTCGAAGCGTCCGGCTGTTTCCGGATCTTCCTTTTGTAAGCGTTCATACAATGCCATGCCTTCGTCCTTGTCATATGCCGCTTCCAACATTGCGCGTTGCCCTGGGTCGGCCACATCGACGAATTGCAGATCATCGATGACGGCGCTGATGTAGAGCATGGATCCGCCGACAAGCATCGGCACGTTCCCGCGTTTGTGGATGTCATCGATGACCTTGGCTGCTTGCGTCTTGTACCACGCCGCTGTCACCGGTTCTTTGGGGTCGAGGACGTTGATGAGGTGGTGCGGTATTCCCTGCATTTCATCTTTCGAAATTTTTGCCGTGCCGATATCCATGAATTTGTAGAGTTGCCTGGAATCGGCGTTCACGATTTCCGCACCGAAGCCGCGGCCAGGAATGGCCGCTTTTATGCTATGGGCAAGATCGAGGGAGAATGCGGTTTTCCCGCTCGCTGTTGGCCCCAAAATGACAATCAGCGGCCGCGAAGAGCCCTGCAGGAAGGCCAAAACTCGCTCTGCTGTCTTCTTGTCAATTTGGGATGACATACGATGGGCAGAACACAGAGAAAATACCTTGCATAGTATGAGCAGAAGCCAAAATCTGCTATGATTGTAACGATAGAAATAGAAGTTCGACAGCGAACTTTTCTGCCTTTCTTTCCTTTCTGCCTTCCATCATGCATCCCCAGACCCAGAAGATCGCCGCACAGCTCTCTCGCACGGGTTCCATCCAGAACTTTATTGTTCCTACTGTCATTGAAAAGACGCAGTTCGGCGAGCGCGTGTACGACATCTACTCACGTCTCCTCGAAGACCGCGTGGTGTTCCTCGGCACGCCCATCAATGACGACGTTGCCAATTCCATTATCGCGCAGTTCCTCTTCCTGGAGAAGCAGGACCAGAAGAAGGACATCATCCTCTACGTCAACTCCCCCGGCGGCCAAGTGACATCCACGCTCGCCATGTACGACACCATGCAGTACGTGGACCCGGACATTTCCACGGTCTGTCTCGGCATGGCCGCGTCCGGCGGCGCCGTGATCCTCATGGGCGGGGCCAAGGGCAAGCGTTTCGCGCTCCCCCACGCGGAGATCATGATCCACCAGCCGCTCGGCGGCACGGAGGGTCAGGCGACGGACATCGCCATCCACGCGGAACACATCATCAACACGAAGAACCTCCTCAACGAGCTCATCGCCAAGCACTCGGGCAAGAAGCTGGATCAGGTGAAGCTGGACACCGAGCGCGACAAGTTCATGTCTGCCAAAGAAGCGCTCAATTACGGGTTGATCGACAAGATCATCGAGAAGATCAGTCAGAAGTGATTTTTTCGGAAACCGAAGAAACCGAAGAGTGCTATCCTTGGCTCCCTTGGTTTCTTTGGATTCCTTGATTTCATATATGTATACGTTGCTGAAGGAATCGGATCTTGGTCGTTGTGGAGAATTGCACACTCGCCACGGCACGCTTCAAACTCCTTTCTTCATGCCCGTCGGCACGGCGGGGGCGATGAAAGGGCTTACGCTGGAAGATCTGGAAATGCTTGGCGCGGAGATTCTTTTGTGCAATACGTATCATTTGCACATCCGTCCCGGCGAAGACGTGGTGCAGGAGGCGGGCGGATTGCACGGTTTCGTCGGTTGGGACAAGCCGATCCTGACGGACTCCGGCGGCTTCCAGGTGTTCTCGCTGGAATCACTCAGGAAAATCTCCGACAAAGGCGTCGCATTCAATTCCCACCTCGACGGCACTCCCCTCTTCCTCGGGGCCGAGGAAGCGATGACTATCCAGCACAAGCTGGGCGCGGACATCATCATGTGCTTCGACCACTGCCCGCCGTCGACCGCGTCGCGCGGGGATATTGAAGCGGCGGTGGACCGGACGTTGCGGTGGGCGGCGGAAGGCAAGCGGGTGCATGAGCGATTGTGTAACAAGCGTGTCACCCCGAGCCCCGTCGAGGGGCGGCACGCGGCAACCGTGCATGGTTCGACGAAGCTCACCATGACACGTTTCCCGTTGTTGTTCGGCATCGTCCAAGGCGGCCTGCACCGCGATCTGCGCAAGAAATGCGCCGAGGAACTGATCGCCATCGGTTTCGACGGGTACGCGGTCGGAGGGCTGGCCGTCGGCGAGTCGGCGGACGAAATGTACGGCGTCCTCGATGACGTGTGCCCCCTGCTCCCCAAAGACGCGCCGCGGTATCTCATGGGCGTCGGGAGGATCGAACAGATGGAGCAGGCCGTTGCGAAGGGCATCGACATGTTCGATTGCGTTCTGCCGATGCGCGAGGCGCGCCACGGGACTATCTACCTGTCGAACGGCGAGAAAGTCCGCATCCTCAATAACCGGTACGTCCGCGACCATTCCTTCATCGACCCTAATTCCCCTTCCCCGTTCAGCCGCACGCACAAGAAGAGCTACCTGAACCATTTGCTCCGTTCCGGCGAGCGCTTGGGGGAGACCATCGCTTGCGCGCAGAACATGGCGGTGACGCTTTCCAGCATCAGACGACTCCGGGAGCGGATTCAAGACGGAGCCAAATAATTGATAAGGGGAATATATAGAATCTGCCACCAACGACTGACGTTTTCTCTCTTTGAGAAGCCATAAACCTAGAGTGTTTGGCGAATATTTACTTTCTGCCACCAAACACCATGGCTTCTACTC
>JAQVMB010000031.1 GCA_028703835.1 Candidatus Peribacteraceae bacterium | reverse complement strand
ATGTGGGAACGGCAAGAGAAACGCTCCCCGCAGCCACGCACACCATCAGCATCGTCATCCCCGCCCACAACGAGGAACAGTATCTGGGCGCGTGCCTGGAGAGCATCGTGCGGCAACGGACCGCGAACGCGGGGGAGATCATCGTCGTGGACAACGCGAGCACGGACGGCACCGCCCGCGTCGCGGGCATGTTCGCCGGCGTGACGGTGGTGCGGGAAGACACCAAAGGCCTCACGCATGCGCGGCAGCGCGGCCTGCTGCGCGCCACGGGCGACCTCCTCGCCTACATCGATGCCGACACGCGCGTGCAGCCGCACTGGTTCGACATGATCAACCGCACTTTCGCGGAAATCCCCGCGCTCGCCTGCCTCAGCGGACCCTACGAATACTTCGACATTTCCGAACGGCAGCAGGCCTGGGTGAAAGCGTACTGGCGCTACCTCGCGCAACCGACGTACGCCGTCAGCGGGGCGATGGTGGTGGGCGGCAATTTCGTGGCGCGGCGCGATGCGCTCCTGCGCATGGGCGGCTTCGATACGTCCATAGCGTTCTACGGGGAAGACACCAACATCGCGCGGCGGCTGCGGCCGCACGGCCTCGTGAAGTTCGACCCCGCCTTCACCATCCACAGCTCCGGACGGCGGCTGGCGGAGGAAGGGATGTGGAAATCCGGCTTCACGTACGGCCTCAACTACGTCTCCGAGCTCCTGCTCCACAAACCGTTCACAACAACCTACCGCGACATCCGATGAGCGACCGCTCCGTCAGCATCGTCATCCCCGCGCACAACGAGGAAAAGTGGGTGCAACGGTGCGTCGCGAGCATCCGCGCGGCCGCACAGCCGCCGTCGCTGCAGATCATCGTGGCGGACAACGCGAGCACGGACCGCACGGCGGAAACGGCGCGGGCGGCGGGCGCGACGCTCGTCGTGCACGAACCGAGGAAAGGGACCAACTTCGCGCGGCAACGGGGGTGGAAGGAAGCGCACGGGGACATCGTGGCGTTCATCGACGCGGATGAAGAGATGCCGCCGCACTGGTTCACCGCCGTGCTGGAAGCCTTCGCCCGGCATCCCGACGCCGTCGCCGTCACGGGCCCCTGCCGCTGCGACGACCTGCCGCCGTGGAAACGCTGGCAGATCCGGCTGTGGAACACGTCCGCCCGCGTGTCACACATGTTCACCGGCGCGAGCCTGATGGGCGGCAACTTCGCCGTACGCCGCACGGCCCTGGAGAAAGCGGGCGGCTTCGACACGTCGCTCGTCTTCTTCGGAGACGACGTGGACACGGCGCGGCGCCTGCGGAAACACGGAAAGATCCTCTACCTTCCGTCGCTGTGCATACGCACGTCGGGACGGCGATGGGCGGCGCAGGGCTTCGTGCATACCGCCTCCGCCTACGGCCTCAACTACCTCTCCGCCTTCCTCCTGGGACGCCCGGTCATCCGCCGTTCCCGCGACATCCGGTGATGAAGCGGCTGCTCCCGTACGTCGGCCCCCTCGTGAGCATCGCCATCTTCACGGCGGCCGTCGCCGCCATCCTCTCGATGACGCAGGACATCACGGTTGCGGAGGTGCGGGCGGCGTTCGCGGGCACGGAGCGCGGACGTCTCGCCGCAGCTGTGGGATGCATCGCAGGCGTCTATGCCGTTCTCTCCTCGTACGACATCCTCGCCTTCCGCTACATCGCCGTCCCCCTGCGCCTGCGGCGGATCATGTTCGCCTCGTTCATCGGCAATACGCTGGGCATGATCCTGGGCCTCTCCCTCCTCACGGGCGGCTCCCTGCGCTACCGCCTCTACACCCGCTGGGGATTGACCCTCACGCACGTGGCGGCCATCACGGCATTCGGCATCAGCACGCTCACCCTGCTCCTGCTCCTCGCCTCGGGATCCGCGCTGCTGATCGACACCGGCACGTTCCGGTTCTTCCCGTCCCTCCCGCCCCCCATCCTCCGGCTCCTGGGCGTCCTGCTCCTCGTCCCCGTCGCGGGCTACCTCGTCGCGGCCGCGTTCTTCCCGCGCAAGCGCCTCGTCCTCTTCCGCAGGAGCTTCCCCGTCCCCACATTGCCCGTCGCGCTCGGGCAGCTCGGCCTCGCCGCCGCCGAAGTGCTGCTGACGGGAAGCGCCCTCTTCTTTCTCCTCCCCTCCCTGCCCGGCCTTCCCGTCGTCTCCTTCCTGGGACTGTACGTGCTCTCCCAGCTCGTGGGTTTCGCGAGCCAGACGCCGGGCGGCCTGGGATCGTTCGACGCGACGATGCTCTTCCTGCTCCTGCCTTTCGCGCCGAAGGAAACGATCGTGGCGTCCCTGCTCCTCTTCCGCATCCTCTTCTCCCTCCTTCCCCTGGTCACCGCGCTGCTGGCCCTGTCGCTCTACGAACACCGACATTTTCGGAAGAACATGCGGGCACAGCCGTCCGCAGCGTAAAACAAAAAGAACACCGTATTCCTGTACTCCCATCCCTCACTCCTATACTCCCGGGGATTCGCCCGGAACGATCGTAAACCGCAGCAGCTGTCCCTCCCGCAGCAGCGACACTTCCGCCCGGGTCCCCACCGCCGCCTCGAGCAGCTGGCGCTGGAGGTCTTCGATGCTGGCCGTCGGCCGGTCCCGCAACGACACGATGATGTCCCCGGCACGGAGACCGGCGCCCTGCGCGGGGCTCTCCGTCTCCACCGTGAGCACTTCCACCCCGCCCTCCTGCGTGAGCCCGAACGTCCGGGCAAGGAAGCGGGCGAGCGGCACCGTGCGCCCGTGCACGCCCACGTACGCCCGCGCCACGTGCCCCTCCCGCATGAGCGGCAGCAGGATGCTCTTCGCGACGTCGATCGGGATGGCGAAACAGAGTCCCTGCGCCGGGTAGACGATGGCCGTGTTGATGCCGATGACGCGCCCCCGCCCGTCGGCGAGCGCCCCGCCGCTGTTGCCTGGATTGAGCGGCGCGTCCGTCTGGATGACGTTGTCGACCAGGTGCCCGTCGGCGCTGCGCATCGTGCGGCCCACCGCGCTCACCACCCCCGCCGTGACGGTGGCGTCGAACCCGAGCGGGCTCCCGATGGCCACCACCAACTGCCCCACCCGCACGCGGGACGATTGCCCCAGCTCGGCGTACGGAAACCCGTCGCCGTCGGCCTGCGCCACGGCGAGATCGTTCCAGGGATCGGTGCCGATGACGCGCGCTTCCGTCTCGCGGCCGTCGGTGAGGCGCAAGCGCAAGCTCTTGTTGCTCCCCACGACGTGGTAATTGGTGAGCAGGAACCCGTCGGGCGTAAAGAGGACGCCGGAACCCACGGCTTCGCGCGCGCCCTTGCCGCCGCGCACGTGCACCACGGCGGGCGTGAGGCGTTCCGCCGTGCGCACGACGACATTCGAGTACGCGTCGAGCGCTTCCCGCTCTTCACGCTCCGCCTTCCGCTCCTCCCGTTGCCCGCCCAGATCCACGCGGGTGCTGATGAAATGCGGCGGCTTGTCCATGAGGCAACCACGATAAGAACGATCCGGCCTGCGAGCCAGCGAATGGATCATTTTTTGGGCAATCCGCCGGCGCAAGGGATCATGCGGGAACGGAAGCGTGATAGAATCCATGCATGCCTTCATTCAACCTCTCTCCCGAGCTCATCGCCCTCATCGTCGCGCTGGTGACCATCGAATTGATCCTCAAAGGGATCGCCCTCTGGAAAACGGGCAGGAACGGCCAATTGCCCTGGTTCATCGCCCTCCTGATCCTGAATACGGCGGGCATACTGCCGCTCGTCTACCTGCTGTTCTTCCAGAAGAAACGGGCGTGAGTTACGCCTGACCGCCTCCCGCCGGACGCCCCAACAACGTCCGCAGCGCGGGCAACGCTTCCATCGTCGCCTTCCGACCCGCCGCGGCGAAGGCCTCCCCTTTGTCGAAGCGAAGGAATCCGGCGGCCGGCGGCGGCGTGATGACGAGATCGCATGCCTCCCGCCCCGCGCGCAGGTCCGCTTCCGATTCGCGGGCCAGCTCGGACAGCAGGCGCGGGAAGAGGTCCCGCAGCGTCCCGTAGCGGGGCGCGGTATCCGTGCAGACGAGGACATCGGGGCGGAAAGCGTCGCGCATCTGCAGGGAAGGGATGGCTCCCGTCGCGCCGAGGTCCACGAACAGCCGGTCTCCGATGCGCACCGGCGAGAACACGACGGGAATGGCGCTGGTGGCCATGAGGGCATCGAGAACGCGCGTCTCCGGCGGGAACACGTACGGCCGGATGTGCCGTCGGAATTCGGCCATGAAACCCGGCTCGAAAAGCCGTTGCCACGCCACCTTCCCCGTCACCTCACCCGCCACGCAGACGAAGGGGATGCGACAATCACCCACGCGCGCGTCCCCCGCAAATTCTCCCAGATGCTCCCGCAAATTCTGTTGCAGGAGGCCGCCCTGCAGTCCCCCGCGCAACGGCGCATCGCTCCAACGAACCGCGTTCCACGGTTTCAGTTGCCGCAGGAGCTTCTTCAAATCCGCAATCGGGTGCCCCAGCGCGTAGAGCGCGCCGATGACGGCCCCCATGCTGCTGCCCGCGAGAAAATCCGGCCGCAGCCCTTCTTCCTCCAGCGCTTCCGCCACTCCCGCATTGGCGAGGCCGAGCGCGATGCCGCCGGAAAGGGCGAGACCCCATGTCATAATGAAAGAATAACCCGATTCGTTTCGCGGTAAATGGAGAAACCGACACGAAGCAACTCATGCGTTTCCTTCTCTCCTCTCCACCCGAAGGGGGGAGAGGTTAGGGTGAGGGGGCGGGCGCGAAACGACAGGAATCAAATACATCAGGAATCAGAGGATGAGCATCGCGTCACCAAAAGAGAAGAACCTGTACCGCTCTTTGACCGCATGGCCGTACAGATCCATCATTGTCCCCCGGCCCATGAATGCTGCGACGAGCATGAGGAGACTGGAACGCGGCACGTGGAAATTCGTGAGGAGCCCGTCGACGACGCGGAACGGATGCCCTTCGCGGATGAAGAGGTTCGTGGTGCCGGACGGCCGTACGATCTTCCCGGCCGCGTCCGCGGCGGATTCGAGCGTGCGGACCACGGTGGTGCCGACGGCGATGACGGGACGGCCCTGCGTTTTCGCCGCTTCCAGCGCCGCGACGGCATGCGGATGGATGCGGTACTCCTCGCGGTGGAGCGCGCCCTTCTTCCACCGGTCTTCCGAGAGGGGCGCGAACGTGCCCAGGTGGACGTGCAACGTCACGGGCACGATGCCGATGCCCGCCCGCTTGAGTTTCTCGAGCAGCCGCTCCGTGAAATGGAGCGATGCCGTGGGCGCCGCGATGGATCCCGGCTCCCGCGCGAACACCGACTGGTACTCCCGCAGAAGGTCCGTGCGCGAGAGCGGGCTCTCCCTGATGTACGGCGGCAGCGGCGCCTCCCCGAACCGCTCGAGCACGGCGGGAAGTTCATGCAAGGGGAACAGCGGCCGCAAGAACCACTCCTTCCCGTTCTCCCCCGCCACCTCGAAGAGCGGTTCGGTCCCGTGGCAGAGCCGTTCCTCCGGCCGCAGCCTGCGGCTGGCGAACGCTTTGAGCAGCCCGCCCGCCGTCCCCAGCAACAACACTTCCGCTTGGCCTCCCGTATCGCGCCACAGCCGGAGGCGCGCGGGAATCACCTTCGTCTCATTGATGACCAGCACGGCGCCCGGCGGCAGGTGGTTGCCGATCTCCCGGAACGAAGCGTCCGTCGTCGTTCCCGTCCGCCGGTCGTGGACGAGGAGGCGTGCGGCGTCCCGCGGCGCGGCGGGCGCCTGCGCAACGAGTTCCGCCGGTACGGCATAGTCGTACAGCCGGAGGATGTCGTCGAAGGAGGGCATGGGCGGAGGTCATTCATTGTACGAAGCGGGAGGGAGAAAGAGAAGCGCCTAATGGATGCCGAGGATGCCAAGGAAGCCAACGAGCCCAGGCACAGATTTGTAGATTGTATGTTGTTACCTCATCCCCTCACCCCTTCTCCCATCTCGTTTTTCAAAGACCAAATCGATTTCTTTGTTGCCCAGAAAATGGAGCGGGGAGAAGGGGGATGTAGATTGTTTGTTTCTGTCCGCACCGAAGAGCCCGCCGAGAGAAAAAAGCCACAGAACAACACACATCTCCTTCTTCTTTCCTTCGATGTTTGAAAAGAAGAGAAAGAAGTTGTCCTTCGAAAAGAGCGTGGCAGGAGAAGGGGGCAGGGGATGAGGTGAACAGAAACAACCCACAAAAGACCTCCTCGGTTTCTTCGCCTGCCCTCCGAAGCCTTGCTTGCCGGCCGTAGCTTCAGCGAAGGCTGGGCGAAGGAGGGGCTTCTTCGGTTTCCTCGGTTTCCTCCATCCACCTCCACAAACCTCATGGAATATCCGTCCCATCTGTACTACCATCCCCACCATGGCCGACGGGAAAGCCGCACCGTCCATCCCCCCGGCGATCGTGGGACGCTTGTCGCTGTCCAGCGTCACGCGGGCGTTTCTGGCGATCCTCCTCATCCTGGTGGGCGTGCAGTTCGTGTTCCTGTTGCAGAAGATCCTCCTGCTCTTCGTCATCGGCCTCTTCGTCGCCACCATCATCCACCCGGGCGTGCAGGCGCTGCGGCGATGGGGCATCCCGCCGGGCATCGGCATCCTCCTCCATTACGCCGCCTTCCTCGGCTTGGCCGCTTTCCTCGTCGTCTCGCTCGTCCCGATCATCGCCGAGCAGCTCTCCGAGCTGGCCGGCCTCGCCACGACGGAAGTGAACCGCTTCCTGGCCGACCCCGTCCTGAACCTGCCCCTCTTGGGCCCCGAGACCAACCTGCGCCTCACGCACCTCGTACAACAGACGCTGCAACAGCTCTCCATCGAGCAATTCCCCGATACGCTCCGGCAATTCAGCGCCCGTCTCACCACGATGGCCTCCGGCTCGCTCCAGCTCGCCACGGGCGTGGCCGGTTCCGTGTTGCGCTTCGTCGTGGACCTGTTCGTGGTCCTCCTGTTCGCCTTCTTCCTGCAGATCCGCCGCGAGGAAACGCTCGACTGGGTCTGCCGCTTCCTCCCGCCCCGCTCCCAGTCGTTCGTGCGCCGCAAGGCATCCCTGATCTACGCGAAGCTCTCGCAATGGGCAAAGGGCCAGCTCATCCTCTGCTGTGTCATCGGCCTGCTCGTCTTCATCGTCCTCACGGTCCTGCGCATCCCCTACGCCCTCACGCTCGCCATCCTGGCGGGCTTCACCGAATTCATCCCCTACGCGGGCCCGCTCATCGCAGCCGCCCCCGCCGTCATCATCACCCTCACGCAGTTCGGCCTCGGCTGGGCCGTGGCCATCGCACTGTGTTACTACGGCGTGCAGTGGTCGGAGAACAACATCATCGTGCCGTTGATCATGCGTCATGCGGTGGAGCTCTCGCCCGTCGCCATCGTCTTCGCCATGCTCGTCGGCGTCAGCTTCCCGCAATTCATCCATCCCATCGTAGGCCTCCTGCTGGCGATCCCCACCACCGCCGTCCTCAGCGTATTCCTCGATGATTTCCGGACAACGAAAGCCGGATGATCCGTCGAAGGAGTATGCTTGCCTTCTTCTTCCCCTCTCCCTTGTATGTCCAGCACAAACATTCCCGCGGGTCCGAAGGACGTCTTCCTGCATCTCCTGGGCATCGGCACGCTCTACTTCAGCGTCGTCAATTTCCTCATCCTCGTCTTCCAGTACGTCAACCACCTCTTCCCGGACCCCGCGGCGTACATATACGGCGCCAACCTGGACAGCGTCCGCTTCTCCACCGCCTCCCTCATCATCGTCTTCCCCGTCTATCTCCTCCTCTCCTGGCTGCTCCAGCGCGACATCCGCGCCTTCCCCGAAAAAGCGAACATCTGGATCCGCAAATGGCTCCTGTACTTCACGCTCTTCATCGCCGCGGTCACGATCATCATCGACCTCGTCGTGCTGGTGAACAGCTTCCTCGGCGGCGAACTGACGGTCCGGTTCCTGCTGAAAGTCCTCGTCATCCTCGCCACGGCTGCCACCGTCTTCGGCTATTACCTCTGGGACCTGCGCCGGAGCGATTTCGTCCTCTCGCGGAAACCGCGCGCGTTCGCCATCGGCACCGCGGCCGTGGTGCTCGCGTCCGTCGTCGCGGGGTTCTTCATCGTCGGCTCCCCCTTCTACCAGCGCCAGCTGCGCCTGGACAGCCGCCGCATCGAACACCTGTCGGGCATCCAGGGACAGATCATCGACTACTGGCGCACGAAGGAGCAGCTGCCCGCCGCACTCGGCGACCTGCAGAATGACATCTCCGGCTTCGTCCCGCCCACGGATCCCGTCACGGGCGACGCGTACGAGTACCGCTCGACGGGCCGCCTCACATTCGAACTCTGCGCCACCTTCGAAACGGCCTCACCGGAACGGCAGGACAGGAACTACCCGCGCTACGAGGCGGCCGGGCAGGAGAACTGGAAGCACGGCGAAGGCCGATCGTGCTTCTCCCGCACGATTGATCCCGACATGTACGCACCGTACGCAAAACCGGTCATACGGTAATGCGATCTTCGCTTTGAACTCCGGTCAGTTCAGCGGCCGCAGGAACCGCGTCGTGTCCTCGACGGGCTTGTAGAAGCGCTCCTCCGCCCCGGCCTCCGGCAGGCGCGAGAGGATGTGGATGTCCGCGGTCGCCACCAGCGGTGCGACGGACACGGCCGACGCTTCGGCCACCGTTGTCACGATCGCGCCCTTCTGAAGCGCCGTCGACAATGCGGCGCCGAAGGTGATCGTCCGGACGCGGCCGGCATCAAGCGACGGGATGGACCATGCGACGGTGTTGCCCTGCACCGTGCCGCCGCCCGCATCCGTGACACTCAATGACTGTTCGGAAAAAGTCGCCTGCACGACCACGTTGGCGAGTTGCCGGGACGACGTGTTGCGGACGGAGAGCGTGTAGCGCACGCGGTCGCCGGGCTGGTGCTCCGCCTGGTCCGACTGCAGCGTGAGGGCGAGTGCGCCCGACGCCTGGGGCGTCCCGGAGGACGTGTCGGCGGCGCCGATGAAGAAATCGTATCCGGCATTGGCCGAAGAGGAAGAAGCCGATGCGACCGTCCCCGCCACGGCGGCGGAGGATGCCGGCACGGCGGAGGCATTCGCGACCGTCTCGCCCACGCGCACTTCCGTGGCAGCGGTGACGGGCGTCCCGAGGCTCTGGGAACGCAGCGACACCGCGGTGCGGACGAGGTCTCCCTCCGCAAGCTGCGGATCAAAGGCGGCGACGTACGTCATCGCCGTCTCCTCGCCCGGCGCGAGCGTCGCGGCCGTCCAGCTGATGCGCGTATCCGTGGCCGTGCCGCCGGGCGCGTCTTTCACCGTCAATTTTTGGAGCGGGAGCGTCACGTCCACCTCCGGATCCGTCAGGGGGATGGCGGCCGTATTGCGCACGATGATCGTATACGTCACATCCTCTCCCGGACGCGCTGCGGTCTTGTCGGCGGTCATGAGGAGCACCGTGTCCTCCTCCTGCGGAAAGAGGGACGTCAACGATCCGCTGCCGCCTCCGGGTCCCGAGGGATCCGCGGAGCGGCACGAAGCGAGCAACAGTGCGGGCAGCAGCGCAGCGGCGAGGAGCATCCGGCGGGACGTCTGGGAAGACATAAGGTGACGGGAAGAAAAGGTAAAGATTATCACCTTTTAACAAATGATTGTCAATGTCAAACCCATATTAGAACCACTCAAAACGCCTGCATTACAAGAAACGGCTGTATCCAGCCAAGATTATTATTGAAGCTTGGAGGGGGTGGCGCGCCATTCCCTGCATTTTCGATGCATACAAAACAAAAACACAATCTCAAGCGACCAGCAACAGAGCACAAGCCTTCGTTCCCAGCAGGCGGCCGCACTGCCCGGTCAGGAGGGTAAGGGAGGTGTCGGAGGGGGAAGGGAACCGGACAAGGTTCCCTCCTCCTCCGACAAAAAAGCGGTACATCACTGGAACGCTTCGTCCAATCTTTAGCGGCGAGCCCGCCGTCGGTCGTTGTCCGTGAGGAGCTTCTTGCGCAACCGGATGCTCTCGGGCGTCACTTCCACCAGTTCATCGTCGGCGATGTACTCCAGCGCCTGCTCGAGGGTCATCGGCTGCACGGGCGTGAGGACGATGGCCTCGTCCGAGCCGGACGCGCGCATGTTGGAGAGCTTCTTCTCCTTGCAAGGATTCACCGTCATTTCCTCGTCCTTGGCGCTCTCGCCGATGACCATGCCCACATACACCTTCGTCTGCGGGACGATGAACAGGCGGCCGCGCTCCTGCAGGCTCCACAGCGCAAACGCCACCGCCACGCCGTTCTCCATGGAAATCATGGAACCGTGGCTGTTCCCGCTCAGTTCGCCCTTGTACGGCTCGTAGTCGAGGAAGGAATGCGTGAGAATGCCCTCGCCGCGCGTCTCGATGATGAAATCGCCGCGGAAGCCCAGGAGCCCGCGCGTGGGGATCTTGTACTCCAGGCGCGTGTGGCCTTCGTGCGTCTTCATGTCCAACATCTCGCCCTTGCGCCCCGCGATCATCTCGATAACCCGTCCCGTGAATTCCTCCGGCACGTCAATGATCGCATGCTCCACCGGTTCCAGGCGTTGCCCGTTCTCCTCCCGTTCAATGACTTCCGGACGGGAAACCTGCAGTTCGAAACCCTCGCGGCGCATGTCCTCGATGAGGACGGAGAGGTGCAATTCCCCGCGGCCGGAGACCTTGTACGCGTCGGT
>JAQVMB010000030.1 GCA_028703835.1 Candidatus Peribacteraceae bacterium | reverse complement strand
CGGGGAGGGTGCAGCCGGAAGCGGTGGGGGAACAGTCGGAGGAAACCGAGGAATCCGAAGAAGCCGAAGAAACCGACGATGTCGACGATGCATCCCCCGCCGTGCCGACGATGGAGGCGACGGTGTCATCGCAGGGGGTGTCGCCGCATGCCTCGATCTGCGCGACGATCTGCGGGCGCGTGACGGTCTCCGAGAAACCCGTGAACGTCTTCTCCCCGATGATCGTGAACGGCACGCCGCTCACGTTCACGCCCAGCTGCCGGGCGACCTCCTGCAATAGGCGGGCATGGGCCGGGTTGCGGTACACCTCGAACTCGCGGATGCGGAGATGGGGATGGTCCTGCACAATCTCCGCCAGCGCTTCCTTCTCCGCCTCGCAGTGCGGGCAGCCCTGTCCCCAGAAGAGGTAGAGCGTCACGGGTTCGGCCGCCTGGAGCCGGAACAGCGGTATGAGGAGGAACGCGGCGGCCAGCAGAAAGGGAAAGAGTTTGCGCATGGAAAGAGGGAGGAGTGACATCAGTCTCGGTGGACGGGATGCTAGCACGGGACGGGGGGGTCGGGAAGCGGGCGCCGGAGCGGTTTGCGGTTTTTTTTGATGGGGATCTACAACGCAAACCTCTCATGGTGCACCCGCGCCGACGGGACGCCCAGTTCCCGCAGGGAACGGCGGACGGACGCCAGCATCGCAATCGGTCCGCACACGAAGACGTCGCGCTCGCGGACGTCGGGGGCAAGGCGGAGGATGGTCGCCGCATCCAGGCGTCCCGTCTCCCCCGCGAATCCCGGCTGGTTGCTGAGGATGTGCACGACGCGGCAGCGGGGATCCTTCGCGAGCGCATCCAGTTCCCCGCGGAACACGATGTCCCCCTCCGTCCGGTTGCCGTACAGGAGCACCGCATCTTTCCCCTGTCCCACGAACCGTTCCAGCAAGGGACGGATGGGCGTGATGCCGATGCCGCCCGCGATGCAGAGGATCTTCTCCGACGAAGCACGGTCCGCGGTGAAGACCCCGTACGGCCCGTCGATGAGCACGCGCGTCCCGGGCTCGAGGGTGGGGACTTTCCGCGTGAAGTCGCCCAGTTCCTTGATGCTGACACGCAGGTGCCGTCCGTCCGGCACCATCGAGAGCGAGAAAGGGTGCGCCTGCCACCGGAAACCTTTCGCGAGGAAACGAAGGATCATGAACTGTCCTTCTTGAATAGGAAATGTGTTCATGTTTTTCCCCGTGATGTAGAGCGAAACGACCTGTTGCACTTCCCTTGCAACGCGCGAGATGAAGAAGGCGTGGCGATGCAGGAGAACGAGGGGACGCAAGAACCGGTACGCGAGATGCTGGAAGAGGACGAAGAAGTACAGCGCGAGCCAGTACCCGTAGAACAGGTCGCTTCCCGTCACGGTGCCTCCCAGCTGCACCTGGTGGAAGAATGCCAGCACGATGGCGACGTAGACGACGAGATGGACGCCGTACCATAACTCGTACGTCAGTCTCCTGCGGGCGATGACGATGGAACTTGCGACGACGAGCACGAACAGGATCAGCGCGACGCCGGCCAACAGCACCTCCCACTGCGAGAGGAGAGACAGGAACTGCCCGGCGAAGCCGGTTCCGGAAGCGGCGCCGTAACCAAAGACGATCAGAATCGGATGAAGGAGCAGGAGCAGCATGCCCCACTGTCCCGTCTGGTGGTGGAAGCGCGAGAGCGTATCCAAGCCGTATGTCCGCTCCAGCCACGGGCTGCGCCCGATGGTGTAGAACTGCAGGAGAATCAGGAACGCGGCGAACAGGCCCGCAAGCCTCCCGAAAGCGATGAGTGCGCCGACGCCGTCCCGCAACAATGATGACTGTGACCCTTCCCACCAGAACGCCAGAATACATATGACGTTCGCGGCGAGGAACGCCGGCCACAGCCGCTTGGCAATCGTCACACTCGGCATGAGCGGGGATGGCACAATGGTACACTGCCCCCATGGCCGCCGACAGAACGCATGATCATCCCGGTCCCTCCCGCGCGGCGGAGGAAATCGCCAACGGCCTGACGCACTTCGCAGGCTTCCTCTTCGGCGTGACCGTCCTGGTCCTGCTGACGGTACGCGCGAGTGTCATCGGATCGCCGCTCCTGGTCGTCAGCAGCGCGATTTACGGTTCCGTTCTCGTCCTGCTCTACCTCGCGTCCACGCTGTACCACGCCCTGCCGCATGCGCGGATGAAGAGCGTGCTGCACTTCGTCGACCGCTGCGCCATCCACCTGCTCATCGCCGGAACCTACACGCCCTTCGCGCTGGTCGCCGTCGGAGGGGCGTGGGGATGGAGCCTCTTCGGCGCGTCCTGGGGCACGGCGCTGCTGGGCATCCTGTGGACGCTTTTCTCGCGTCGGCGGTTCTCGCGGCTCTCCAGCGTCTGGTACATCCTCGAAGGATGGCTGGGCGTCGTCGCGATCGTCCCCTTCGTCCTGCGCGTGCCTCCTGCGGGACTGGCGCTGGTTCTGGCCGGGGGCATCGCCTACACGGGAGGCGTCGCCTTCTTCCACTGGCGAACGCTCCCGTTCCACCATGCCATCTGGCATCTCTTCGTCCTTGCCGGCAGCGCGTTTCACTTCGCCGGACTCCTCGTCTCCGTGTGATAAATATATAAGTATTGCATACAATTTGTGTTCTGAATTTTTGTTTGTATATAGGGCTCTTATTGAATTTTAAGATAATCTATTTATTTCTTTCATATAGTGACTACCCTCTTTCTTTTGCCTGCCGCACGTAGCTGTTTCTCGTTTTCTTTTGTCGGAGGAGGAGGGAACCTTGTCCGGTTCCCTTCCCCCTCCGACACCCCCCTTACCCTCCTGACCGGGCAGTGCGGCCGCTTGCTGGAAACGAAGGCTTTTGCCCTATTTCTGGTCGCTTGAGATTTTGTTTCTGTTTTGTAGAAAACAAACAATAACAATCAACAGGGTGGGGTCCACGCGCCCGAAGTGGCGGCTAGAAGAAGAAGTGAGCTGAGGAACCGGGCTATCACCACCTTTTTCTGCCTCCACCGGGGCATCAGATCAATGGTAGAGAACATGATTCGCGAGCTTCCGTTGGCGCGTGGTGGCTTTTTCTTTTTCCCATTTCTTTTTTGCGGCAGAAAAAAGAAATGGGGAGGTCAGTCGCCATGACAAAGGTGGAAGCTATCTACAATGAGAAGCAAAGCATATGAAAAGTCAGGAACACTTTCCGTCAACAGACCCTTGTTGCGGTGCAGGGAACGCCACGGCGATACTGTCGTCCTTTTCCTTCCCCCGAGAGACCATGCTCCGCCGCTCCGCCCTCGCCCTCTTGTTCCTCTTCCTCCTGCCCGCGCAAACATCCGCGATGGTGCTCCCCAATGCGCTGCCCAAGACCAGTGGACGGACGGAAGCTCTGCTGCAAATCCGGCAACGCCCGGAGTTGCCGAAGCCCGGTGAGGACGTGAACCGCGGCATGTTCGTCGCCTCTCTCGTCCGCCGCCTGAACCCCGGCGCCGTGGACGGCTGCTTCGAACGGCTCTCCTCCGCCCCGTACCATTTGCTCTTCAAGGACGTGCGCACGGACCATCCGCTCGCGCCGGAGCTGTGCGCCGCGATGGAGGCGGGCATCATCCGCGGCTATCCGGACGGGACCTTCCGCCCCGACCGCGTCATCAACCATGCGGAAGCGGCGAAGGTGATCGCGAAAGCGTACGGCATCGCGGACGAACCGCTCGACCCGGACGTGCCGTGGTACGCACCGTCGGTGGCCGCCCTCATGCGGCTCGGCATCGTGCCGGACGGGCCCCTCGACCGCGACTACACGCCGACGCAGGCCCGTCGGGCGATCCAAGTTGTCCGCTGCTCCGACGAGGTGTTCCTGCGCCGCCGCCCCGCCGCCCCTTCCCCGTCCGCCTCATGAACGTCCACGAGAACCCCGCCTTCCGCCTCACGGCTTTGCACGAAGGCAGCTTCACCACGGTCAATGTGACGGCGGGAATGTTTGACCGTGCCGTGCGGCAATTGCTCACGGAGCATCCCGGCGCCGTGATCCGCCTGGCCGTCCGTCGGCAAAACGCCGCCGACGCCCCGTACGAACCCACGGACCATTTCGACCCGACCATCGAGGGGATCCGGAAGAAAATGATAAAGGAAACGGCGGCGGAGGAAGCGACATAAAAATGGAAAAAGGGATCGACAGCTTTCCCGCCCTTCGTGTATCGTGAATATACTTAGGTAGACTAATCATCTTTGCATGACTTCCATCATCTCCGTCAACGGCTTGCGCAAGACCTACCCCAAGAGCACCCTGCCCGCCGTGGACGGCGTGACGTTCGAGGTGGAGGAAGGCGATATCTTCGCGTTCCTCGGCCCCAACGGCGCCGGCAAGACCACGACGATCAAGATCCTCACCACGCTCCTCCACCCTTCCGGCGGCACCGTCCGCATCAACGGCCACGATCCGCAGCACGACCAGGACGCAGCGCGGCGCAGCTTCGGCATCGTTTTCCAGGACCCGAGCCTGGACGACGAGCTGACGGCGTGGGAGAACATGGAACTGCACGGTATCCTCTACCATGTCCCGAAAGATTTGCGGCGCAAGCGCACGGAGGAACTCCTGAAAGTGGTGGAACTGTGGGACCGCAGGGACGACTACGTGAAACAATTTTCCGGCGGCATGAAACGGCGCCTGGAGATCGCGCGCGGGCTCCTGCACCATCCGAAAATCCTCTTCCTCGACGAGCCCACGATCGGGCTGGATCCGCAGACCAGGAACCACCTGTGGTCCTACGTCATCGCACTCAACAAGAATGAGGGCATCACCGTGTTCCTCACCACCCACTACATGGAGGAAGCCGAGAAGGTCGCCCGGCACATCGCCGTGATCGACCACGGGAAGATCGTGGGACAAGGCACGGCGCAAGAGCTCCGGGAACGGACGAAGACCGCCACGCTCGAAGAAGCGTTCCTCTCCCTCACGGGCAGCGACATCCGCGAAGAAGAAGCCAACCCGCTCGACCAGATGCGCATGCACCGCCGCATGCATACCCGCAGATAACTCCATGAGTACCGTCTACATTTTGTGGCTCCGGCAACTGAAAAGGACGATCCGCTCCCGCTCCCGCATCATCGGGTCGCTGGGGCAGCCGCTCCTGTTCCTCCTTGCGCTCGGCTTCGGCTTCGGGCCCGTGTTCGAACGCGCGGGCGGCGGGAATTACATCCAGTTCCTCGCGCCGGGGATCATGTCGATGGGCATCCTCTTCACCGCCATCTTTTCGGGCATCGAGATCATCTGGGACCGGCAGTTCGGATTCCTGAAGGAAACGCTCGTGGCTCCGGTGCCGCGCCTGACCATCATGATCGGCCGCACGCTCGGCGGAGCGACGGTGGCATCGATCCAGGGCGCCATCATCTTCGCCATCACGCTCATCGCGGGTTTCCGTCCGACAAACTGGGCCATGCTCCCCGCGGCCGCCGTCTTCGTCATCCTCATCGCGCTGCTCTTCACCGCCGTGGGAACGGCCATCGCATGCCTCCTGGAGGATTTCCACGGCTTCCAGCTGATCATGAACTTCCTCGTCATGCCGCTCTTCTTCCTCTCGGGGGCGCTCTTCCCGCTGGAGAATCTCCCTCCGCTTCTCAATGCCATCGTACGCATCGATCCCCTCTCGTACGGCGTGGACGGCCTGCGCGGCGCTCTCACGGGTTTGGAGCAGTTCAGCCTGTGGACGGACTTCACGGTGCTGGGGCTCATGACGCTGCTCTTCCTCGTCGTGGGAAGCTGGCTGTTCTCGAGGATCGAGGCGTAGTCATCATCACCGCAGAAGTTCCGCCTGCCGACATCGTAACGATGCGCGCATGAGGGTGTACCGCCAGAGCCCGACCCCGAAGAAGAAGACTGCGGTCCCCACCAACAGCCAGCCCAGCATGAACAAGCCGGGCTCGGTGAAGAAATGCAGCAATGAGAAACCGCCCGCCACGAAAGTGATGGACGTGCGGAGGTACGCCAGGACCGTACGCTCGTTAGCGAGAACCGTGCGGTCCACGGCAAGTTCGTCGCGGATAAAAGTGGGGGAAGAGTGGGAAGCGGTCATGGGACGGAGGATAGCGGAGGAATCGCGTGCGTGCAGATCGAACGTGCGTTGCGACATATTATCCGCCCGTTCCTCCACCCTCCAGAACCTAGAGAGCCCTGACCGGAGACGCGAAACGCACATTGACGGAAAAACAGCCGACGGACCCTCTCCCCGCTCGCGGGAGACGGGCGTTTGATGGGAGCGATTCTTTCCCCTCTCCCATGCGCAACGAAACCCGCCGCCCCGGCATCGAACGTCTCGAAGACCGCGTCCTGCCCTCTGCCACGCCCTTCCCCGTCGCTCCCGAACGCCCGGAACAGGAAGACATCGTCGCGGCCGTCGGCGCGGCGCTCATCAATAACGATACGGCGTACACGAACGAGGAGTTGCTGGCCGTCACGCAGGCGGCGCTGCAGGATCCCTCGTTCCAGCGCATCGGGTCCCTCGTCGGTTCCTACCAGCAAGAACAGCAGGATCTCATCCATGCGCGCGCCTTGGAAGAGTATCTCCTGGAAACCGGAGAGGCAGGGTTGGATGCCGCGCGCGCGGTCGTATCCGGCGAGGAACAGAACCTCCTCACGCTGCGTGCGGGCATCGCGGCCGCCGTCGATGCACTGTTGCAGAACCCCGTTTCGCTCGAATCCCCGCTGAGGACCGACACCCTCGCGCTCGGCGCGGGACATCTCGACGGGAAGGACTGGGTGATGGATTTGCCCATGGGCGGCACCGCATCCCTCCAGACATGGCGCGGCAAGTCCGCAAGCGATAACGGCACGTCGTTGGCCGCGACGGCGGACGTGCGCACCGCGCTCGTCGCTTCCGCCGTCACGCCGGAGCAGATCGCGGCCACGCAGCGGCTGTCGGACGCAATGCGCCTGCAAGACGGGTACCAAGGAACCGCCACTGCGCCCCTCGCCCGCATGACCGCCTCCACGCCCTCTCTGGGAACAGTCACGCTGCAGGCATCCGTCTCGCCGTGGGAATATTCGCGGGTCTACCACATCGTGCGGAAGGGGGATCTGGTCATGAGCACGCAGGTGACGGTGAACCGGTACGGCCAGGTGGCGTACGTGCGCGAAGGACAGGGACAAATGCACGTCGCGTTCGCCGGCCCCCGCTACGTGCAGTGGATCGACGTCGCGCACCTGGGCGGGTACGCGGCGGGGAACGTGGAGACCGTGCGCGCGGACGGCACGAAGCGCGTGTACGCGCTGGGGAGCGGCGGCATGGTGATGATCGACGACACGATCACATCCCTGACGATCAAGCCGGCAGCGGAGACGGTCGCCTACGGCCTGCGGTCCATCAACGGCGTCACGCCCGCCGTACCGGCCGTCGCGGGCGAATGGCTGAAGAGCACGGGCGCCGTGGCCGCGCTGGACCTGCGCAACGCCGGCAAGTGCGTGGCGGAAGTGCGGGGACGCGTCCTGGCGGACCGCCCGGGCGAGACCCTCACCGTCGTGGCGTACCGCGGGGAAGAAAAGGTGGCGGAGCAAACGGTGGGGAAAGACGGGACGTTCGTACTGGCGTCGGAAGGCGGCATCACGGGCGCGGTCATCACCAAGAAGAACCCCTCCTCCGCGCTCCTCGTCTCCGACGTGTCCACGACGGCTTGGAAAGACGACGTGCAACCCGCCGCCGCCGCGCTGACCCCCGCGACGAACCTGAGTATCGGCATCGGCAAGCAACCGGCATGGATAAAAGGATTAACCATCGCTCCAGCCGCCCTCACGAACTTCGCGCGGGGCATGGCCATCGTCACGTCGTCGTCCTTCAACGCGGTGGACAATCTCTTCGTCCACGGCCCGCTCAACGACCCCTCCGTCTACTCCCTGCACCGCCTCCAATCCTCGTCGGGCGTCCGCATCACGCAGGTGCTCTACCTCCGGGATGACGGCAACATGGACGCCGTGCCGAAAGAGTACTACACGGCGGTCGGCAACAATGCCGTTGTCTTCCATCCCGGCGCGCCCAAGAACGTCGTCTTCCAGGTGGCGGGACGCGGCTCGGCGATCGTGGCGGCGAATGTCGTGCGGGGAGAGACGCTCGCGGAAGCCATGCCGCTGGGCGGCCTGCACGTGCAGACGAACCCGCTGGTCATGCTGTCGGGAACCAAGGGGGAAGGCTGGGGAGACGTGCCCGACACCGTCCCGTCCGCCAATTTCCACCCGATGCCCGGCGAAGCCGCAAACATGCTCTATGAAATCCGCAACGACGGCACGGGCAGCGGCGCCGTGCGCGTGCGCGTGCACCTGGGACAGAGCGGCTCCGTGAGCGACCCCGTCATCAAGGAGTTCACGGGCTTCATCGAGAGCCTCGGCCGCAAATCCCTCTCCGTGAACATCTGGATCCGGCAAGCGGGCGACAGCGTGACGCTGGAGATCCTCGGGGCGGACGGCGCGCCCGTTTCCACGGTCACGCGGAAGATCCATCCGCCCCGCACCGAAGAGATGACGGCATCCGAGCGGGCCTCGGCAATGTCCTCGGCTTCGTGGCAGCGGCTCTACGCGAAAATCGACAATGCCCTGCGCATGTCCGCCGACTCCAAGGTTGTCGGGTATTTGGATGCCATCGAACAGAATGCCGTTTCGGCTGCTGCTGCCCGATCGCAGATCGTGTCGGCGATGGTGACAGAGGAACTGAAGGATGCGAATCCCGGGGCTTCGCCGGACACCATCATCGCGGACAGCAAGACGCTGCTGGCGCTGGCGGGGGTGAGTACGGATATCCCCGGCTCATCCGGAACCGCTTCGCAGAAACCCGTCGAGGAACGGTACGACAAAGGCGCCGTCTATCTGGAAGCCCAACACTGGTACCAACTCAATGGCGAACTGCCCGACCCCGCGTGGAAGACAGAGGTGCACACGGACAGTCTCGTCGGGCGCTTCTTCCTGGGGCTCGCGCAACAACTGCAACGGGCGCATACTGCGGGCGACATGACGCAGATGCAGATCCTCGCCGAGAAAGCCCAGCTCCTCACGGATATCCCGGCGGAGAAGATCCTTGCGCATTTCCTTGATAAAAAGTTGGGCAAATTGTTCCAGGAAGGAAACTACGGCGACATCTTCTACAACCAGACCGATGCCGCCCCCATGTCGACCCAGATCCTCTCCGCGATCCCGAACAAGACGCTCTACCATAACGAAGACATCCGCATCCGTTTCGACGTGATCCCCAACGGGAAGGAGCTGGCTTATGTGCAGGTGTATCGCGCCGATCAGGCGCCGCCTCCCGCATCGAGCGGCAACGGAGTGCTGGACGAAGCCGTGCTCTCCCATGCATCGAACCAGCTCTTCGTGACGGTGCCTCTTTCGAAGTTCACGCCGGGCATGTCCGAGTCCGTGACGCTCCTCGTCCGTGCATACTTCCGGGACGGGACCGTGTGCGACAAGGTTTTGGATCCGATCGGTGTGGACAGCGAAGGGACGGTGATAGGAGATTATTCGACGCTGCCGGATACGCCGGAGAATCTGGAGCGAAGGCAGCTGGAAAATTCAATACTGAGCACCTTAGCAAAGAAAGATATTTTCCCTCTGCGTGATCCGGATATCAGCCAGTGGTCATGGAACATCGCATCCCCTTACCATGACGGTCAGAGCTTGAACGCAGTTGATCTCACGCTGCCCGGAGCTGCCGATCACGGTAAAGAAGTGTATGTGCCTGTTCGAGGCCAAGTGGTCCGAGATGGCACTGATGATTACCACTCAGTGATCCTCAGGCATGAAACAGAAGGACCAAATGGCGAACAGATAATTTGGTACACGAAATATTTGCACATGGAAAATGTCGGTAAGCGAAATGCGGACGGCAGCGTAAGTGCCCTCATTATCGGAGAATGGCTGGAAGAAAATACTGTCCAAGGACTGGTGAGTGATGTGGGATCTCCCGGACAGTATCACTTTCACTTTGAAGTGATGGATACTCTTGGAGATGGGTACGCCGGACATACGATTGATATGCGCAGGTTACTGACTGACTTGGGCATCACGCAAATGTATGCGGAAGATGCCGGAGCAGACGGAAAACAAGTGAACTATGAAGACAATATGAGCTTCCGTATCCAGTGGAATAACGACCTTGGAGCTTTTGTTACTGCGGGACTGAATGGGAATCCTATGTTAATTCTTGATCGATCCGATCAACAGAGTGCTTCAGATGTGCCAATAGGCCTGTCGAACCAACACTGGATCGCGTGGCATGTAGATCCGAGCAAGAGAGCGCATGTAGTATTCGATAAAGTTACGAATGCTTGGTATCAGTGGGACACGTCCACTAATTCATTCGTAAAAAATGCACAGGGAATCTCGCGTCAGTGGCTTCCAAATTCTCAAGAATGGAATTACGACCTGTAATTATCGGCGCATTACTTGTTCTACTGACTGGGTGTATCAACACCCAGTCAGTCCCCGTGGATCTGGCGATGAAACAAGTAACTGACATACCAGGTTGTTCTCTATTTATCCCGAAAGCCGCTGCCAATAAGTACGTTCGAAATGACAAATCGGTAGCTTATGCTACTTTTGTTGCTCCTACAACGGATTACATTTCAACTGATTACTTTATTGAGATGTATCCACCGGAAAGTATCAATCAATTAGGATGTTCCTCATCAATTTCTGGTACATCAATAGCTGAACCACTCTCGAATGGAACGGATGTAGCTACATGGGGAAAAATAGATTTCTTTGAAAGATACGGCCATGATTATATACCTGGCATGGAGCCATACTGTCGCCCATTCGATGGCGGGGCAGGATACGCCCTCTGCTCCGAGAAAGACGGAAAGACCGTCCTCATCTGCGTCACCCAAGTCATCGACAACCCCGATCTCGCGAAGCAGATCTTCGAAACGTTCCGGTGGACCGACTAAAGGCAGGTTCAATTCGAGAAAATGGAGGAGGGGTGGCGCGCCACCCTCCTTCGCTCCTTCGGAGCTACGGACGGCAGGCGGGGGGTGAAGGGGAAGGCCCTGTCCGATTAGCTGCCGACGAGACGGCTCCGAAACCTTGGAGGAGCCGGCGAGGAGGCACAGGGCCGGGCGGAGGGGGTCTGGCGCGCCGGCGTTTTGGCTCCACCGGAGCCTGTCCTGAGCAAAGCCGAAGGGTCGCCGGACAAAGGTGGAAAAGAAAAGAATTGTCCAAATCATGGTCATTATCTGCAAACCCCCTGACCCCGGCCCGCAAAAAGAGTAAGATCGGCAGAGTATGCAGATGACAACAGTACACACATCTCCTAAACATGTGGGAACGGCAAGAGAAACGCTCCCCGCAGCCACGCACACCATCAGCATCGTCATCCCCGCCCACAACGAGGAACAGTATCTGGGCGCGTGCCTGGAGAGCATCGTGCGGCAACGGACCGCGAGCGGGGGAGATCATCGTCGTGGACAACGCGAGCACGGACGGCACCGCCCGCGTCGCGGGCATGTTCGCCGGCGTGACGGTG
>JAQVMB010000029.1 GCA_028703835.1 Candidatus Peribacteraceae bacterium | reverse complement strand
ATCTTGCCTTCGAGAATACGTTCAACGAGCGCGGCTTTCATGGCTGCGAGACGGTAAGCGTGGTGGGATTTCATGCCGCCACGGTAAACCCAGGATGTGTAAGGTTAATTGCTGCAATAAGAACAGATTCTGTCCATTCTCAATTTTGCCGACTGTTCTACAGTGTGCGGAGATGTTCTTTTACAACATCGCAAGATTTGGATCGAGACAAGCATTCTGTGCGTCCTGGCGTGCAGGGTGCTTGTCTCACTTTCCGTGCAAGCCGCTTTCCCGAGCGCTTCGGGTGTTCTCTTTCGTCGCATCAGCGACAGGAGACAATGTCATGTACCGTTCCCCGGCAAGCGGTCCTTCAGGGACCGCATCTCATCGTTGGGTCACTCCCATGTTGGGCGCCCTTGAAACCCGAGGGGTCCACGAAAGCGATCTGAGCGGCGTGTGCGGCTCGCCGGCATTCGCCGATTGCGTCGCCGCTTACGTCCGTTCTCAGGCGCAGCCGCTGGTCGAAACTCCCAGCCAGCAGCATGCGCACGCCATCATGGGCGACCACTTCTTCGGTCCCGAAGAAGTGCATCGCCTGTGCGGCGCGCCGTTCGGAGGGGAGAGCTTGCGTCAGCTCGATTGCGTCCCGTTCCGGGAAGGAACGCTGCTGGAGTGCAGGGACACGCACGTGTTGTTCGCCGGCTTCCCGTTTTCCATCCGGAGAATGCACGCCCGCCGGCGTTCGTTCTTCCGTCCGCTGGAAAACGCACGGTTCGATTCGTTCGTCCGCGACGAGAGAGTCGATCTGCGGTGGTACCTCATGCGCCGCACGTTCACTCCGCTCGAACAGACGTTCGACGAACAGCGCCTGTCCCTCAGAGGCTTCGAGGAAGTGCCTCTCGCCTGCGAAGTGGCGTTCATGGGCCTTCTCTACCGCCTCTCGCAGAGGCGGAACCTGTTCCGCGACATCCGCATTCTCTGCGGTGATATCGTTCGCGACAGCGGCCACGACGGCCTCTGCCGCACGTTCATCCAAGGAGACGATCGTGGAATCTCGTTCGGCAAGATTTGCCCCCGCTCCGATCGGAGCCGGAGCGCCATCGCCGTCGCCCGGAAGGAGTCCGGATCTTGTTCCTGAGGCCTTCGGGCTTCTGAAAACCTGAGCACTCAGTCGGTCGTTGACCGATTGGGTGCTCTTTCTTATCGCCCGATGAGTGCGGCGGCTTCCGCACGCACGTTGGGGTCCGTCGCGTGCGCCGCCACGCTCCGCATCTGTTCCCGCGTCAAATCCAGACGCGTGCTTGCCAGTCTCCAGGCTTCGAGAACAATGCTGGGATACCGAGTATTGAGCACGGTGTGGATGAGCACGCCCGTGGATACGCCGTCGCCCAGTTCCTTGAGCTTCCGCCACGCCTCGAACGCCGTCTGCTTGTTGGCTGCCTGCAGAAGATAGGCGAGAGCGGCGGGATCGGCAGCGGATAAACCGGTAATGGCAATGGTGTTTCCCGCATTCCGGCGGAATTCCGCCAGCGTATCCGCGACCTCTGCCGCATGGAGGCGCTCCGCAGAGATGCCCGGATAGTTTGTTTCAGGCGACGCCTTCTCCTGTTCGATACCCATACTAACATTGTACGCCCTTCCTAAAACTTGTCTATTTTCGCTTCACGCGGTCTTTTCCGCGACGTCCCCATTCCCTTGCGGCAGCCCGGCGTATTTCTTCCAATGAATGACGATGGGCGAGACAGAACGGCCGTCCATTTCCCTCTCGTCGCCGACCCGGAGTTCCTCCGACGACATCTGCGCAATGCCGCGGCCCAAGATGTTGCCGGATTCATCGAGCACATCCACCACCTGGTCTTTCTGGAAAGGCTTGCTGATTTTTTCAATGCCGACACTGAGGACTGAAGAACGTCGTCCATGACGCAGGAGATCGGCGATGACGGTACTCAATTCGATTGCCCCCTCGCTCACCGCACCGACACGCAGCCACCGCTGCATCTGCGACGGCGGCGATGTCATCGGTTCCTCTGCCTCGAAGAGGGTTCCTTCCGGTTCCCCGCGCATCACCCGTCCGATCACACCGGGCTTCTTGCCGTTTACGAGATGCATGGGGATGCCGAATTCGCCCATGAGGATCGCCGTTTCGATCTTGCTCGGCATCCCCCCGGCGCTCTGGTCCTTTCGTCTGCCCCAGAGAAATTTCTTGGCATCCTCGGGGTCGGTGACCCGCGGGATCACCTTGCCTTCGAGACGCGGCGGCGCATCGAGAAGCCCGTCCACGTCACTGCCGATGATCAGCCGTTTGGCATCGAGCATCGCGGAAACGTACGCTGCGAGCTGGTCATTGTCCGTAAACTCCACCTCTTCGTCCGTCAGGAGGTCGTTGTCGTTGAGGACGGGGACACGGTTCAACATCAGGAGCGCACGAAGCGTGTCGCGCATCGAGGTGTAGCGCGAGCGGATGGAGAAATCCCTCCGCGTAATGAGCCCCTGGGCGATGTCCACTCCCCGTTCATTGAAGAGCTGCTGATAGGCATGAATGAGGTCGGCCTGCCCGACCGTGGAACAAATTTGGTTGATGGTCGCTTCGCCCGTCCTCAAACCCTTCAGACCTTCCCCGATGCGCCTCTTTCCGATGCGAACGGATCCGGAACTCACCAGGACGACGTGTGCAACCCTGTCGCGTATAAGGTCTGCGATATCGTCCACAATATTCTGCATCGCCGTCAGGTCCATGTCGGTCTCGTGCGCCAATGTGCTCGAGCCGATCTTCACGACGACGATGTTGTCGATGTCCTCTTCAGCCATAAGGATTTGCTATTATATCTATTTTCCTTAATTACGCAACTGGTTGGCTTCCCAAATCGTTCCCTCCTGAAACGGCAGAGACACTGTGGCGAAGCGCAGCTGCAACAACTATGAGCGTATCTGCCCGTTTCCGCGTATTTCCCACTTATACGTCGTCAGCGCATTCAGTCCCATGGGGCCGCGCACGTGCAGCTTCTGCGTGCTGATGCCGATCTCCGCCCCCAAACCGAACTCCCCGCCGTCCGTGAACGCCGTGGAGGCGTTTGCGTACACCGCGGCGGCATCCACTTCCCGCAGGAAGCGGCTGATCGTCTCCTCATCCTGCGCGATGATCGATTCGCTGTGGGCGGATGAATGCTTGCGGATATGCGCCAGTGCCGCGTCCAGGTCGTCCACCGTCGCAATCGACATCCGGAGCGAGAGGAATTCCGTCCCGAAATGTTCCTCCGTCGCGGGCGCCAGAAGCGAGGAGTCATAGGAACCTTCCAAGCTTTTGAATGCCCGGGGATCCGCGAAGATCCGCACGCCCTTCTCCGCGAGGGGCGCGACGATCTGCGACAGGTGCGGGAGCATGTCGCGGTGGATGAGGACCGTATCCACGGCATTGCACACGCTCGGACGGCGCGTCTTCGCGTTGAAAATCACCGATGCGGCCATGGCGATGTCGGCGCTCTTGTCGACACAGATATGGACGATGCCGGCGCCCGTTTCGATGACGGGGATCGTCGCTTCTTCGCGGACGAAATCGATCAGCTGTTGGCTGCCGCGGGGGATCACGACGTCGACCAATCCCCGTGCGTGCAGGAGTTCCGCGACGGCGCCGCGGTCGGGCGGGAGGAGGAGCAGGATGCCTTCGGGAAGGGAAGCGTCACGCAACGTCCGGCGGATGCAGGCGGCCATTGCGGCATTGGATGCGGCGGCGTCGCTTCCTCCTTTGAGCGCGCAGGCGTTCTTGGATTTGAAGCAGAGAACGAAGGAATCGACGGTCACATTCGGGCGCGCCTCATACACGATGCCGATGACGCCGATCGGCGTCGTGACTTTCCGCAGGTGCAAACCGTTGGGCCGCGTGCGCTCCTCGAGGATGTTCCCCACGGGTGACGGCAGCGCCGCGACCGCGCGAATGTCGCCCGCAATCCCGCGAATGCGCTCCTCCGTCAGGAGGAGACGATCGTACTTGGAATCATTGGAATCCATTTTTGCCAGGTCTTCTCCGTTCGCTTTCAAAATAATTCCGGCATCGTTCTCCAGGTTCCGGGCAAGCTGCAGGAGCACATCGTTGATCACGGCTTCCGGAAGCAGGGCGAGCACGGCAGCCGCCTCTTTCGCCGCTTGGAATTGCGCGGAAAGGTTCATGGGCGTGCAAGGGAACGGGAACGGTCGGCGGCGGCGGCGAGCGCGTCATGGAAAATGTCCGCAAAGCCGCGTTCCTTCAGCACGCCCAGCGCCGCCTCCGTCGTGCCGCCCTTGGACGTCACCGCTTCGCGCCACGCAGCCGCGCTCTTCTCCCCCTGCTCCAGCAGCAGGCTCCCCGAAGCGAGCAGTTCCCGCGCGATGCGCGCGCCGGTCTGCGCATCGACGCCCAAGGACGCCGCTTCACGCTCCAGGAGCTCCGCGAGCAGGAAGACGTAGGCGGGGCCGGAACCCGCGACGGCGGTGAACCCGTCGATCAGGGATTCCTCCTGCAGTTCCACCGCCATGCCGATGGACGAAAACAGTTCTTCGGCATGTCGCAGTTGGGCGGCGGTGACCGAGGACGATGCGTGCCATCCCGTGATGCCGCGCCGCACGCGGGCCCCGAGATTGGGCATGGCACGGACGACGGCGGACGCACCCGTGGCAGCAGCAATCGTATCCATGCCGATGCCGGCCATCACCGAAATGATGAAGCGATCCTTCCAGCGCTTGCCGACCGCCTGCATCAAGACGGGAAACGATTGCGGTTTCACCGCCAGCACGATGCAGTCGGCGGACGCCAAAGCGGGATCGGCCAGCCTGCGGTCAGCGGGCGCGATCGCCAGCTTTGCCTCGTTCTCGTCGCAGAGCCAGACATCCGCGGACGTGCCCGCGGCGACGAGGCCGCCGTAGAGCGCGGAACCCATGTTGCCGGCGCCGATGATGGCGGTGGAAATCATGCTGCGTAGGGGAAGAAGTAATCCGACCGTATGAACGGAGGGTGGCCGCGTTTGCCCATGGATTTTGCGAGGATGGCGTGTCCGTAAGAAGCCAGGCCCACGCCGATGGCCTTCCCCTTCTCGTCGAGGACGGAGACAATGTCGCCTTTGCGGAAGGCTCCTTCGAACGAGCGGACGCCGACAGGCAATAGATTGGCAGGCTGCTCCGCGTTCAGGGCATTGCCCGCGCCGGAATCGACGGTCACGCTCCCCTGCCGGTGGTCCGCGGAACTGGCGAGCCAGCGCCGCATGCCCGACAGCCGCTTGCGTATCGGCAACACCGCCGTGCCGACGCTTTCTCCTTTCTGGATCCGCAGCAGCACGTCAGGGGCGGAGACGTTCGCGATGTGCGTGGTGATGCCCTGCGCCGAGAGCAGGCGCGCGGTCTCCAGCTTTGCCTGCATCCCTCCGCGTCCGAACGATGACTTGCGCCCGATACGGACGCGCTGCGCATCCCGCACGGGATGGAACGTCCTGATGAGCTGCGCCCCCTCTTCCTCCAGGGGCCGGTCGAAGACGCCGTCGATGTTGGAGAGGATGATCAGCGCATCGGCGCTGACCATGGACGCCACGAGCCCCGCGAGCTGGTCATTGTCGGTGAACATGAGTTCTTGGACGGAGACCACGTCATTCTCGTTCACGATGGGGATCACATTCTCGGCATGGAGCGTCCCGAAGCAGCGCTGCATGTTGTCGTAGTGGTCCCGTGTGCGAAAATCCTCTTTCGTCGCCAGGATCTGGGCGACGCTCAGCTTGTGCTCCTGCGCGGCGGCGCGGTAACTCAGCATCAATTCCACCTGCCCCACCGCCGCAAAGAGCTGCCGCTCCCCCACGGATTCCGCCGTCTCGCGCCTTCCCAAGCGGCTTTTGCCGCTCGCCACCGCTCCCGAGGAGATGATCGTGATTTTCACGCCTTCCTTCATTAGCGAAGCGACTTGCGCCACGAGACGGGCAATGGTGTCCGTATCGAGCGTATTCCGGGGCGTCAGGAGCGCGTTCGTCCCTATTTTCACCACGATACTGGCATACGGGGACTTCTTCATGGGCTTGAGGAAAGACGGCGTGCTTGCGTATCTTCAAGACGATGGTACCATTCGATCCTTTCCTTCGCCACTTCTATGCATTCCCCCGATGCGCAGGCCGACGCCCTTAAGGCTTCCGATCCCCAGACTCCCGTGGGTCAGGAGACAGCCCTTCGGCTCTTCGAAGGATTGCCCGGCATCAGGATCTCCTCTCTTGGAACGACCATCCCACCCGAATATCGCAACTTCGGTCCGGACGATGATGTCCTCGAAAATGGCGAAGTCCTCCAGGTCTGTGACGGTCAGGGCTGTCAGGTGCGCGTGTTGGTCAGCAAGGCGCTGGGGTTCCCCGGGGAACGGACGGATGTGCTTCCCGATGCAACCGTCAATCAAGCGACGCAAGCGTTCGCCGACTCGGTGAAAGCGGCATTGGGTTATGAAGGCGCCGCCGCCTGAAGAGTGATCACGCAGCCACGATCGCGTCCGCCTCGATCTCTATCATCATATCGGGGGAGACGAGCGCTTTGATTTCCACGATGCACGTTGCGGGGCGGATCTCGCCGAAGAATTCGCCGTGGGCTTTGCCGAACGCCTCCCACTCTTTGGCGTTCGTGACGAACATGCGCGTGCGCACGACGTCACTGAGGGATGCCCCCGCTTTCTTCAAAGCCGCTTCAATGTTCTTCAGCGCCTGCTTCGCCTGGGCATACGGATCATCGCGGCCGACGATCTCTCCCTTCTCATCCGTACCCGTGGTTCCGGACACGAACACATGCTGCCCGACGCGCACGGCGCGGGAGTAACCGATCAGCGGTTCCCATTTGGAACCGGTGGAAATATTGGTGCGGGCAGGGGTAGTCATGGGCGAAGCATACGACAAGATAATCTGAAGCGAAAGGATGGCATGCGCTGGCTGTTCATCGGCCCTGTCTTCACAGGGAGAAACATTGAACCCCGCCCGGATTTCTCCTATGATCAGTCATCATGCCCGGCACCGATGCCATCGTCGTGCGCAGCCTCGTCAAGTCCTTCAAGAAGGTGAACGTGCTGGAAGGGATCACGTTCTCCGTCCCGCGCGGCACCATGCTCGCGCTGCTCGGCCCCAACGGCGCGGGCAAGACGACCACGATCCGCATCCTGAGCACGCTCCTGCGGCCCGACGGCGGCGAGGTGCGCGTGAACGGCTTCGACGTGGTCCGCGAGGCGGATGCCGTCCGCGCCGTCATCGGGCTCACGGGACAGTACGCCGCCGTGGACGAGTACCTGACGGGGCGCGAGAACCTGGAGATGATGGGCCGGCTCTACCACCTGAGCGCGGCGGACAGCCGGCGGCGGGCGACGGAACTGCTGGAACAATTCGACTTGGCGGACGCGGCGAAGCGCGCGTCGAAGACGTACTCCGGCGGCATGCGCCGCCGCCTGGACCTGGCCGCGAGCCTCGTGGCCGCCCCGCCCATCCTCTTTTTGGACGAACCCACGACGGGACTGGACCCGCGCAGCCGCCTGATGATGTGGGACGTGATCGGGAAGCTCCTGCATGACGGCGCGACCATCCTCCTGACGACGCAGTACCTGGAAGAGGCGGATAAGCTCGCGAATCGCATCGCGGTGATGGACCGCGGACGCGTGATCGCGGAGGGGACGGCGGCCGAGCTGAAGAGCAAGGTGGGGAAAGACCGTCTGGAACTGACGCTGGAGCGCGAGAACGACCTGGAGCGCGCGGGCACGAGCATCGAACGCGCGGATGTGACGTTGCGCACAGAAGAACGGAGCGTGAGCGTCGCCATCGACCGCGTCGAAGACGTGCAGCACATCCTCAACCGGCTGGAGAATGCAGGCATCACCGTCGCGGGCCTCTCCCTGCACAAACCGACGCTGGACGATGTTTTCCTGCAGCTGACCGGCCGTGAACCGGCAGGGAGGTCCACGGCAAGCCGTCAGGCGGAAGAGAAGAAGGAACCCGCCCCCGTCCCCACACGCTGACCATGCAACCCGTCCGACACTCTCCGGCATACTGGTTCCTGAGCGACGCTTGGGTGCTCATCGTCCGCAGCTGGAAGCACATCTTCAAGAACATCGACCAGATGCTCTCGCTCGTCCTGCAGCCGCTCATGTTCATGCTGCTCTTCCGCTACATCTTCGGCGGCGCCATCGACACCGGCCCCGTCAGTTACGTGAACTACCTCATGGCGGGCATCATCGTGCAGACGGCCGCCTTCGGCGCGACGACGACGTCCATGAACGTGGCGCTGGACCTCAAGCGCGGCATCGTCGACCGCTTCCGCTCGCTTCCGATGTCCAATGCCACGCTGCTCATCGGGCACGTGACGGCGGACCTGGCGCGCAACATGATCTCCACCGCGGTGATGATTCTCGTCGGGCTCCTCGTCGGTTTCCGTCCGAACGCGACTGCCTACGAATGGCTGGTGGCCGCCGGGTTGCTGCTGACATTCACCTTCGCCATCTCCTGGCTCTCCGCCATCCTGGGGCTCCTCGCCCGCACGGTGGAAGCGGTGATGTGGATCAGCTTCATGCTGATCTTCCCGCTCACGTTCGCGAGCAGCGCGTTCGTGCCGACGAGCGGCATGCCCTTCGTCCTGCGCGTCTTCGCGGAGAACCAGCCCGTGACGCACACCATCGAAGCGCTCCGCGCGCTCACGGTGGGGACGCCGATGGGCAACCACGGATGGATCGCGCTCGTCTGGTGGATCATCGTGACGCTCGTCTCCATCCCCGTGTGCGGGTGGATGTTCCGGAGGTATTCCTCATAAAGGAGCGCACGTCTTCAAGCTTCCAGTGAAGAAATGGCTGATATTTTGACTTGTCAACAGTTGTCAAAATTACTAGAATGAAGACGTATCAAGACGAAAGGAATCCGAACGGCCTCGTGCCTAAGGAGACCTTTCTTTTATGTATGAGCGATCTTCGCCTTGATCGCGGGAGCTTCCAGATAATCGAAGTACTGCGGGGCGAGACGCCGGTAGAGCGAGGAGGCAAACTGCCGGTTCGGAAACAGGATCTTCTCAAGCCGCCCTTTGCGGATGAGATAGTCGACGAGCTTCTTGTAGTCGCCGTCACCGGAGACGAGGACGATCTTCCCGAAGTCGTCCCGCTCGATGAGCGCTTTCATCGCCTCGAACACGATGTCCGTATCCGCGTTCCCCTTCTTGGCCGCCCTGAGCGCGGCGTGATGCTCCCGGAAACACACGATGAATCCCGCCCGCTGGAGATTGCCGTAGAGGTCTTGCTGCGCGTCGTCGGTGAACCCCAGGAAGTACGACGCCTCCGCCACGCGATACTTGTCCCGCAGATATATGCGGAGCCGACGGTAGTTGATCTTCCATCCTTTCTGCGTCGTTCCCAGGTGGAGGTTCTGGCCGTCGATGAAGGCAAGATTCACTTCTTCTTTTGCCATGCGGCTATTGTAGCAGCAGAACAATGCGGGATGGCGGAGCTTTGAAAAAGGATACAATGACGCCATGAAACCCCGGTCCCTCCCCCTCTCCCGCGTCTACAAGCTCCTCGAGCCGGGCCCCGTCGTGATGGTCTCCACGGCTCGTGGCGGCAAGCAGAACGTCATGACGATGGCGTGGCACACGCCGCTGGAGTTTGATCCGCCTCTCATCGGCTGCGTGGTCAGCGAGAATAACTTTTCATTCAAGGCATTGAAGGCGACGAAGGAGTGCGTCATCGCCATTCCCACCGTTTCGATCGCGGAGACGGTGGTGCGGGTGGGCAACGTGTCGGGTGAGAAGACGGACAAGTTCAAGAAGTTCGGCCTCACTCCCCTCCCCGCTTCCAAAGTCTCCGCGCCGCTCATCGGCGAGTGCTTCGCCAACTTGGAGTGCAAGATCGTGGATACGACGCTGGTGAAGAAATACAACTTCTTCGTGTTGGAGGTGGTGAAGGCCTGGATCGATCCTGCGCAGAAGAATCCGCGCACGATCCATCACCGCGGCGGCGGGATGTTCACCGTCGACGGCGAGACGATCAGGATCGCATCGGGGAAGAAGTGAAGCACGTCAGGATGGCATCGCTTGTCCATTCCCCGCTTGCCCGTTCCCCGCCTGCCCGTTCCCGTCCGCCGGAGAACGTCGTTTCGCATCGGCAAACCGGGCGAGGGTGGCTCGGATGTCCTTGCGGTCTTTGTCGGTGAAGGGCATGAGCCTCAAGAACCGCTCCGCTTCGTCTTCCCACCGGCCGTCCCCGGCGAGCCCTTCGATGATGCGCGCGGCGATGAGGATTTTGTTCGCGGCGTGCCACGACCGGATGATCCGCGCCGCGCCGTCGATGTCGCCCTCCCTCCAGCAATGGAGGATGCCGAAGTGGTTCCATCCCTTGGTGAGCGCGTTGGGAGAGCACTGCGACAGGAGTTCCCAAGACCGTTCGCGGTCCGGGTGCCGCAACAAGGACGTGAGCAGCCGGCCACGTTCGTCATCCATCCTGCGGAACACGGAGAGGCCGAACGCCTGTGTCTCCCGGTAGAGCGCATCATCGCCGGCTTCCGCCGCCGCCGCGGCGACGATGCCGACCTGGGCGACGGTGACGTCGTTCCGGGGGATCGCCTTCAGGTACGCCAACGCATCGCCCAGCCGCCCGCCGTTGCGCATCAGGCGCACCATCCAGAGGTGGAAACCGTGGCGCTGCTGCTCCGAGAGCCGCTGCGTGAGGGCGACGGCGCCGGGAAAATCCCCGCGCGCACAACAGTCCAACACCAGGGGGCGCAAGGCGGCCGGCCTTTGGCCATCGACCGCGTCCCTGCTCCGCTCACCCGTCTCCCGGCGCACTTCCCCCACGGAATCCTCCGCGGAAGGGACGTCCTCCCGCTTCTCTCCGGGAACGGAGGGGCGATCGGGCTCCCGTGCCGGCAGATCTTCTTCCCGTGTATCCATGGACGAAAGACTGTAAAGGAAGCGCGGAGGCAATACAAGAAGGTGCGGAAGGAAAAAGGCGGGGATCGCGCCGGGGAAGAAGTGAAGCGTGTCATGCGGAGCGGAGCCTGCCCTGAGCGTGCAGAAGGGTCGAAACATGGAACGCGGTGTCGCCCTTCGACGCCGCTCACCGCGCAGGCATCTCCGTCGGCTGCATCAAGCCGAAGACGTTGCCCTCGGTATCCGTTGCTCCCGCGAACCAGCCGACGCCGGGGATCATGTCTTTCTCCTGCCGGATGGTGCCGCCGTTCGCCTTCACCGCTTCGACGGCCTTGTCGAGGTCTTCGACCGTGACGGTGCAGTCAAACGTATTGAGTTTGCGGTCGGCCGGACGCTTGTACAGCCCGCCGTTGATGCCGGGCGTGCCGTCCGGCCCCGTCTCAAGGCCCCAGTAATCCATCATGCCGCCTTCCTTCTCGCTCATCATCTGCTTCACCTTCCAGCCGAAGGCCTTCTCGTAAAAGTTCTTGGGGCTGGCCTAGGACTTTTTTCAGTCATTGAGGATTTTCCGCAGAGACAAGAGAAGATTTCTGGGTGAGCCGTTGTTGAATCTCCATTCGCACTCTTTGAGGTACAAATGGAAGGTATCCT
>JAQVMB010000013.1 GCA_028703835.1 Candidatus Peribacteraceae bacterium | reverse complement strand
GCAAACGGGAGTAGAAGCCATGGTGTTTGGTGGCAGAAAGTAAATATTCGCCAAACACTCTAGGTTTATGGCTTCTCAAAGAGAGAAAACGTCAGTCGTTGGTGGCAGATTCTATATATTCCCCTTGTTATTGTTTTAAGCGTCAATAAGCCATATACCATGTCACCTGTTCACAACCATTTTATGAATACACTTGATCAAGCACGCTTTCCGGAAGGCGAAAGCGCTGGAGACGATGCAAGGGCAATCCTGTCGACGGACGTATCTGGCAAACAGGCGTTGGAGCAATTGTCAGCGAGGGGCGATCAGATGCGCGGGAAATTGCGGCGATTGCTGGCGGCCGGCCGTTCTCCGGCAGTCCGGGGCGCGGATATCACGTTGCTGGTGGAAGCAGTGGACGATCCTGACCGGTTCAGGACGATATGGATCGAGGGTTTCCACAAACGCGTGCGCGGCAGGGTGGAAGAGGCGGTGAACGAGGCGCTGCGACAGGTGAACGGCGGATCGGTTCTCGATGCCCACTTGGCCAATTATCAGAGCCGGAGGGCATCCGGCATGGAGAGTGTTGAGGCCATTTCTTGACCCCGACAACGTCAGGTATACACTTCGCGCACATGTCCCTGTCCCGCGCGTTTGCCGGCGCCTTTGCTTCCTTCTTTACGAAGGGGGCGGCGTCCTACGCGTGATCTGACACTCCTCACGTATGGCACCTCCCCCAGAAGCGGAGGCGTTTTTGTTTGTTTCCCTTTTTCCCATCATGGAATCCGATGCTCCCGATGTTCCCACGTATTATCTTCCTGATTTGCAGGATGCCGTGTCCCATCTTTTGCCTGGTTTAAGATTGCAAGACCGGCAAGTGGATACGTTACAGGAGGTGGAACGCATTCTCTTCGTGAACGGCACGCGCCGCATGCGGCCCACGGTTGTGCGGGCCATTTGCGCGGCTGTCCGGGAACGGCTGGGAAAGCATATGGGCGTGCAGGATCCGAAGAGCTGGCCGTTTCGGTTGACGAACGGTTCCGATTGAGTACAATGCGGTCTCTCATGGCTTTGCGCCCATCCTCCTCCTTCGGCTTCTATTACTTCGCGTTTAGCGCGGGGAAGGAGCCGTCGTATCAGAAGTAGACCGACATCTGATCGCACAGGAGCCTTCCCCCGACCGGAAGGCGTTTTTGTATGCATTTCCCCTCTTCTCCCATGATTTCCGCCATCGAAGAACCGCCCGTCGGCTCCGTCGTTCCGGATGTCCCGCTTTCCCGACCGGGACGCCTTCCCGTTCTCGAAGAACAGGAGGCGGAGGAGTACTTCATGAGACAGTTCGTCGAGAATGTTTCTTTCATTTCCGATGCGGTGCGCGCGCTTCTCCACGGATGCGTGATGGAAGAATGTCCTCTCTCCGACACGATCGCGCTTCCTCTCGGGCTCGATGCCCGGCACTGGACGGCGCCCGCGATGGAACATGCCCTGTTGTCACTCGCTGTCGAGGATCGCCGCGGTGTCCTCATTGCCGTCATCCGCGCCAATGCCGCCTTTCAACGTCCTTAATTCTTACCCCATTTTTATCATGGAAACACCTGGTCCTTCCGACATCGCTTCCGTCATGGAAGCGCGCAACGCTCTCATCGATCAGACGCTGGCGTACGTCACCATCTCCCTGCGCGAACGGGGCGCGGTGCTCCACATGCCGGGTGTTCCCTTGCCCGTCACGGACGCCGATTCCTGCCGCGCGCAATTGGAAACGCTGTCCACGTCCGCGCTCCTGAACGTCCGCAACCTGTTCCCCGCCGCGGCCAACCCGACGCTCGCGCCCCGCGATATCGTCCCTTCCTGATTTCTTTCCCCCCCATTCCCATGTCCACCGCATCATTCTCTCTCGTCGAAAACGCTTCCGCATCCTCCGGAGAACGGACGGTTGGCGGCCATTCCGTCGATGATGAAACGTTCCTTGCCCGCGAAGCCGAGGCGCTCGCGTTGACGCTCCGTGAGGCAGGCCAGCCGATGACGGCACAACTGCATCGCTTGCTCGGTCTCAACGGTTCCGCGGATGCTCCCGCCGTCCTGGACGGCCTTCGCGACCTGGAGCCGTCCGACCGCGTGCAGGCGATCCATGCCATGCACGATCTCCGTTTCCAGCTGCGGCAAGTGTTCTTCCGCGGCCCGAAACCGGGCGACAGATCCTGATGTTCTTTTGATTTTTTTCTCATCTTTCCCATGTCCTCCGTTCCTGCTGAACAAGCTTCGGCCATTCCCGAAAGCGTCGTGCTCGATTCTGCCGCATCTGCGGCTGCCGCTCCGGCCACGGCGATGACCAATGATGCATTTCACGGGGCCCTTCTGCAGATCGTCGAACGTTCCGAGGGCGTCATGCCTCCCGATCTCAATGCGGCCATGCGGTTGCCAAGGACCGGCGACCTTGCGTTTGCCTTGGATGCGTACCGGCTACTCGAAGGCGACAAAGACGACGTGCGCGCCGCCATGGCCGACGTTGTGCGAGTCCGGCAGCAGCAAATTCTCTCCTGATTTTTCCTCCCCTGACATGTCCCATCCCGTCGATTCTTCAGAAGGTAATCCGGTCAGCCCGTCCGCGCTTTCACGCCTCTCGCTCGGTGATGCGTTGCGTCGTATCACTCGCGATGTGACGGAGGGGGTGAAAGTGTTGGGGCCTGCGTTGGCGGGTTGTTATCGTACGGATGTGATCGTTGCAGAGAGCATCATTCGTGCTTTGCCGGAACGGGAACGGCAAACGACTGTCGAGCGTCTCAGTGTTCTCCTTCGCACCAGCCAAGTGGATCTGGGTATGCAGGACAGGGATATGACCTTTTGATCGTTCATCCCACGATGGTCAATGGCGCGATGCTGAGGGCGAAGTCCTTGCGCTTCCCGGAATCGAACAGGATCGTCACCACGTCGCCGCTCTTGCGGACGATCTTCCCCTCGCCGAAGGCCGGGTGGCAGACACGCGTTCCCTCCCCGAAGGCGTCCTGGTTCACATCTTCGCCCACGGTGTCCTGGTTGAATTCGATCGCCACCTCCTGCTGCCGGTACGGTTCCACCTTCCATTTCCCCTTCGACGTCATCGTCGCGGCCTTCATCCGGCCGCTCTCGGTGGCCCAGGCGAAAGCCGAGAGGAGTTCGTCGCTGCGTCGCTCGATCACCTGCGGCGGCAGGTCGTCCAGGAAGCGGCTGGGGGCGTTCGTGTGCGTCTCGCCGTAGAGCATGCGGCTGCGGGCCAGGAGGAGTCGCAGGTGCGTTTTCGCACGCGTCATGCCCACGTACATCAGGCGGCGTTCCTCTTCCAGCTGCTCCTTCTCGAAGGCGCTGGAGGCGTGGGGAAAGATGCCTTCCTCGCAGCCGGTCACCATCACGTGTTCGAACTCCAGGCCTTTGCAGAGGTGCAGCGTCATGAGCGTGAGGGCGTCGTCCTTCACGTCCGTCAGCTTGTCCACCTCGGAGACGAGGGCCACTTCTTCGAGGAAGCTCGTGAGGGAAGTCAGCGGGTCCAGGTGGTCGTACTTGTGCGTCACGGAGAGGAGTTCCTGCACGTTCTGCCACCGGTCTTCACCCTCCTCCGAATCGTCCTTGAGCCAGCGTTCCATGCCGACGTCTTCGAGGAGGCGCTGCATCAGGAGCGACACGGTGTGCGTCCGGGTCATGTCCGCGAAACGTTCGATGAGCGCGCAGAAGTTCTTCATGCGCTCCTTCACGCCGCCGTTCAGTTCCGGGATGTCATCCGTCGCTTTCAATGTGTTCCACAGTGACGTCCGCTGCGCCGATGCGTATGCCTGCAGGTGCCCGATGCTCGTCTGCCCGATCTTGCGAGAAGGGACGTTGATGATGCGCAGCAGCGCGACGGTGTCGAGGGGGTTCAGGAACACGTGCAGGTACGCCATCACGTCCTTCACCTCCTTGCGCGCGTAGAACTTCACCCCGCCGACGATGCGGTAGGGGACGCCCCGGCGCATGCAGGCTTCTTCAAAGAGGCGTGATTGCGCGTTCGTGCGGTACAGGATCACCTGCTCGTTGAACGGGATGCCTTCCGATTTCAGCTGTTCCGCCGCTTTCACGGCTTCCGAAGCCTCGCCGCGCTCGTCGCGCACTTCCTGGATAATGACGTTCGGGCCTTCTTTGCGGCTGCTCCACATCTCCTTCTCCGGGCGGTTCGGGTTGGCTTTGATCACGCCGTTGGCCGCCGTGAGGACGACCTGCGTGGAGCGGTAGTTCTGCTCCAGCTTGATGCGCACGGCGTCCGGATACTCATGCTCGAATTCCATGATGTTGCGGATGTCCGCGCCGCGGAAGGCGTAGATGGACTGGTCCGGGTCGCCGATGACGCACAGGTTGCGGTACTTCTGCGCGAGCAGCGAGATGAAGAGGTACTGCGCGTGGTTGGTGTCTTGGTACTCGTCCACGTGCAGGAAGCGCCAGGTCTCCTGGTAGCGGTCCAGGACTGCGGGCACTTCCTGGAAGAGACGGACTGTTTCCAGGATGATGTCGTCGAAGTCGAGGGCGTTGGCCGCTTTCAGGGCGTTTTGGTAGCGAACGTAGGCGGTGATGACGTGGTGCATGCGCGCCGTCGTCGCCTGCGGCTGCGCCGCTTTGGGCGAAATGGCTTCGGACTTGAAGCGCCCGATATAACCCAGCACCGCGCGCGGTTTCAGTTCCTTCTCGTCGATGTGCATCTCGCGCAGCACTTCCTTCATCAGTTTCTCCTGGTCGTCGGTGTCGTAGATGATGAAGTTGCGGTCGCGGCCGAGCTTATCGATGTCACGACGGAGGATGCGCGCGCAGATGGAGTGGAACGTGCCCATGACGGGCATGCGTCCCGCACGCTCGCCGAACGGCACGTTCTCCGTCCCCTGTGTGATTTCCAGCAGGTTCTTGATGCGCTCCTTCATTTCCGCCGCCGCTTTGTTCGTGAATGTCACGGCAAGGATCTGCCACGGCTCCACGTCCCGGCTGATCATGTAGGCGATGCGGTGCGTCAGCGCCTTCGTCTTTCCGCTGCCCGCGCCCGCGAGGATCAGCGAAGGGCCTTTCATGTTGATGACGGCTTCGCGCTGCGGTTCGTTGAGTGCGTCGAGGATGGGGTCCGCGCCGGTTTTCTTCGCATTGCTTCGTGACATGGGCGTCCATTCTAGCGGCTGGCTCTTTCGCTGTCTCATCTTTCCCGCATGATGGCGAGGTAGCGCGCCAGCAGGCGTCCCTGCGCGCGATCAATGCCTTTTTCTGAAGTCAAAGAAGTCCAGGATCGTTCGTGACGCTTGTTGATGCCCGTCGCGAGCAGCAACTGCGTACCGGAAGTGTTGTGGTTCTTTTCGGGAGCGTTGCTCATCATGGCGTAGTCGGCGGTGTTGTCGCCATGAATGATGCGGAAGAATCGGTGCCGGAAAAATCGGTTTGTTTCCGAACCGTTGGGAAGCGCGTACCAACGTTCTTCACTCTTCGGAGACGGTTTGCTCTCACGCGGACCCGGCGAAGGGGGCGTGCTTCCCTCATGGAGAGGCGGGTTCTGCTCGTCGGAAATGATTGAGGTGCTTGGCGGGTCCAGTTCGGCGATGGCCATGAGAGAAAGGTGAGAGAAACAAAAACCCCGCTTCGCGCGGGGATGCTAGGAGTCAGCAGCAATCCCGCGCCCTAGGGGGCAAGGAGGACGACCCCTTCGACGAGCTCAGGGCAGGCGATGTTGACGATCGTGCGATGCATGACGCGGGCAGGATAATCGAGGAGACCGTTCTGCCAATTCAGGCGACGGCCTTCATCGTTTTCTTCGCAGCCACACGATCAAAAGTCTCTTCGATGAGCGCGGGCGTGACGGCGGTGTCCAGGCGCAGCTCTTCCAGCTTCTGGAGCTGTCGGTCGAGCTGGCGCTCGCGCGTGCCGGTGAGTTCTTCGTATCCCTTGTGCACCAGTTCGAAGCGGGTCTGCACCGTCTCCATCTGGTCCTTGAATTTCTCCCACTGCTGCTTGAAACCGCCGAAGAGCGTGAGCATTTCCTGCGACTTGCTCGCGATGGAGAAATTGTCGATGGATTGCCGGATGACGGCCAGCACGGCGTAGAGGCTGAGAGGGGAGCAGAGGATGGTCTTTGCCTTCATCGCTTCGTCGATGATGGTGCGGTCGATCTCGTTGATGAACGCGTAGATCTGTTCGTTGGGGATGAAGAGGAGAACGTAGTCCACGGTGTTGTCCTGCGGATTGATGTAGTCCCGCGTCTGCACCTCTTTGATGCGGTTCTTCACGTCCTTCAGGAACGCTTTCTTGCAGTCCTCGCGCTCCTTCTCCGTCTTGGCTTCCACGTAGAGTTGGTAGTTATTGAAGGGGAACTTCACGTCCATGTTGAGCTTGAGCTGCTGCGGCAAGAGGAAGGTGAAATCCGGCTTGGAGGCGCCCGCTTCGATCTTCTTCTGCTTGATGTAATTGATGCCTTCGATGAGGCCCGAAAGGCGCAGGACGTCCTCCGCCATGCGCTCGCCCCACTGCCCGCGGTTGCTGTTGCTCGAGAGGGCGTTCTTCAGGCTGCCCGCGGTGTCCGACAGTTCCTTGATCACCTCCGCCGCGCTCTGGAGGCGCGTGTCGATCTTCGTATTGCCGCTTCCGATCTCGCGCATCAGGCGCTCCACGCGTTCCAGGTCATCTTTCACGGCCTTGAGCGAGCCGTCGATGAGCTCCTTCTTTCCGGACAGTTTGGTCTCCGCCAGGCGGAGTATTTGTTCCGCCTGTTGCGTGATAACCTTGGCGGAAATGGCTTCCGCGGTCGCTTCGGCGTCCTTGGCGGTCTTGCGGAAATGGTAGGCGGCGGCGGTTCCGCCCGCGATGACGCCGATGAGAAGGCCGATGATCAGAGTGGCGATTTCCATAGGTTCGCAATCCTACTCCACGGTGAACGAATGTTCACTTTGCAGGAGAACGGAACGATGGAGAAATAACGTGTTTCGGCCGGGAGGGCTCAAAAAACGATTTCCCCTTGCTTTTTGTCAAGGCATCCGTACAATTCCCATCCGTCCTCGCTTCCGTTCGAGCTATGTCTCAACGGCGGCGCGGCAGCTGTTTCCCCTGTACCCGCCCATGTCTCTCAAGCGCACCGCGAAGAAGACCCTGATCACCAAGAACCGCCTCCACGCCAAGGATACCGGCTCCCCTCAAGTGCAGATCGCAATCCTTACCAAAGAGATCGCCCTGCTGACGAAGCACCTGCAGGAGCACAAGAAGGACCACTCCGCGCGCAAAGGGCTCTTGGGCAAGGTGGCGCAGCGCCGCAAACTCCTCATGTACTTGAAGATGAACAAGCCCGAGGAGTACCAGGAGGTCTTGGAGAAGCATGGTTTGAAGAAGTGAGCGCGGCCGTTCCCGTCCGCAGAAGGGATTGGGGATTGGTATATTGGTGTATTAGGGTCTTTGACGAGAGGCTATACTTTTCTTGTGGGCTCCACCCTTTGATTCCTAATATACTAATCTCCAATCCCTAATCCCTTCCCTATGGCCGTTCCTCCCAAACACCTCCGCGATGTCTTCGAGCTCTTCGCGTCCGTGTCGAACGCGAAGGAGGCGGAGATGCTTCTGCGCGACATTCTGACGCCGCAGGAGCTGGAGTCTGTGGCCGAGCGATGGCAACTGGTCCGGGAGTTGGTCAAAGGGACGCCGCAGCGGGAGATCGCGGAGAAATTGAACCTCAGTATCAGCAAGATCACGCGGGGATCCAGGCAATTGCAGTACGGTTCGGGGGGATTCGGACTGTTCCTCGGGAAGCGCGGGGGGAAGTGATCATTCCTTCGGGGAAATGGAGAATTGAGAATGCAGAATGGAGAATGGAGAATGGAGAATGAGGGGAGTTTTGATTGCTCAATTGAATGTTCAGCATTTCTGTTGATTTTTCATTTCCTGCAGTGTATTGTTGTAACGGTACAAAAGAATATGCCGCGCATCCGCATCGCCACTCCCGCAGGCGATTTCCAGACCGATTTGCCCGAGACAGCGGCGCAGTTCCTGCGCTCTCCGGAGGTGTTCGGCTATCAGTATGGCGAACGGCTCCGTGCGGTCATCGGCCGGGGGGAGAGAGAAGAGCTTGCGGAGCGCTTGCTGCGGGAGGCGTCTGCGGTGAACGGAAGCAAAGTGGAGATTGCAGCGGCGTCCCGGGCGGTCGTCGTCACCATGGAGCATCTTTTCCGGAAGAGCGGATCGTCCTTCGAATGACGAAGGATTGGTGAGAATGGCTTTCTCATGCCATTCGTATGTCATGGAAATCCCTTCAACTGGCGTGCGCCGGGGTGTACACTTTCCCTGCGTTCTTTCCCTCCTTCGTCCTCCCCCCGCTCGCCGGCACCTCTGTGCCGGATTGGGTTTACGTCCGACCCTTCGTCGCTTCGCCCTTTTGCTTCACTCAGGATAAGCTCCTCAGGGCAAGCTCTACGCGAAAGTTCGGAGGTGAATCCAATAGGAAGCGGGTGATCTCGTTGTGAGGAAGAGCGCTCGTGCACCGTTGCAGGTGCGCGGTTGCGTTCCTTTCTCCCTATTCTATGTCCGTCCAGACCCTCTCGCCGCAGCGCGAGTTTACCCTTGAGCTTGGGGACCAGAAGCTCGTCGTCAAAACCGGCGCCATCGCCAATCAGGCGAACGCCTCGGTGCTCTGCCAACTCGGCGACACCGTCTGCATGGGAAACTGCACCGTGAGCGCCAACGAGCGCGCCGGGGTGGATTTCCTGCCGCTCCAAGTGGTGTACCAGGAAAAGTACTATGCCGGAGGCCACATCGCCGGCAGCCGGTTCCGCAAGCGCGAAGGCCGTCCGTCCGACGATTACGTCCTGCTGGCGCGCGTCATCGACCGCGGGCTCCGTCCGATGTTCCCCAAGCACATGCACCGCGACATCCAGGTGTTCTGCACGGTGCTCTCGTACGACTTCGAGCATGAGCACGCCGTTCCGTCCGCCAATGCGGCCAACCTTTCCGTCGCCCTCTCCGACTGCCCGTCGGACGGTCCTCTCGGGACCGTGCGCGTGGGATTGATCGGGGGAGAACTGGTGCTGAACCCTTCCCGCGAAGCGATCGAAAAATGCGACCTGGACATGTTCCTGACGGCATCACTGGAGCGCGTGGTGATGATCGAGGCAGGCGCCAACCAGGTGCCGGAGGCCGAGGTCCTGCGCGCCATCGAATTCGGCAAGAAGTGGGCGCAGAAGATCGCGCGCTTCTTCGCGGACGTCCAGAAGGAGATCGGGAAGAAGAAGTTCGAGATCGCACCCGCCTTCATGGACAAGGAAGCGTATGAATTCTTGAAGGACTGGGCCCTCCCGACCGTCACGAAGGCGATCAAGACCCCGATGGCCAAGAACGAGCGCCGCGCGGTGTTCAACGGCCTCATGAAGGAGTCGGAGGCGAAGCTCAAAGAGAAGTACGGCATCGGCGACCTGCCCACGAAAGAGCAGCAGGAGCTCCTGTCCAACGGGGCGAAGTTCGTCGACAAGATCGTCAAAATGGAGATGCGCAGGCTCGTCCTGGAGGAGGGAACGCGCATGAGCGGCAGGAAAGTGGAGCAAATCCGCCCGCTTGCAGCCCTCATCGACATCCTCCCCAACCGCGTCCACGGCTCCGCACTCTTCGAGCGCGGCGAGACGCAAGGTCTCACCACCTGCACGCTCGGCGCCCCCGGCGACAAGCAGATCATGGAAGGCATGGAAGGGGAGCGGAAGCTGCGCTACATGCACCACTACAACTTCCCGCCGTTTTCCGTCGGCGAGACGAGCAACCGTCTCTTCGTGGGCAACCGCGAGATCGGGCACGGCAACTTGGCGCAGCGCGCGCTCATGCCGGTGCTGCCCAAGGAGGAAGATTTCCCCTACACCATTCGTACCGTCACGGAGATCCTGTCGTCCAACGGTTCGTCATCCATGGCCGCCACGTGCGGCTCCACGCTGGCCCTCATGGCGGCGGGCGTGCCCATCAGCACCCCCGTCTCGGCCATCGCGCTGGGGCTCATCTCCGATGAGGAGAAGGGCCAGTACGTCATCCTGACGGACTTGCAGGACGAGGAGGACTTCGGCGGAGACATGGACTTCAAGGTCGGCGGCACGGAGAAGGGCGTCACCGCCATCCAGATGGACATCAAGATCAAGGGTTTGCCGGACAGCGTGTTCGCGGAGGCCCTGGAGCGCGCCCGCACGGGCCGCGCGGAGGTGTTGGCCGTGATGCTCAAGTCCATCGCGAAGCCGCGGAATGAGTTGTCGCCGTACGCGCCTCGCATCGAGACGGTCCAGATCGATCCGGAAGATATCCGCATCATCATCGGGAAGGGCGGCGAAACGATCCAGAAGATCACCGGAGAGCTGGGCGTGGAGATCGATATCGAGGATTCCGGCCTCATCTTCATCACCTCGGTCAACGGTGACGCGATGCAGAAGGCCAAGGAGTGGATCGCGGGTCTCGTGGAGAAGCCGGAGGTGGGCAAGGTCTACAAGGGCAAGATCATCCGCATCATCGCGGGCGTCGGCGCCATCATGGAATTCCTCCCGGGCAAGGACGGCATGATCCACATCTCCGAGCTCCAGTGGAAGCGCACGGACCAGGTGGAGGACGTGCTCAAGATGGGTCAGGAGCTCGAAGCGAAGGTGATCGAGTACGATGCCATCGAAGGCAAGACGCGCCTCTCCCTCAAGCAGATGACGGCTCCGCCGGAAGGTTTCGTTCCCCCGCCGCCGCGTTCGTTCGGAGGAGGAGGCAGGAGCGGAGGATTCCGCGGGCCGCCGCGCCGCTGAGCATTGTTTGTTTCAATTGAGACGTAGCCGCACCCGTTCCCGGGTGCGGTTTTGTAGAATGCCATTCGTTCCTTCTTTCTTTCCAGGGCGGAAAGAAAGAAGCAAAGAAACGCTCCACGCGCCGACGGAAGCCCGCGGATCTTCTTTTCAACCATTGATCTGATGCCCTGATAGAGGCAGAAAAAGGTGATAGCCCGATCCCTCTGTCCGTTTCTTCTTCTCACCTCCACTTCGGGCGCGTGGACCCCGCCATGTTGATTGTTCTTGTTTCTGTTTAACAGAACAGCAAACAACTGGCGGGGACGCGCGCCACGGGGTACGTCACTCGCGAGTGACGTACCGGGAGGTGAAGGGGAAGGTCCTGCCGTGCACCGTGCGAAGCAGGTGCACGGTGTTGCCGACGAGACAACGCCGAAACCTTGGAGGCGTTGGCGAGAAGGCGCAGGACCGGGAGGAGGAGCATTGGCGCGCGAGCGCTTTCTTTCCCCTTTCTTTCTCGCCTTGAGAAAGAAAGGGGCGTGAGTGCTCTGCCATTAACTGCTGGATGTTTGTGATCTATTTGCCGTTTTCTGCAGGCTTCGGTTCCGTCTTCGTTTCAGGCTTCACCGTCGATTCTTTCACAGTCGCTTCCGTCTTCTGCTCCGTCTTCGCCGCGGGCTTCTTCACGGAATCCGTCTTGTAGAAACCGTTTCCTTTGAACTGGATCGCGGGTGGGGAGAGGAGCTTTTCGGTACGCACACTTTTGCAATGGGGGCATGACGGACGGGTTTCGATCCCGAAGGGGCGCGAGAACTCGAAGACTGCCGAGCATTTTTTGCACTGGAAATCGAAGGTGGGCATAGGTTGACCAGGTCATTCTATCGTTATTCTTTGCTTGAAGAGAAGGCAAGAAGGGCAATATGTGCAAGAAAGACAGGAAGGTCAGTGCTTTCCCTGCGCTTTGCCATAGGCCCAGCGCAGCCCCCCGATCACGCCTGCCACGACGAAGGCGCCGACGGTCAGTTGCAGCACGGAGTATCCGGCGATTTCGGACGCGAACAGGTCGGAGACGGCTGCGGCGGGTGCTTCGATGATTATGCGGCGGTTTGATACGAGGCGTTGTCGGCGGTCGCGCTCCGGCGATGGTCGTTGCCTATGAACGCGTCGTAGGCGTCCATGCCGAGGTCGCCCGGCAGTTTGAGGACGGTGACAACGGCGGAGAGGGGATGCTTGAAAGCGCCGAGCAGCTCCCGCGCGTCTTCGCGTGTGCGGGCGATGTGGCCTCGGAGGGCGGGCACGGGGTCTTTCCTTCCTTCGATCCATCGAGCCAGGTCACCGGTAACCGCTTCGAAGGTATTGGTGGCGACATTGCCCACCGCACCGACGGCGTGGAGCGTTCCATCCAGCACGTTCCGTTTGTCTTTCGGTAAGTGCAGGTAATCCTCGTATGTTCCTCCGGCCAGTCGGCCGAAATTGGATTTATAGCGCAGGAGCCTGCGTTCCGCTGAAGCCGATGAGGATGGAGCCAAGCGTTGCATGGAAGATGCATTCTACCATGTGATGCAATGCTGACGTTGAGCATTTTCCGTCCTTTTTCCCCTACGATGTGCAGGAATCTCTTGCATTGAAGAAGTCACTTCTGTATAACTTTCCCGCTTTACGCGCCGCAAGGCGCAGAGAGTATTGCTCTTTCTCTCTCTCGAAATGACCGCCGTAAGCTGGCGGTCGTTTTTTTTCGTGGAAGGGCCACCTAGCGGTGTCCCTCCCACGAGCCCACCCTTCCCTGTTTGGTATCGCTCCAGCGCGGCAGAGCCGCGCTTCGCGATGCATTTTTGAGAGAGTATCGAAGCGAATTCTTGATTAAACTATCAAGGACTGCGATTCGGCGCAGCCCGCCTTCGCGACGACTTTTTGAAGAGCTTTGGATCGGCTTCTCATGTGTTTCTATCATATTCTTTGATGGAAGCGCGTGGCACGGAAGCAGCGCTTCGCGATGATTATTGAAGAACCCCAGTTCGGTTTCCAGTTTGCGTGTTTAACAGTAGCCCGCCTTCGCGACGACTTTGTCATTGCCCTCACCCCGTTCATCGCTTCGCTCAGAACACCCCTCCCCCAATGGGGGAGGGGGTTGGGGGGTGGGGGAAAGCGGTGCCTAAAAATAGGAGATGTCCGGCTGCGGGACATCTCCTCTCTCGTTGGAGTACCGTTCGGGTGACGGGAGAGAGCAGGGCAGCCGCTCAATTTCCATACCCTAGGCGTGACCTTGCGCCGTTTGCCGACTTCCCTCGCTTCGGATGCTAGCCGGAAGTCTTCTCGGTCATCTCGATGACCTTACGTACCTCGTGCGGGCCCGCACGAGCATAGAGGTCAGCCATCGTTGTGGCTCCTATTAAAGGTGTCAACGGAAGCCGGCTGTTTCGCACCATGCGGAACGTTGGCTCCCAAAAAACGATGCGCGTATTTTGAGCATATCACGTTCTATTGTCAACGGGCGGCTTTGGTAAAAAAATAGGGCCACTCCTCCGGAGAGGAGCGGCCACAATAGGAAGTTGTCGAACGTCGCTGTGTTGTCACTCGAACGGGTGGCTGTGCGGCCTTGCGGCCGCGTCAGTCAGATGGGTGGATCACCCTTTTCCATGATGGGGAACTCCAGCGGCTCGAAGGAACGAACAGAGACAAACGGACTCAGCCGCCCGATGCGGCGAACGTCCGGTAAACAACTTGCGCGCACTTTGCCTATGTCCATTATTATTGTCAATAGCCGATTCATTCATTCGAATATTGCAGTTCTGTAGTACACTTCGGCCACTATGGCTCTTCCGAAAGCGTACGACCCAAAGGCTTGTGAGGACAGGATTTATGCGCTCTGGGAATCAAGCGGCGCTTTCAAGGCTGATGCGAAGAGTACGAAGGAGTCGTTCACGGTCAGCATGCCGCCGCCGAATGCCACGGGGCAGCTGCACCTCGGTCATGCCGTCATGCTCGCGCTGGAGGACATCTTCATCCGGTTCAACCGCATGAAGGGGAAGGAGGCCCTCTGGGTGCCCGGGACGGACCATGCGGCCATCGCCACGGAGAGCGTGGTGATCAAGAACCTGCAGAAGGAAGGCATGCGCGATCCCCGTGCGCAGCTGGGCCGCGAAAAGCTCGTTGCTCGCATCGCGGAGTTCGTGGAGAAGAGCCGCGCGACGATTCGCGGCCAGATCCGCAAAATGGGCGCGTCCTGCGACTGGTCGCGCGAGCGCTACACCATGGATCCGGTCCTCAACCGCTGCGTCAACGAAGTCTTCGTGCAGATGTATGAGGACGGGCTCATCTATCGCGGCCATCGCATCGTCAATTGGGATCCCAAAATGCAGACGACGGTTTCGGATGACGAAATCGAATATAGGGAGGAGAAGGCTCCTTTCTATACGTTCCAGTACGGCCCGTTCCAGATCAGCACATCCCGCCCGGAGACGAAGTTTGGCGACAAGTACGTGGTGATGCACCCGGATGACGATCGCTATGACAAGTACAAGCATGGCGATACGTTCGTGGCGGAGTGGATCAACGGTCCGGTGACGGCAACCGTGATCAAGGACAAGGCCATCGACATGGCGTTCGGCACCGGCGTCATGACCATCACGCCGTGGCACGACCCCGTCGACTTCGAGATCGCGGAGCGGCATGACCTGCAGAAGGAGCAGATCATCGGCTTTGACGGCAAACTGCTGTCGATTGCGGGGGAATTCGAAGGTCTGCCCATCGCCGATGCCCGGCCGAAGATCGTCGAGAAGTTGAAGGAGAAGGGGTTGCTGGTGAAGACGGACGAGAACTATGTCCACCGCGTGGCCGTGAGTTACCGCGGGAAGGGTGTGGTGGAGCCGCAGATCAAGGAGCAGTGGTTCATCGACGTGAACAAGCCAGTGGTGTCCTGGAAGCGGAGGAAGATAAGCCTGAAGCAGATCATGCAGGAGACGGTGCGCACGAAGCTCATTGCGATCATTCCGGAACGGTTCGAGAAAGTGTATTTCAACTGGGTGGATAACCTGAGGGACTGGTGCGTTTCCCGCCAGATTTGGTGGGGTCACCGCGTGCCTGTTTACTATTGCTCTGAGGGGGATGCGGTGCAGGGAGAGGTGAGAAGCGATGAGCGGTCAGCGATGAGCGGTGAGCTCAAAGCTCAAAGCTCAAAGCTTAAAGCCGGCAGGCATGCTGCGATGATCGTTTCCGTCACTCCCATCACGCAATGCCCTGTATGCGGGGGGCAGGTCACGCAGGATCCCGACACGCTCGACACATGGTTTTCGTCCGGTCTCTGGACATGGAGCACACTCGTGGATCCCGCGCTTGCCGACGACACATCCCTTTCGTTGCCGGATCTCCTGAAGAGCAGTCCCGATTTCCGGAAATTCCATCCTACGCAGGTGATGGAGACGGGCTATGACATCATTTTTTTCTGGGTGGCGCGCATGATCCTGATGACGACGTACGCGACGGGGGACATCCCGTTCGAAACGGTCTATCTCCACGGCCTCATCCGTACGCGCGAGGGGAAGAAAATGAGCAAGAGCGATCCCGAAACGATGATCGATCCGCTCGATATCATCCCCAAGTACGGCGCCGACGCGTTGCGTCTTTCCATGATCGTCGGCCAGAGCCCCGGAGCGGATGCGCGGCTCTACGAAGAGAAAATCGGAGGGTACAGGAATTTCATCAATAAGCTGTGGAATGCGTCGCGGTTTGTTCTTCTCCAATGTGAGCAGGCGGGGGCCGATCCGCAGAAAATTGATAATGGACAATTGATAATTGATAATTGTTCACTCGCAGATCGAGCGTTGCTGTCGGCTTTGCAGCAACTGATCGAGGATGTCACGAAGGGGTTGGATGAGTATCGTCTGAGCGATGTGGGAGAGCGTTTGTACTCGTTCGTGTGGGATTACTTCTGTGACTGGTACCTGGAATTGACCAAGGGGGAGGCGAACATTGCAGTCTTGGTTCACACGTTGCGCACGATCCTGATCCTTCTGCATCCGTACTGTCCGTTCGTAACGGAAGAGCTGTGGGGTTCCGTGAAACCTGCCGGGGCGGGGATGCTCATCAAGGAGCCGTGGCCGGAGGCGCAGAAGAAACTGCGGGATGAAGAAGTGGAGGCACAGTTGCAGATTGTTATCCAAACCGTGAAGGAAATCCGTGCATTGAGAGTGGCGCAAAATGTTGAAGCACAGGTGAAAGTGCATATCATTATCGATGTCGACTATCCTGAAGTTGCCGAGATCCTTCGTCTGCAAGAGGCGCACGTTCTCCGTCTTGCACGTCTGTCTTCCTTGGAAGTGAATGTCGGTATTCCTGCCGGTCCGGGTTTTCGTCATGGGCAAGCGGCTATTCGCATATTGAACGGAATGGAAATTCATATGCCTCTTGCAGGACTGGTCGACGTAGAGAAGGAGCGGGCAGCCATGGCGAAGGAGAAGGAGCAGCTGGAACAATTCATTGCCGCGGGAGAAGCGAAACTGGCGAATCAGGATTTCGTTGCGCGGGCGCCGGAGAAGGTGGTGCTGGCCGAGAAGGAAAAGCTGGCGCAGTTGAAAGACAAGCTGGCGAAAGTGGGGGAGAGACTGAAGACGCTCTGATCATTCATAGACGGGCATCTCGAAGCTCCGCTTCGTCCCCGTCTTTACGGGCAGCGCCGAGCCGCGGGTGATGGCATTCCGGCCGAATTTCTCGTGGAGTGTGTCGAGGGAGTCCTGCAATTTTTCTTCTTTGAGCACCGCTCCCGGCTCCTCAAAGAGCGAAAACTGGCGCGTGCCGCCGGGAACCAGCTTCCAGAGCGCCAAGCCTGCCTGCGTATACGCTTCGTTCTTTCGCAGCAATTCCCCGAAGCAGCGTCGTACAAAGGGCTGGAGCGTCTCTTCGGTTTCCAGGGGCCGGGGGAGGGAGCAGTGGGAGCTGCGATACTTGTACTCGCCGTCCCGGATCCAGACGGATATTCCTTTGCAGGCCAGCCGCCAGCGGCGCATTTTCAGTATCGTGTATTCCAAGTGGCGCAACGTGTGCGCCCAGAGCAGGGCCGTGTCCCTCGACGGTTGGAAGCTGCGTGCGCGGGAGATCGATTGCGGCGGTTCCAGGTCTTCGATGACGGCGTAGACGGGGATGCCGTTCAATTCGTCATGCAGCTCTCTCCCCGGCTTTCCGAAGAGCGTTTTCAGTTGCTCGGGATGCGTCTTCGCGATGTCCCAAGCCGTTTTCCAGCCTTCGGCTTCGCAATGCGCGATGCGCCGGGTGCCGATGCCCGGGATGGCTGCGGCGGGACGGTCCGTAAGAAAAGTCGTCAACGGAAGTATGGTGGTTGCAAACGTGTCATGGTGAGCTCGTCGAACCATCACGTTTGCGTCAGCGTGTCGCCCTTCGACGAGCTCAGGGTGACACGCTGTTTTTACGACGGTAATTCCCCCCGGTTTCCGGTACTCGCTTGCCATCTTGGCCAATGTCTTTGTCGGGGCGATGCCTGCGGAGACCGAGAGGCCCGTGCGTTCCAAGATTGTTTGGCGCAGGGCGGATGCAAAGGCATGAAGGTCTGCGGGAACGCCGCCGACGAGCGACCGCAGGTCCAGGAACCACTCGTCTATCGACATTTGCTCGATACGCGGGCAGACGTCGCGGATGACCGATTCGATCTGGTCGGAGGCCAGTCCCGTTTCCTGGAAGTCTGAATGGATGCGCAGCGCGTCCGGGGCGAGTTTCAAGGCGTCTTTCACCGTCATGCCCGTTTTCACGCCTTTTGCTTTTGCTTCGTAGCTGGCTGCGATCACGCAACCGCCTCCCATCCCGAGGGCGAGGAGAGGTTTGCCCCGCAGCGACGGGTCTTTCCGGACGAGGACGGACGCGAAAAAAGAGTCTGCATCAACGTGAGCAATCATGCATGCGTTTGGAAACGGCGGATACAGGTGTTCTTTCAGTATTTCCGAATCAGCCCTTTCACCACGCCCGCCACCTGCAACTCATTCATGGCGTAGAGGTCCGGATAGTCGGGGTTCTCGGCCTGGAGATAGAATTTCCCCTTCTCCTTCTTCAGCCGTTTCAACGTGAATTCGCCGTCCAGAATGCCCACGACGATATCGCCCGTGCGCGGTTCCTTGCCCCGTTCCACAATGACCATGTCTCCTTCATTGATGCCTGCGTTGATCATGCTGTCGCCTTTCACCCGCAGGAGGAACGTGGACGTCTTATCCCGAACGAGATAGTCCTCGATGGTGATGGTGTCCTCCGCCTGTTCTTCCACCGGGGCGGCGAAGCCGGCTGCGATGGGCCCGAAGAGGGGGAGGGTGAGGGGCTTGAATTCCTCGTTTCCTTCCTGCTCCAGGATTTTGATGCGTCCTTTCGGGTCCTTCTCCAGATGTTTCGCTTTTGTCAGGACGTTCACCACTTTCGCGATGGCGTTCTTGCTGCGGACGCCGAAAGCGACGGCCAAGTCGGCCAGGGAAGGGGAGTAGCCGCGCTTCAGCTGGAATTCGCGGATATAGCTGAGGACGGTGCGTTGGTGGGGGGTGAGGTCGTTGGGCATGGGGAGGGAAGACGTTCGTCCACCAGAATAGGTGTACGATCGTCCACAGTCAAGAAGGAACATGTGTTTGCCTTGCATCCTCTTCCCTTCGGTTTCTTGTACGATGTGTCCCATGATCAGGGAATTAAGAGAAGCCGACCGACAGACGATCCTCGATCTCGCGTACGAGCGGGAGCGAGAGAATTTGTTCCTGATCGGAAACCTTGAATCGCCAGCGGCGTTCGAAGAAAACCGTTACGTGGGATGTTTCGATGATGAGCGGCTGTACTCCGTGGTGGCGTGGTTCGGGAAACATATGTCTGTCGTGGCAACGGGGCGTACAGGAGATGTCGCGGGATTGACGGATGTCCTGCTCGCCGCACATTGCCGCATTGATGCGATTCCCATGTTCCGTCCGCTGGGAGATTCCATGGTGGATCACTTGCGGTCACGGGGCATGCCGCCGACACGAGGTGCGTGGGAATCGTTGGTGTTGGAATTGTCTGCCACCTCTTTCTTTTCTCTTCCGTCCCCGGCGGAAATGGCGGAGGAGGACGACAGAGATGCTCTTGCGATGTTGTATCGAATCCTGCATCGCAGGGACGTTGTTCCTCCTGTTACGGCAGCGGAACGTACGCGTATGAATCTGGCTTCGACCATGGTTATCCGACAGGATGGCAAGATCGCCTCCACGGCCGCCATCACCGCACGTTCGAGACACTATGCACAATTGGGAGCGGTCGTGACACATCCAGAATACCGGCGCCGCGGGTATGCCTTCCAATGTGTCTCCGCCCTCTGTGCACGGGTCTTTGCAGAGGGGAAAGAGTCGGTCATCCTCTTCACTTCGGAAGCCAATGAAGCCGCGCAGGCGCTGTACTGCAAGTTGGGGTTCCGGGAAACGGGGAAGTACCTTCTCGCGGAATATGCCTGACCGTCACTCCCCGATGACCAGCAGGTCCTTGTGTTTCTTCAGTTCGAAGTAGGTGATGGTCCACACGGCGTCGCGGAAGACGTGAAGGTAGGCGAAGAAATAGCTGGCGATGAGGATGAGGAGCACGCCCACGCCGATGGCAATGGAGTACGTGACGACGGGGGAGAGCACGTTGGCGAGCGCGAGGCCGATTCCCACGGCGATGCCGGGGATGAGGAGCACGATGGCTGCGTTGAAGGCGATGCGGATGGAGATGACGAAGAGGAGTAGCCACAGGAACATCACGTGACCGAGGAAGCTGAGGATGAGCTTGAAGCTCTGTCCGATGCCTTCGAAGATGCTCACCCGCTTGATCACGATGGCGGGCTGGGCGAAGCTGGCCAGGAATTCCAGGATGTTGCTGAGGATCCAGAAGAACACCACGATGCCGATCATGTAGTACTTCACGTCCCCTTCGACGTAGCGGAGGACCAATGAGCAGATGGTGATGGTTGTCGCGATGCTGCCGAGCACGAAGAGCTCGTGGACGGCGAACATCGGGAAGAAGTTATAGACGGCCAATACCAGACCCCCTTTCATTTCTTCCTTTTGGTATGCCTTTGCCGTGAGGCCGATGATGGCGCCTTTGGCGAAGCTGGGGATGAAGAGCTCGATGATGAACAGGAAGACGAAAGTGAGGACGAAGGTCCAGAAGAACCAATGGGGGAGCGTGTTGTAGATCATGATCTCCACGTCGAAGAAGCCGCCAAGGGTTCCGTGCATCCATTCCCAAAGGAAGTACACCTGGTAGGAGACCAGCTTGGCGGTGAGAAGCGTCTCAAAGAAAGAGGAAAAGAAGCCCCACCGGCGCAGGACGTGCTCGCGCACGGTGATGGCCCATGCTTCGGCGATGATCTCGCGGGGGGTCATGGGGACATGAACGTACCAAATCCCGCGTGCCAAGTCCCCATGTTTTTTCCGGGGGGCAGGCCGTAACGGCTCACGGCGGCCAGGGAATGGTCGGCAGGGGCGGGAACGGAGGAAATCAAGGGGTAGCCGGGAGGAGGGCCGTGAGGGGGCTGTAGGTAAAATCTTTGCCCAACAGGATCGTGACGCGTTCTTGCTGCACTTGGTCTTCCGGTAGTTGTTCCGTCGGGGCGGGGGCGGGTTCCAGCGGGAGCTTCAGGAGCGTGGAGAAGAAGGAAGCGACGGGTTGGTCGAGCTCATGGAGAGGGAGCACGGCGGAAGTATCCCGTTTGTCACCTGCCGCGTTCTCGATGCGTTCCACGGAGAAGCCGTAACGGATGAGTTCCGCTCCCAAGCGATTGGCCAAGCCGGCCTTTGCTCCGGCGTTCAGGATGGCAACGGAAGAAGGGGAGAGGTACGCTGACCGGTGTTGCAGGAGCAGCTGCGCGAAGAGGCGGAGCTGCGCCCACGAATCGCCGACGGGCAGGAGCACCGCCGCGCCGCCGAATTGGTCCCGCGGTGGGTTGTAGAGCAGGCCGCCGGCTTCGGGGATGGTGCCATAGAGGCCGTTGCGGTCGTTGACCTGCATCATCACCACCTGCGAACGGTCGAGTTCCTGCCCCATCTTCGCCGCTCCCAGCATTTCGCTCGTCGACAGGGTCGTTTCCACGTTCTCCGCGAGGATGCGGTAGAGGGAGAGCAGCTTTCCCGGGCTGCGCGCGAGGCCTTCTTTCTGCGCATTGTCCGCAAGCGCCTGGATGATCTGCTGTTGCCGCGCGCTCCGGCCGAAATCGCTGGTCGTATGGCGGCTGCGCGCGTATTTGAGGGCGGTGGCGCCGTCCAGGTGCCGCGGCCCCGCTTCGATGGAGAATGTCTCGTACGTATAATCGGGGCCGGGATACTCGATGTCGACGATGTCGTAGGGGACGTCCACATCGATGCCGCCCAGCGCGTCTACCGCCTGCACCAGTCCCGAGAAGTTCACCATTACGCCGTGGTGGATCTCCAGACCCAATTTCCCGCTCAGTTCGCGCATCAGCTCCCGCATCGCTTCCTGTGAGGCTTGTTCGACCGTCATGCCGCCTTGTTTCAGTTGATGTTTGTAATCGCGGTAGAGTTCGTTGACGCGGCCCTTCCCCATCTTCTCCGTCCCGGTGACGTACAGGTCGCGGGGAATCGAGAGGAGGACGGCGCTCTTCGTCTTCCCGGGGTCGAGGCTTGCGACCATGATGGTGTCCGTCAGGTCCGTGCCGTCATGGTCGTCGTCCCCCTTGCCCAGCAGCAGGAAATTCGTGTGGCCGTTCGCGTCGGCCGGCAATTCCGCCGCCGTCGCGCCGAGCACATTGCGGAGATTGAGTATTTTCAGTGATGCGAGGATTTGCACCATGCCCGCCAGCAGGGCGAGCGCCAGGAGGAGCGACAGGAGGACGATGGCCGTGCGCTTGAGGAGCGTGATCCGCTTCTGCGTCCCTTTCGATGTTCCCTTCGGTTTCTTGCGGAACATCGTGAGGAGCGGGGAGGCCGTTTTCAGGGCTGTGGCGGCCGTTTTTTGCGCGGGCAACGCGCGAGGGAGCCTCTCCTCGCGGAGGCGGCGGGTTTGGAAAGACATCGGTTGGGAGTGTAGGGCATCAATGGCGTTTGTGGAAGCCTGAGGAAGCCCTTCGCGGCTGTGGATATAAGGATCATTCCGTACGATGCATCACGCCTTGGCTGCCGCCGGAGTTCGCATGTTCCGGAGTTGGAGCAGCGAAAAGAGCGCGAAGAAAGCATTGAGCCAGAAGAAGACCCAATTCGCGGCGAGGTAGCTGAAGACGGCGACGAGAAAACTGCCGAGCATGAGCGAAGCGTTGCGCCGCAGCGTGCCGCCGTCCATCGCGTATCCCACGCCGATGCATGCGAGACCCGTGACGAATACGGCGGTTTGGTACCCTTCGAACAGGGCGAGAGACCATGCGACGAAGATCGCGGCTCCTCCGAGGAGGAGGGGGGCGTCGAACCGGTCGGGCGTGTTTGCCATCATCAAGATGCTGGAGAAGTTGATGAATATTTCCAGGATGACGAAGAAGACGGAGCCGCCTTCGCGGTAGCCGAGGAAGGAGAAGGCGAGCATCAGGAACGCGCCGACCGCGAAGAGCCAGTTCTTGGCGGAGCGTACGGGGATCGTGATGTGCCGGTCAGGCCAGGCGGCACCGGTGACGAGGATGACGGAGCCGACGAGACCGACGAGAAAGGTGGTATCCATGCCGAGACTATAGCCGCACCCTTTCGCGGGTGCGATTCATAACGTGAGTCGTGGACGCGGATTCGAATCGCGGCGTTGTCTTATGAGAACACTATCCACAGCACCGCGATGAGGATCGGCTGATGGATGAGGTAGAGGAACAGAGAATGCCGGCCGGGAAGCGCGAGCAGCTCCGTCAGGCGGTTCTGCGGAACGTGATGACGCAGGATTCCCCGGCTGTAGAGGAGGTTCCCGAGTGCGAAACCGAGCAGGATCGGGCTGAGCCAGGGGAGGAGAGGGTAGTAATCGACCGAGGTGAATGCCGGTGACGTGATGCCCAAGGGGAGCAGGAACGCCGGCGCCCCCTCTATCGATCTCATCCGTCCGCCGAGCCAGAATGCCGACAGCGCGAGGAGGGCATTTCCCTCCTGGAGCGGTGCCAGAAATGGCAGGAGGAGCAAAGCGATGCCGATGAGGTGCAGGATGCCGAAACGGACGTAGGCATCGCCGAAGATCAAGAAGGTCACGGCGGAGACGGCCATGCCCCACAGAAAAAGAAAGATGCCGCGTTTGGCGTATTTCTTGAAGAGCGCTTTTCCGGATATTCCCGCCATCAAGGTTCGATGGTGGGAAATGGCGAAGCTGGCGCCGACGAGGAGGAGGAAGAGGTTGGCGGTGGCAAGTTGCAGCATGTGCCAAGGGCCGGTCAGTACGTCGATGGCGATGCCGTGGAATTGCGACAGGTCGTAGGCCGCGTGGTACGCGACCATCATCGCGAGGGCGGCCGTGCGCAACACGTCGATTTCCAGATAACGTTTTGAACGGGGGTCCATGGCCTGACATTGTAGAGACGCCCCGGCGGGGCGTCTCTACAACATCCGTCCGCAGCGCACGGCCGCCCAGAAAAAATCGTCGCGAAGGCAGGCTGTGCCTGCCTGGAGCGACACCGATGCGGGGGGTGTTCATGAGGGGGGTGAAGCCCCCTTCATGCAACAAAAAACGCCACCCGTTTCCGGATGGCGTTTTGATTGGCGTGAAATGCTTACGCCTGAGCCTGACGCTCGGCGAAGAAGCAATCCTTGCAGAGGACCGGTTTGCCGCCCTCCTCGACGGGGCGCGGCTTGAACGGGACCTCGCACTGCGCGCCGCACTTGGCACACACCGCCTGGTGCATCTGGCGGGTGGCAAGACGCTCGGATTTCCGCTTCGAGCGGCAATCCTTGCAACGCTGGGGGGCGCTCAGGTTCTTGGAGGCGTAGAACTCCTGTTCGCCGTCCGTGAATGTGAACGAACCACCGCAATCGCGGCACTGTAGCTGCTGATCAGCCATAAAAAGAAAGAAGGAAGTAAAGACGCAGAGTTCCTTCTTCCAGTTCGGGGTGACCGATGACGGGGTCGAAGGACTTGCTTGGGCACACTCTAGGGAATGCGGCCTTTTTGTCAATGCGCGGTCACTTTTTTGCTGATATATGTTTTTATGGCTTCTGCATAACAAAAACCCCGCTTTTCGCGGGGTTTTGAGTCGCACGGAGGAGACGGGGGATTTTTTACTTCAAGGCGACCTTCGCGCCTGCCGCTTCCAGTTTCTTCTTCCACGTATCGGCATCGGCCTTGGCCACGCCTTCCTTGATCATCTTGGGGGCGCTGTCCACGATCGCCTTGGCTTCGCCGAGAGGCAGACCCGTGATCTCGCGGATCACCTTGATGACGCCGATCTTCTGGGCGCCGGCATCCGTCAGTTCGACGTTGTAAGAAGCCTTCTCTTCGGCGGCCTCACCGGCGGCTGCCGCGGGGGCGGCTGCGGCTGCGGCGGGAGCTGCGGCGGAGATGCCGTACGTCTGCTCCATGTACTTCACGACGTTATTCAGCTGGATGACGTTCAGTTTTTCGAGAGCGGAGATGACAGCCTGCTCTTCGGAGGCGAGGGTGACGGCGTCGGCCATGATAGGGATGGGGAAGGGGTTAGGGATTAGAGTATTAGAAGATTAGGGATTGGTAGGTGCCGGAGACGCTTCCTTTTTCTTCGCCATCTCACTGAGGGCGCGGGCGAAGCCGGAGAGGGGGGAGGCGCAGATGCCGGCGAAACTCCGGAGCGGGGACTGCAGCATGCCTGCGAACATCGCGAGCAGGATCTGGCGTCCCGGGATCTGGGCGAGGGTCTTGGCGTCGGATTGGGAGAGGATTTTTCCTTCGAAGAGCCCTCCCAGGAACTGCACCTGCTTGTGGTCCTTGCCGAACTTGAAGGCCACTTGGGCTCCCGCGAGCGGGTCGGTGTAGCTGAGGATGCATCCGACGGGGCCGTCCATCACCTGGTCGGGGATCTCCGGCAATCCCTTTTCCTTCGCGGCGATCCGGATGAGGGTCTTCTTGGCGACCTTCATCTCGGCGCCCGCGTCGCGCAACTGCCGGCGCAATGTGCTGACTTCACCGACGGTGAGGCCGATGTAGTGCGTGAAGATGACGGAGGCAGCCTTGCCGAGCTTGTCCTGCAGTTCCGTGAGTTGCTCAGTCTTCTGTGCGCGGGTGAGAGCCATATGCGAGGGTTTAGGGATTGGGGATTAGGACGTTGGGAGGGAGACGAAAACGGTATGTTTCATACGAAAGTCTCCCTGAGTACATTTCGTACGTCCGGGAGACCAGCGAGGAACACGGCACGAAGCACCAAGCCGGGGCCGAGTGACCGATGCTGTATTCCTCGGAGGGGCTTATTTCGGCCTGCGGCCTTGTGCCCTCGGTCTTCGGACGTGCGAGAAGTGTACCCCCTCCCGATCGAATGTCAAGGCGAACGTGCATGCGGCATTTTCATCGTTTTGTTTCGCTTTTTGACGTCGTTTCGCACTTTGCTTATGCTTCTCTTTTTCTGTCATTGTCATGGCTTTCGAAACCCCTCATGAAGACGATCTTCCCGGCCCTGCAACGCCCCGCAGCGCAGAGGAGGCGTACGATTGTCGGAGGAGGATCAGGGATGCGATTATCGCCCAAGCACGGAGGGGGGAGGAAGTGCCAGTAACGGAAGATCGTACCATCCGATCTCTCTTTGCCGTGTTCGGAAAGGATGCGCCTCTTTCCGGGCCTCGTTCCGTGACCGTTTCCTTCACGGGTGTGACACCGGATGAAGTCCTCGTGCGCGTATCGGAAAGGGGAGAGACAATGCAGCGGACGCTCCATCCTGCCGAGCGCGGCTACGCGGCCGCCCGCGCGGTGATCATGGAGGAGGATGACTGGTTCCCGGCATGGAAGTTTCGCGAGGAGTCGGACGTGTAGAATGTCTCCATGCGCATTCTTCTCCAGCGTGTTCGTGAGGCATCCGTCGACGTCGATGGAGAAACGGTGGGGCGGATCGGGAAGGGATACCTTCTCCTCCTCTGCGCCATGCGCGGGGACACGGAGGAGGATGCGAAAAGGCTGGCGGAGAAGGCGGCGGGCTTGCGGCTGTTCGATTCTCCCGAAGGAAAAATCAATGATCGTTCATTGCTCGATATCGGAGGCGACGTCCTTGTCGTGTCGCAGTTCACGCTTGCGGGAGACGTCCGCAAAGGGCGACGGCCGGACTATACGGCCGCCGCTTCTCCCCCGGAGGCGGAGAAATTGTATACATTTTTTATACAACACATGCGATCGCTCGGCGTTCCTCGCGTCGAGAGCGGCCGGTTCGGCGCCATGATGGCGGTATCCCTCACCAACGACGGCCCGGTCACCTTGTTGCTTGATACGGCTGCCTGATGGCTCCGGCAGAAACGGGCGTTCTTCATTGAGCGGATGGGCCCTGAACGGATAGAATCCTTCTCAGGCTCATCGCCCGGCGTATGTCTCTTTGGATCACCACCGTCGCGCCCTTGCTGCAGAAGTTGCACGGCCCCCGCACTCCTTTCCGGGAGGACCGGCTGCGGCAGGCGTTCCATCTTGCCGAACAACTGTACGAGGGGAAGGAGCACTGGACCGAAGTGCCGCTCATCGTGCATGCGCTGGGCGTGGCGCAAGTGCTCGCCCCGTTCGAGCCCGACGAGGACACCGTGATCGCGTGTCTCCTGCAACATGCACTGGAAACGCGGAAGGTCACCTTGTCGGAGCTGGAAGAACAGTTCGGGCCCGTCGTGCGCCGGATCGTGGCGGGCATTCACCTCCTGTCGCACGTCACCATGCGCGGCCGCCGCAATTCCATCGAAGATTTGCGCGTGATGCTCGTTTCCGTTTCGGACGACGTTCGCGTGATCCTCATCATCCTGTGTGAGCGGTGCTACGCGTTGGAACACCTCTTCCTGCTCCCCGCCGACGACAAGAAACACCTTTCCCGCGACGTGCTCAACCTCTTCGCACCGGTGGCGGCCCGCCTGGGTATCCACTCCCTCAAGCAGCGGCTCGAGAGTTTGGCGTTCCCCGTGGTCTATCCCGCGGATGCGGAATCCATCGCATCGCAGCTGTCGCGGTTGCACCAGCGGCGGGGGTCGTTCCTCCCCGATGCGTCCGTGCTCCTGCAGGGCGCGTTGGCGGAACAGTCCATTGTCGCGGAAGTGCAGGGGCGGGAGAAGTTTCCCTACAGCATTTTCAACAAGCTCCGCCTGAAGGCCCTCTCCCAGGCGGAACAGCTCCCCGACCTCTTCGGGATGCGCGTGCTCGTGAAGACCGAGGAAGAGTGCTACCGCACGCTGGGCCTGCTCCATCGGATGGGGACGCCCATGGCCAATCGTTTCAAGGATTACATCGCGTTCCCGAAGCCCAACGGTTACCGCAGCCTCCACACGACCGTCGCGAAACTGCCCGGCGTCCCCGATGGCGTGCTGGTGGAGGTGCAAGTGCGGACGTTCGCCATGCATCGTGAGGCGGAATTCGGTATTGCCGCGCATTGGAGCTACAAGGAAGGCGGCACTTCCGGACAGGCGATGCGCCGCGCGCAGCTGCACCGGGTGCTCACGCAGCAGCAGGCGCTGGAGGAAGGCGATGGCTTGGCGCCGTCGCTCGCGGACCACATTTTCGTGCTGACGCCCAAGGGGGACATCGTGGAGCTTCCCGAAGGCGCGACGCCCCTGGACTTCGCGTTCCAGATCCACACGCAGCTGGGTCTCGGCTTCCGGGCCGCCCGCGTGAACGGCGCCATCGTGCCGCTGGATTACCAGATGGAGAACGGCGACGTGGTGGAGGTGCTCACGCATCGCGTGCCGCAGCCGACGCTCGAATGGCTGCAGCTCCTGAAGATGGCGTCATCCCGTTCCCGCCTGAAGCGCTACTTGTACTCGTTGCACCGGGAGGAGTTCGTGGCCAGGGGGCGGACGGTCCTCAATGACGAGCTTCGGCGGTTGCACCTGCCTCCGCTCGACAACGATCTCGCCGTCCTGCGCCGGTACGACGGTAAGGCGCTGACGTTCTCCGAGCGTGAAGACGTCCTGATGAAACTGGGGCAGGGATCGGAGAAGGTCGGTCCCGTCCTGACCCACCTCGATGCGCTTGCGGGCGCGCGGCTTGCCCAGGCGCCCCGGCGCATCAGCAGGCTGCCTTCCGTGGGCCAGCGCGTGGCGGTGGACGGCGGCATGTCCATGCCCGTTCGTTATGCGAAGTGTTGCAAGCCGGAGGCGGGGGAGCGTGGCGAGATCGTCGGGTCCGTCACCCGCCGCGGGGAGGTGATCGTGCACTGCGCTTCCTGCCGCATGCTCCGCCATGGCAATCCCGAGCGGCGTATCGGCGTGTGGTGGCGGGAGGAGGAACCGAAGGAACCGAAGGTTGCCCCGCGCCCGGTGCGACAGCGCGGTAAGGCGCTGGCGCGGGCGAAGAAGTAGGCGATCGTGCGATGTGCCCGGTTTCAGGACATGTACGGCAGATCGGTATTTTGTCCGTACTCAGGCAAGCATCCCTTCCACCAATTTTTCCACCCGCTTCTGCCATCGGATCTGTTCGAATTCCCCGGACCCTTTGCCGTGATCGTGTCCTTCATGGCCGGGTTCGTTGCCCATCGCGGCGACCGCGGTCTCCACTTCTTCGTCGGTCACCTCGATCTTCCGGTCTTCCAGCAGCTTCTCCACGCCGAAGCGCAGCCGCAGCCGCTTCTCCGCCTGTTCCCGCATGTCCTTCTCCACGTCCTGCGCGGACTTCTGCGTCTTCTTCATCCATTCTTCCAGCGATGAATGCTGGCGGCGGAGGCTCTCGTCCAAATCCTCGACGAGTCCCTGCACCGTCTGTTCCACCAATTCCGGCGCGAGATCCACTTTCGTCGCTTTCGTGATGGTGTCGAAGAGTTCCCGTTCGCGGCGCTGGCGGTCCAGCGACTCTTCCTGCGCGCGCATGGAGTCTTCGATCCGCTTCTTCACGTCTCCCGTGGTTTCGCCCAAGCCGTGTTCCTTGGCGAACGCATCGGTGAACTCGGGCATGCGGACCGCATCCACCTTCGTCACGTTCACGTGGAACGTCACGGGCTTCCCGCTCAGGTGCTCGGCGTGGTATTCCTTGGGGAAGACGAGAGGGATGTCCTTCGCGTCTCCTTTCTTCATGCCGACGAGCGCGTCTTCGAAGCCGGGGAGGAGCGTCTTGCTGCCCAAGACCACGTCGTAGTTCCGGGAGCGGATGCCCGCCACCTCCTGTCCGTCTTCGCCGGTGCCGTGGAAATCCATCGTCACGCGGTCGCCGTCTTTCGCGGGCCGGTCCTCTTCCGTGAAGGTCCGTTCCTGTTCGAGCAGGTAGCGCACCATCCGATCCACGTCCTTTTCGTCCGCTTTGCTTTCCTTCTTCGGGATGCTGATCTTGTCCGCCCCTTTCACGGTCACGGCGGGTTGTTCGACGTAGGTGATCGTCACCTTCACCGGGTTCGTCGACTCCACCGCGAGCCGCGGGTGCAGGATGGGCTTGAGCGCGTGTTCCCGGGGGAGGGACTGCAGGAGCGGCGACACCAGTTCGCGGACCATCTCTTCCAGCAGGTCCTTGGCGTCCACGCGTTCACGGACGGCATCCGGCGGGGCCTTGCCGGGCCGGAAGCCGGGGATGCGCGCGGCGGCTCCCATCTTCTGCAGCGTCTTTTCTTCCGCCGCGGACGTTTCGGCCGCATCGAAAGCGACGACGAACTGCGTGCGGTGCTGGGGGAGTTTCTTGGGGATGACGGAGGGCATGGATCAGGACGAAGGAGGAAGGGATCAGCGTTCCATTATCAGCATACGCTGGGAGCTGAGAGCTGATTGCTCGTGTTTACTTCCACCGCAGCAGCAGCGCGGAGGCCACGAAGTACGAGGAGTAGGTGCCGATGGAGATGCCGAAGATGAGGGCAAGGATGAACCAGCGGATGCTCTCGGCGCCGAGCAGGAAAAGCGCGACGAGCATGATGAGCGTGGAGATCGTCGTGCCCAGGGTGCGGGGGATGCTTTGCTTCAGTCCCCGCAACACCGTATCCAGGAAGCCGCCCGATCGCCCTTCCAGGAGCATGTTCGCGCGGATACGGTCGAAGATGACGATGGTGTCGCTGGTCGAGTACGCGAGGATGGTGAGGAGGGCCGTGACGAAGAGCGTATCGAACTCGAAGCTCGTGTACCGTCCCACCACCACGAAGAACCCCGCGGTGATGATGACGTCGTGGATGAAGGCGGCCACCGCGAGCAAGCCGAATTTCCAGGGGTTGAGGTGGCGGGGGAGCTTGCGGAAGGCGAAGGCCAGGTACGTGATGATGGCGACGGAGGCGAGACCGAGGGCGACGAACGTGCGTTGCTTGAGGCTTTGGCTCACGCTGGGACCGATGGTGTTGAACTGGAGTTCCCGGATATCCGGGAACGCTTTCTCAAGATGCTGCAGCAGCGCCACGTGTTCTTCGTTGGAGAGGGGGCGCATGCGGATGGAATAGGAGCTTCCTCCGCCGATGCTCCTGATCGCGGAGACCGAGAAGGATCCCAGTTCGCCGCCCTCCGGCCGGAAGGCGCGGACGGCATCGGCCAAGCTCTCCTTCGTCCCGTCTGCGGGGAGTTCGATGCTCATCAGCGTCCCGCCGGTGAATTCGATCGAGAACTTCGGTCCGGGGACGAAGAGCAGCACCGCGGAGACGATGAGGAGCGTCGCCGAGAGGAACAAGCCGTACTTGGAGAGTTTCAGGAAGGACATCGGGGGAGAGGGTAGCGGGTTCACAGGCGTATTGCCAAGATACTTTTCCCGGTCTCGGATGCCGTTTCAACGGTCGTTTCCCTGCAGCGTGATCGTGAGGACGTCGCTGCGGCGTTCCAGTGTCCAGGGCCAGGAGGCCGGCGTCCCGCCGTGAAATGCCGCCAGAAGGGCGGGGAGCAGGCGCAGGTCCAGGTTAGCCTTCACGCGCTCTTGCACGAAGCCGTTCGAGAAACGTCCCGCCGCAACGGGGCGTCCCGGCGTCCGGGAAACGGCCGGCGTCCCGCCTGCCAGCGCCTGGGCGAACCATCCGGGGTCGGTGGCGAGGATGAATGACCGGCCGGACGTGGCCGAGTAGAGGCCGCGGGTCCCCTCCGCGTCCGTCGTGCGGCGGATGTCCCAGCCGTCCTCGGAGAGCTGTTCCTTCCGGATGCCCGCCGCATCGTCTTCGACGGTCACGGCGCGGAAGCCCTGCGCGAGCCCTTGGCGCGACACCACCTTCGTCGCAAGGCTCTTCCCGACGCTTCGGTGGAGGGCATCGAGCACCTCTTCCCGGCGCGCGCCTCCGATCTCCGTGCCCTGCAGCAGGATCCGTACGGTTCCCGACGCCGTCCTTCCGGCGAGGAGCCCCGGTCCCGACAGCAGCGGAAGGAGTTCTTCCCGCAGGCTGACGTCTCCCCCCGTCGTGCCGTCCCATGCGTGCAGCAACATGCCTTCGAGGAGCAGGCGCTGCGGTTCGGGAAGAACGGATGCAAATGCTTCGTATGCCGTGCGCAGGGAGCCCGCCGCGAACAGGAAGGAGGGGGCAGGGGAGAGGGGCGCGGGGGCGGGGGCGAGGACGTCGTCCATTGCTCCGTTCCACCGGACCGAAAGGGCGGTGTCTTCACCCTGTCGCCGGATCAGGATGAAGGGTGAATGGAGGCGGTCGAGGAGCGCCCGGTCGGTGTGCGACGCATTGGTGCCCAAGAGCCGCGCGTCGAGGTACGTCCAGGAAGCGGCTTCGGCGCGTTCGGGGCGGAATGCCCGGAAGGACGGGTCGGAGCCGAGTGTTTCGTGCGGGGCCGGGGAGAGGAAGGCTTCCAGCTCCGGGGCGGACGCGCGGATGACGAAGACATCGGTGTCGTGCGGGCCGCGGGAACTGATGGTGCGGGCGATGTCTCCGGACAGGAACGTGATCCAGCCGAATGCGCCGTTGTCCGTCCGCAGCACGGCGACATCCACGCCCGATCCGCTCACGGGCAGCGTCGGGAGGTCCCGAAGGGCGGGGAAGTGAGGCAGGAGATGCGTGCGCTCCTTCTCTCCCATCCCGTGGAACAGGGCGACAGTCCTTCCTGTCGGCAGAAAGTCTGCGGGAGACGGTTCCTGCCGAAGGGCGCGGACTGCAATAATGGCAAGAATAAGAGCGGCCAGCGCAACGCCTCCCAGGGAAAGAAGGGCAAAACGGACGGGGGAGGAGAGGCGGGTCATTTTCAGTCATTGTAGCGAAAATATTGCCGTTGTCTCCTGAATACAAAATGTATTCGTATAACAAATATACGTTTGCGCCATGGGAGAATCTTGCCTAACGGAACAGGGGGTGTACTATGTCGTGATTTGCCTCTGGCAGCGCGCCGCAAATCATCACACAAACAGTTCTCACACACAAACCGCCTCCGGAGGCACCAAACAAAAAGAAGACAAGTATCCGATCCATCACATCACCGTCACTATTCACTCTTTGATCCCTCGAAAAAAATCGCGAAGGCAGGCGAGTTTACCCTGAGCCTGACGAAGGGCCTGCCTGGAGCGACACCACTGAGGGAAAAGAGAGTTCATGAGAGAAAAACCGCATGGCCACCCCATCCGTTGCTTCGCACCGTATGGGGACCCCGAGGTTTGTCTCTCATGCAACAGCAGAGAGAGGTGTGGCCGCACGCGGACCGCTTCCGCTCGCCCGATCGCCCGCTCATTTGGCACAGCCATGACGGGGACCTGAGACGGCACCACGCGCGAACACCTCCATGCATCCGGGGATGCATGGACCGCACACACAAACACAAAGATGCGGTCACGCCCCTCTCTGCTCTGCGACGTCGCGCCGCGGATGCGAGGATGCTCCAGCGGCGTGCTTCTTCTTCTCCCCAGTGCTCCCCGAGCGCCCTCGTGCGCTCCGCGGCGGGCCGGTACGGGGACTTCGGAGGGTTCCGAGGAGAAACAAGAAACCCCAGCAGGGCAGAAGAGAGAGGGCTCCTCCCCTCATCGTCACCCTCCACTCATTACGAACGGCTCAGCGCTTGACTCATGTGATTCGGTGCTGATAGTCGAGGAGGGCAAAGACAAATACAAAAAGGCACCGAAAGGTGTCTTTTTGTTTATCGGGGACAGGATTGAAGGTGTTTTCGGCTAGTACGGGGAGGAAACCGAAGAATCCGAGGAATCCAAAGAAACCAAGGAGCCCAAGGATGGTTCATCCTTCAATCTTCAGACGAAGCGGTGCCGAGATTCACCAACTTCTCTTTCACGTCGTCCAGCGTGGCATCGAGTTGCAGGGCTTTTTCGTAGGAGGTGCGGGCTTCGTCGACCTTTCCCGTCGCCGCGGCTGCGTCGCCGAGGATGGCGTAGGCCTTGCCCGCATTCGGCCACTGTCGCACCGCCTCCTGCGCCGCAGCGTACGCATCCTCTTCCTTGTCGATTTGCAGGGCGAGAGAGACGAAATCCTGCACGCTTGCCAGGTCAGATCCGGAGCCCGTCGCCAAGGCGCGGTACTGGTGGTAGGCGAGGGAGGTGTCGCCCGCGGCCTGGGCTTCCAAGGCGATGGCGCGGCGGACGTCGCGTTCCGGCTGGAAGCCGTTCTGGAGCGCATATTCCAAAAATGTGATGGCATTCCGGTGGTCCTGTTGCGCGGCGTAGGCGCGGCCGAGGAAGTACTGTGTTTCCGGCTTCTCGGGATCGAGGGCGTAGGCGCGTTCCAGGGATGTCAGGGCCTCGGCGCTCCGTTCCGTGGTGAGTTGGCAGAATCCCTGCACGATCCATGCGTCGCGGTAATCGTCCTGTTCCCGCACGGCGCGGGCGAGGAGAGGGAGTGCCAGTTCGCATTCCTGCACTTGGGCGAGTGCGCGGGAGAGGAGAGTCAGCAGGTGGGAATCGGGACTGTCGGGAAAGAGCAAGAATTCGTCGTACGCGCCCTGCAGCGTACGCGCATAGGTCCGCAGGACCGGCTCCCAGCCTCCGATGACCGCTTGGATCTCCGTTTTGGCTGCGTCGTGGTTGCCCTGTATGACCGCAAGCAGGAGCGCACCGTAGTGTTTCTGCGGCGAGTCACCCGCTTCCTGCAGGAGACTGGCGGCCTCGTCCTGCCGGTCCGACCGCAGGGCCACCAGTACGTCCAGGAGCAGCAGATCTTCGCTGCGCGCGCCTTCCCGCCGCAGCAGGTCGATGGTGTCGCGTGCGCCGTCGAGGTCGCGGCGTTGCAGCTGCGCCGTGACGAGCTTCTTCAGCGCGGCGATGCCGCCTCCCGCTTTCACCGATGCTTCGTACTCCTTCTGCGCTTCGGCCCAATCGCCGGAGAGGGCTAGCAGATCGCCCTGCCGGAGGCTCAGGAGCGCCTTGTCCGCTTCGTCCATGAAGATGTTGCCTGCCGACGCATCCGTTCCGGCGGCGGCCGTCGTGAGGGGTGTCGCCTGGCCGCGGAGATCGCGCGCCGTTGCGTGGAGCTGCAGCCAAAGGAACGTCAACAGCCCCGCCGCGATGAGGACGGCGAGGAACATCGGCACGATGACGCGGGCGGAGAGACGCATGCGGGAGCTGATCCTACCGCAGGGCGCATCGAAGTGCCACTTCCGGTCGAAGGATGCCAAGGAGTCCAACGAGTCCAAAGATTCCAAGGAAAAATGTACCTTGGATCCGTTGGCATCCTTGGCGTCGTTGGGATCCTTACTCTCCCACAGACGGGCTCAGCTCCCCGTCCTCTCCCCGGCTCGTCTCGCCGTTCACCTGCGCCTTCGCGGCGGCTTCGGCGATGTGCTTGGGGATCACGGCTTCGACGGCGCCCCACTTGGCGTCGCCGTCCTTCGGCAGGAGGACCGTCACCTGGTCGCCCACTTCCGCCCGGTAGAACGTGACGGAGGCGAGGAGCACGCGGAACGCCTTGCCTTCCGCGAGCACTTTGTACTGTCCGTCTTCCGAGATGAGGACGCCGAGCGCGGTGCGGCGGGGGATCGGGGCGATCTGCTTGTACACGAACTTGCCTTCGTCGGTGATGGTCAGCTTCATGCCGTCCCCTTCCACGAGCTTGCTCTTGCTGGCGTAGTTGGCCGGGACGGGGTACGTCTGGCCGTTGGCGTCCACCATGTTCTGCCCGTCGAAGATGCCTTCCACCACGCGGCCGCTGACGGCGCCGCTTCCCATCACGCCCGCCCGGAGCGCATGACGTTCGCGCGCGGAGTCCGTCACGCCCGTCATGTCACGCAGAAGGGCGTGGGCGGTCTTGAGCGACGCTTGGGCGTTGTCGATGAGTTCCTGGATTTGTATGAGCGTGTCGTCCGACATGGGAGAGGGGAGTACTGGGCGCTCACACCGCTTGGACATCCAGGTGCACCGATCGGAGCCGATTCTGCATCTCGATGTCTGTGAGGAGACCAGCTTGCGCGCCGAGGGAACCGAGGACACTGGTCGCATTTATGGTACCCGCGCGCAGCGCATTTGGCAAGTCCAAACCGTGCAGAATCGCCCAGCTGACGCCCACGCCGAAGCCGTCGCCCGCCCCCGTCGTATCGATCACCGGCACTTCTTCCAAGACGGGGCAGCGATAGAGGTGCGCTGCGTCCCCGGCAAGGACGCCGTTCTCTCCGTCCGTGATGCAGACGATTCGCGCGCCTTTCTTCCTGCAGGACGCCAGCGCCGCTTCCATGGTCTCTTCTCCCGTGAACGCCAGTGATTCTTCCTTGTTCAGGAGGAGGACGGTCGTGTGCGCCAGGAGGCGGTGGTTGTCGGGGGAAGCGATGCCGGCTTCGATTTGCGCGCCGCCGGGGTTCCAGGTGAAACCGATGGGCCGTACGGTGTGTTCGAGGATGCCGATGAGGTCGTCCTGGATGACGATGCTGTCTTCCTGCAGGTGGTTCAGGTAGATCCACTCGCTCCGTTTCGCCCGTTCATGGTCGAACGTCGTCCGGTGCAGGTGCGCGTTCGTGCCCGCGTTGTAGAGGATGACGCGTTCGCCGCTCGAGACGGAAAGGATGATCGAGGAGCTGGAATTTTCGCCTTCCACCACGGTCGCGCTGCGCGTGTCCACGCCCTGTCTCTGCAGGTTCTCGAGCAGGCGTTCGCCCCACTGGTCGCTCCCCACCACGCCGCAGAAACCGGCGTCGCAGCCCAGGCGGGCGAAACCGACGGACGTGTTCGAAGCGCCCCCGCCGCACATCTCGATGATTTCATCGACGCGCACTTTCGCGCCGAGGGGCAATTCCAGCGCGTGGTTTTCGCGGTCAATCCGCACGTGGCTCCCGTCCGTGCGCACGAAGAGGTCGAAGGTGATGCCTCCGACCGAGAGGGTGCGCGGGTGCGGGCGGGGAGAGGGTGTCATGTGTCAGGCACGATAGCGCGTTTCCATCACTCGGAGGAAATCCTGCGTCGCGCGCGCGGCGTTCCGCCGCCGCCAGAAGAAGGAGAAGAGGGCGAGGGCCGCGACCGCGACCGCACCGATGGTCCACGGGGGGAGGCCCGTTTCCACCCTGTCCGGCGTCGGCTGCGGCAGGTCCGGGACATCGTCGACGAGGGAAGGGGGATCGGCGGGCGCGAAGTGGGTCCCGTCCGCGGAGAGGGGAGTGCCTTCGCCGCGCGCCACGATCTCGCCCAGGGGGTCCCCGGTCGCCGCGAGCGGCGTGATGCGCACGACGTAGGTGATGCCCGGAAGCAGGTCCCGCAGGAGCAGGGAGCGTTTCTCGTCCGCACGCAGGTCACCGCCGGGGATCATCCGTTTTTCCGGGTATGTGCCTTCCTCCACGCCGTACTCGACCAGAAATCCTTTCAGGGAGATGTCCGCGGGCAGCGACCACTCCAGGCCGAGCGCGCCGATTTCCGGCGTGACGCGCAGCTGGATGCCCAGCGGGCGCACCGTGACCGTTTCGCTCTTCTCGCTCTCGCGGTCCCCCTTCACCGCCGTGACGGCGAAGTAGTAGGGGATGCCTGCGTTGACACCCGACACGATGACGGCCGTTTGGTCGCCGTTCTCCGTCTCGAGCGTGTAGGAAAACTCCTCCGGCTTCTCCCCCACGTACACGCGGTACTTTTCGACCGGTTCGCTGCGGACGGGGTCCCAGGACAGGTCGACGGCCCCGTTCTTCGCCACCGCTTTCAGGCGCTGGACTTTGGGGAGCACTTTCGGGGTGACGCCGAGCGGCGCGAGCATGCGCGTCTCGTTGCCCGCATCGTCCCGCGCCAGGAGGGCCGGCTGGTACTCGCCGGCGGTCGGCGCGGTGAAGAGCAGCTGGTAGATGCCCGGCTTCGACACGTCCTCCTTCAGGGCCAAGTCCTGTTCTCCCAGGCGCATTTTCACGTCGGGCAGGCCGGGTTCGCTCTGGATCACGAAGAGGGTCCGGGCCCCTTCCTGCGGTTTCTCCGGGGAGAAGGACATGGAGACGATTTCCGGCGGGTCGATGTCGCGCACGAGGTGCAGGGTCTCCTCGCCGCCGGCTCCGTCCGTGATGAGGAGGGTGTATTCCCCGTACTTGGGCGGCAGGGGAACGTCGATGGAGAAGCGCCCCGCCCCGTCCGTGTCGCCGCTCACTTTCGCCGTGCCTCCGGTGATCAGGATTTCGACGTACGGCCGCGCGGTCCCTTCCACGAGCACGCTCTGTCCGCGCACCATCGCGTCGGGTCCCGGCGCGGTGACGGTCAACCCTCCCGGCACCGTCACGTCGTTGCCGGTAACGGTCACCCGCGCTTCCCCGCTGACGGGGAGGTCGGGGTTCGTCACATCCTCGATGCGCAGGACTTGCGTGCCGGCTTTCCGGAAACTGACGGAGAGGGGCAGGTATTTCACGCCCAAGTTGCGCGGTGCGAACGTCACGCGGCCGCGGTCCAACGTTTCGCTGAAGCCCGGGATGACGGCCGACGGATCGGTGGGGGAGTAGATGTCGACGGTGCCGGTGTAGTCCTCCACCGTCCTGCCGTCCCGGTCCACGGCGCGGATGGTCAGGCTGGCCATTTCATTGGTTTCGAGCGCCTTGGGATCCACGGTGATTTCGAACGTGCTCACGATGCCGGGCGCCGTGACGGACGGTTCTCCCGTGAGTTGCGCACGGTAGGCGCCGCCCCCGTCATAAGTGTTCGTTCGGGCGACGCCGCCCGCCGCATCCGCCGTCGCGGTGACGGTGGCGAGGGAAAGCAGGAGCGTGTTGCTGAGCAGGTCGAGGGCGCGGAAGGTGTAGGTACCGGGGGCGTCCGCGGTGACGGAGAAGCGGATCACGCCCTGCGCATCCGTTTCTTTCCTCTCGCTTTCGGCATGCGCTTGCGCTTTGCCCGCGACGAGTTCCACCGGCCTGCCGGCCAGGACGTTGCCGTACCGGTCACGGAGCGTCACGGTCACGGCGACCGTGTCCGTGCCGTCCGCACGCACTACGGCCGATGCGGCGCTCATGGAGGATTCTTTCGCGTCCACCGCGTCGGGGAGGACGACGCAGGACGTTTCCCCCGTCACGCGCATGCCGTTCTGTCCGGCAAAAATCCGGTAGGTTCCCGCCGCTTCGGCGACCGTGCCGGGCACGTGGAACCGCACGGAGCCTTTCGGGTCCGTCGTGAGGGGAAAGACCGCGTAGGCGCCGGACGGGGGAATGACGACGAGGTCGATCTTCTCGTGGGCCATGAAGCCCATGGCTTGGGTTTCCAAGCCCAGGCCGGCGATGGAATCGTCCACGCGCACCGATCCCATGCCCCAGGCGGAGAGCGGGAGGGCGAGACAGAGAAGGAAGACGGCGAGGCGGGTGTGTGTACGCATAAATCTGTACATTTTAGCATGTCGAGGCTGTTATCTCAATCCCTCCTTGCCTGCTTTACATTGCTTTTCCTTCCTGTCCACCGCTTTTCGAAGCACCGAGGAGCCCATGTTTTTGCAGTCCCTGAAGCGAACGGTATGATCGGGACATGACATCATCATTCCTCCGCACCGTCCTGCTCCCGACCGGCATCGTCGCTTCCCTGCTCCTCGTTTCCTGCGGCGGCCGGCAAGAAACCGCTTGCACGCAGCAGTACTGGGACGGAACGGTGGGCGTGTGCCTGCCCGAAGGGTGGACGGTGGTGGAGCGGGAGCGGCTCGACCAGATGGGCGTGCCGGAGGAAGTGGTGGCCGCCTTCCAGACGGCGCAGCCCGTGTCCGGCCAGTTCCCGAACGTCACCGTCACGCGTGAAGCGCTGGCGCAGCCGGTCACCGGCGCCGATTACAGCAAGTCGGCCATCCGTTCCGTCGGCACGTTGCCGGGGTATGAACTCATCGACAGCCGGCCCGCGACCGTGGACGGGCAGGAGGTGACGTTCCATATCTACTCCGCCCAGCCCGTGACGGACCAGCCTCGCAGCCGGTTCTACCAGGTCAGCGCGGTGTCGGGCAGCGGGGCGGGATTCACCGCCACGGCCTTCACGCCCCTCACCGTCACGCCGGCGTTGGAGCAGCAGGTGACCGCCATCGTCACGTCGCTCACATTCACGGAGCCGGAAGCGGCGAAGGAGTGAGGATTCCGAATGAGGTAGAAGCCTGTTCTGACGAAGGAAGGAAAGCCGAGGATTCCGAGGATACGCGGAGTGAATGGGCTGCGTTCATTCATGCGAAATCTGGAGACCCCGGAGTTACTGAATTATTTTTCACTCCTCGGTTGGAGTTTTCTGTTTCTCATTCCCAGCAGTGCGAATGTTTCGAAGATGTACCACTCAGGTCTTCGAGGAAATGCCCCGTCCCTTTGCTTGAAAGTGGCAATCAGCTTTGCCAAAGTCCCGAGGAAGAGGTCGTCTTGCAGGTATTCATCATACAAGCGTTCATTTTGAAGAAGCATTCCGGCTCTCAGTACATCGGCTTGTGAAGCTGTGGCAGTAGTCACCTGTTCGTATTCCGCATCTGTCATGCCTCCTCCATTTGTCCTGTATCGTTCCGTGGAATCCTTGTACTTTGCAGTTGGCATCGCATAGGTACGGGAAGCATCAAAGACATCTCCCAGATCCCTTCTTCGCATGGCAAGTCCCGTGTTGATGAAGGGTTCTAGCCATGTTGCCGCATCTAGTCCATACGTTTGCCCAGCAGTATCCACATTATCCATCAGTACTCTGTACGCTTGTGGAGTTATTGTCGCGGCAATTTCATTCAAGCGTCTATCGAGCTCTTCTTGGGAAAAATGACGCATTCCCAGTACTTGAACCGCCGCATTTTTCACTTGTTCCATATTGTATATTATACGTAGTTTTTAATAATGATACAAGCTATAGGCGCGAGGGTCGTCGCTGCCGAGGGGCTGGAAAATGCGCAGATTGGTCTGCGTGCAGGGACGTAAGCCGCTTTGCGGCAGGTCCCATGTATAACAGCTGCCCGTTCACTGCGCGCAGTGAACATGGAGGTGCCGGCGGGAATCGCACCCGCGCATGGGGGTTTTGCAGACCCCTGCCTTACTACTTGGCTACGGCACCCTGAGGCGGAGTGCAGTATACGGTTTTCCCTGGATGAGAAGAAGGGGATCGGAGAAAATGGTGCGTTCCAAACATTGATTTCTTCTTATTCCCAAGCGAAGAACAGAACAGCGATCGATTTTTTCGTTTGACGGATGCGCGTTCATCCTACAATGCCCCGCGTCATGCGACGCAGCGCGCTCCTCCTCGGGCTCGGACTCCTCCTGCTTACGGCGGAAGGGGTGCAGCGCGCGTAGGACGAGAACGCATCGCGCCGCCCCTTCCCAGCGGGGCGCGTCTTTTTCGATTCTTTCTTTTTTCTTCCTTCCCTATGACATTCCAGGAACATCAGACGGATCGTGATACCATCATCCTCGACACCACGCTCCGTGACGGGGATCAGGCGGGCGTGCTCTTCAGCCAGCCGCAGAAAATCCTGATCGCCCATGGTCTCGACGAGATCGGCGTGGATGTCATCGAGGCGGGCAATGCCTTCTCCGGCGCGTTCGACCGGCAATCGATCGCGCAGATCTCCCGCGAAGTCCGCCGCCCGGTCATCTGCTCGCTGGCTATTTGCAACGACAAGGCCATCGAGGCTGCGGCCTCCGTGCTCGAGGGTGCCGAACGCGCCCGCATCCATTTGTACCGCGCGTCCTCGAAGGAGCACTTGCAGAACGTGTTCCACGGGATGGGGGAGCAGCAGTACTTGGACGACATCGCCGGGCATATCGAACGCGCGCGGCGGTATACTTCGGACGTGGAGTACTCCGCGGAAGATGCGACGAACACGCCGTGGGAATTCCTCGCGCGCATCGCCCGCCGGGTGGCCGAGGCGGGGGGGACGACGTTCAACGCGCCGGATACTTACGGCCAGGCGCTGCCCACGGAGATGCAGGGGATGATGGAGTACCTTTACGACCACGTTCCGGCGATCCGCGAGCGGCGGCTGCGCGTCAGCACGCATAACCACGATGATCAGGGACTTGCGACCGCCAATACGCTCTTTGCGCTCCATGGCATGCGGGACGCCAAGAAGCAGGCGGAGCTGACGGTGAACGGGCTCGGCGAGCGCGGGGGCAACTCATCCCTCGCCGAAACGGTCATGACGTCGCGGTACCGGAAGGACCGATTCTCGGGCTTCCACTTCGACCACATTCGGAGTGAGATGCTCGTCCGCCTCAGCCGCGTCGTGAGCGCGCTCAGCGGCGTCGCCATTCCCCGCAATACGCCGTTCGTGGGTGCGGGCGTCAATGCCCTGGGGACCGGGACGCACGTCGCTGCGCAGGGTCGCATCGGGCTCGGGAACGGCGCATACCGTGACAACATCCCGCGCGACGTCGGGTTCGATGGTTTCACGATCGAATTCGGGGCGACGTCGGGCAAGGGCGTCGCGGATTTGTATGCGCAGCGCTTGGGCTACCGGATTCCGGAAGCGGATCTCGTCCCGTTCACGGCGTTCGCGAAGGCCTACGCGGAGCAGAAGCGGGGGACGGACTGCCGGACGGTGACTCCCGAAGAGTATCGTTCCCTGCTGGCGCAGTACTTCGGCATCGGCGTTCCCGTGAAAAACGGGGAGAAGCAGCAGTTTCTCCATGCCGTGAAGAACGGTCAGTGGCTGATGGGCCTCACGGTGGACTGCCGCAACGGGCAGGAGCAGTGGGAAGCGCGTTCGGAGGAACGGCAGGGCGCTTTGCAAGGCGTGGCGGCGCTCTTGCGGGAGAAGTCCGGCATCGATTTTGCGTTCGAGGATCAGTGGGAGCAGTCCGACCGTTCCCGTGGCGAGAAGAGCGGGAGCGTGACGGTGATCACCATCACGGTCGACAAACAGGAATATCAGGGGGTGGCGGAGGGGACGGATGTGACCGAAACCACGGTTCGGGCGCTCTTTGATGCGGTCAACAAGGCGCAGCTCGCCCGCATTGCCCTGCCAATCTGATTCTTGTCCTGCAACACGAATAGATGTATACTATCTTTGTCAAACATCCATACCCATCCATCCTATGAAAACGCGTCATGTGGGCATCGTCGTGTGCGGTGCGGTCGCCGGCATCATCACCGGCAGCGCCATCCTGTCCTCCATGCAGGGCATTTCCGTCAGTGCGAACCTGAGTCCTCTCTACCATTCCCTCATGTTCGCGCAGGTCTTGCCGCGCGGGGAGGTGCTTCGGCGTCAGGAATCCGTGTCCGCGCAGCCCGCCGCCTCCGCCGCTTCGTCTTCCCTTTCTTCCTCCTCCTCGTCCGTCGCGGAGGAACCGGAGGAGATTCCCGCCATCTGTTCCGCCATCGCGGGCATGGCGCAGGAACTGGTGGATACCGTGGACCTGCACCTGATCGATACCGCCCGCAATGCCGCCGTCCGCAGGGATCTGATCGGCCTCGCCGATGCGTATGTCGCGTTGTACTGTTTGCCCGTTCCGGCGCAGGCTCCCGTCTCTTCGCCGCTTTCGTCCGCCGGGAGCGTGGACAACCATTGCGAGCAATACGGGATGCAAACGGCGCGGTATGTCACCTGTCTTTCGGAGCAGCAGGGAGGACGGGTGTATCCGAATGAATGATGTTCTCCGCCTGAGCGCTTTTGTGGGATGACGATTGTTGGAGCCGGCTTGTTCCTGCTTGCATTTCATGGAGCGGAAAATCTCCGGATAAGGTTGTGCCGGCCGGCCGGCTTTGTTAGACTTTCCGTTAATACCATGACCACCGTGTCCACGGCAGCGACGGCTTCGCGCAAACCCAAAGATTTCGTCATTGCCACGATGGGCAGCCACTCCGCGCTCCAAATCCTCAAGGGTGCGCGTGATGAGGGCATGCGCAACCTGGTCATCTGCAAGCGCGGCTGCGAACAGCCGTACAGGAGTTTTCCGGTCGCCGACGACATGATCCTGGTGGATGACTGGAAGGAGTGGGACGGCGGGCTCGAAGACGAACTGATCAGGCGCAATGCCATCGTGATCCCGCACGGGTCGTTCGTGTCGTACCTGGGACCGGAGCGCGTGAAGAACATGCGGGCGATGTACTACGGGACGAAAGAAATCCTCGAATGGGAATCGAACCGCGACATGGAGCGCGAATGGCTTCTCAAGTCCGGCCTCCTGCTGCCGCGCGTGTTCGACAAGCCCGAGGACATCGACCGGCCCGTCATCATCAAATTCCACGGCGCCGGCGGCGGGTTCGGCTACTTCGTCGTCAAATCCGCCGAGCAGTTCTACGAGGTGAAGAACCGCAAGTATCCCGACGAGAATGATTTTGTCATCCAAGAGTACATCGTCGGCGCGCCGCTCTACATCCATTACTTCCACTCACCGATCACGGGCGAATTGGAGATCATGAGCATGGACAAGCGGTACGAATCGAACGCCGATTCCATCGGTCGCATCCGTGCGGAAGACCAATTGGCAGCCAATATCCACACGAGTTACACGATCGTCGGGAATATTCCCATCGTCATCCGCGAATCCCTTCTGCCGCAGCTCTTCACGATGGGGGAGAAGGTCGTGGAAGTCAGCAAGACGCTCTGTGGCAACGGTCTCGTCGGTCCTTTTTGTCTTGAGGCCATCATCACGCGCAAGCTGGAGATCTACGTCTTCGAGATTTCCGCGCGCATCGTGGCCGGGACGAATCCCTTCATCAACGGTTCGCCGTACACGGACCTGAAATACGATGTGCCGATGAGTACGGGACGGAGACTTGCCCGGGACATTAAGGATGCCATCGTGGCAGGGAGGCTGAGCGAGATACTGGGGTAATGGATAATTGATAATGAATAATGGATAATGTTGGCAGTCATTCCTGTCCGATCATCACTTCCATAATTATCAATGGGGCTGGCCTAGGAGATTTCTTCTTCTAGACTTTCTTCCATGCGCCTCAAGTGGAGCAAGCTCACAGCAAAACAGACGGAGGATCTCTTGAGACTTTTCGTTGCGGGCGTGACCGCGAGAGCT
>JAQVMB010000012.1 GCA_028703835.1 Candidatus Peribacteraceae bacterium | reverse complement strand
CTTCATGTCCAACATCTCGCCCTTGCGCCCCGCGATCATCTCGATAACCCGTCCCGTGAATTCCTCCGGCACGTCAATGATCGCATGCTCCACCGGTTCCAGGCGTTGCCCGTTCTCCTCCCGTTCGATGACTTCCGGACGGGAAACCTGCAGTTCGAAACCCTCGCGGCGCATGTCCTCGATGAGGACGGAGAGGTGCAATTCCCCGCGGCCGGAGACCTTGTACGCGTCGGTGCCGGGGATGTCCTCCACATGCAGACCCACGTTCGTCTCGCGTTCCTTCTCCAGCCGCGCCTTGATGTGGCGCGTCGTGACGAGCGTCCCCTCCTTACCGGCGAACGGTGAGTTGTTGACGAGAAAATTCATGGAGATGGTCGGCGGGTCGATCTTGATGGCCGGAAGGAGCTCGGCATTCTCGTCCGTGGTGATCGTTTCGCCCACGTAGATGTCCGGTATGCCCCCGATCATCACGATATCCCCGGCATGCGCCTCGGGCACTTCCACGCGCTTGAGGCCTTGGGATACGAAGACTTTCGTGACCTTGCCGGTGCGGACTTTGCCGTCCGGCGTCTTCACGAACACGCGGTCGCCCGAACGCGCCACCCCCTCGTACACCCGTCCGATCGCGAGGCGCCCCAGATAGTTGTCGTAGGCCAAGCTGGAGGGCTGCATGCGAAACGGTGCATCAATTTTTTGTTCAGCTTCTTGCACGTGCTCCATGATGACATCGAAGAGCGGGTTCAGGTCCTGGGAATCGTCTTCCAGTTTCCGCTTGGCAATCCCCTCCCTGGCAATGGTGAAGAGGTACGGGAACTCCAACTGCTTGTCATTCGCCTTCAGCGCGACGAAGAGATCGAACACCTCGTCCACCACCTCCAGCGGTCGGGCGGCCGGCTTATCGATTTTATTAATGATGACAATCGGATGGAGCCCCAGTTCAAGCGACTTTTTCAGAACAAATTTTGTCTGCGGCATGGGGCCTTCCTGCGCGTCCACCAAGAGGAGAACGCTGTCCACGGTCCGCAGGATGCGTTCCACTTCGGAGCCGAAGTCCGCGTGTCCCGGCGTGTCCACGATGTTGACCTTGCAGTCCTTGTACGTGATGGACGTGTTCTTGGCGTAGATCGTGATGCCGCGCTCCTTCTCCTGCGCATTGCTGTCCATGATGAGCTCCCCCACCTTCTCCTCCTCATGTTCCGCGAAGGCGCCCCCCTGCTTCAGCAGGGCATCCACGAGCGTGGTCTTGCCGTGGTCGACGTGTGCGATGATGGCGATGTTACGGATACTCATGGTTCAGTGGGCGACTTGTCCTGCACCCGAAGGAAGCGAGTGGTGCGGGTGCTCCGAATGGACATGGACAAAATAGAAACCTCCTTGCCCCCGAAGCTCCGGGGAAAGCGAGGAGCGACATGGGGAAATCCCGTATACTTTACAGGAAAATCTGAGTTAATGGAAGAGTAACGGAATACGCAAGGTGAACGAGCTTTAGTAACATCATGCCGTTTGGCTATTTCTCTTCTTTCTTTGTCGGAGGAGGAGGGAACCTTGTCCGGTTCCCTTCCCCCTCCGACACCTCCCTTACCCTCCTGACCGGGCAATGCGGCCTCCTGCTGGGAACGAAAGCTTTTTCCCTGTTACTGGTCGCTTGAGATTTTGTTCCTGTTTGTTTAAACAAACAGGAACAATAACATGGCAGGGTCCACGCGCCCGAAGTGGCGGCTAGAAGAAGAAACGGGCAGAGGAACTGAGCTATCACCTATTTCTGCCTCCACCAAGGCATCAGATCAATTGTTAAAAAAAAGAAATGGGGTAGTCGCCGTAAGAGCTATCTGACGCTGATGTTCTCCAATTCCAACAGCCACTTCTTCCGCTCCGTTCCCCATGCAAAACCGCCCAGGGAACCGTCCGACGGCAGGATGCGGTGGCACGGGATGATGATGCAGAGAGGATTGGCGCCCACGGCCCGCCCCACCGCGCGGGCGGCGCCTTCTTTCCGCAGCGACGCCGCGATCTGCCCGTACGTGAGCGTGGAACCGTACGGCACGCGCCGCACCTGCTCCCAGACGTCTTGGCTGAAGGAACTGCCGGCGATGGCCAAGGGAAGATCGGCAAAATCCCTGCGCGCACCAGAAAAGTATTCCTTTATCTGTCTTGCCGCCTCCTCCAGCACAGGCTCGACAGAGGTTTCGGAGTTATCCGCGGACGGATGGCTCCGATTGCTCCCTCCACCCGTCCTCCCTTCCCCTTGTGGGGGAAGGGAGACAGAGGGATGAGGGTCCGTGAATGCCAGCGACACAAGGCCGCGTTCGGAAGCGGAAATTTGCAGGATGCCGATGGGGGTTTCGACGAAAGCCGATCGGAGCGTGGGCATCGTCATGCGCAACGGAGGAACACCATGCATCCATCGTACCCCGCACGGCCCGCCGTCCCGAACGGAACGGCGGGAAATTTCAGGTGAAGGGACTGCGAAGCCGTATCAGCCCTCGATGGTCAGCGTGGCATCGGAGGGGGAACCCATGATGGAATTGCCCGAGACGGAATTGATGCGCAGGCGGAACGACTTCTCCCCTTCGTACGTGCTGTGGCGGATGAGCGGGATGACGATGTATTTCTGCATCTCGCCGGGCGCGAACGTGAGGGTGCCGCTCACGCGGTTGTAGTCCACGCCGTTCTGCGCGGTGTCGTCGAACGTCTCGTACGTCGCGCTCGCCGTCCCCGTGTAGCCGCCCGCCCTCGTGATCCGGACGTATGCGGTCCCGTCGCTGTTGCTGGCAAAGTTGGCGCCCTGTGCGAACTTGACGATGCCCGAGCCGCTCTCCACGCTCTCGTCATCCATGATCGTCACCGTCGCCGAGGAGGGGACCCCCAACCCGACGCCGCCCGTGGTATTGCGCAAGCCGACGGTGAAGGACTTGCTGCCGTCGGAAGTGCCGTTATCCAGGATGACCAGCGTGAATGTTTTCGTCGTATCGCCCGACGCGAAGGAGAGCACTTCGCTCTTCTGTTCGAAGTTCGACCCGCTCGTCGCGGAACCGTTCGTGGTGAAGAATTCCACGTTCGCCGAGCCGCTCGTGGATCCGCTGCGCACCACCGTGAACGTGGCGGTTGAGCTGTTTTCCATCACCGCGTACGTGACCGCCGAAAAAGAGAAGGCATTCGTGATCGCAGCCGCGGACGACGCGGAAGAGTTCGTGCCGCCCGAGGCGGAACTGCCGCTGGCACCGCTGTGCTGGAGCGTGACCGTCGCGGTCGCAGGTGACGTGAGGACGGCGCCGCCGGTGGGGCTGCTGAGCGTGATGTCCATCGTCCGGTTGCCCGTGGCATCGTCATTGTTGATCAGATAGATCTTGATGTTCTTCGCCGTCTCTCCGTCCGCAAAGCTGAGAACGCCCGTCGTGGCGGTGTAATCCGTTCCCGCCACCGCGGTGCCGCCGCCGACCGTGTATCCCACCGCCACCGCCCCCCTGCTCCCGCCGGTGCGAATGACGCTGATCGTGAGGGTCGAGAGCGTATCGGGGATGGAGAAGGAGGAGGACGTGAAGTGGAGGCCGCCCGCCGACGTGATGGCAACCGAAGAGACGGAACTGCTGCTCATGGAACGCGCACTGGACGATCGGCGCGCCGCGGAGGACGTCGACGTCGCCGTATCGTTGGAGATCCCGTTGATGTCATTGCGCAGCCGCTGCAACATCACCGCCAGCTGCCCGCGCGTGACGACATCATCGGGCCCGAAGCGGCCGTTGTCGTAGCCGCGGATGATGCCCGCGCCGTACATCTCCCCCACCGCCTGGTCGTAGAACGCGCCCGCAGGGACGTCCGGGAAAACGGCGGAACCGTTGAAGGCCGCGCCCACGCCCGACGTGAGGACCGCACCTGCGAACATGCCGACCAGGAACATGACGACCAACGGGCCGTTCCATTGCATCTGTTTCATACGCAAAAGAGGGGAAGAACGCACACAGTATGCGGAAAAGACGGTCGGCAATGCAATTGCACCCGCGGCACCTTCATGCCGCTTCGCGATTATGGCCTTGGAATCCGCGCTCGAATGCGTTTCTTTGCCCTTTCGCAAAAACGCTCCGTCGCACGAGAAGAGGCACTGCCCCCGTACGAACCGCTTTCCCCATGCATTCGCCGCATCATGCGCCGACGAGCGTCTTCACCGCCAGGACGCCCGCAGCGGGGTCTTCCGTGTTCTTCTGCACGAAGCCGACCGCTCCGGCGCGGAGGAAGGGTTCTCGGAGACCGGGGGCGGAGGAGAAACCGATGCACCGGACGGACGGCGCGCGCTCTTTGAGGAGCTTCACCACCTCATATCCCCTTACGCCGCCTTCCAACTGCCCGTCGACCAGGATGATGTTCGGTTGCTTCGCCAGAAGCAGCTCCGCCGTCTCTTCCGCGCTTTCCCCCTTGTGCAACACCCCCTCCGCCTTCCCTATCGCACGGAGAAAAGGCAGAAAGGCAGCAATGACATCCGGGGAATCGTCGAGGAGGAGGAACACACGCATATCCCAATCATACCTTACGCAACGTTCTTCTTATTCTTCTTCAGCGCCGCTGACTTCACTTCAACCGATTGATGACCGGTGACGGTACCGTCAGCCTGCACAAGCGGTAACTCCACGAAGAACGTCGTACCTTTGCCCTCCTCGCTCTCGAACCAGATCTTCCCGCCCTGCGCCTCGATGGCACCCTTCGCGACGTAGAGACCGAAACCGTTGCCATCCACGTTGTTGCGCACGTTGCTCGCACGGAAGAGCTTGCCGAAGATCTTGTCCTGTTCGGCTTTCGGGATACCGACGCCCGTGTCCGTCACGGCGCACCATAACTTGTCTCCCCGCACTTCCACCTTCATCTCCACTTTCCCTTCGCTGGGCGTGTACTTAATGGCATTCGTCAGGAGGTTCTCGATCGTCATGCGCGTGTAACGCTTGTCGAGCGTTGCCGTGGGAAGCGATGCGGGCAAAGACTTGGAGAAGTTGATCTTTTTCTCCAACGCCTTCGGCTCCACCGTAGCCAGAATCTCATGGAAGAATTCTTTGAGATCCAACGGAGCAGCTTCTATGCGCATGCGACCAAGCTGGATGCGCGACACATCGAGAATCATGCTGACGAGATCTGCCAGGTTCGTGGTGACACCCTGCATGGTATCGATCGACTCACGTTGCTCTTTTTGAAGAACTCCCAGATCCCCCTCCCGCAGCAGTTCCAGATACCACTTGATGGACGTTACCGGAGCGGCGAGCTGGTGACTGACGATGCTCATAAGTTCGTCTTTCTGACGGTCGAGTTCTTTAAGTTGAGCATTAGCTTTTTCGAGATCAACAGCTAATTTTTCAATTTTTTCGCGCTGATCATGTTCCCTTTCTTTTGCCTCAATTTCCCTTTTGACACCACGAACTGTAATAATGCTCAAAATAAGATAAATGATGAGGGAAGCAGCAATAACGGCATACATGTAGGATAGTCTTTGTATGAATAGCAGTGACGCAATGATGCTTCCTTCTGTGACGAGCAAAGCCTGTATACCGATGATTTTAATGTTGAACATTTTATAATGGACAATTAGGTAGGCAATCATCGCAAGAAAAGCCACCATTCCCAATAGCCCATATTGCTCCAATCCATAATCAGTCATTAAGCCATAGTCAACTAAGTAGCTTGCCAAAAAACTTGATAGAAAAAATGACAGCAAAAAGAATTCTATGCCCGAAATAAATAGAATATTTTTAAACCGCCCCGACTTCTCACTTTTGAAAATTTTAAAAATACCTTGGGTGAATATCCAAATGAATGCGAGTATCCCAATGAATGTATAGTAATTAAGAAAGTTTAACCCTTCAAAACCTATGGCTCCACAATATTGAAGATTGATTCCGCTCAAGTTATAATGAGTTGGTGTAAAGACTAGAATTGGAAGAAATAGAGCAGCAAGGATTGCATTTAACTTTACAGATGGAATTTTATTATTCAGAAAAATACTAGTTAAATAGATACATAGATAAGAAATGGCGGAATAGAGAATGCCGTACAGGGACCACAAAGTGATAATGACTCTGCTATCACGGTTCACCCATAGTGTCAGATCCAATATTACCCAAACAACAAAAACCAAGGATAAGAGACTCAGGATAATCTTCAAGGAGTCTCTACGACCACGAGACAATATATAAATTCCTATGCTTAGGGCAATAATTGCAGTCGGAATATGAGAGTAATACAGCAATGGAGGCTGATTACCCGTAAACATAAACCACATCAGATCCGGAAAGGCCTTGCAGAAGATCATAAATTTAGGTGTTATTTTTTATTTCAAACATTAACTTAATGCTATCATTGAAACCAATATCTCTAAAGAGCACTACTTGTAGTATACCATTTTTTGTCCCAAAGAATACATCGAAACCATTCCTTTTGCATTGACCAGGCAGCAAAGGTGCAGGGGAAGATATCAGATCACAATGACACAAATAATATTTATGTCCATTCATCGCAAAATAACAATATGCCCACGGTTCCCCAGAAGGATATGCTACGACTTTATCGCAGATATCCTTTGCTGATTCAGCAATAAAATCTATCAGCTGATAGGCATCGTATTTCGCTGTTTTTGAGCCACACCCTACTTGAGGCTTCGGTACAATATCGCCCTGTACATACTGTCGTATCACCCTCGAAAGATTGAGGTCAGTGATGGCATTTATTTTATTAGAAATATCAATCGGTGAATCATGAGGATCGATGGGGAAGGGTATTTGTTCGATAATATTTCCTCCGTCCATTTGTGCGTTAAGAATCATGAAAGTCAGTGCCGATTGCGTGTCTTTATTTTTTAGCGCCCACAATTCAGGTATAGCACCTTTATACTTTGGTAGCGCTGAAGGGTGAAGATTAATTGTGCCAAATCTGGGATAATCGATTATTTTATTCGACAACATTCCCCATGTGTCTACCACACATAAATCGACCTGAGCATGTTTAATAAAATTCTTACATAGGATCTCGTCTTCGCAATCAATTACTTGTATCCCTTCGGAGCAGATAATATTGATGTAATCTTTGTAACGCACATACGAGGGGTCTGAAAAGGAATCAAGCAGATTCCATAGCTTCAATGAGAGAAGAGATAGCCATCTACACGTTCCGTGAGCATGGAGTTCATACGCCAAAATAAAAAGCCAATTGATCGGATTGATCGTCCTCCGGTAGAAACAATCGATGTAATTGACCCCCTTAAGTACAAAGTCATTTTCTACGTGCAAAGTGAGAAATGTTTGGTAGTGCAACCCGACAAAAAAAATGCGAATGGCGTTCGATGCAATCGCTCCATGCCCTTCATTGTGCGCCTTTTGGCGACGTGGTAGTTCTGACATTACTACAGTTGTCATCATTATATCCCTCTGTACAAGTAATTATCTCGCAATTCTCTTCGGAGGGCTGGCAGGTCAGTGGAGGACATTGTTCAATGTTTTGATTGCAGAGAGGAATATGGGAAGCAATCTTTCTCACAATTTTGTAGTACCGAGTATATTTCACATGGAGGAAATCGCAGGGATCCAAATCATCTTCCGTACAATGTCTAACAAAACATTTTTCTTTGTTCGGGTCACATGCCACTTCCGCATAGATAATATAATCTCGCAATATATAATAACGACAAAACGTTATCCCCATTGATAGAAATAGAGAGATGCCAACTGTAGTAAATATGATTTTTTTGTTCCAGAACATGGAGAGGATTTAATGTACTAAACGTCCTTGTATTGTATCAAGGATTGAATATATTGTACATATCCAATTTTCTCATCCTAAATGCAATGGGCGGCGGCGTATTGTCCAGACCCTCTCACCGTTGCATCCTTAATGACGCTGTCGACTTCGAATTACAGATAGCCCCACCTCTCCAACATTTCTTTGCCCGTTGCTTCAAAACTCGACCCGATGTCGTTCCTGTAGAACATTTTGGGGATGCAGATCTTCTCGATCAATTTATTAGTTTTTCGGCGCGCCTGACTGATTGTTTTTCCCAGACCGGTAACATACAATGCATATCCAAAAGGGTCCGAAATATAATATTTTTTGCCATTGTTCTTAAGTTGTTCGAGGGAAATGCCTTCAAAATGGATGTGCATATAATCATCCTTTGTTAATGAAGGATCAAAGTGAACCTCTATCCCCAAAGGAGAAGGTTCTCTAATTTGACGATTGTATGGAAACGGTGGCAGCGAAATTAAAACAACGATCCCGTATCCCTTTTTCCATTTCAATCGAAATGGCTTTTTGTCAGCCACAGCCTTCAAGAAGTGGTGCCAAGGCGAAGCATGAAACTCGCGATGAAGATGGATAATTGGTGTTCCCAATCGGGGAGTTGCCTCTAAGGGGTATATTCCCCTTTCATTGGCAATACAACCGATGTCAATATCTCCCCTAAAATCAATCTCTCTCAAGAATGGTTTGATTTTTGCCAGAGTCGTGTCAAATAGGTAATTACTTTTGTCAGTGTACCAGGCGAGAGTCCCCATTTCAGCCGTGGTAGGCCCAAGATCGCCAGGAAAAAGTTTTTTGTGCTCGACATTTATTTCGATGGGTCCCACCCAATCATCGCCATTGAAATACCTAGCCACGCCAACCTCCACACCGTAAACACGCTTCTGGAGGGTAATCATTCTGAGATTATCGCTATTGTGTCTATTATAATTTTCCAAGACAGAAATCGCATCGCGGTTATCTTTGAAGTGCCCGACATAATTAATATCTTTCGGGAGGCATCCATTTTGCTTAATAACCCAAGGACCTTGTTTTTGATGTAAAAAAGAAATAGCAGCTTTGATGTTACTAAAATTTATTGTGCAAGGCGATTTCAGCCCATATTTTTTAAAAATCTCCTGGCTCCATTCTCTATCCTCTTCCAGCCTGTCACCCAGCTTGGAGCCACCGAAGACTGAATAGCCTTCACTTCTCAGCCTTTCTTGAACAGCCCCATATCCAATGTCGTCAAACACTATTAGTCCGTTCTTCCCGACCCAGGGCAATTCCTTCTCCCAATCAGGTGTCTTATGAACAAGATTTTGAAAATTTGGTCTCTGAAATTCATCTGCAATAAAAAGCTTCACATCGCAGCCTTCGGATTTGAGTACACATGCTAAATTAGCGGCTTTGAGATCCCTAGAAACAAACAATATTCGCATGTAATTTCACATTAGAATATTTTCGTTCGAAAGCCAATAGCCGGTATGATATGCATTGCCGATATGCAGAAAGGGGAAATCACTGGGCCAACCTCAATCTCTCAATTTCCCAAAGATGTTCTTCCGAAACGAAATTGAAGGCAACTTGTCATGACAAACATGGCTTACACAAATGAAATACACAAATGAGATGTATTATAGAGAAATGATTGTTGTTCCAATGATGATCAGCAAAATGCAAAATAGTTTTTGAAACACATGTTTCTTAGAAATCTTTTCTTTGAACAGTTTTGGAAAATAGATTGTGAGTAACGTCCCATAGAGAAACACAAAGAGCGACTGCGTACTACTGATAACCATCACTAATGCAACGGGAGCGAGAAGCAGAGCGTAGTTATGCAGCACATTACCAAGAACCGTCAGACTTTCACTCGAAAGATTTAGATTAAACATAAATTTGGGATCTCTCTTTACGAGTTTAACAAAACTTGCACGATTGTTTGGAATGCAAAGGAGCACGATACCGAACATAAAAAGACCCACGTGTACCCATATAAGAGATTGGGTATAATTTTGAACATTTCCCCCGAGTTTAAAAAAAACTTGCGAAAGAGCAAATATGGCTGCAGTCAATAGCATTGGGAAAAGCACGTGATGCTTCATTCTGATCTTATCTTCAAAGTCAATTTCAACCGTTAAAAAAATACAGGCCGATAGAATAAGGAATGCGCCGACCGCCTGAGACACACTAAGAGTTTCGCCCAAGATAAAATATCCAAAAATGAAACCAAAAATCGGCATCGTCTCGAATATGGGCATAACAATGCTTGCCTCTTCAATATCGAGCACCTTGAGATAAATATAATTTGAAGTTGCGTTCAACAAACCGGCAACTACCAGCCATGAAGCCGATAGTATATCTACAGAAAAAATATTCGGATGAATAACAAGAAGAATAGGGATAACAACAACACTGAAAAGCGTCGAAAAAATCATGAGTGCTCCGACGGATCCCTCTTTCGTAGACTCAGAGAAACGATCTGATAAGAGATATTTATCAATATGATTGACGGCAGCCCAAGTCATCGGGCCGCCGATCGCAAGGAAAATCCACACTGGAAAAATCATACACTCTGATTATAGAAGATACTTAGTTTAAGGAGTTTAAACATACAAGTTTAGTGTTTTATTATGCAAGGGCGAATTTCATTACACCTGATAACTCTAAAAAACGAAAGAGGCCTTCTTAATCCCAGCAGCTCCTTCAGTTGAAATTATCTTTATCCCCTTCTGGTTAGCCGCGTACCCAGTAAAATCCCGAAGATTCCAATAAGCCAAAGCCCTAATTGAAATCTACTTTTAACTGCTTGGTACACATGCGTCGCTTCGAAATCCACTCCAAGTATTCCCACGACTTGATCACCTTTCTTGATGGGTGCAAACCCAGATATCCACGTTCCCCAGACATCAAACACAAAATCTTTGTCGGCAGCCGGAGCAGAAAGAGTACTCAGATAATTCTTCTCCGCGGTATCGACGTAATACATCCCAGGTGCCCATACCACTTCCAACATGTCCATTTTTCCATTTGCATTGTCATCGATCCAATAGGGAAGATCAAAATTGGCATCAGCATCTGCGACAACCTGAAATAGTCGATCCTCATTCATGTACCGAAGAATGTAAACGGAAAAAATGTTCTCATTATTATCGCGAATCTCATTCAACTTCTTGAATGTCCGTTGATACGCCTCTGTCTTCATATCCCTCGCAAAATGGAGTTGTTTCAAATCATTCGGATCAAATTGTGATGCCGCGGTGGCGGCAATGGCCATGAGCTTGTTCCCCAAATCCTCCTTCATAATACTGAGCGTGTAATAGTACAATCCCAACGTGATGGAGAATGCTATTTCTGCACAAAATACAACAGTCACCAATACCTTCCTTAACTTAAACACCTGCCACAATTCCTGAAAAAGAGATTTATTGAAGGCAGCAAGACGGATAACAACAAAGAGCAGAAAAAAACCGATGAATATGAACACGGACCGAAACGTCTCGCGGTTCAAAGCCCTGAGACTGTCCAACTCATAATCAATGCCGAGCACCGCTACCGCTTTCCCTTCGGCATTAAATATCGGTGCTTCCCCGCTGATGAATGTGCCCCATTGATCAATTGTCGGAAATCCGTCTGCAACCGGTTCTTTCAATGCCAATGTCATGGTTGCATGATCATCTTCATACTTCTCGCCGGGCGGAGATAGATGATCAGCGTCATCAACGATCCCGTTGCCATCCAAGTCTTTCTTGGCAAACGGGTCGAGGGAATCCGCATCCGCAACGAATTCCCACGTATTGCCGCTCCCGGTATACCGCATGATCCATGCGAACCTCACCTGGGAGTTCCTCTCCCGAATATCATTCAATTGTTTCACCACTTTCGCATATTCCGGTTTATGAATATCCGACACGGTCCGCAGTTGATCCAAGTCCTTGGCTTCGAACTGCATCGCGCCCGTGGATGCTATCGACATCGCACGTTCGCCGATGATCTGGAGATTGAGACGGTAATAATGCGCGTACAACCCATACGTTATCGCTCCCGCCACCACCGCAAACACGGCAAACATCACCAAGCTCCTTCTGCTGACGAAAAACTCCCGCAACGTCGAGAGCGCACGGGTGGAGAGCGGAACGAGGGGCTCAGCGGGAACGGCCGGCTTCGAGGTAGGAGACGTCGGGGAAGGCAGCGCAACGGCGTTCTCCTGCTCCTTCCAAAGACGTTCAAAAAGGGAACGTTCCGTCTCCGCCAGCTCCGGGTAGCGCAGGAAGCACACGCGCTTCTCGGCGTGGTTGAAGCACGCGACGATGTCGCCTGCGATCACCTTCTCGAACGGAATGGGGTACGTATCCTCAGGGACGAGGTACGTCTTGCGGTACTCGAAGGGGTCGCGGGAAACGAAGCGGCGGCCGAGCGGCGTATTGTGGACGACGTAGCGCGCGAAGACGCCGCGGGACCGGCGCTCGCGAAAGTACTGCACGCGAAAATCGCGCATGGGATCGTCTTCGATGGCGCAGACCACGGGGAAGTAGTGGAGCGTCTCCTTGGTGTGATCGAGTAGGCGCACGTAGGCCTTCTCCATCCCCTCGTATCCCTCGAAGTACTCCATGTCGGGACGCTTCTGGTCCGTCTCCAGGGAGCGGATGAACGTCTCGAAGTTCTGGTGCCGGCGGCGGAGCATCTCGCTCTTCTCCTGCGTGTCCTTCTCCATCCACGACGCAATGGCCTGCAGCGAGACGAGCGTGTACTTGAAGGTGTCGTTGATCCATTCCTTCGTCACGATGTTGCGCCGCAGGAGCTTCTTCACCGCCTGGTCCAGCACGCCCGTGCTCTTGCCCGTCTTCGCCGCGATCTCCCGCAGCGTCATGGCATCCTCCGCGAGCAGCTTCTTCAGCACCATCAACTCCGTGCCGGAAAATCCCGCCTCGCGGAGATAGTTCTCGATGCTGGAGGGAAGCGTGTTCACGGGGAAAGGAGGGGTGTGCGGAGACAAACCTGTACTCTACCCAACCTTTTCCGATCGTCAATATCAAAAAATATTCACAGATACATGTCAACTGCCGCTGACAACCTGCCCCCGGAAAGCGGGAAGGAAGCCATGGAGACTTTTTGGCTTCAATGAGCCATTAAAAAGGATCCATAGCACTATAGAACGTCAAAATAATATTGGAGGAGATGGCGCGCCACGGGGGGTGCAGGGGAAGGCCCTGTGCCGCAGCACGAGCCGACGAGACAATGCCGAAACCTTGGAGGCATTGGCGAGGAGGCTCAGGGCCGGGTGGAGGAGTCTTGGCGCGCCGGCGTTTGGCTCCACCTTTTCGCCGGAAAAGGTGGAAGAACGATTCGTAACAATCATCCAAATGTCAGCTCGGGAGAACAAACGTCTGACATGCTTACCTCCCCGGCCGCGTCACCGCCTCGAAAACTTCCTTCGTGATGGCGCCGTCCTTGTAGAGCTTCTTCGCCGCCTTCGCGAACGTGACCATCCCCGCATCCTCCCCCGTCTGCATCACCGACGGCAGCTCCTGCGCGCGCCCGTCACGGACGGTGTGCGCGACCGCGGGCGTGTTCACGAGCACTTCGCGCAGCGCGATGCGCCCGCCCTTCGCCCCCGGCAGCAGCTGCTGCGCGATGATCATCTTGAGGGAGAGCGAGAGCTGGGAACGCACCTGCGCCTGCTGGTGCGGCGGGAAGACGTCCACGATGCGGTCCACGGTCTGGACGGCGTCGGGCGTGTGGAGCGTGGCGAGGATGAGGTGCCCCGTCTCGGCCAGCGTGAGGGCGGCGGCCACCGTCTCGGGGTCGCGCATTTCGCCCACCATCACGATATCGGGGTCCTGGCGCAGCACGCGCTTGAGCGCTTCGGGGAACGAGAGGAAGTCCTGACCATACTCGCGTTGGCGCACGATGCCTTTCCCCTTCGGGAACACGAACTCGACGGGATCCTCCAGCGTGACGATGCTGCGTGCCTCGCGTTCGTTGAACGCGTGGATGAGGGACGCAAGCGCGGTGGATTTGCCCGCGCCCGTGGGGCCCGTCACCAGCACGAGGCCGCTGCGCAGTTCGAAGACGAGTGCCGCGAGCTCCCGCAGCCCCAGCTCCTCCAGGGAAGGGATCGCGGGCGGGATGAGGCGCGCGGCGAGGCCGACGTTCCCCCGCGTGAAGTGACAATTGACGCGGACGCGGACGCCGCCGGGCAGCGGCAGCGACACGTCGATCTCCCGGTCTTTCTGCAGGCGCTTGAAATCGGCCGGGCTCAACGCGGAGCGGACGACGGAGAGCGCCTGCGCCGCCGTGAGGTTGCGGGATCCTTCCGCGCGCAGTTCCCCGTCGATGCGGAGCATGACGGGAGACCCCGCCGCAACATGCACGTCGGAGGCGCCGCGTTTCTGGGCCTCACGGAAGAGGGATGTTGCTGCTGTTTGTTTCATCGAAACAGTATATCACTTTTTGGCTTCAATTTACAGAGAAAAGTCCGCTTCACTCCGCCGCCTTGCACAGCTCATACACGCCTTTGCAGAGCCGCGCTGTGAGGGCGGGATTCCAGCCATGCTCATCGGCGGCGGCATCCCACTGCGCCAGCATGTCCCCCAAAGATTCCGGCCCCATGAATTCCGGATCGTCCTCCTGCGCCTCTTCACAGAGTGAAACGCGGTCCCCGAGCAAACGAAGGAGATCTTCGTCGATCTTCTCGAGCCGGTCGCGGATGGTGGTCATAACGGAGAGTGTTGAATGGAAGTAAATCAGGGAAACCCGGCGGCGCCTCTTCCGCGCACCATGCTTCGCGCTCCGGAACGAAGGCACCATTCCGCCGCGCATCTTTACCGAAGCACGGGAGAAAGCAATTGACAGTAAGTGATTAGGGATTGGGGATTAGCAAAGCGCGAAAGGGCCACCTGACGGTGTCCCTCTCGCGAACTCACCCTTCCCTTCAAGGTGTCGCTCCAGGCAGGCGAAGCCTGCCTTCGCGACCATTTATGTTACTGCTACGATACGTATATGGATCGTAAGGAAGCACGAAAGCGCGTTGTGAAACTTCGGGAGGAAATCCTGAAACTCAACCGTGCGTACTTCATCGAGGACAGGACCGACGTGTCGGAGGACGTGCGGGACGCGCTCAAGCAGGAACTGATCGCCCTGGAGAAGGCGTTCCCCGATCTCGTCACGCCGGACTCCCCCACACAACGCGTGGGCGCGCCGTTGGACGGACGGCTGCCGAAGGTCCCGCACCTGACGCCGAAAGAGTCGCTGACGGACGCATTCGCCTTCGCGGAGCTGGAGGACTGGTTGGATCAGATGCGCCGCGCGCTGGGAGACGACAAAAAGGAGTTTTCGTACCGCTGCGAGCTGAAGATCGACGGGCTGAACATCTCCCTCATCTACGAGCGCGAGGAGAAGGAAGGACGCCGCTACCGCTACGCGCGCGCCCTCACGCGCGGCAACGGCGTCGAGGGCGAGGACGTGACGCACACGGTGCGGACCGTGGAAAGCATTCCCCTGTCGCTCACGCTGCCCGAAGCCGTGGACGTCCCGCCGCGCTTCCTGGAAATTTCCGGCGAGGTGTACATGACCAAGGCGGCGCTGGAACGCCTCAACGCGCACCTGCCGGAAGAAGACCGCTTCGCCAACCCCCGCAACGCCGCCGCCGGCTCCGTGCGCCAGCTGGACCCGCGGGTGACGGCGGAGCGCGAACTGCGCATGTTCTGCTACGCGCTGGATACCGGCAGCGCCGACGCCCTTGAGCTGAAGACGCAGGAAGGACTGATGGGCATGCTGGAAGCGCTGGGTTTCCCTGTGAACAAGGAAACACGCCTCGTGGAAAGCCTCAAAGAAATACAGAAGTTCTTCGGCCATGTGGGCAAGCAACGCGCGACGCTCCCTTTCGACATCGACGGCATCGTGGTGAAGGTCAACGACCGCCGCGTGCAGCACGACTTGGGCTCCACGGCCAAGGCGCCGCGCTGGGCGCGTGCGTACAAGTTCCCCGCGGAAGAGAAGACGGCCGTGGTGAAGGACATCATCCTGCAGGTGGGACGGACGGGCGCCATCACGCCCGTGGCGCACCTCACGCCCGTGCAGCTGGCGGGCACGACCGTGACGCGGGCGACGCTCCACAACCAGGACGAGATCGCGCGGCTGGACGTGCGCATCGGCGACACGGTGGTGGTGCGGAAAGCGGGCGACATCATCCCCGAAGTCATGCAGGTGCTGGAAAACCTGCGGCCGGAGGGGAGCAAGCCGTACCGCTTCCCGAAGCACTGCCCCAGCTGCGGGACGGCGCTGGTGCGCGCGGAAGGGGAAGTGGCCGTGCGGTGCCCCAATCCCCGCTGCGGCGCCGTGCAGCAGGAACGGCTGGAACACTTCGCCTCGCGCCACGCGATGAACATCGAGGGGCTGGGGAAGGAGACGGTGGAAGAACTGATCGATGCGGGCCTGGTGGCGGATCCGTCCGACATCTTCGCACTGACGTTCGAGGACCTCATCACGCTGCCGCTCTTCAAGGAGAAGAAAGCGACGAAGCTGCTCGAAGCCATCGAAAAAGCGAAGCGGATCCCCGTCGACCGCTTCCTCTTCGCGCTCGGCATCCGGCACGTGGGACGGGAGACGGCGGACATCCTGGCGCGGCGCATCGACTGGCCCACGCGCGCGCTGACGGTGAAGGAGAAGAAGGCGATGCACGCGCAGGCGTCGCTCTTCGGCGAGGAGGAGCACGTGGTGGAAATCCGCGGCATCCGCGTCACGGACATCCTGCACACTCTCGAACACATGACGGCGGAGGACTTCAACGCCCTCCACGGCATCGGGGAAGTGAACGCCCAGGCGATCCACGACTGGATCAAGGAACCGGAGAACAAGGAGCTCCTGCGCGCGTTCGATGCGGCCGGCGTCATTTGCCTGCAGCCGGAAGGCGGGAACCTGGCGCAAACATTCGCGGGAAAGACCTTCGTGCTCACGGGGACCCTGCCGACCCTCAGTCGCGAACAGGCGCGGCAGATGATCAAGGACCGGGGCGGAAACGTCTCCGGGTCCGTCAGCAAGAAAACGGACTACGTCCTCGCGGGCGACAATGCCGGCAGCAAGCTGGACGACGCGCGGAAGCTGGGCGTGCAGACACTGGACGAAGCGGCGTTCAGAAAAATGCTGCTGGAAAGCTGACATCTCACATGCGGATCAGCCTCAAGGATTTTGAACAAAGAAAAACTGCAGTGGAGGGGCGGCGCGCCACGGGGGGTGCAGGGGAAAGCCCTGTGCTGCAGCGCAGCACATAGCCGACGAGACAATGCCGAAACCTTGGAGGCATTGGCGAGGAGGCGCAGGGCTGGGCGGAGGAGATCTGGCGCGCCGGCGTTTGGCTCCACCTTTTCGCCGGAAAAGGTGGAAAAGAACAACAACATCTTCCTTCCATTTCTTGATACGTCACCGGCTCGCGACCGTGGGGCGCTGCCCCAATCCCTCCGTCAACTGCGCGAGGAAGATCGTGCGGTACGCTGCCCCGCCCAAGACGGCCATGGCCTGGATCCACACAAAAACGGATGCGATGGAAGGAGTAGTGACCAGGGAAGCGATCCCCTGCAGGATCAATAGCGCGAGCCACACGCATGCCGACGCCGCCAGCGCCGCGACGATCATGTTGCCGACGATCTTGCCCCAGCGCCCCCTGCTGCGCCGCCAGCTCTCCCGTACCGGCTGCAGGATGCCGCCGTCCCGCAGGGCGAGGACGGGCGACAGGGCAAGGCGGGGAGCCGCGAACACGAACGGGACCCACGAGAGGAGGAAGGGAATGGCGAAGACGGGCGAGAACAGCGCCAAGGGCAGGAAGGCGAACGGCAGCCAGATGCCCGAGAGAAAGCCCGCGACGACCCACACGGCCAGGAGCCGCGGGAACGACCGGGTGGCGCGGTGCAGCAGTTCCCCCGTGTTCGTCCCCGGCGTGAGCGCACCCTGCAGGAAGAACGCCCGCTCCCACGCCGCCAACAGGAGCAACAGGACGAGGAACGACAGGACCACCGGCAACGCCTCCGCAACCGATCCGAGGACGGACGAGAGGACCGCTTCGCGCCGTGCGGGGTCCATCTTGCGGAATGCTTCCTCCACTTCCCGCCCCGTGTTTTGGGCGATGCGGCGCATCCCTTCGGCGGACCCGCGGCGGATCGTCGCTTCACGCAGGATCTCCTCATACCGCTCCGCGCCAAGCACTTCCCGGAGGGACTGTTCGGCCGGAGGCCCGATGTGCTGCGCGATGACCGTCTGCATGAGCATCCCCAAGAACGCTGCGGCGGCGATGCCGAGGAAGAGCGCCCTGCCCTTGCGGCGCATGGTTTGCCCGCTGCGGATGAGGAGCGCGCGGAGAGGGACGGGTGCGGACATGGGAGGGAATAGAAGAAGGAAACCGAACGAGCATGCCCCAAGACGAAAGGAGCGTAAAGACGCGGAGCGGATCGGACGCCCTCACTCGATCACCAGCGTCCCCGTCATGTCCGTGTGGCCTTCGCCGCACGGGACGGAACAGCGGAATCGGTACGTTCCCGGCCGGTCGGTGGGAATCGTGATGTCCTTGGTCTGTCCTTCGTTGACGGCTTCGTTGATGCCCAATTCCTGCACGGCAAAACCATGATTGCCCGCCGTGGCGGCCAGACGGATGACGGCATTTTCCCCCTGCTGCAGGGTGACTGCGGCCGGTGTGAACTGCCAGTTGGTCGCCGTCATCTCGATGACCCGGGCGGCCGACGGAACGGCCTCGCTGGACGCTGCGGCGGAAGACGTGTTTCCCTGCGTGTCGGACGTCGTGTCGACGGCCACGCATGCGGAGAGCAGGAGCAGGCCGGCGACCAATATGATGTGTTTCTTCATGGGAGAACGATGGAAGGAAAAGAATGACCATGATACCGCCAATCGATTCGTGCACGCGAGTATTTGGAAGGAATTGTTGCCAGGGAATGCCAAAAGACGACAATGGGGGCATGGCTTGGAACACGCTCAGCGCGGAGGAGAAGCGCATCATCGAGGAGAAGGGAACGGAAGCACCGTTCACCGGCGCGTACGACGACTTCTGGGAAAAGGGCACGTACGTCTGCCGACGCTGCGGCGCGGCGCTCTACCGCTCCGACGACAAGTTCGACGCGCACTGCGGCTGGCCGAGCTTCGACCGGGAAATTCCCGGAGCGGTGAAACGGACGCCCGATGTGGATGGTATGCGCACGGAAATTCAGTGCGTGAACTGCGGCGCGCACTTGGGACACGTCTTCCTCGGCGAGAAGCTGACCGACAAAGACACGCGCCATTGCGTGAACTCCTTATCCATGAGGTTCATTCCTGATAATCCTCCGTCATGATTCCATTGCCGAACATCATGGGCAGTATCCATTCCCTGTTCATTGTTTCTCATTTTATGAGAGCAACAGAATCGATCCCCATGCGGGAATTAAGCGGGCGGAGGGGTGGCGCGCCACGGAGGGTGAAGGGGAAGGCTCCGCGCCGCAGCGCAATGCCGACGAGACAACTCCGAAACCTTGGAGGCGTTGGCGAGAAGGCACGGAGCCGGGCGGAGGGGCGATTGGCGCGCCGGCGTTTTGGCTCCACCTTTGTCGCCGGACAAAGGTGGAAAAATCCCGTGCATCCCGATGCCAAATCCTGAAACCATCATTCTGGGTGCGGGCTGCTTCTGGTGCACCGAAGCGGTGTTCGCCCGAGTGCCGGGCGTCCTTTCCGTGATGCCCGGATACGCCGGAGGACACACGGCCCACCCGACGTACGAACAAGTGTGCAGCGGGACAACCGGGCACGCGGAAGTCGCGGAGGTCAGGTTCGACCCGAAGAAAGTCTCCCTCGAACGCCTGCTCGCGATCTTCTTCGCCATGCATGATCCCACGACGCCCGACCGCCAGGGCAACGACACCGGCCCGCAATACCGCTCCATCATCCTGTGGACGGATGAACGACAGCAGGAAGTAATCAACAGGGTTTTGGAGGCGGCGCAGGTACAATTTCCGGATCCGATCGTCACGGAGGTGGGGAAGCTGGAGGCGTTCTATCCGGCCGAGGTGGATCACCGCGAATACTACGAGAAAAACCCCGGTGCGCCCTACTGCACCTTCATCATCGCCCCGAAGCTGGAGAAGCTGGAAAAATCACTCCGATTATCGCAAATATAAGCCGAAAACTTGCACTATCGACGTGAGTGTCTATTTGTCTTGACATTCCAAGTCAATTTAAGTACTGTCTAACACTATTTGATTATGTCAAGAATGAGAGGCTACCCCTCTCCGTCACCTATCAGGACCACCCATCATCCCTCGCTTCTTTCCCCCCCACTTCTTATGACGGGTATCTCGAAAAGCACTCTCGGCATCGTTCTGGGACTTGCGGGCAGCCTCCTCCTCGGCGGCATCGTGTACGCGCAGTCCACGCCGGAAGAGCTGGAAACGCAATTGGCCGGCCTGAAGCAGCAGTGGACGACCAACCAGCGGGAATATGCGAAGCAGCAGCAGGACATCCATGAGGAAGCCGAGAAGATCCGCGAAGAACTCTGCGCGCTCGGCAAGCCCGTGCACTGCAAGGAAGTGAACCTCGACAAGCTGGCGCGCGCCGTCGCGGTGGCGGAGACGCAGAACTGCCTCACGGGCGTCGGCGCCTCGATGAACAACTGCCACGGCATCACCGAGTGCACCAGCAGCGGTTGCGGCTTCAAGGAATTCAAATCGATCGAGGAAAGTTACGCCCACTTCAAAGCCATGTGGGTCCGCGCCTACGGCCGCCGTTTCCCGACCATCGAAGACGCGCGCCGCTACACGGACAACCCGAATCCTCACCGCTGGTACGCGGTCGTGGAAGACGTGTACACCCGCTAACAACCATCCCTGACGTTCACACCGGCTGCCCTCCTCGGAGGCGGCCGGTTTATAAAAACCGAAAAGGGAAATTACTGAATTCCGTTTAAAATAAGCAAAATAACAGTCGTAGCAATAAGTACACCGAATACCAACCCTACCGAAAAAATAGTACATAGCACGCTCAGTACTTGTTTCCAGTACTGCCACCACCCAAATTTCTTATAACCACTCCATGTCCATACATCAGGACCGGGGAGAGGGGAAAAATAGCCTGATGCTTCCGGTTGTTTATTGCCGTGAAAATTGGATTCATTCATCGTTAAGAAGTGCCTTTGTAGAATCCGATAGTTCAAAAGGCCAAGAAAAATTCGTGAATACAATCTTCTCAGAACTGAATCCATCAGCAGAAATTTTATCTAGTGCATTGAATCTGGTCGCAAATATCTTCTCTCCTGATCTGTCGAAAACTTCAAATGCAAATTCTTCGGCCATAAGTGCCCCCTTATATCTTTCTTCTAGGACTTGATCGATCTTATCTTGAGTCATGGGCTCTTCCATACCTTTCATCGTATAAAAAAAACCATCAGCCGGATTCTTAACCAAAACCCTATACTTCGCTCCAATCTTTTTACTTACTACAGTTTCCATGGCAAAGCCGGTAAAAAATGCCTTGCCAGACTGAAAATTAAAATTAACCGTAAAACTCATTCTTTCAAGCTTTTGATCACTCATAAGTACTAAGATATCACTTTGTGATTTTGAAACCCAATTTCTGGTGCCGACGAAGTTGCTATTTACTACATTTAGCCTTCAGCCTTCGAACAGCGAACGGGGTTCACGCGCTGAATGCGGGTCATATCTCAAGAGTCTCGCCAACGTCAGGCGCAGCGATCGCAGCCGCCTCGCCAGACGGCAGTTCAAGTTGAGAAAGCGTGGGAAGAGAGGCGTGAATCAAATCCGGGTCATTCTCGTTCATGGCAGTTGCGTTGTTCAATACCGGCGTTGAAAGAACTTCTCGCGATTGGGCGATACGTCTTTTGAGAATGCCTACACGGATACTATGACTGTATATCAGTAGATTGAGTGCAATCGGAGAGCCAAAAGAGAATGTAGCAACCAATGGTGCCGCGCCTCCAAAGCTAATACCACTCGCAGAAGTAATTGAGATAAGGGCAATAAAAGTGCCAAGATCATTGAGCCGAAGAGCAAGAAGTTCGGCTGCTTCGTCTGTTCGACAACTTCGAATTAAGTAAAGGTCAAGAAGGAGCGAAAAGAGAATAGAGGCAATAGAAAAGCCAATTATTAATGGAAATTTTGAAGGGTCGAACTGCCACATATTAACGGCGATTGTAGGGACGCTGGTTCGTTGGGCGTAAGGATACGTCCAGTTCGCTTGCCTTGTTTCGGACGGCATCTTCGCTCCGGCCGAGCTTCAAGCCGATAATGCGTGTAGGCGTATTGTCGTCGGCAAGTTGGGCAAGTTGCTTTTCTTCCTGATGCGACCAATGCTTTCCAGTATTTCTAAGATATTTTGCCATAAACACAAGATATAGTTGTATATGAACAAATCAAACACTATATGTGGTGATCATTGAATAATGTGTTACGGTGTACGTTCGTACAACTAGTTGTAATGGTGCCCAGGAGAGGACTCGAACCTCCACGGAATTGCTTCCACTAGCCCCTCAAGCTAGCGCGTCTGCCATTTCGCCACCTGGGCACGGTGCAAAGAAAGAACTCGCTCCGGTAAAAAGCTCCATCGGAGCGCAGAAAGTGTAGGTAAGGTTCGCGGCGAGGGCAACACCTTCCGATGCGTTTATAGCCCTATAACAGCCCCTGCAGCCTGCCGATCTCCTCTTTGGGCAACGGCAGCTTGGCGATGAAGTCTAGGAACTTCTCGCGCGTGACCTTCTCGCCGCGCGTCAGGGCTTTGAGCTTCTCGTAGGCGCCTTCCACGCCGTGCTTGCGCAGCACCGTCTGGACGGCTTCGGCGACCACTTCGGGGTGATCCGCCAATTCCTTCTTCAGGACCGCGCGGTCCAGGGTGAGTTTCCCGAGTCCTTTGCGCAGCGACGTGACGGCGAGCAGGTGGTACCCGAACGCCACGCCTATGTTGCGCTGCACCGTGGAGTCGCTGAGGTCGCGCTGCAGGCGGCTGACCGGGAGCTTGGCGGCGAAGTGGTCGAAGAGGGCGTTCGCGAGACCCAAATTGCCTTCCGCATTCTCGAAGTCGATGGGGTTCACCTTGTGTGGCATCGTGGATGAACCGACTTCGCCCGCCACCACCTTCTGCTTGAACACGCCGCGGGAGATGTACAGCCACGCGTCGCGGCTGAGGTCAAGGAGGATGGTGTCGATGCGGTGGAGGATGTGGCTGAGCTCGGCAATGTCATCGTGAGGATTGATCTGCGTCGTGTGCTGCAACGGGACGAGGCCCAGGCTCTTCACGAAGCGATTGCGGAAGCCTTCCCAGTTCACGTCCGGATACGCGGCCTTGTGCGCGGAGAAATTGCCGACGGCGCCGCCCAGCTTTCCCTGCATCTTGAATGCTTTGAGTTGCGCCAATTGTCGCTCCAGGCGCTCGACGAAGACCATCAGTTCCTTGCCGACGATCGTGGGCGTGGCAGGCTGGCCATGCGTCAAACTGAGCATCGGGACCGCCTTGGAGGAACGCGCCATGTGGGTGAGGTCGCGGATGATTCCCGTCAGCGCGGGCATGACGGCCTGCTTGAGCGCACGGTGGACGAGGAGCCCGTAGGACAGGTTGTTCACGTCTTCGCTCGTGAGGGCGAAGTGGACGAACTCACCGTGATCCCGCACGCCCGGCATCTTCGCCATCTTTCCCTTAAGGTAGTACTCGGCGGCCTTCACGTCGTGCTTCGTGGTCGCCTCGATTTCCTTCACTTTCTTCGCCTCCGCCCCGTCAAACTTCGTGACGATCTCGAAGAGCGTCGCTTCGTCGCGGGCGGAGAGGGGCGGCAGTTCCTTGACGCCCTGTTCACGGGAGAGCGCGACAAAGTACCGGATTTCCACTTCCAGGCGCGCCTGGATAAGCGCTTCCTCGGAAAAGTGCGCACGCAAAGGCTCGACGGCTTTCGCATAGCGGCCGTCCAGGGGGGAGAGGGCGTTGTCCATGTATGGACATTATACAAGAAAATGAGCGGCAATGCCCAGACTCATTGTTACAGGTTACTTGTTACTGGTTTCTGGTTACTGGTTGTGGCAGCGATACATCCACAGGGCGACATATTCAAATATCAAGTAACCAGCAACAAGAAACCAGTAACCGTCAGGCGATGCTCTCCGCCTCCGCCTGCTCCGATTCTTCTTTCTTGGGAGGCTCCGGCTTCTTCCCTTCGAAGACTTCCACGAACTCCTCCACGCTCATCGTCTCCTGCTGCAGCAGGATCTTCGCCAGGTCGTCCAGCTTCTTGCGATGCGTCGTGAGGTATTCCTTGGCGCGGCCGTACTGGTCGTTGATGGTCTTGCGCACGAAAGAATCGATCTGCTTGGCCACTTCTTCGGAATAGTTGCGACTCGCCGTCGGATCCGCCCCGAGGAAAACCGTCCCCTGCCTCTCCCCGTACGACACGATGCCCAGATCCTCGTCGCCCATGCCGAACCGCATGGCCATGTTGCGGGCGATCTGCGACGCGCGCTCGATGTCGTTGGAGGCGCCCGTCGTGATCTGCTTGAACACGATTTCCTCCGCCGCGCGTCCGCCGAGCAGGCCGCAGATCTCGTCCAAAAACTTGCTGCGGCTGGTGGTGTACTGGTCCTCCTGCGGCAGGAACCACGTGACGCCCAGCGCAGAACCGCGCGACACGATGGAGATCTTGTGCAACGGATCGGAATCCGGGCAGAGATGTCCTACGATGGCGTGGCCCAGCTCGTGGTACGCCGTGATGTCCTTCTCGTGCTGCGTGAGCTTGCGCGATTTCTTCTCGGATCCGATCGTCACCTTCTCCACGGCGTCCACCATGTCCTTCTGCGTGACGGCCGGGCGGCGGCGTTTGGCGGCAAAGATGGCCGCTTCGTTCATGATGTTCTCCAGATCCGCGCCCGTGAGGCCGACGGTCTGCTTGGCGACGTCCACGAGCTTCACGTTCTTGGCCATCTTCTTGTTGCGGCCGTGCACCTCCAGAATTTTTTCGCGGGCGGCCAGGTCGGGCTTGTCGATGAAGATGCGGCGGTCGAAGCGGCCGGGGCGCAGGAGCGCCACGTCGAGCACGTCCGGACGGTTCGTCGCCGCCATGACAATGACGTTCGTGCCCTGCTCGAAGCCGTCCATTTCCGTAAGGATCTGGTTGAGGGTCTGTTCGCGCTCATCGTGGCCGCCGCCGAAGCCCGCCCCGCCGCGCTGGCGGCCCACGGCGTCGATCTCGTCGATGAAGATGATGCACGGCGCGTTGCGCTTCGCGCGGGTGAAGAGGTCGCGCACGCGGCTGGCGCCGACACCCACGAACATCTCCACGAACTCGGAGCCCGCGATGGAGAAGAACGGCACGCCCGCCTCCCCCGCCACCGCCCGCGCCAGGAGCGTCTTGCCCGTGCCGGGCGCCCCCACCAGCAGCACGCCGCGCGGGATCTTGGCGCCGATGCTCGTGTACTTCTTGGGGTTCTTGAGGAAGTCCACCACCTCCACCAGGTCCTCCTTCGCCTCCTCCGCCCCCGCAACGTCCGCAAAGCGCGTCCGCACCTGCTTGGCGTCGGCGACGCGGGCGCGGGACTTGCCGAAGGACAGGGCCGTCGACTGGCTGCGGGCGATGCCGCGGAAGAGCCAGATGACGCCGGTGAGGATCAGGAGGAAGAAGAGGAGGTCGGGCAGGATGGCGAAGAAGAGATTGGCCGTCTCACGGTTCTCCACCTCCACGACCGTCGTATTCCTCGGGTCATTCCAGCCGAGCTGGCTGATGCTGTCCGCCGCTTCCTTGTAGGACCGCAGCGCGGCGCCGTCCTTCTGGACGGCGAAGACGTTGTTGTCCCGGACGAGGATGCGCTCGAACTTGCCGGACGCATATCCCTGCGTGATCTCGCTGAGCGGCACTTCCTTGGCGTCGGTGAACTGCTGTTCGTTGTCCCGCTGCGGATTCGTGAGGAACATCAGGGACATGAGCACGAGCATGCCGAAGAGCAATGCGCTCAGGAGCCACTGTTGCCGGTTCCGCTGGGGAGGTCTGTACGGGGAGGGAGACACGCCGCGATCTTACCATCGAAGCCTGCAGCCGTGAAGGAAGCAGGGCAAGATTTTGCGAAGAAGAAGCAAAGGAAGCAGAGGAAGTAAACGATGCACGTGAAGCGACGTTCCTTTGCTTCTTATGCTTCCTTTGCTTCCTATCCTTTCCTCCGCCTCCGCATCCACCCTTCGTCGTCCCGCTGTGCGGGGCTCCTCAGGGCAAGCGCTTTTTCTTCCTCCGCATCCACGCATAGCCCGCGGCCGCGCCTCCCGCCACGGCGATGAGAGCGGCGGGGCCGGTCTGCTGGAGGGGCTGCTGTGTGAGCGGGACCGTGACGACGGAGCCGACGAAGGGGACGTTCATGGTGACTTGCTGTTGTTGCTGCGAAAGAGGTTGGATCACGGAACCGGCGACGGAAACGACCGCACGGCAGGTGCTGTCGCAGGGGGAGGAGGGGGAGCCGTTCATCTGTCCGTAATCGCACTGCTCCCCGATGTCCAGGACGCCGTCGCTGCAGTACGGCAGGATGCAGCGGGTGCGGCAGCGGTCGGGGAGGAGGTCGGAGTTCTGCGCGCCGTCGTCGCACTGTTCGCCGAGCGACACGATGGCGTCGCCGCAGAAGGGCTGGATGCCGGGTTCGAGGTGGCAGGTATTGTCGCAGCCGTCGCCATTGACTTGGTTCCCGTCATCGCAGGTTTCGCCTGGATCCAGACGCTTGTTGCCGCAGGAAGGAAGCAGGCGGCAGTCGAGGGTGCAGGGGCTGATGGAGAGGCCGTTTCTGGCGCCGTCGTCGCATTCCTCACCTGTCTCGAGGATGCCGTTGCCGCAGAGCGGAAGGAGACGGCAAGTACTCGAGCACGCATCCGGGAAAACACCGTTCCGGCTTCCGTGATCACACTCCTCACCGGCTTGGAGGGAACCGTCGCCGCAGAAAGGCTGGATGCCCGGCGGGAGAGTGCAGGAGAACGTACAGCGGGAAGAGGCAGTACCGTTGAACGCGCCGTCATCGCAAGCTTCGCCAACGTCCAATCTCCCGTCCCCGCAGGCAGGCGGGAAACGGCAGGATGCGGTGCAGGAAGCGCCCGGCGTTCCATTCAGAGAGCCGATATCGCACTCCTCCCCGAAATACGTCTCCCGGATGCCGTTGCCGCAGGATGGGGAGATAATGCCGCCGCTGCTGCTGGAAGCGACGGAAACAGGTGGTAAAGCGGAGGAAGAGAATAAGAAGGAGAACGGTTGACTGGCAGCCGAGGAGGAAGAAACAGCGGCCAAATGGAGAGAAGAAATGTGCGAAGAGTAACCGGCGTGTGAAGAGTAAGTGACATGTGAAGAGTAACCGGCGTGTGAAGAGTAGGCGGTTCCGGAGGAGGAGCTCCTCCTCGAAGAGGAAGAGCAGTACAGACCGTACTCGAGGCAGTAGTCGATGCGCAGGCTGCTCGAGCGTCCCGAGGAAAAGTGCGATGAAGACCCGCCTGACGACCTGCTACCCGAGGAAGCCGAGCGGGAGGAAGACCCTTTTGACGATGATGATGCGGAACTGCCGCGCGACGAGGAACTGCGCAAAGACCGTTCGCCACCCCCGCCTCCACCGCCTCCGCCACCGCCTCCACCACCGCCATCGTCATCATCACCTCCGTCCTCAGAGGAGGGGCCATTAGAAGAAGGTTGCCGTGGACGTGGATCGGGAAACCTATTGATAGTTAACGAAACTCCATCACCGCGATTGGGTGCCGGACTGTTGGATGGGGGACGTCCCGTTGCGGTGTTCTGTCCTGTAGGAGGCCCTCCTTCATCGCCCGGAGGAGAGCCAGGAGAAGAATCATCATTGTCGCTTGGCCCGATACACTTCGAATCGGAGCAAATGTAGTATCTGCTGTACGTTTCGGAGTCCGGAGACACATACGCAGTGCCACTACTGTCCACTTCTTTCCCATTTACCTTTTTAACTTCCACATTGTTACAACAGGGTGGAAAGACTGTGATTCTATATCCTGCACACCGCCCCACTTTTATATCGCAATCATCCCTATTGTCAAATGAGCCGAGCCCTGAACATAATTTATAAACGCCTTTAGCATCATAAAGTTCACTGTCGTAACAGTATCCACTCTTACACTGACCGCTATACTTACACTTCTTTCTTCCCTGATCATCATACTCTCCCCCCTCTTCCTGAATGTCATATTGCCTTGCTCCTCCTTCTTTCTCTGCGACCAGTTTCAACACATTTCCTATTTGCTTTCTATTACCTTGATCATCAGTGTATGTCCTCTCGGTACTGATCTGACAGCATCGGTGTTTTTTATCTCCACCCGGACATGATGTTTCAAACTTCTTAACATCAACGCAATAATAGAGATTTGGATTGATGTCACACGTGTATTCCCCAGGCTTGACGCAACTATTAGTGCCATTGATTTTTTCTCCACCTTCCGCCGCTGCCAGCAATGGGGAGGAAAGAGGATCGGCTGAGGCCGACAGACGCGCGAGGAATGGAAAGGACCGCGTCATGAGCGCACGCAGCTGCTCCCACGATGAGTGTTCTTGGGCGATGGTTGTGGCGAGAGGAGCCTGCGCAAACAAGTCGTAACCGAACTCCAAACCCTGCCCACTGCTTTCGGGAGGCAGGATAAAAATGTCCGCGTAGCTGTTCACGTTCATACCCAAGGCAGGAGTACAGCGCGAGAGATCAATCTTCACGCCGAGGGGATTGTTCTTGTCTTCGATGCCAACCACGTTGCCTTCGCTGTCCTCCTGCAGAGGAAGTTCCAAGCAGCTCTCCTCTCCCTCCTCAAATACATGGTGAATGAAGCAGGTGGATTTCGGCTGTTCGCCACCAGCGAATGCTTTGGCGCATGCCGACCGTTTGCATGTATCCAGACAACCGCTTCGTGCAATCGCGTCATCCCACGTCTTGTTGTGGCGCGCATAAGGACGAGGATCGGAGAACGAAGGCAGAGGATCGACGGCATCGGCGATGGTTACCGGGATGTTCACAACATTATCGGAACACTTGCCACCCTCTTTACACACGGAAGTGTCATGGCCGATGCGGTTGAGATTTGGGTACGACTCACTCGTCTCCGCCTTGCCTTCGTCGCACTCCTCACCACTCTGTACGATGCCATCGCCACATACAGCGACGGGAGATGAGGAATCAGAAGAAGATTCACTCTCACCGCACGAACTACCGACGCAGCCATCATCGGGCACATCATCGACTGCATCGGGTACCCAGGGATCAGGATCAGTTTGTGGTGTATCACCGTCTTCTTCAGGAACTTCAGGTTCTGGAGTATCATTTTCCTCTTCAGGATCGGAAGATTCAAATATGCAATCGTATGCAGGATCTCCTGTGTAATAATCCCAACCTAACGCTTTACATTGTGTTCCTGCCTCACAAGGGCAATCTCCACCGCTATTGTTACAATCTTCAGGATGGACAGTCCCCTGCAAACATCCACTCCCATCTTCACAAGGTTCATAAGTAATCCACTGATCACATTCACTGTTCCCGCGGTACGTGTCGCAAACACCACCAACATCGCACTTTGTGTTCTGGTCGCAGTAGCAGTCTCCGGGACACGTGGCACCGGGCCCGAGTGAACTACAAGGAACGTTTCCTTCTGGGCCCTCCGAATCTCCCTCTCCGGCACCGGGATCATCCGACGGAGGCTCCTCCTCTTCCCAGCCGCCGTCCTCCTCCCACTGCGCCAGGAATACGCGCGCGGTGAAACGGCGGAACGTGGCCGATGCCCCCCATGAAGCGGAAAGAAATACCGTCAATCCCAACGCCGCTAGGAAGATCTTCTTCTTCGACATTGGCAGGAACACTACCAGAGAGGCAAGCAAAGGGGAATGTGACGCAGCGAAGGAAGGCTGCTCAAACAACCCTTCCCCCAATGCATTACTCTCAACCTTTCCTTCTCCGCATCCACCCTTCATCATCCCACTGTGCGGGGCTCCTCAGGGCAAGCGCTTTTTCTTCCTCCGCATCCACGCATAGCCCGCCGCCGCTCCTCCCGCCACGGCGATGAGGGCGGCGGGGCCGGTCTGCTGGAGGGGTTGCTGCGTGAGGGGGACCGTGACGACGGAGCCGACGAAGGGGACGTTCATGGTGACTTGCTGTTGTTGCTGCGAAAGAGGTTGGATAACGGAACCGGCGACGGAAACGACCGCACGGCAGGTGCTGTCGCAGGGGGAGGAGGGCGTGCCGTTCATCTGGCCGTAATCGCACTGCTCTCCGATGTCCAGCACGCCGTCACTGCAGTACGGCAGGATGCAACGCGTACGACAATGGTCGGGAAGGAGGTCGCTGTTCTGCGCACCGTCATCGCACTGTTCACCCAACTCCACGATGTTGTCGCCGCAGAAGGCCTGGATGCCGGGTTCCAGGTGACAGGACGGATCGCAGCCGTCTCCGACATTCTGGTTGCCGTCATCGCAGGTCTCGCCGGGGTCGAGACGGCGGTTGCCGCAGGGAGGAAACAGGCGGCAGTCGAGGGTGCAGGGGCTGATGGAGAGGCCGTTTCTGGCGCCGTCGTCGCATTCCTCACCTGTCTCGAGGACGGCGTTGCCGCAGAGCGGAAGGAGGCGGCAGGCACTCGAGCACGCATCCGGGAAGACGCCGTTGCGGGAACCATGGTCGCACTCCTCACCGGCCTGGAGGGAACCGTCGCCGCAGAAAGGCTGGACGGAGGACGGGAGGGTACAGGCGGCGGTGCAGCGGGAGGCGGACGTTCCGTTGAGGCTGCCGTCGTCGCAGGCTTCGCCGGGATCGATCTTGCCGTTGCCGCAGGAGGGAAAGAGACGGCAGGAAGCATCACAGGCGTTGCCGGGAGCACCGTTGAGGGGTCCGCTGTCGCACTCCTCGCCGAGGTACTGCTCCATGACGCCGTTGCCGCAGGAGGGGGAGATGATGCTACTGGCGCTGCTGCTGCTGCCGGCGTTGAAGACAACGATGGGGGAAGAGGAAGTGAAAGGGGAAGAGGCGGCAGAGGAGGCACTGAAGAAGAAAGAATTGCTGGCAGTTGAGGAGGATACGGCGGCCAAATGGAGGGAGGAAGCGTGGGATGAATAGACGACGCCGGAAGAGATGCTTCCGGAACGTGCGGAGGAGGAGGAGCAAAAGAGACCGTAGTCGTTGCAATAGTCGATGGGGGCGGCGCTCGTGTGGGTGGAAGAGGAGGAACGATACGAGGAGGAGGCGGAGGAGGCTTTGTTGCCGGAGGAGCTGTTCGAGGTGCGGGAAGAGGAAGAACTTCTCAGGGAAGAGGCGCGCGAAGAGGAAGAACTCCTCAGAGAGGACGTGCGGGCGGAAGAACCGGAGCCGGAACGGGCGGAAGACCGTACTCCACCGTATCGGACCCCGGTGAAATTGACAGTGCGGCCGTCGTCGTCATCCGCATCATCATCCCCGCCCTCGTCGGAGGAGGGGCTGTCTGAAGAAACACCGGCGGAACTGCGACTATCGTCCTGGATCCGGGGAGTAGACTGCTTCGTTGAAGCAGGTTGATTCGTGGGAGAACGTCCCTTTGTCTGATTTTTCCCCGGTTCCGCCTCACCACCGCCGCCTCCCTCCCCCCGATAGGGAGAGACTTGCGGGATGACACACTTGGAATCCGCGCAAATAATATCACCGTTGTAGTTGGCCCCCTTCGTCCTGTCTGTCGTATAGCTGTTGGCCGTATCATCTTTCGCCCCTGCATTGCAACACGGCGGAAAGACCGTCAGCTGCACCGGAGCACACCATCCATAGTCACAAGGATGCGCATCCGTACAGTATGTCACTCCGCTTCGGCCGCCGTTATCCGTCGTCTCCGTACCGGTTGCCGGATCGTAACAAACTCCGCTCTTGCAATCTCCGGAAACAGAACACAAGCCTTTTGACTGCTCAACGATGGCATATCGTCTGGCAGTTGTGTCTTTATAGTTGCCCATAAACTCCAATATGCTTCCTTGCGTTTCCCCACCAGGCACTTGGCAACAAGGGCCATGCACCGTGACGTTACCCACAGGACAAGATACCCCGTATCTCTCGACACAATAATAGAGATTCGGATACAGATCGCATGTCCTTGCTCCCGTGGCAGTGCATTCGTTGCTTGAAAACGGTTGGCCGTTGACATCCGCCAGAAGCGCGGAGGATGGAAGCCTGGAAGTATCCGCCTGCAGGTGTGCAAGGAACGGGAACATGCGCGTGATGAATGCAAAAAGCTTCTCCCCCGGATCATTGTTTTTTGCACGCGGCACCTGCGAGAACATCTCCTCATCCACTCCCATCTCCAGCCCCTGCGTGCTGCGCTCCGGCGGCAGGATGAAGATATCATTGAAATTGTTGACGTTCATGCCCGGCGCCCGGGGGCAGCCGGAGAGATCGATCTGCACGCCCAAGGGATTGTTGCCCGGGATGCCCACCATGTTCCCCTCCGCATCCTCCTGCATCGGAAAGTCCACGCAATCTTTGTCTCCCTCCTGATACACGTGATGAATGTAGCAGGTGGATCCAACATTCCCGCCCCCCTCGAATGCCTTGGCACATACCGTGCGCTTGCATGTCTTGGCAATGCAATCACTCTCCTTGAGGGCATCATCCCAAGCTTTGCTGTGCAACGCATCCGGATTGCCGTTACTCAGTGAAGGCTTCGGATCAATGCCATTCGCGATGCCCGCGGGGATATTCGGAGCACCTCCTTCCCCGTCCTCCCGGGAAACGGAACCCGCCATCGCATCGTACGTATTCGGATCCCCGTTGTCACATTGCTCGCCCATGTTCTTATCCACATGCCCGTCGCCGCACCTCTTCTTCTTGCATTCATCCGTACAGGTCGACTGCTCCGTCCCGTTTTTGTCGCCATCGTCGCATTCCTCGTCTGAACCCTTTTTGCCATCGCCGCAGCCGGGTTCGGAGGAAGAGGAAGAGGAATCCTCATCTCCGGAGTCCGGATCGCCCGCATCGCCCGAGTCGCCCGCATCGCCTGAGTCACCGGAGTCGTCCGCCGCATCCCCCGCATCATCGGGATCCTCCGGCTCCTCGGAACTGCCCGAATCCTCCGACCCCTCGGAAGAGGACGATTCTGAGTCGACGCAAGCGCCGCCCTGCATTCCAAAATCGATATAACCCAACGTGCTACATTCCTGTCCCTCCCCGCAAGGACAATCTTGCGGGCAGGTATCACAATCTTCACTCACCTCTGACGCTATTGAGCCTCCGTCACAGGTTCCATTGCCGCAAAAATAAACACACATATCATCACCCGCATATGTTCCCCAGTAGGGCCTCCCGCATCGAAAGCCCTCCTCGCAAGCACAATCTTGAGGACAGTTCTTGCAATTCTCTCCCCCATCACAAGATCCGCTCCCACAGTCGATCACCAGATCTTCCCCACCCGCGCCCGCCTCTTCGCCTCCTTCCTCTTCCCATTGCGCCAGAAAGACCCGTGCCGTCAGGTGGCGCATCTGTGCCGAAAACGCCCAAGAAACACCGGTTATGATCGCCACACCCAACACCGCCGCGAGGAAAACCCTCTTCTTCGTCATTGGCGCTGAAACTACCAGAATCGGCGGACGAAAGAAATGTCTGTCTTCTCCTTCACTTACCCTCAGTTTTTCCTCTTCCTCTTCACCCACGCAAACCCAGCTCCTGCTCCTGCGACCATGATGATGAGCGCGGCGGGGCCGCTCTGGTTGAGGGGAGCAGTGACGGGGTAGGAAAACTGGATAGGAACGGCCGCCGCGGTATATGGAGCCGAGGGATGCGTGACGAGCGGTTGCGTCACAGCCGCAACACGCTGGCAAGAAGATGAGCAGCCGTCACCGTCGGTGACATTGCCGTCATCACACTGCTCGTTCGTATCCAAGGTGCCGTCCCCGCAGCGGGCAAGCTGGCATGTGGAACGGCAATTCTGGCCTCCGTCACACTGTTCTCCCTGCTGGACGATGCCGTCGCCGCAGACGGGCAGCTTGCACAGGTTGGAGCAGCGATCATTGTCGTCAGTGTTCATGTCGTCGCACTGCTCGTTTCGATCCAGAACGCCGTCGCCGCAATGTGCCGGCGTGCAATCTTTGCGGCACGCATTGGGAGTGTAGTCGGAATTGAGGGAACCGCTGTCACACTGTTCGCCACTCTGGAGGAAGCCGTCACCGCAGCGGGAGGATTTGCAGAGGGAAGTGCAATCGTCGTCGTTGGAGGTGTTGGCGTCGTCACATTCCTCACCGGGCTGGACGAAACCGTCGCCGCAACGGGGACGGCGGCAGTCCGCGGTGCAGAGATCCTCGTTGGCATTGTTCCCGTCGTCGCACTGCTCGCCGCTGTCCTGCACCCTGTCCCCGCAGCGGGGGAAGGTGCAATCCTTGCGGCAGCGGTCGGAGAGTGTGTCGGAGTTTTGAGCGCCGTCGTCGCACTGCTCGACCGGGTACAAGAGACCGTCCCCGCAACGGGGCTTGCGACATTCCGTCGTGCACAAGTCATCGTTGGAGGTATTGCCGTCGTCACACTCCTCGCCGGATTGGACGATGGAGTCGCCGCAGGAGGGGTACTTGCAGCGTGTCGTGCAGCCGTCCGTCTCATTGTCGTTGCCGTCATCGCACTGCTCGGTCTGCTGGGCGATGCCGTCGCCGCAGAAGGGAATCCTGCAGGCATTGGTGCAGCCGTCGGCGTTGAGACTGTTCCCGTCATCGCACTGCTCATCCCCTTGGACGACGGCGTCGCCGCAGCGGGCGACGGGGGCGGAAGGGTAGACGGTGGAAACGGAGGAGGAAGCGGGCGGAGGAGGGACGTACGTGGAACGGGCGGAGGAGGAAGCGGGCGGAGGAGGGACGTACGTGGAAACGGAGGAGGAAGCGGGCGGAGGAGGGACGTACGTGGAACGGGCGGAGGAGGCTGCGACACTGATCGTCGACTCCTTTCGGCAGTAGCTGCTGCAGCCATCATTGTTCTGCGTGTTGGCATCATCACACTGCTCCGTTCCTTTCACGAGGCCGTCACCGCAGACGGGGCCGCAGATGGTGTTCGTACAGGTCCAGCCTATTTCCATTTTGCAGGAACCCGTGCAACCGTCATTGCCGCCCGTATTGCCGTCATCGCACTGTTCGCCGTTGTCTTTTGAGCCGTTGCCGCAGGTGGGAGCGCACTTGCTGGGCGTGTTGGTGCAGGAGTAGCCGTCATCCACCAGGCAGGAGGTGCAGCCGTCATTGTCCTTTGCATTCTTGTCGTCGCACTGTTCGCCCTTGGCCGTGTCCACAACCCCGTCCCCGCAATTCTTCGTGCACGAACTGGGCGTCCCGATGCACGACCATCCATCTTCGAGGGTGCAGAGGGAAGAACAGCCGTCCTTGTTGCTCGTGGCGCCGTCGTCGCACTGTTCAGACCCCTTCACAAGGCTGTCTCCGCAGACGGATTTGCATACGGGGACACGGCCGACGACGCAGGCCCAGCCGTCCTCGAGCGTGCAGAGGGAAGAACAGCCGTCCCCATTGACGGCATTGCCATCGTCGCAGGTTTCGCCCCCTTCGACCTTGCCGTTCCCGCACTTCTGACAAACGCTCTTCGTGTCGTTGTGCGTGCATGACCAGTCGGTCTCGATCTGGCAGGAAGCGGAGCAGCCGTCATTATCCTGGGGAGACGCCTGCTTGTCGTCGCAGGTTTCGTTCCCTTCGATCTTCCCGTTGCCGCATTTCTGGCAAATACTCTCACCATACGCGGCGCCATTAACGCACTGCCACCCGGTCTCGACACGACATTCCTGGTAACTGCAGCCGTCGTCAGACGTCGTATTGTGATCATCACAGGTCTCCGTCCCCTCGATGATGCCGTTGCCACACATCTGACAGACCGTATTCCCTTGCGCGTCCGGCAGGCAGATCCAGCCGGGGACCACACCGGAGCACATGCCATTGCACCCCTCGGTCGGATCCGTATTGCCGTCATCACAGGCCTCGGTGCCTTCCTTGGTGCCGTTGCCACACTTCTGACAGACGCTCTTCGTGCCGTTGTGCGCACAGCTCCAACCGGTTTCAACCGCACAGGCGGCGGAGCAGCCGTCTTCGCCGTCCGGATCGGCCTCGTTGTCATCGCATTCCTCGGCGCCCGCGACGATGCCGTCGCCGCACAGGGTGGTGCATCCCTGCGGACAATCGAGGAAAGGGCCGTTCTTGGGAGAGAAAGTGAGCGAGGAGGGCGTGGCACTCTGGCTATCGATGGTGACGTTGCTGACGGTGCATGTCCCGGTGTTGTCAGCGTAATAATCATCACCAAAGCTGACCCAAAGCTTGGTCGCTCCCTGCGGCACCTTGATCCTGCTACTTGCAGACACAGAAGGGTCGAACTTGCTGAGTAAAATGGCACCCTTGTTCATCGGGGTCGCTACATCCGGCGGCACGACGTTCCCTGCATCATCCGTAAATTGAGCAATTCCGATCTTCTGTCCCAGTATTTCCGCTATCGTCCTCGGGAATGTGGCATAATTCGGCGGCTGGTATGAGGTCGACGCAGGGGCGGCAAAACCGTCTTTGCAATCCGTCGTGTAATTGACGCCTTGGATGTTGGCATACCTGATCTGTCCGAACGTATTGAAAGTAATGACCTGCCCACCGTGTAAATCTGACAAAAGAAGGACGGGGTCTTGCTTGCCGGAACCGGCAGTGTCCCACCATGCACTGCATAGTCCATCCAGGCTCCGACAAGTGTAGCCGCGTTCCACCTTACAATCGTGCGAGCACCCGTCCCCATCCGTGGCATCGCCATTATCACATTCCTCAGAATCCTGTCTGAACCCGTTGCCACAGACCGGCAATTTGCAGCTGATTGTGCATGCATCTGCATTATTCCATTCCGCGTTGTCACACTCTTCGTCCCCTGCCTTTATGCCATCCTGACAGACGGCACTGCACTTGCTCTTCTGCAGCGTCGTGTCCCACGTACAGTGCCAGCCGTCCTCGATCACACAGTCTCCCGAGCAACCGTCGCCCGGCGCAGTGTTATGGTCATCACACTGCTCGGCTTCTTCCACGGCGCCATCTCCGCAGACGACGGGCGGACTGACAGTGAGGGTGGCTGCCTTTTTTTGTTCGTTGACGAGGCTCGTACTGCAACCATAGAAGAAATCTACGGTGTAGGAAGTTCTCACGCCGACCTCCGGGGTGAATGTCATTCCGCCAAATGCGGCGGCAGTATTCCATTTGCCATCTGACGACCAGAATGTGCATTCACCGTTGGCCCATCCCCCTGATGTCCACGTAACCAGGGTTGAGTCACCGGCATGAATGGAGGACGGTAAGACGGTGATGGTGGGTGCCTGGTCCGGGTAGACGGAGAAAAAGAAATCCGCTTGCGGAAAACCGGAACTGGCACCGATATAACAGCCATAATATCCATGTGAACCGAGGGTAACAGTTTTACTGCCGCCAAACTTTTCGCTGGAAGAGAAATAATCGGAATTAATGATATACTGAACATTGCCGTACCGCAGGCAGCTCATGGGTTGCGCAGGGTCCGTTTTTGACCATGTGATGGTAATGCTGTCACCGACGTGAAATGTATTGTTGCCCGTGGTCTTGTTGGCAAGAGTGATTGTGCCGTTACCGGAAGTGACAGTGAGAGATGCGAGCGCCGTCGTTCCTCCCATGTACAATGAACTGCCGGCTGCGGCAACCAGGAGCATCAGCAAGCCTATTGCCGTCCGCCAATGCAAGAAGTGAGCTTTGATGGGCATGAGCATTTTTGCCATAAAATCTGACTATTATAGCAAATCCTCACGTGATTTGCCACCCTATTCATTTTCATTCACTGCCCCCCAAAAGACTACCGGCCACCGCCGTTTCTCCGCCTCTTCATCCACCCTTCGTCGCCCCGCCGTGCGGGGCTCCTCAGGGCAAGCGCTTTTTCTTCCTCCGCATCCACGCATACCCCGCGGCCGCGCCTCCCGCCACGGCGATGAGGGCGGCGGGACCCGTCTGCTGGAGAGGCTGTTGCGTGAGCGGGACCGTGACGACGGAGCCGACAAAGGGGACACCCATGGTGACCTGCTGCTGCTGTTGCTGCGAAAGTGGTTGGATCACGGAACCGGCGACGGAAACGACCGCGCGGCAGGTGCTGTCACAGGGAGAGGAAGGGGTGCCGTTGAGTAGCCCGTAGTCGCACTGCTCCCCGATGTCCAGGACGCCGTCGCTGCAGTAGGGCAGGATGCAGCGGGTGCGACAGCGGTCGGGGAGGAGGTCGCTGTTCTGCGCGCCGTCGTCGCACTGTTCGCCCAGAGAAACGATGGCGTCGCCGCAGAAGGCCTGGATGCCGGGTTCGAGGTGGCAGGTGACGTCGCAGCCGTCGCCATTGACTTGGTTCCCGTCATCGCAAGTCTCACCGGGGTCCAGGCGCTTGTTGCCGCAGGGAGGAAGCAGGCGGCAGTCGAGGGCGCAGGGACTGATGGAGAGGCCGTTGCGGGAGCCGTCGTCGCATTCCTCGCCGGGTTCGCGGACGGCGTTGCCGCAGCCGCGGATGAGGCGGCAGTCGAGAGAACAAGAATCCGAAGGATTACCGTTTTGGGAACCGTGGTCGCATTCCTCGCCGGCTTGGAGGGAACCGTCGCCGCAGAAGGGCTGGACGGAGGACGGGAGGGTGCAAGCGGCGGTGCAGCGGGAGGCGGACGTTCCGTTGAGGCTGCCGTCATCGCAGGCTTCGCCGGAATCGATCTTGCCGTTGCCGCAGGAGGGCAGGAGGAGACAGTCGATGCCGCAGGTATGGCCGGGGGAGCCGTTGAGGGGGCCGTTGTCGCACTCTTCGCCGAGGTACTGCTCCATGACGCCGTTGCCGCAGGAGGGGGAGAGAGGTACGAGGAGGCAATCGGTCATGCACTGGCTGGCGGAGGTGCCGTTGAGGGAGCCGTCATCGCACTCCTCACCGGCCTGGAGGGAGCCGTCGCCGCAGAAAGGAAAGATGCCTGGCGGGAAACGGCAATCCACCATGCAGGATCCGCTACCATTGCGCCCTCCGTCGTCACACTCCTCTCCCGCCTCGACCTTGCCGATGCCACAGGAAGGCAGGAGACGACAGAAAGCATCACAAGCATTTTCGGGCGTTCCATTGAGGGAACCGCTGTCACACTCCTCGCTGCGGCCCCGTTCCACGATGCCGTTGCCGCAGGAGGGGGACACCGAGGCAAGGATGCAGGAAGTCGTGCAACGGGACGCAGGCGTGCCGTTGCGGCCCGCGTCATCACACGCTTCCCCCGCTTCGATCCTCCCGTTGCCGCAGGAAGAAGCCAAACGGCAGCTGGTACTGCATAAACTCTCCGGCGTCCCGTTCAGGAGCCCATTATCGCACGCCTCACCCAGGTAGCGCTCCAGGATACCGTTGCCGCAGGAAAGGGGCGGCGGAAGGGCGGAAGAGCGGGAGAACGAGGAACGGGAAACAGAGGCGCGGGAAGAGGCCGCCGTATGGAGGGAAGAGCGGGAGGAAGCGCTGCGAGAGGTACCGGAAGATGCATACGAACTCCGGGACGAGGAGGAGCGTGAAGCGAGGGAGCTGCGTGAGGAGGAGGAGCGTGAAGCGAGGGAGCTGCGTGAGGAGGAGGAGCGTGAAGAAGATCTCGATGACGAAAAACGTGAAGATGATGATGAACCGGAAGACCTGCTCGAAGATATTTTCGATGAAGAGGAAGACTTGGACGAAGCGGCGAAGGATGACTTGGATGATTTTGAAGAACTGATGCGGCTGGATCGGGCTGAAGATTGGTGGGCAGGCAGGCTGCTTTTTTGGCCGCTGCTCTTCGCTCCGCTGCTGCCGCCCCCGCTCCGGCTGCTGCCGCCCTGCACGCTGGCGCCACTGCTCCTCGCGCCTACGCTTGTTCCTTCTCCCTGGTCCCCCCCTCCACCGCCGCCCCAACCCCCGCCTCCCCCTCCTCCCCCGCCACCACCCCCCCCTCCGACACCCGGCGGACAACCGCCGATGTCCTTCATCTTCTTCTCGGGAGGGGCAACGCTCTGCGGTCCGTCTCCGCAATGTCCCCAATCTTCCCATCCTGTCGACTTTTCACTGAGAAAATAACACGCTACTTTTTCCCCACCATCCAAGCAGCATTCATATCCTGTGTTGCATGAGCCTCCTTCGGACACGCATTTTCGACAGACGTTGCATCCGATATCCGTGGCGAAAACGCATCGCTCATCCTCGTCATCGCATGCATCTTCTCCCGCTTCGCCTTCACAAAACTTCACACCCGGTTTTCCGATTGGCTCCAGACAGAACTTCTTGTTGCGGGAATCGTACCGGATCCGTTCTCCGGGATCAGCCAAGAAACGACAACGTAACCACCTGTTCTCTTCATTCAGCATGCGCCGGTGACTTGCAATCCTCTGCTCGTCGTAGTCACAATTGGGAATGGGATCGACCAATTCTTCCCCGCCCTCTTCGCCGTCGGCGGCAAACAGGGAACCGTAAAAGGGGACCTTCCGAAGGAGCTGATGCAACGTCTGCGCCACCGGATACCGTTGCGGTACAGCATACCCATATTCGCCCCCTTCCTCCATTAAATAATCCAAGTCATAGCCGCTGTCATAGCCGCCTTCGTCCTCAGCAGGTCCCTCGCAAACAAGACATAGCTCCTCGCAATCTTCACTGCAGGTGGCTTCCTCGCCGCCGTTCTCTTCCCCATCATCGCACTCCTCGTCATTCTCGTCATCGACGATCCCGTCCCCGCACTTCGCTTCCGTGCAATCGGAACGGCAAGCGGCATTCGGTTCATCGGAATTGTCCTCGCCGTCGTCGCATTCCTCATCCTCATCCACATTTCCGTCGCCGCAGTACGCCTCATAGGTGCAATCGTCCGTGCAGTCGTCCTCCCCGTCACACTCCTCACCATACTCGTCATCGATAATCCCGTCGCCGCAGGTGGAAACCGTGCAGTCCGTGCGGCAGTACGCATTCGGCTCGTCGGAGTTGTCGTCGCCGTCGTCGCACTCCTCATCGTCATCTTGCGTTCCGTCGCCGCAGGAACCGTAGCAGGGATTAGGGTCGCACTTGCTCCCGCCATGGTAATCCCCTCCATCGCGGGTGCAGTCGGATTCCAGCTCCTCCGTACATTGCGATCCGTTGCAGCAGGCACCCGTGATGTCTTCCTCGCAGGCAGTTTGGCAATCGCTGCCCTCATGCCAGTCACCACTCCCGCAATCGTCCTCGGTCATGCCGTCGCCAACGCAGGAACCGTCATTGGAATCGCAGCAAGCGCCGGTGGGGTCTTCCTCTTCGCAGGCCGTTCCACAGTCGCTCTCCGGGTGCCAGTCATCGTCCCCGCAATCGTCCTCGGTCATGCCGTCGCCAACGCAGGAACCGTCATTGGCATCGCAGCAGGCGCCGGTGGGTAAGTCGCAAACGGAACAGTCTTCCCCTTCGTACCAGTCGGCTCCGCAAGACGATGCCGGCATCTGCTCGCACGTCCCATCGCAGCAAGCACCGGATGGTTCTTCCTCGCATTCGGAAGGCAAAGGATCTTTCGTGGGATAGAGGCAATAGCCATCGACGCAGGAATCGTCAGTGCAGATATCACCGTCATCGCAGTCGCCGTCCCCCAGGCACTCCATGCATTCGGAAGGCAAAGGATCTTTCGTGGGATGTTCGCAAAAACCAGCGCTGCAATAATCATCGGTGCAAATGTCACCGTCATCGCACTCCCAGTCATTGCCGTCCGTGCAATCCGTGCCGCCGTCATCCCCGCCGTCGTCACACTGCCACCAACAGTCCGTATCGCAATTGAAACAATCTTCGGTGACTCCGCAATCACCATCACCGCAACTGCCTCCGTCATCTTCCGCGATCCGGAGCGTCGGGGGAAGGAACCAGCGCGCGACATCCGCCCAGCTTGCCGCCAATCGCATCCCGGACGCGGTCATCGTCACTCCTCCTCCCAGCAACGCCAAGAAGAGCAGACCCAACAATAATCGATACCGGCGCGGCATTGAAGGAAAGCTAGCATGTTTGCTCCTTGTACGTCAGCTTGCGTCCGCATTCAGGACTTGCCATTCATACTCTTTCAATTCCCAATCAGCACCCCGAAGGGTTGGAGGAAAGTATCAGCACCCGCGAAGGGGATTTTGATGGGGGAAAGTATCAGCACCCGCGAAGGGGTGCTGCTACATCTTCACTTGATCCCTACTTCCTCTTTCTCCGCATCCATGCATAGCCCGCGGCCGCTCCCGCGGCCATGACGGCAATCGCAGCGGGACCCGTCTGCCCGCCCGGCGCGTGCGTCGTCACGATCTGCGTCAAATTCCCCTGATATTGCCCCCCCTGGATCCCCCCGTTCACCCCACCGGGAATGGTTCCGTACGAATGCTGCGCCCCCATGGCGGTGAATTGGCCCGCAACATCCGGGTTCGCGAACCGGCAAGCCTCGGTGCACCCGCTCATCGGCAAGCCGTTCCGGGTGCCGTCATCGCATGTTTCCCCGAGCTCGATGATGCCGTCGCCGCAACGGGGGATGAAACCCGGCTCCAGCAGGCACCGTGCCGAACAGCCGTCGCCGTCCGTCGTGTTGCCATCCTCGCACGTCTCTCCGGCATCCAGGCGGCGGTTGCCGCACGATGCGACGAGACATCGGCCGTTGATGCATGCCCCACCGCGGCAATCCCCGTCCGTCCTGCAAGGTCCGCAACTGCCCTCCCGGCACTGTAGACTCTCACATTCTTCGGGCCGGAGACAGGGCTGGCCGTCCTGCAGGCGGCAGAGCGGAGAGCACATGTCACCGAAGACGCCGTTGCGTGCGCCGCTGTCGCACACTTCTCCCGTCTCCACGATGCCGTTGCCGCAGCGGATGAAACTGCCGCTCTCGAGCGTGCAGACAGCCGAACAGCCGTCGCCGTCCAGGACATTGCCGTCGTCGCATGTTTCACCCGCATCGAGCCGACGATCGCCGCACATGCCTCCGGCCTGCAGCCAGCGGCAATCCGAACCGCAGCGGGCACCGGGCATGCCGTTGCGCAGGCCCTCGTCGCATTCCTCCCTTTCTTGCGGCTCCGTCATGCCGTTCCCGCACGTTGCCGGCACGTCAGCCCTTCCGCCGCCACTCGACGACCTGCGGATGAACGGCGATCCGCCCGAGGACCAGGATGATGCCGCTCCGTGAAATGAGGAACCGGCGGAAGACCCGCCCGAGACAGATTGCCCCGAACTGACGGACGCCGTGGCCGAGGAGACCTTGCCGGATGAGACACTTCCCGCCAATGAAGAAGATCGGCTGGAGGAAGGCTTGCTGGAGGAAAATCTGCTGGAAGAAGATTTGCTCGAGGATGGCTTGCTGGAAGAAGATCTGCTGGAAGAGAACCTGCTGGAGGAGGAGACGGAACTGGCGGAAGATTGGCTGGAACCGGAGGAAACGGAACTTGTGGAGGATCGGCTGGAACCGGAGCTGGCGGAAGATTGGCTGGAGCCGGAGGAAACGGAACTTGTGGAGGATCGGCTGGAACCGGAGGAAACGGAACTGGAAGAAGACACCACTGCTATCGAGGTGCCGAAGATGACATCAATGGTGGGATACTGCGGAGCGATGCCGGAGATACACGGCTGGATGAGATCTTCTCCCCAATCCGAGCACAAGGGCCAGGCGCTCGGCGGGTTTTTGCCGCACTGTGTGCCGTACAGGAAGCCCGTCGCGGGATCGATGTTCGTGTAGAGAATGAAGTAGTGCTCGGGTACGTTGCACTGGAATTGACATTCAAAGGGCTGTTCCTTTCCCCTGCGATTATACGGATACTCCACCACGATGGCCGCCCCTTGGCAGATATCCACGGCCACGGAGGAAGCCGCCGCCTGCGCGAGGAGAGGCGGCATATCGCGCTTGTCCGCGGGCAGGGAGAGTCCCGAACGGATGACGAAGAATCCGACAAGAAAAACACCCACGGCCAGGAACCCGATGATCGGCTTGGGCGGAATGTCCTGCGGGAACGGCATGGCAGCCAGCGTACCAGCGATGCGCTCCTTGCGCACCCACTCCGACGTCCCACCTCGAATTGCATTGTGGAGGAAAGAGGTTCCCCGCTACAATCCGCGACATGCACACTTCCACCGACCGCTCCCCCCTGTTCCACAAGCAGACGGTTGTCTTCCTGGCATTCGTCCTCTTCCTGTCTTTCCTCACGTATTTCTTCCGCTACACGGAACCGCCCCGCGTCTTCTGGGACGAGAACTACCACATCGCGAGCGCCCAGAAATACCTCAACGGCGTGTACTTCATGGAGCAGCATCCGCCGCTCGGCAAGCTCCTCATCGCGCTGGGGGAGAAGCTGCTCAGCCCCAACGAACGCACGGACCAGTTTCTCGGCACGGACTACGCCGCCGATTTTTCCGACGACTTCTCCTTCGCGGGCTACCGTCTCTTCTCCGCGCTGCTCGGATGGCTCACGGCGCCGCTGCTCTTCCTCATCTTCCTGTACATCACGCGCAACTCGCTCTTCGCCGCGCTCCTGAGCTTCCTCTACATCTTTGACAACGCGCTCCTGGTGCACATCCGCGGGGCGATGCTGGAGGGGCCGCTCATGTTCTTCTGCGCTCTGATGGTCTTGGCGTATTTCCTGCTCCTGGAATACGGGGAACGTCCGCGGCGGTTCGCTTGGCTTTCGCTTCTCTTCGGCGTCAGCTTCGGCCTCGTCGCCACGACCAAGCTCTTCGGGCTGGCGATGATCCTGTTCCTCCCCGCCTACCTCTACACGCTCCTGCCGCACTGGAAACGGATCGCCAAAGCGACGGCGCTCTTTTCCGTCGGCTTCCTCGCGGTGTACTGCTCCGTGTGGTACATCCACTTCGCCCTGGGCAAGACCATCCAGCCGACGCTGCCGGACAACGGTTTCTACCAGGCCTCCGACGCCTACAAGACCGTCATCGCGGAAGGCCGGACGGCTTCCCTCCTGGCATTCCCCGTGATGCTGCGCGACTCCATCCGGTACGTCCCCTTCTACAACCGCGGCGCCCCGCGCCTGGACCTGTGCAAGGCGGACGAGAACGGCAGCCCCTTCTACCTGTGGCCGTTGGGCGCCCGGTCCATCAACTACCGCTGGGAAACGCCGGACGGCACGGAGTACCGCTACCTGTACCTCCAGTCGAACCC
>JAQVMB010000001.1 GCA_028703835.1 Candidatus Peribacteraceae bacterium | reverse complement strand
GGGGACAGACGGCCCTCAACTGCGGACTGCGACTGGAGGAGCAGGGCGTCCTCTCGCGCTACAACATTCGCGTCCTGGGCACGCCCGTCGACAGCATCCGCAAGACGGAAGACCGGGCGCTGTTCAACAAGGAACTCCAATCCATCGACGTCCGCGTGCCGCGTTCCCAGGCATGCACGAGCGCGGCGGAGGCGATGTCGGCCGCCAAAACCATCGGCTATCCCGTCATCGTGCGCGCGGCGTTCGCGCTGGGCGGCAAGGGCAGCGGCCGCGCATCCCGGGAGGAGGAACTGCATTCCCTGCTGAAAATCGCCTTCGTGGAATCGCCGCAGGTGCTGGTGGAGGAAGACCTGACGGGCTGGAAGGAAATCGAATACGAGGTCGTGCGGGACCGCAACGACAACTGCATCACCGTCTGCAACATGGAGAACGTGGATCCGCTCGGCATCCACACGGGCGAATCCATCGTGGTGGCCCCCAGCCAGACGCTGGACAACACGGAGTACCAGATGCTGCGGTCCATCGCGCTGCGCGTCATCCGGCACCTGGGCATCGTCGGCGAATGCAACATCCAGTACGCGCTGGATCCCCGTTCCCGCGACTACCGCGTCATCGAGGTGAATGCCCGCCTCTCCCGCAGTTCGGCGCTGGCATCCAAAGCGACCGGCTACCCGCTGGCCTTCGTGGCGGCCAAGCTGGCCTTGGGCCACTCCCTTCCTTCGCTGCGGAACGCCATCACGGAGGTCACGTGCGCCGACTTCGAGCCGTCCCTGGACTACGTCGCCGTCAAAATGCCGCGCTGGGACCTGCAAAAATTCCGCTTCGTCTCGGAGCAGGTGACGAGCGAGATGAAATCCGTGGGAGAGGTGATGGCGCTGGGACGCACTTTCGAGGAGGCTCTCCAGAAAGCGGTGCGCATGCTGAACATCGGCGAGGAAGGGCTGTATCCGTGCACCATCCGGTTCCCGGACCTCACGCGCGAAGTCAAACGGCCCACGCCCCGCCGCATTTTCGCCGTCGCGCACGCCCTCCGGGGCGAATGGACGACGGAGGAGGCGAGCATCGCGACAGGCATCGACCGATGGTTCCTGGACCGCATCGCCTTCTGCGGGCGCATCGCGCAGGAACTGTTCCACACGAAGGCGTCGGCTCTGGATCCGCAACTCCTGCACCGCGCGAAGCGCGCCGGATTCTCCGACCGCGGCATCGCCCAGATCCGGGACGGCACGGCGGAAGACGTCCGCACCCAACGCCTCGCGGAAGGCATCGTGCCGGTCATCAAGCAGGTTGATACGCTGGCGGGCGAATTCCCGGCCCACACGAACTACCTCTACATGACGTACCACGGGACGGAGCATGACGTCTTTTTCCCTGGAACCGCTGAAGCGGTCAGTACATCCACAAACGAAAAATCTGATAGCTGTACACTGAAAGCTGGCAGCTCCCCGCAACAATCACGAGCAATCGTTTTGGGTGGAGGCCCTTATTCCATCGGCTCTTCGGTCGAGTTCGACTGGTGCTGCGTCCAGGCGGCGCACGAGCTGCAGCGGCAGGGATACGCGGTCACCATGATCAACAGCAACCCGGAGACGGTGAGCACCGACTACGATGAGTGCGACGCACTGTTCTTCGAAGAACTGTCGGAGGAACGGGTACGTGATATCGCGGCAATCGTGCGACCGACGGGCATCGTGGTATCCATGGGCGGACAGATCCCGAACTCCCTCAGCAGGAAACTCGCGGCCCAGGGACTCCCTCTCTTCGGCACCTCGGCGGAGGATATCGACCGCGCGGAAGACCGCCACAAGTTCAGCACCCACCTGGACGAGCTCGGCGTCGACCAACCCGAATGGAAGGAATTCGCGGAATTGGCGTCCGCGAAATCGTTCTGCGAGTCCGTGGGGTACCCCGTCATCGTCCGTCCCAGCTACGTGCTGTCCGGCGCCGCCATGGCCGTCGTGCACTCCGGGGACGACTTGGAAGCCTACCTCCACCAGGCTTCCCTCGTCTCCCGGGAAGCGCCCGTGGTCATCTCGAAGTTCGAGGTCGGCGCGAAGGAAATCGAATTCGACGGCGTGGCGCAGGACGGCGACTTGCTGATCTACGCCGTTTCGGAGCACGTCGAGAACGCAGGCGTGCATTCCGGCGACGCCACGATGGTGCTCCCGCCCCAGCGCGTGAACCTCGGGACGCTGCGCCAGTTGAAAGTGATCACCAAGCGCATCGTGCGGGCCCTGCATATCTCCGGACCCTTCAACATCCAGTTCCTCGCCAAGAGCAACCGCTTGAAAGTGATCGAATGCAACGTGCGCGCCAGCCGCAGCTTCCCTTTCGTCAGCAAAGTCACCGGCGAGAATTTCGCGGTCATCGCGACTCAGGCGCTCCTGGGCAAGGCGCCGACCGGCCGCCGGTACCAGACGGTCGACCTCGACCACGTGGCGGTGAAAGCCGCACAGTTCAGCTTCAGCCGCCTCAAGGGCGCGGATCCCCGTCTCGGCGTGGAAATGGCAAGCACGGGGGAAGTGGCGTGCTTCGGCTTGAACGCGGAGCAGGCGCTGCTCGAAGCGCTGTTCGCCGTCGGCTTCCGCATGCCGAAGAAGAACGTGCTCGTCACGATCGGGCGCCTCGAAGACAAGATGGACCTCCTGCCCTCCATCCGTTCGCTGTACGAGAAAGGGTATTCCTTCTTCGCCACCGAGCGCACGCATGAGTTCCTGCAATCCCGCAGCATCCCGTCGGCGCTCCTCCACAAGGTGTCGGAACCGCGCAGCCCCAATATCCGCGAATACCTGGAGCAGAAGCGCATCGACCTCGTCATCAACGTCCCCACGCACTCCGGCACGCAGGAACAGACGGACGGATACTCCATCCGCCGGACCGCCATCGACCAAGGCGTCCCCCTCCTGACGAACGTCCAGCTGGTGAAACGGTTCATCGAAGCGATGCTCCAGGAGGATCCCGACGCCCTGCCGCTGCTGCGGTGGCCGGACGTGCTACAGGGAGGCGTGACCGGGGAGAGCGCAGGGAAGCAAATGTAGATCTTTGTTTCGTTTGCTTCTTTTGCTTCCTTTGTTTCCTTTGCCCCGTTCACGTCCTTTCAATCCCCTCTTCTTCCTTGTCAACGCGCCAAAAACCCATAGAATACAGGGGTTTTCCCACCTCTTTTTCCATGGCAGACGATTTTTCCATCAGCGATGACGACCAGGCGACAGGCGGCTCGACCGGCTTCGTCGGCGACGAGGACCAGACGCTCGTCACGAAAGAAGGCCTGAGGCAGCTCAAGGAGGAATTGGAGATGCTCAAGACCGTCCGGCGCGCGGAAGTGGCGCAACGGCTCAAGGAAGCGATCTCCTACGGGGACCTCTCCGAAAATTCCGAGTATGAGGAAGCCAAGAACGAGCAGGCTTTCGTGGAGGGGCGCATCCTGGAACTGGAACAGAAAATCAAGAATGCGAAGATCATCACGGACAAGAACGTGAAGCACGGAAAAGTGGTCGAAATCGGCTCCACCGTCACCCTTGTGAACAAGACGGACGGCGACGACCCGGAACGGTACACGATCGTCGGCTCGACGGAAGCGAACCCGTTGGACCACAAGATCAGCAACGAATCCCCCATCGGCAAGGCCCTCCTCAGCCGCAGCAAGGGCGACGTGGTGGAGATCGTTTCCCCGTCGGGCATCCTGAAGTACGAAATCCTCTTGGTCGCCTGATCCCGTTTTCCGCGCCGTCCATGCCCGATGCCCCCATCCCGTCCGGCGGTGCTCCCGCCCCTGCGAAGGGGCAAGGCTTGTCCGTGCCGGCGGACGTGGCGAAAACGTTCGGGCCGCTCGTCGCCCTGATCGGGGAATCCGAGAGCATGAATGACGAAGAGCGGCAGTACTGGATCAACATCCTGCCGGTCATGACGCCCGACCAAGTGCGCAACCTGCAGGATATCCTGGAAAATGAGCGGAAACAGCTGCGTGCCATCGACGAGAAATACGCGAAGGAATTGGAAAATGTGCAGGATACGGAGTTCCTGCGCACCGCCGAGCAGGAACGGCAGAAGAAGCGGGAAACCCGCACGGCGGCGGAAAGCACGCACAAGCGGGAAGAGGAGCAAAAAACGGAAGATCTCCTCCGGCAGATCGAATCCGGGACATGATCACGCGGCTGCCGCGTCGCCGCATCGGATGATGAAGCTGTCGATGAGGCAGATCAGTTCCTCCGGCGCGTCGCGCGATGCGCGGTATCCGCCGGTCTTCAGGTGCACGTCCGATCCGGCCGCCCATGAGAGGAAGTCGTGCAAACGGTCATCCGCGATGCGCGATGCGAGCGGAAGGAGCGCCCGCGCCGTGGGGAACGGCACGCGAAATTGGGACGCGATCCTGGCGGGCTGTCGTTCTCCGCCGCGCACCGCCGCCCGAACCGATACCAGGCTCTGGAGCATCCAGAGGAGGACGCTCCATACCGCATACGGGTCTTCGCCGTGTTCCAGCAACTGCCGGGCGTACCGCATCGCGCCGCCCCGTTTCCCCTCGGCAAGATACTGGGTGAGCTGCCAAACTTTCCGCTCCCCCGACGGCACCGCGAGCGCTTCCACGTGCGCGGGCGTGAGCGGCGTCCCGGTCGCGTAGAGCGCGAGCTTCTCGATTTCCCGGGACAGCGCATCCTGGTCTTCGCCGACCACGTCCAGGAGCGCCGACGACACCGGCCGGGTCAACGTCACGCCGCACGCCTCCGCATACCGGTCCATCCAGTGGAGAAGCGGCGCGCCCTTGAGGAGCGGGAACTCCTTCATCTCCGCCGCTTTTGCCAAGGCCTTCACGGCGTTCAGCCTCTTGTCCGGCCGCGCATCCGCAATGACGACGATGCAATCCGGGTGAATGGACGACGGCAACGCTTCCACCTCCTCCTTCGAAAACGGCGGCGTTCCCTCCACGAGGATGAAACGCTTGGCGGCGATGAACGGGGCCACGCCCGCCTCATCCAAAAACGACCTGAACCGGACGGTCGCGGCAGGCAACACGAGGAGGTTTTCCTCCCCGTGCCTCTCCATGAACTGCCGCTTCCACTTGCCCAGTTCCTCGCGGAGGGCATACGCATTCTCACCGGTGAAGTAGAAGAAGTTTGCCGCCACGGCGGCAGTGTACCGCATCCCGCGACCTGCATGCGAAGAAACCGCCGTTCTCAACAGATTTCATGCTTCCCAAGTGTTTTCCATCGTGTATAGCAACATCCCATGCCGATGGATTGTCAAGATGCCATCGATTGAGAAAGAGGCGAAAAAGGCTTATACTGGAGAGAAATGTTACACACACACCTTCAACGCTTCCTGTCCTTCAAAAATCTCCGTTTGGGAGGTCTTGCGCTCAGTTGCGTGGCTGGTGCATTCCTCGTGGGCATCCAGAGCGCGGGAGAAGTCCATCCGGTCGGCCGCAGTGAGGCGCAACAGGCGAATCTGCTCTCCGGCGCCCCCGCAACGGGTGACATCAATGCGGACGGGTCCACGGACCTGCAGGATGCCATCGCACTGGTGACATTCTTACAGACGGACAGCGAAGCCGACGACGTCCCGGACGCCGATCTCGACGGGGACGGCACCCTGACACTCGACGACTTGCTCGCGCTCCTGCGCGCCGTTTCCCGCCAGTGATCCATGACTTCCCAGCATTCCATGCACCGCCACCTCCTTGCGCTCGCGCTCCTCGCGGCGGCCATGACCGGCACGGGCGCCTACGCCGTCCGCGGGTTGCACGGAGCCGCCGCCGACGTGCTGACAGGAACGGGCAGCTCCTCGACGATGTTCTCATCCGTTTCATCCCTTGCGGATGACGCCGCGGCAGCCGCCGCATCGTCCGCCGCCTCCCTTCCCGCCCCCGCATCATCGGCATCGTCCGCGGCGAAGAAGCAAGCAAAGGAAGCGTTCCTTTCCGTCCGTCCGCACTGCGCGGGGTTGGAGAACAATACGGAAGACCAGAAGAAGTGCTCCGCCTTCCTCGTCACGTCCCCCCTGACCCTCCAGACGAATCCCCTGCCGGTCGGAGACATCCTCTCGTTGGACATCGTGGTGCAGAACACCCCCAAGGCGGCCGTGCAGAAGGTGCGCTCCTGGCTCCAGTACGACCCCGACATCCTGGAAGGCATGTCGATCACGCCTTCCTCGCTCTTCCCACTCGCGACGCCCGGCGAATCGGCGTTCGATCCGGAACGCGGGTACGCGATGATCCAGCTGGAAACGGCGACTCCCGACATGAACAAGAATGCCATCGTCCCCGTCGTCCACGTGCAATTCCGCGTCCTCCGTTCCCCTCCCGGCAGCAAGAGCGTCATCGCCTTCTATGACACATCCGGTTCTTCGCCGCACGCAGCCGTGTATTCCGCCGCAGGCAACAATATCCTGTCGCCGAAATTGGGCACGCTCTCCGTGGTCGTCGAGCCATCCGTGAAACCCGCGGAGGGATCCTCTTCCTCCGTTTCCGTTCCCGCTTCCTCCGCATCGTCCGCGGCGGACGAAAACGACGCATCGTCTTCGGACGCGTCCGTCGCATCCGTTCCGCCCGTTCAATCGAGCAGCGCCGCTTCCGGCGAGACGGCGCCCGCGGTTTCGTCTTCGTCCTCGCTCGCTTCTTCGGAAGCATCGAGCGCCCCGTCGGAAACACCGCACGGTGCGGCGGATGACGGGGCCGCATCATCGGGCGGACGGAGTGCTTTCGTCGTCCTCCAGGTGCAGAACGTGCGAGCCACCACCGACGGCACGTCCCTCTTCATCGCTTGGGATACACTCTCTTCCCCGGCATTGCAGGGATACAACGTGTACTACGGGACGGAGACGGGCAGGTACGTCCAGCGCCGCACCGTCCGCGCGGATGAAACGTCCGCGTCGGTGCGCTCGCTCCCGGAAGGCGTCACCTATTATATCGCCATCCGCGGCCTCAATGACGCAAACGAGGAAACCTCCTTCAGCCGCGAAGTCGCCGTCACCATCGGCGATCCCCGTTCCGCGACGTCGCCGCTCTATCTGCGGCCGGAAGACAAGGGACCGCAGGGACAGAACCCCGTGAAAACGATCGGCGACGGATCGGTCCCCGGCGCTTCCGGCCTCCCTTCCACCGCCGTCCTGCTCCTAGTCGTCTCCGCCGTCATCGGCACGCTCATGGCCGTCCGCCGGCAATTCGTCGCTTCCCTCCCCCGCACATGACCGGCCTGCATCCCCGCTGGCACGCGACGGGCGAAGACCTTCCCCCCCGTTCACGGGAGGAGCTTCTTGCGCCGGATGCCGCTCCCGTCCGCATTCCCGTGGCAAGCGCTGCGGTTTCACGTCTCCCGAGCGCCGTCCTTGGCATTCTGCTCGTCACCGGCATCGGCATTTTGTACGCGGGAGGCAATCTCTTCCGCATCGGATGGGGAGCGCTCGGAGGCCCGTCCCTCGATTTCCCGATGCAAATGGACATTCGCATCACCGCCGCAGGACTCGATCCCGCCGAAGCCGACGTGCGCCCTGGGCAGACGGTCGTGTGGCATAACGAGCAGGAATTGCCGCACATCCTGCAATCCGCAACCGTGCAGGACCAGAGCGGAAACTACCTCTACTCCCCCGCCATCTTCCCCGGCTCGACGTACGCCTTCATGGTTTCCCCTTCCCTCGAACCCGGACGCCATGACTACGCATCCCTCACGTCACAGGATGTCATCGGCGCCCTGATCGTGACCGACGGGGACGATGACGGCACCGTCGCCTCGGCATCGTCGTCCGGCATTCCCACGGAGGAAGAGCAATCGGCATCTTCCCAGGATGCCGTCTTCACCACCGATACGGACGATGCAGCTTCTTCGCGACCCGTCGCATCTTCCTCCCTGTCTTCCCGCGCTCTTTCTTCCCGTGCCTTCTCCTCTTCCCGTTCGTCCGCTCCCGCCGCCTCCTCCGAACGCGCCTCATCCGCCGCTTCACGGACGCAGGAACCGATGGAAACGGACATCCCGACGCTTCCCGCACCCGCCTCCGACGAAGAATCGTCCGCACAGGCTCGCATGGAAGACTTGCTTCCCATCAACCCGTACCAAATCGGCGCGCAGGGAACACCCGTGTCCGCCGGCTCTTCCCGCTCCGCATCTTCCGCACGTTCCGCCGCTTCGCGCCCCGCGCTCCATGGCGCCGCCTGCGTCCCCGGACAAGCAGGCTGCGTGCCGGACACCGTGTACGAAAGCACCAAAGCCGGTCCGGAACTGTGGCTGGTGTTGGCGGGAAGCATCGCAGCATTCGTTTGGACGGGACGGAGAACATTGTTTGCCGGCCGGGAATGACAGGGCGGAAGTGAGAAGAGGGGTGGTTTGTTTTTGTTGTTTCTTTTTGCCTCTCCCCTAACCTCTCTCCGCCATCGCCACCCTTTCTCCTGCCCGGAGAGGGGAATGTCTATGTTTTGAAGTTGTCTGTTGCTCTCGAACGAACAACAACAGAACAGCAAACATTCCCCTCCCCAGCCTGCCCTCCGTAGCTCCGACCTGTCCGCCGTAGCCCGAAGGACGAAGGTGGAAGGAGCGAAGGAGGGGAAGGCGAAATGACGGGCTGGGAGGGGAGGGGTTAGGGGAGAGGCAGAACAAAGAAAACAAACAAAAAGCCCCCCGATTCCCGGAGGGCTTTCCTTTCCAAAGTCAATCAGCGCGTGACGCTGATGGATGCCGTTTGTTCTCCCACAGCGGCAACAGTAATACGATCATTGGCATCTTTGACGATCGTATAACCCGTCGTAGTTGCATCTGCCTTGTTCGGATCCTGGGGAATGTCCACGAGGTAGGGACCGGTCAGATCTGACAAGTCCACGCCGCTGACCGGGGCGTCGGTGCAAGCTGCTCCCGTGACAGTACCCAAGCAAACGGGCTTGGCGTCTGCGGGAGTGACCGGAATATCACCGGGCAATGCGCCGCTGTTGTCGATGGAGTACTGGTACACCGCATTCAGGATCGTGTTGACATCGCTGCGGCGCTGCGCGTCGCGCGCTGTGCCCAGCTGCTTGGTGGGATTGATCGCGATGATCACGATCGACGCAAGGATGGCAATGATGCCGATCACGAGCAGGAGTTCGATGAGGGTGAACCCCCGTCGGCCAACGGATGAGGAACGCATAGAGAAGAAGTGGGAAGGAGAAGGCCGCGGAAAGCCGCAACCCGTATCTGGCTGGAAAGTTTACACCAGCTTCCTGTACGGTAAACCGCATGCACTTGATCAAATCGTAAATCGTGCTTGCGTAACGGCTGCCGCTCAGCCACAGCAGACGCGCGCCGTGACGGTGCACCCGAGCGCCTGCAGCTTGTTCTTGAGGAAGCGGCTTTCGCGGTCTGCAATCGTCGCGGTGAGATAGACATGGAGGACATCCTTCCGGGGAAAGTTCCTCACCCATTCCAGGAATTGCTCTTCGTGCGTCGCCCGTTCCTGCCGGTGCCAACGGGAAGCGGTGCAATCCAACGTAACGCGCGGCGCGTACGTCGATGGAAGGTTGGTGAGCAAGGTGGTCATGTCCGAGAGTGTACGCACGTACACCTTGGATGTAAAGAGCAATCAAACATACTTCAACCTTCCGCGCATCACCATGTCTGGAATGTCACCGTTCCGAAGCTGTTATCCGCCGAGCTCAGACTCCTGCCGCAACGCTAGGCAGCGGCAGTCGTTCCCGTCACGGCATGTACGTCGTGATGAGGACCGTTCAGAATGGACAGCACTTTTGCTTTCGTCTCACCACACTCGTCATCCACAAACGTGATGACACCCTGCCGATCCACATGTGCATTTATTCCTTCATCAGCCAGCAATTTATTCAATAGAGAATTCCTCCTCCCACGCCAATCAATGGCCGCAATCGCGGTGAGGAGTCGCTGGTCGCCGTTCCCGTTCCGAATGGTCTGCGTCCCCAAATCAATGACGGACTCTAGCGTATGGAAGCAGCTCACGACCGGCCGGACTTCGGTACCGATCATGACGCTTGCATCCGCTCGGCTCTCGTGGGGGCAGTGACTCATACGAAAGAGAGGAAAGAAACCGTGGAGGCGTATGCTACGCCACTCTCAAGACACACTCCAGACATCACATATTTATTTGTATGAAGCCAAAATCTCCATGTTCTTAATTTTCGCTTCTTGATGCCGGAAAGACACTCCCCTCTTGTAAATGCCCGCCAGTCCGCGATACTTGCACGCATGCAACGCCACATCGGACTCACGGGCACCATGGGGAGCGGCAAGGGAGAGATCGTGAAGCTCCTGCAGCAACGGGGCTTCACGGCCATCAGCCTTTCGGACATGGTCCGGGCGGAAGCCACGAAGCGCGGGCTGGAACACACGCGCGAGAACCTGCAGAACGTCGGCAACGACTTGCGGCGGACGCAGGGGCCTGGCGTTCTGGGGAAGATGGTGCGTGAATCCGTGGAGCGCGAACCGAAGGACTGGGTGATCGACGGCATCCGCAATCCCGCCGAAGAATCGGAACTGCGCAAGATCCCCGGCTTCCGCCTGATCGGCGTGACGGCGGGGACCGACACCGTCGTGCTGCGGCTGCAGGCGCGCAACCGCGAAGGATCGGCCCTCACGAAGGAACAAATCCTGGAACGTCTGAACCGCGAGAAGGGTATCGGCGAGCCGCCTGACGGCCAGCAGGTGCAACGGTGCCTCGATCGCTGCGATTACCTCATCATCAACGAAGGGACGCTCGAAGCTCTCGACGCGAAACTCGACCACTTCCTCAAGCTCCTCAGCGGCGAGGCGCGTCCGTCCTTCCATGAGATCTTCATGGAGATCGCCTACACGTGGGCGAAGCGCGCGACGTGCCTGCGCCGGAAAGTCGGAGCCGTGATCGCGAAAGACAAGCAGCAACTCACGTCCGGGTACAACGGCGCGCCGCGTGGCGTCCCCCACTGCGCGGAGATGGGCGGGTGCCTGCGCGAGAAACTCGGCATCCCATCGGGACAGCGCGCGGAAATCTGCCGCGGGACGCATGCGGAACAGAACGCCATCACGCAAGCCGCGAAGTTCGGCATCAATATCGAAAACTCCACGCTCTACTGCAACACATTCCCGTGCGTGATCTGCGCCAAGATGATCCTCAACGCCGGTATCGACACGGTCGTCTACGATTCCGATTACAACGATCCCCTCTCGAAGGAACTTTTGGGGCAGCAAACCGGCGTGACGCTGATACGGTATGAGGGAAAACGGACGGTTTGGTGAGGAATTCCACATCCAATGCTATTTGACTATTTTGTATTTTGTTATATATATTACACACATGCCCAAAGGGAAACCGTGCGCCAGCACCGAGAAGCAACGAGAGTACATCGCCCAAGGATTACGGCTTTCGAAAGCCGAAATCGGTTCTGTCGTAGGACGAGAGATCAACAAGATCGCATCGCTGACGCGACAGGAAGCGGGTTTTGTGATCGGTCTGGAGCTGGAACGCATCGCCATGCAATTCACTCCCGGCTCCGCCATCACCATCGAAGCGAGTGTCGACAGAGGAAGAGAAGACGATGACTGCTCCATCTTCTTCAAGGGTGCGGCGACGATCAAAGGGTATGAAATTTTTGCTACGGAGCACACATGCATGCTGAGGGCGTTGCTCACCATTCCCGCCCTGGGTGAAGTGCGCAACGTGGACCTCGCAACCCTGAAGAAACATGCGGTCCTCGTGCAACGTAACGATGCGAGCGAAACGGACGTACGTGAAACATTGCTGCGGAAGTACCAGACCTGCACGTTGCGTTGGCAGCTCCTGAAACACAAGCTGCGACCCTGCTGGAAGGAAGCGATCCACCGCGGGCTTCTCCAGACGAAGGCCTTGAATGCGCAAGATCTCAAAGGAGGCGTCTTCGTGAAGATCATGCGGGGCGTTCTCGATTACCTCGATATACATGCCGCCTCCACGGAGAAACTGACGGATGAAGACATCATCGAGGCCATCCGGAACGTGCACGGCCACGTGATCTGGGAATGGAAAGCGGGCACGGACAAGTAAGCCACGACAATTGTTATTGATAGTAGTGCCGGATGGTTCCACATATCGGCAGAACGGAAACAAACACAAACAGCAAACATGTGACGCTCGCTTTCAGCGAGCGGTTTCGCGGGCTTCGAGCCCGCTCCAGGGTGAATCAGGATGTGAACGGATAAATGTTCGAACGCTCTCCTCTTCCATTTTCCAGCGCCATCGCCATGCGGCATGACCGGCAAGAGCAGGGTTTTCCCAAGTATATGCGATGTGATGTTGAAGTTCATCCGCCGTGCGTATCCATCGATCAAAGTATTCCCGCTGCCAAAACATTCCGGTTCTACGGAGCGTCTTGTTCGCTTCTCTGGCAGTAAACCCTTTCCAACTCTGAAGAATGGCACTGAGGGTTTGACCGGGAAAGGGTTGAGCAACTACGTGCACGTGATTGGGCATGACGCACCAGGCAAACAGGCGATATCTCTCTCCCTCAAAGTACTTCAACGCATCAATCACGATAGTTGCGATTGTTTCCCGCTGAAGCCAACAGTCTCCATATCCGCATCGAAGATATCGTTCTATGGACATGCTATTCAACTGCACAAGATGCAATCGTTCCTGGGGCGTAAGATCTCGCTTGCCGGTTTGAGCGGCATCAAGGATGTCTCTTCGTTCTTGCTGCCATAAGCGCAATTGCATCTGGGGAATCGAATCTGCAAGCCGAAAACATATGGCATAAATGCCGTTCTTGATTGTCCAATGGGGTAGGAATGCGCCGTGCCTTTTCTGCAACGTACCCGTCATACTCTCATCATAATTCTTCCTGTGCGGCCTCAAAGGCCGCAGAACCATGCCTCCGAGAGGCATGCCACGATTTTTGTGTTCTGTTCCTGTTCATTTCCGTTCCATCCCTTCGCAGAACGCCCGCTCACTCATACCGCAGCGCCTCGATCGGCCGCAGCTTCGCCGCCTTCCACGCCGGCAGCATGCCGAAGCAGACGCCCACACACACGGAGAACCCGAACGCCAGGAAGACCGACGAGAGGGCGATGCTTGCGTCCAGGCTGGCATACAGCGTCACCAGCCACGAACCGATGGCGCTGAAGAGAATGCCCACCAGGCCGCCCAGCACGCTCAGCACCACCGCCTCAACGAGGAACTGCAGGAGAATGTCGCGTTTCTTCGCGCCGATGGCCTTGCGGACGCCGATCTCCCGCGTCCGTTCCGTCACCGACACGAGCATGATGTTCATCACGCCGATGCCGCCGACCAACAGTGAAATCGCGGCGATGCCGCCGAGGAGCAGCGTGAACGTGGACGTCACTTCGTTGAGCGTTTCCACCGCGTCCGCCTGGTTGAGGACGGTGAAATCCTGCTTGCTCACGTCCGTGATCCGGTGCTCGTTGAGGAGAACCGCCGTAATCATCTCTTGAACACGGTCCATGTCCGACGCCTCCGCGACGGACACGGCGATGGAACTGAGCGTCTCCGCTCCCGTGAGGCGCTTCTGCATGGAGGTGACCGGGACCAAAATCATGTCGTCGGAATTATCCAATCCCTGTTGGCCCTTGGACTCCATCACACCGATGACCGTGAAGATGTTGCCGCCGATGCGGATGTCCCTGCCCAACGGATCCGGATCATCCGGAAAGAGCGTGGAGAGCGTCGTGGGCCCCAGCACCGCCACCCGCTCCACGTTCGCGACGTGCTCCGCCGTGATGAAACTCCCGTACGCAAGCGGCGCGTTACGGACGGCGGTATACGCCTCCGTGGTGCCCACGACCGTCGTGTTCGTGTTTTTGCTGCCGTAAATCACTTGGAATCGGCTGCGCATCTCCGGCTCGATGCCGCTGAGTCCCGTCACGAATTCCTTGATGGCCTCCGCGTCCGTCATTTGCAACGCCGTCGTGCTTCCGCCGCCTCCGCCGCCGCCGAACCGCACGTTCGTCTGGTTGGGACTGCCGGGTGAGACGGTGAGCAGGTTCGTTCCCAGATTCTGGATGCGCGACGTGACGCTGCGTTGCGCGCCCTGCCCGATGGCCACGAGCAGCACCACCGACGACACGCCGATGATGATGCCGAGCATCGTGAGGCCGGAGCGCATTTTGTTGCTCCCGATGGCGCCGAGCGCGTTGCGGATGTTCTCGAGGAAGTTCATGTGACGGGGCGGATGGAAGCGGAGAGAGAAACAGAGAAGCTTTCAGTCGTCAGCTTCCGGCTTTCAGGCATTCTGACAGCTGACCGCTGATAGCTGAGAGCTTCCGGGAGAGAAGTGCAGCCGGCAGAAACAAACGTGGAAATCATTGTGTAAGGATAAGGCCGTCCTGGATATGGATGGTGCGGTGCGCGAAACCCGCGACGCGCGGCTCGTGCGTCACCATGACGATGGTCTTTCCCCGCTTGTTGAGCGACGTGAGGATCTCCATCACTTCTTCGCCGGTCTGCGTATCCAGCGCGCCCGTGGGCTCGTCCGCCAGGATGATGGCCGGATCCGTGACGAGCGCCCGCGCGATGGCGACGCGCTGCTGTTGTCCGCCGGAAAGCTCGTTGGGGTTGTGGGAAATGCGTTCGGAGAGGCCGACGATATGCAGCGCTTCCCGCGCCCGCTTTTCCGCCAGCGAACGGTGCACGCCCTGATACAGGAGCGGCTGCATCACCTGGCGCAACGCATCCATCCGCGGCAGGAGATTAAACGCCTGGAAAACGAACCCGATACGGGAACTCCGCACGTCCGCCTGCTCGTTCTCGCTCAAATTCCCCACTTCCTTTCCCTCCAGGAGATAGGATCCCGTCGTCGGCGTATCCAGAAGACCGATGATGTTCATGAGCGTGGATTTGCCCGATCCGGACGGCCCCATGATGGCGGCAAATTCCCCACGCTTGATCGTGAGCGCAATGCCCTTCAGCACGACAAGCCGCTCCTCTCCGAGCGGATACGACTTGATGATGTGGCGCAGCTGAATCATGGAGAGACGGTATAATCTGAAATGCGGATGGTTCAGCCGCCCCGCGGCCCTCCCATCCCTCCGCCCATGCGCATCAATTGCTGCGCGGAGTTGGCGTTGGTACTGGTTGCGGAGCCGGCGGCGGACACGTTCACGGAGACAACGCTCTCCCCTTCCTGCACACCGGAGAGGATCTCCGTGTACCGGCCGTCCGTCACGCCGATCGTCACCGTCGCCGTCTCTCCCGACGCTTTCTGCACGGTCTTCGCCGTGCCGATCGTCTTCAGCGCCAGATTGGGCACGGCAACCACGCTCTCCTTGCGGGCCGTCTCGATTTCCACGGTCGCGGTCATGCCGGAGAGGATCGTGAGGCTCTCGGGCGTCGCCAACTTCACGGCCACCTCGTAGGACACGACGCTCGACTGCACGATCGGAACGGGGTTGATCTCGTCGACGGCGCCTTGGAACGTCTGCCCGGGAACGGCATCAAATACGATGGCTGCGGGCATGTCCCGCAGGACACGGACCACGTCCACCTGGTCCAGCGGAATCGTCACGATGAGGAAATCCGGATTCTCCAACACGACGGATTTGTCTTCACCGGTATCCAACAGGTTGTCACCCACCTGGTAGTCGATGCGGCGGACGACGCCGTCGAACGGTGCGACGAGCTGGTAGTCTTCCACGGTCTTGCGCGTCTTGGAGAGCGACGTGGACTTCTGCGCGACATCATTCTGCTTGAGCTGGATATTCACATCCACGCTCGTCTTGGTGGACTGCACCGCCGCCTTCTTCGACTGGAGCTCCTCCTGCATTTTCGCGATGGCCGCCTGCTGTTGTTCCAGGTCGCCCGGCGTCTTCGTCTGGAGCAACTGGAGATTTGCCTTTGCCTGTGTCAGGGCATTCCCGGCCGACACGACCGCATCTTCCTTCTGCTTCAGCGTGAGGCTCGGTATGCCGTCGCCCGACGATGTGGCGGCGGCAAGATTGGACCGCGCGGTCTGGGCGCTCTGCATGAGCGCTGAGGCCGTCGAACGGGCGGAGCTCACCGTGGTGCGGGTGGATGCCAGGTCCGCGACGGTGAAGTTGTCCGCATCCGTCGTCGCCCCCTGCAGCATGGCATACATGCCCTCCGAAAGAAGGTGTACGGCTTCCGCAAGGGTTTCCGCTTCCCCGAGAGCCGTGAGGAGGACGGAAGGAGTCCGCTGTGTGGAGAGTGTGTCACCGTACGTCCCGCGCATCTGTTCCGCCGAACGAACGGCATCCAGATAACTGCGTTCCACTTGTTGTTTCGCGGACAAATCCCGGAAGAGCTGATGGTAAATATCCAACGTGTAATTTCCCCGCGGAGGGCGTGCGGAACTCCCCTGCGTAAGGACTCCGTACAATGTGTCGAGAAGCTTTTCTGAATCCGCGAGGATGTCCTGCGTCGTCTTGGCGAGGGATTGCAGCTCCGTCTGCTGCGTCTTGGCCAGCTCCGCCTGCGCCTGCGCGAGCGCCGCTTCCTTTTCCGCAACGGCTCGCTGCGCCGCCTCCAGGTCCGACGGCAGCTCCTCCTGGGCCACCTGCAGGCTGTTCTGCGCCTGCTGGAACTGCCGCTCGGTTTCGCGCAGGGCGTTCTCCGCTTCGATAATCTGCTGCTGGCGCTCGCTCTGCTGCTGCTGCAGCTGCAAGTAGCTGGCTCCCACCGACAGTTCCGCCTGCCGGATATCGGCGAGGACGGTCGTTTTGTCCAGCTCGGCGATCACCTGCCCCTTCTTCACGGCATCACCTTCCTTGAAGAGCACGCGGGCAACGGTGCCTTTCTGGTTGAATTGCATTTCCTGCTCGCTCGCGAACGTCACCGTCCCCACCGCCTTCACCGACGTCACGATCGTGCGGCGTTCCACCGCGGCCACCGCTTGGTCCTGCGCGTCCGTTGACTCATCACCGGTGAACAATGCATAGCTGCCGCCAAGGAGAAGACACAGGATCAAACCGTATGAGAAGCTCCGCCGCTCGATGCGCCGCAGGAACGGCTGCAAACGGTCAGGCACACGGAAGCGTTGCACGAAAGAAGGGATATACATAATCATCAGGGTTGAAGAATGGCACCGGTCTGGAGCCGGAGAATGCCGGAACCGGATGCGACGGAAGACATGCTTCCGGATCCTGTCACAAGCATATTGTCGCGCCCCATGCCCCGGCCTGGCATCTCGGCGCCGCGTTCAGCCGCGATCTCCTGCATTGTCTTCCCGGCCGCCAATTCCTTCTGCAGGTCCTCCTCCGTCATGCCCAATCGCTCCGCCATCCGCCCCGCACCGATCCCCTGCCCCGCATTCTGCTGCCAAGCGCCGTTTCGAGCGGGCATGCCGGAACGCGATGATCCGAAGAGACGCAGGCCGCCTGCAACGACCAGCAGGATGACGAGTCCCGAGACAAATCCCAGAACAAAGGAGAGAGGATGGATGCTCTTCATAGAAAGGAGACGGAAAGTGGTAGGAATGTAATCTTGCTATTATACTACAGACAAAGGATTAAGACGAGATTAAGAACTGACGGCAACGGCAATATCGAGTCACTTCTATCTCTTAATCTCACCTTAATCCTTCTGCTCTACCCTACGTATTCTACCCCTCGTGCAACCATGCACATCCTCCTCATTGAGGATCAGGAGAAACTGGCGCGGAACATCCGGGAGTACCTGGAGCTGGAACATTACGCGGTCACCGTCGCACATGACGGGAAGGAAGGCTTCGAGAAGGCGATGACGCAGGAGGTGGACCTCCTCATCCTCGATATCAACCTGCCCGGCATGGACGGCTACGTGATCTGCACGATGCTGCGTCAGAACAAGAAAAGCATGCCCATCCTGATGCTCACGGCGCGGACGAAGCAGCAGGAAATCGTCCACGGCCTCAACATCGGCGCGGACGACTACCTCACCAAGCCCTTCGATCTGGACGTGTTGCTCGCGCGCGTGCGCGCCCTCCTGCGCCGCCACTGCGACGAGAAGAATCCCCTGCTCTCGGCGGGAACGATCAGCTTGGACACGAACACGCAGGAAGTGCGCAAGAGCGGAAAGAAAGTCGACCTTTCCCCAAAGGAATACGCACTCTTCGAATTCCTGCTGCGCAACAAGGGTGCAGTGCAGGACCGCCCAAGGATCATCGAACACGTGTGGGGCGGCCGTGATGAACTGCTCTTCTCGCAGACCGTCGATGTGCACGTCGCCTACCTCCGGCGTAAACTGGGCAAGTCCGTGATACAGACGGTCCCGGGCAAAGGGTATCTCGTCCCTTCCGCATAACATGTTCAAGAAGATCAGCCGCCGCATCGCGCTCCAGTTCACCGCCTTCGTCTTCCTCCTCTTTATGGTGAACGGCGCGATCTTCCTGGTCGCCGACTTCGGGAACGCCCGTCGTCAGACGTTGTTCCGCCTCGAACGATTCTCCGAGACCGGCCCCGGCCCTTTACAGTTCGGACGCGGTGCACCGCCACCCGGGATGGCGCCTCGCATGCGGGAACGCATCCGAGTCTTAGATACGGAAGGAAATGTCGTCTATGATGGCGGCTTCTTCGAAGACGTTCCCGTCACCACGGAACCGGGCTTTTCCCGCATCACCGTCCAAAACGAGCAATATGCCGTACTCACCCGCCCCGTCCTCGAGAACGGCGCCGTGAAAGGTTACGTGCAGTTCGCAGATCTCGAACGACAGCAGATGGGAGATTTGCCGCTGCGAATCTGGCTCTATCTCGCCGTGAGCGTCGGCATGTCCGCCCTCACGTATGCCGTGGGCATTTCCTTCGCACGACGCAGTCTGCAACCCGCACAAGACATGATGGAACGCCTCGAACAATTCACGCAGGACGCCAGTCATGAATTGCGCACACCGCTGGCCACCGTCAACTCGTCGCTCGATCTCGCGATGCGGAACGGCAAGCTCCGCGAAGGCATCCTCTCGGCGAAGGAAGACCTGAAAGACGTCGCCGTCCTTGTGGAGCGACTTCTGGAACTCGCGCGTCTCGATTCGTTCGTCCTCGAGAACGGCATGGTCGACCTGTCCGCTCTCGTCCGGGAAGCGGCGGCGAAACTTCGTTCGTCCGCGAAAGATGCGCACGTGACGCTGGAAACGGAAACGGAACAAAAGGTGACCGTGCGCGGCGATGCGCTCCTCTTGCGCCAGGCGATCGGCAACCTGCTCTCGAACGCGATCAAATTCAGCAAACCGGCGGGCGGAACCGTGCGCATCCGCCTCACCGCAGAACAGCTCTCGGTGGAAGATACGGGCATCGGCATTCCCGCGAAAGATCTCCCCCATGTGTTTGACCGCTTCTACCAAGCGGATACGTCGCGAGCCAGGCACGGCTTCGGCCTGGGCCTGGCCCTGGTGAAACGCGTCGTGGAACTGCACGGAATGTCCATCGGCGTGCAGAGCAAGACGGGAAAGGGAACAAAGTTCGCCATCGCCCTCACACACTGAGAATCCAAGAATTCAGGATTGCAGGAATTCGGGAAAGATCTCAAAAGGCAGGATCTCAAGGATTCCATCATTCTTGAATTCTTGATACCTTTGAGAAGTGTCCAACCTATCAACACCCCTTAATCCGCTCTTAAAGATGCCCTCGTATGATGTCCCTGTCGCGACGGACATCTCTCATTTTTTCCCCCCACTCTCGTATGAAAAAATTCACGCTCGGCGTCATCGCAGGCGCCTCCTCCCTCGCACTGGCCGTTCCGCTCGTCGCCCAGCTGGCGAGCGCCGCCTCCGGCGTATCGTCCAATGCCGCTCGCACGCAGCCCATCCCCTCCCAAACCTGCGTCGAAGCGCTCGCGGACGCGGACGGGACGCAACTGTCGAACATGGACACATTCTTTGCCGCACACAAGACCGCGTTGCAGGCACGAAAAGACGCCCTGACCGCCGCCGCAACCATCACGGATGACACGCAACGCCAGGAAGCAGTCAAGAAAGCGAATGACGATTTCCGGACCGCCATGGAATCCCAGCAGGATGCGATGGCCTCCGCCCGCGAATCGGTGAAAACCGCCTGCGGCAATGCCGGCGGATTCGGCATGGGCTTCGGCGCCGGATCCATGGGAATGCGCGGTAACGGCCCGGACATGAAGGGCGGGAACTTTGGCAACGGCATGATCGCCGAGAAACTGGGCATGACCGCCGATGAGCTGAAGAGCGCCCTCGACGGCGGCAAGACCATCCAGGAGATCGCGGAAGAGAAAGGTGTCACCCTGCCGAACCCCGGCATGGGGCGCGGTATGCATCGCGGCTGGAACGGATCCTCCACCTCCGACAATCAATAACCTCTATCGGGAAGAGAAGAACAGAAGAAGCCCCGAAAGGGGCTTCTTCACGCATTGCACACTTCATTTCGACCGGGCATGGACGGTGAGTTCTCGCAGCCACGGGCGTGATTGGGAGGTTCTCCTCCCCATGCGATTACTGGTGGGCCGGGAAGGATTTGAACCTTCGAAGTCCGAAGACGGCAGATTTACAGTCTGCTGCGTTTGACCACTTCGCTACCGACCCAATCAAAGAAGAAAATGAACGACGTGGAAGTGTAGCAGAGAACGCTACTCGCCTCGGCAAAGTCCGCAGACGAAGCCGGGCCGACCCACGCTGTTGCCGAAAGAACGTCCTGTTGCTTTTCGTAGTGTATGGGAAAGAGAAGGAAGGTTCAACGGGGGGACAATAGGTCTGTTCCGGGGTGTGGTACTCGTTCTAATACGATTGCCGCAGATCTGAGATCGTTTTGGTGATCTGGATGAACCATCGCAATCAACTCATCCAGTTCTCTTCTCACAATGTGTGCCTGCACGATCAATTGTGCATATTCGATACCAGTTGATGGAGAATCCTGTTCGATGTTGGCCAGAGGATCTGGCTGTTGGGGGTCTAATCCACGCAGCCGCCGCCAAGAATCTCGACGTCTATCAAAATGTCTATCGGCATATCCGATGAGCTGCCTTTTCGAAAAGTCGAAATCTTCTCGTGAAGTCCATACACCTGTTTCAGGATAAATCGGCAATCCTAAGCGGTTCAAGGAAAGCTGCAAATACTGCATCTCAGGGACAACGAGAGAATCCGGGGTACTGGCTCCGAATAGCTCGAACAGTCGTTTCAGTGTGCTTGTTACTTCCGTAGACACTTTGTAGTAGATTTCCTCGAAAGTCGGTATCGAAACAGAAGCTGTTAATGCTTCCCAGCGTCCCACGCTTGTGAACTTGTTTCTTTCGGTTTCTATCGCCGCATGAACCTCATGTGACTCGCCCGGTCGCTTGATGACCGCCCAAACTCTTCGATCTCTGCAACCGTCCTTCGATCTTTCCGAAGACTCGTTCTGTTGCTGCACAGTGACAAGAGCTGTTTCTGAAGTACGCAAACTACCCATAAGAAAATATCGAAGAGACATTCATAATAGAATTTATGTACATTTATGTCAATAATGTGCACGCCTTCATAACGCTGAATTTTTTGTACTCAATTCGTACACCTCCCTCCGCGTTTACGTGAATTTCGCGTACACTGCAACCGAACGCCCATTGTACGCCATTGACGAATGTTCCACCTCCTTGCCCTCCTTTCGGCTGCCGGCTACGCGCTGCAGAGCGTGCTGCTCGTGCCCTACGCACGGAACATGGACACGCTCAGCCTCGCCTTCTACCGCGGGGTCGCCTTCCCCGTCACGCTCCTGCCGCTCCTCCTGGGTGCTTCCTCCGGAGAACTATTCGCCGTGTTGCGGGAGTGGGACATGCTTCTGCTGGGAGGGATCGGCGGCGGGTTTTCCCTGACGTTCGCGTACGCGGCATACCGTTTCGTGCCCGTGGGCGTCGCGCATGCGCTCCAGCGCTCCGTCACCACCATCCTGCTCGCCGCCGTCGCATGGACGTTCTGGGAAGAGAACCTCTCCCCGGCCGCCGTATTGTGCATCGCGTTGATCATTGCAGCGGGGGTGTTCCTCGGGACCCGCAAGCATGCGATGCCGCACTTGGACGAACGCGGCCTGCTCGGACTCCTTCTGGTCCTCCTGTCGGCATTCTCGTTCGTCCTCGCCAACGTCGCGTTCATCACGCTCAGCCGTTCCGCAAGCCCCTTGGTGGGCGGGTACTTCTGGGAGGCGGCCATCGCCGCGGCGACCGTCGTGCTGCTGGCGCTCCGGCGCGGCGCGGGAGGACGAAGCCTGGAGCGTATTTCCCTCCGCTCCTTCGGCGCCATCGCTCTGCGTTCCTGGCCCACCCTCCTGGGCACGGGCTGCTTCGGGCTCGCGGTGCGCCTGGGACCCGTGGCGGTTCTCGGTGCGGTCGGGACGGTATCGCTCGCCTTCACGGCCCTCCTGGCGCACTGGTTGTACGGCGAAAAACTGCGTCCGGCCCAGTGGCTCTCCATCGCCGCCGTCATCGCGGGCATCCTCGGCCTGCGCTTCGCCTGAGGTCAGGCGGCCTGCTTGCGGACGTCGGGGTGTTGTCGTAGCTCGCCGTCCCCTCGCGCCGCAAGAAACTGTTGCAGCAAACCTTCGACATCTCTCCTCTCGCGGTCGAGAGGTGATACGCTTACCACTCGGTCGTCATTTTCCCGAGCCCCCTTCATCTGCAGCGTCAGACCCGTAGACTGTGAAATCGTGACAGGGTCACCTTGGACGCGATATTCTCCCGTCATCTTTGGACTCAGATACGGTCTCAAACGTTCCGCTGCATTGCATTGGATTGCTTCGATGCGGGGCACCGACACGATCCAATCGTCATTCTCCATCATCCGCAGCGGCAATACCGTCATGCCTGTCTCGCGCGAGATCCGCACCGGGTCCGCTTGGACGCGGCATTCGTATCCTTCGGGATGGAGAGCCATATGTTCTGAAAGAAAAGGAACGTCATGATAGAGATTCGCAGTCCCTTGTAAAGACTTCCTGACAGGGAGAACCATTTTCTTCCTTCATTCGTCGAATATTCACACTTCCTTGCCGGCCGTTTCCCCATCCCGTTGCTCTCCGCTCAGTTGCAGCGTCATGATGCCCTCCGTGGTGATGTAGTATCGGACCTTGTGCGCGGCTTCGTCAGCGACGCAATCCACCAGATTCTCTTCGCGCAATTCCCGCAGCGCCGCCGCCACCTGCCCTTCTCCCGCCGTCGTTTTTTGCGCGAGGTCCTCGAGTGTCAGCCCGTCCGAAAAATCATCCGAGTTGCCGGACACGCTCTCCAGCATTTCGGACAGCGTTTCCAGGATCACATGGTGCAGTTGCTTCCGCGCCAGCGCATCCTGCTCCTTGGCATGCATCACTGCCCGGGCGCGCTCCACGTACCCGCCCAATAACGCATGGACGAACGCCCCCACCTCCCCCTGCGTTTCGCCGGCATCCACAACGTCCTGCAACAATGCGAGCGTGGATCTGCGCCCCAATCCGATTTCCCGGCCCAATGCCTGCCCGAAATCACGCGCCCTCTCGCGGCGTTCCTCCGGAGTAGTGGCGCAATTCACTTGGATGAGAGCTTGAATGACGTTTAATTGCATAATACGAGAATATAATAATATTGTATTTGTTCAATGCGTCTCATTCCGAGCGCATCGCTTCGATGGGGTCAAGGACGGCCGCGCGCTTGGCGGGATAAATGCCGAAGAGGAGTCCAACTCCCGCCGCCATGCCGACGGCGAGGAGGACGGCGCTGGGAGGGAGCGAATACGAGAAGCCTTCCAGGAACCGTCCCGCAAGGGTGACGAGGAGGTAACCGCCGGTGACGGCTCCCGTCACGCCGATGAGCCCGCCCGCGACGGTGAGGAGGACGGACTCCACGAGGAACTGCAGGAGGATGTCGCGTTGCCGCGCGCCCAGGGCCTTGCGCAAGCCGATCTCCTTCGTCCGTTCCGTGACGGACACGAGCATGATGTTCATGATGCCGATGCCGCCCACGAGGAGCGAGATGCCCGCGAGGAGCCCCAGGAACAGCGTGATCGAGAGCGTGACGACGCCGATCATTTCGGTGGCCTGCTCGAAGGAACGGACGACGAAATCGTCCTTGTCCGGGTCGTTCGCGGGATTGTCGATGTCGTGGCGCTGGCGGAGGAGCGTCTCGATGTCGAGTTTCGTCAGCTCCACGTTGCCGGCGGACTTGAGGGAGATGTAGTTCACGACGGACGAATTGCCCGCGATCATCCGGCCCAACGTGATGGGCAGGTAGACATAGGCGTCCATCTGCTGGCCCACCAGGGAACCGAGGCTCTCCAGAACGCCGACGACGGTGACCTTCGCCGTGCCGATGGTGATGCGCTTCCCCAGCGGATCGTCGTCGCCGAAGAGATCTTCCGCCGCCTTGGAACCGATGACCGCGACGGTCTTGGCGCCTTTCACGTCCGATTCATCGAGCAGGCGGCCCTGCGCGACCTTCAGGGAAAAATTGGAAAAAATCGTTTCGGTGGTGGCGAAGATCATGGGGGAAACGCTCTCACGGCCGTACGTGATGCGCTGGCGGACGAAGACGACGGGAGCGGCGCTGGTCACGGTGGACAGCCGCCGGATGGCGTCGAAGTCGTCGTTCGAGATCGTATCGATGGCGCCGCCGAACGTCTCCAGCCCCTTCGGGTGGACTTCGAAGATGTCGCCGCTGAAGCTCTCCACCTGCTCCAGGATGAACGCCTGGAAGCTGGACCCGATGGAGACCATCAGAACGACGGAACCGACGCCGATGATGATGCCGAGCGTCGTGAGAAGGGACCGCATGAGGTTGCGGGTGAGTCCCCTGGTCGCCGTCGAAAGGGTGTCGGAGAGGAGCATCAGAGAACAAGGAGAGTGGAGAGAGCATTGGAGGAGCGGACAGCTGTCAGCGACCTGCTTTCAGTCGTCCTGATCGCCGACCGCTGGAAGCTGACAGCTTCCTCGAATGAAGTACGGCCGGCAACGGCAAAGGAATCATTCATATCTCAAAGCTTCGATGGGATCGAGGCGAGAGGCCTTCCGGGCGGGATAGATGCCGAAGACGAGACCGACGCCGATGGCCGTGGCGAGCGCCGCCACGATGGCATACGGGTTGAGGGCGAAAATGTACGCGGCGAGGAAGCTGCGCGCGATGAGCACGATGAGGACGTCCAGCAGGACGCCGAGCAGGAGCCCGATGAACGCCCCGAACACCGTCACGACCACCGCCTCGACGAGGAACTGCAGGAGGATGTCACGTCCCGTGGCCCCCAGCGCCTTGCGCAAGCCGATTTCGCGCGTCCGTTCCGTGACGGACACGAGCATGATGTTCATGATGCCGATGCCGCCGACCATCAGGGAAATGCTCGCCACCATCGTGATGAAGAGCGTCAGCGCCAGGGAGACGGTGCCGAGGATGTCCTGCGCCTGCTGCGCGGTTCGCACGAGGAAGTCATCGTTCTTCGCCGGTTCATCCGAGGGCGACACGATGCTGTGGCGCTTCCGGAGGAGGTATTCCACGTCCGCCACGCCGGCGTCGATGTCGCCGGTCGCACGCATCGTCACCATGTCCACGTAATCGCGCTGTTCGATGGTGCGCGCGACGGAGAACGGGATGATGATGCGCGTATCCTGGTTCTGGAAGAACTGCGAGCCGACGGATTTCAGCACGCCGATGACCGTGTACTTCCGGTCCCCGATGCCGATGCGTTCCCCGACGGGATCCCGGCCGAAGAAGAGGTCGCGGGCGATGTCGGAACCGATGACCGCGACGGTGCGCACGCCCTGTTCGTCGGACTCGTCATGGAACCGGCCCGCAGTGACCTCCAGCGAGACGCCTTCGTAATACGCGGGCGGCGAGCCGACGACGGACGCTTCCGATTCCTCGCGGCCGTAGGTCGCCGGATCGTTGAGGAGGATCATGGGAGCCACGTCCGTGACGGAGCGCAGTTGACGGAGCGCTTCCACGTCCCGCATCGTGACCGCTTGGTAATCCGATCCGATGGACGCGCCCCCTTCCGGGCCCTTGCCCGGCCAGAGCGCGATGGTGCGCGGCCCGAGGGTGTTGATCTGACCCAGGATGACGCCCTCCATGCTGCGGCCGACCCCCGTCATGAGGACCACGGCCCCCACGCCGATGATGATGCCGAGCGTCGTGAGGACGGACCGTGACCCGTTGATCCGGATGTCATGGAGAGCCATGCGAAAGAGATCGTTCGTCCGCATCGTCATTTGAGGGCGGCGCCGTCCTTCGCGACGCGGCGCCGGAAATCGCGCTTGTCCCCCGTGATACGCCCGTCATGGATCGTGATGATGCGGCTCGCATGCTCCGCCGTCGTCGCCTCGTGCGTCACCAGGATGATCGTCCGGCCGTCGTCGTTGAGCGCCTGCAGCGCTTCCATCACCTGCATGCCGGAACGCGAGTCCAGGTTGCCCGTGGGCTCGTCCGCGAAGATGACGTCCGGCTCCGTCACCAGGGACCGGGCGATGGCCACGCGCTGCTTCTGCCCGCCCGAAAGCTGGTGGCTGAGATACGTGGCGCGGTCCGTCAGGCCGACTGTTTCGATGGCCCGCAGGGCGCGCTTCTTCCGTTCCGACGCGGGGATGGAAGGATGGTAGAGCAACGGGAGCGTCACGTTCTCCAGGACGGACGTGCGCGGCAGGAGGTTGAACGCCTGGAAGACGAAGCTCACGCTCGTGGCGCGGATGCGCGCCAACGTGTCTTGGTCCATCTTCTCGGTGGGCCGGCCGCGGAACACGTACTTGCCTTCCGTAGGGCGGTCGAGGAAGCCGAGGATGTGCATCAGCGTGGATTTGCCCGAACCCGACGGGCCCATGATCGCCACGAATTCCCCCTTGTCGATCGTGAGGTTCACGTCATGCAGGACCGGCGTCTCCATCCCGTCGTTGAAATACGACTTCTGGAGGTCCTGGAGTTGGATGAGGGGGGCGGGCGCAGTCATGATCGGGGAAGGAGAAGATTCATTTCTCATTGTGCATTTTGCATGCGCGATTTGAAATGAAAAAGAGCAATGCAAAACGGCCTGCTATTTCTCCAGGATGACGACGGTCTCGCCTCCCTCCAGCCCGGACGTGATCTCCACGTCCCCCGACTGCCCTTCCATCCCCGTCGTCACGGCCTGTTCCACGGCTTTGCCCTTCCGCAGGATCCGTACGACCTTCGCGCCGTCGTTGGTCAGGACGGCGCGGCCGGGCACGAAGACCACATCCCTGCGCTCCCCCGTCGTGACGGTCACGTCGCCGGTCATGCCGATCCTGAATTCGTCGTGGGGATGCACGAAATCCAGCTTCACGCGGTACTTCGACACGCCGTCGACGTTGCGCGGAGAGCGCTCGATTTCGTTCACGCGCAACCGGTAGGACACCCCCGGGAAGGAATCGAGTTCGATCGCGCCGCTCTGCGTCTTCGCGAGCTTCGGCACGTCCACTTCGGACACGTGCATCTCGATCCGGAACGGCGACTGCCCCAGCACAGTGACGGCCGGGTCCGTGACGGGCGCGGATTCGCCCACTTTCACGTTCACGTGCGTGACGGTCCCGTCGACGGGAGAGCGGAGGATGGTATCCGCATAATTGGACTGCGCCTGCGCCAGCGAAGCCTGCGCCTGGCGGACGCGTGCGCGCGCGGCGTCGATGTCCGTCGGCCGCGTCCCCGCCCTCTTCAGGGCCAAATCCGCTTCCTGCGCCTGCAGCGCCGTCTGGTACGTGAGGATATCCGCTTCCGCCCGCCGTTGCGCGCCTTCGCTGGCCGAGATCGTGGAGCGCGCGGTGCCGATCCTCGTGTCATAGGTGGCGGAGGCGCTCTGGAGGTTGCTTTGCGCCGTGGACACCGCCGCAAGGGCGGCCTGCACCGCACTGCGCTGCGCCGCGATGACGTTCTTGTACTCCTCCCGGACCGCGCTGGTGTAGTACGTCGTCTCGGGGGCGCGGATAAGCAGGCTGAACAATTGGTCGAGCGCCGTTCCCGACTTGTGGAGGGCATCCAGCGCCTCCGACAAGGCGGCGAGCGAGGCCAGATGGTCTTGGGCGGCCAGCGAACGCTGCCGGGCGCTCTGGATCGCCGTGAGCGCCGCCTGCCGCAACGCACGCACCTCACGGTCTTCTCCCCCGAGCGACCGGACGAGCGCATCCTGCACCACCGTCTTGCCCATCACGTCCTCGAGGACGGAGAGCGCCGTCTCCCCCGTCACGAGCTGCGTGGCGATCGTGGTGCGCGCCGTTTCCACCTGTCCCGCGAGCGCGGTGTTCGCCTCCAGTCCCAAAATCCGCAACTGCTCCTGCGCCTGACCCAAGTCTTTCTTGGCGTTCTCGAGCGACGCCTGCGCCACCTGGAGCGCCGCGCGCTTGTTCGCGACCTGCGCCTCCGCGATGGCGATATCCTCCGGGCGCGTCCCCTCCTCCAGCTTGCGCAAATCGGCCAGTGCGGACTGCAGGCTTGCGGACTGGATTCCCACCGCCGCGGCATAGTTGCCCGAGCGCAGCTGGGCGAGCGCCTGTCCAGCCTTCACGACATCGCCCTCCTTCACGGTCACGCTCGCGATGATGCCCGTCAACGGGAATTTCAGCTCCAAATCGCGCTCGGACGTGACGGTACCCACCGCCTCCACGGTCTGCACGATATCGCCGCGCTCCGCGAGCGCCGTAACGAATTCGGGCTGCTTCGGACGCGCGAGAAGCGCGACGGGGACGCCGATGACGACGAGCAACCCCACAGTGATGACGGATGCTTTCTTGTGCCGGGTGACAAAAGAGAAGGGTTTCATACGGAGGGAAGGGGGGAACGCACGCGATGGAAATCCGCGCAGGAACGATGGAGTTTCACGAGTATACGGGCAAGCGACTGCTGTTCCGCAGGCGACAGGGTGGAAAGGATGGCCGTGATGATCGCCGTACGCTTCGCCGTCTTCTCCCGCAGGACGGCCCTCCCCTTCTCCGTCAGCCGTAACCGCACGAGTTTCCGGTTGCGGGAATCATGTTCGCGACGCAGCCAACCCATTTTGACGAGCCGGTGCACGAAGGACGTCGCGGACGGCGATGCGATGCGGAGGATACCCGCCAATTCTTTCATGGTGATTCCTTTCTGCTCCCCCACGATGGCGAGGACGTGGATCTGGAGGAAGTTCACCGTCGTCCCTTCCTTCGCCATGTCCATCATGACGTGCCGGAAGACGCGGGAAAGGTCGAACGTCGTGTCGATGATGCGGTCGAGCGGAGATTTGCCGAGCATCGCGTTCATACTTAGGATACCTAATTATTTGCCTCCGCCTCCTTTCTGTCAAGGATCTTCGACCTCTATCCGCGCAGTCCGTCATTCCGTCACTTCGATCGTCCCCTGCATGTCCGGATAGAGCCCGCTGCGGTATTTCACCACGCCCGCCTTCGTAAACCGGTAATTGTAATTTTTCCCCGGGGCAAACGGCTTGCTGTTGATCGACGGCTTCCCCTCGCTCACGATGGTTTGGTCGCGATTTTCCAGGTTCCTCCAGCGGACGACCGTTCCGCTGCTCACGCGCAGGATGGCCGGCAGGAATGCGCCGGTTTGGATGCGCACGAAACGTATGGTTTGCGATGAAGCCGATGCGCCCGCAGCCGGTTTGTATGCCGAATTGGCGGGCGTGCATGCGGTGAATGACAGTGCTAGTGCAAGCGGCACGACGCGCAACAAAACGGAAGATGTAGTCATGGCTGAAAGGAGGAAGTACCGACATGATAGAGAAGGACGCAAGCGGTTGAAAGATCGCGCGTGTTGTTTCGCGCCAAGTGTCCGGTTTTGCACAGACGATTTGCTCAGCCCGCCTTCCGCAAGGTGCGGAGCGCATCCCCGACAACCGACCGCACCGGTGACAGTACAATCCCTGCCTCCCGCAATTTCGCGCACGACAGGACGCAATTGCTGCGGACGGCCTTCACGATGCCGGGCAATTCTTGCAGCGTCAGCCGTTCGAACGTGTGCGAAGGATCCACGATGTCACGGTACATCGTCATGATCTCGTAGGGGGAGATCGCGCCCTCGTTGACCATGTTGAACGTCCCCGTGCTCCGGCGCCCGATGAGCGCGGCGGCGGCCGAGAGGAATTCCGGGATGAAGGTCATCGAGTTCGGCACGTCCAGCACTTTCGCATAGCCCTTCAGCTTCGTGAGGAGGTTGCGCGGGCTCGTCGTGCCGTCGAACGGCATGCGCAAGCGGAGGTTCAGCACCCCCCCGGTTCCGCCCGCGGGCGAGGTGAACCGCTGCAGGACGCGGTCCGACACGTTCTTCGTGAACGAGTAGAACGAGCCTTCGAAATTCGGCGGATCCTCTTCGGTGAATCCCCTCCCCCCGTTGTCCCCCGCATAAATGCAGCCCGAGCCGAGATGCACCCAGTAGATGCCGCGCTTGCCGCACTCTTCCAGCAATGTGAGCGGCCCCGTCACGTTGCTGCGCAGCGTCTCCATCCTGTGGTCCTCGCACCAGTCCACGTTCGGCCGTCCCGTCTTCCCGGCGGCATTGATGACGACGTCGGGCTTCTCCGTATCAAGGATCGCCGCAACGGCCGCCGCATCCGCGATATCGACGGACGGCGCAGCCGCCCCCGGATAGAGCTGCAGGAATTGGGAGCCGATGTAGCCGCGGGAACCGAAGATGAGGACGTTCATGGCTGCATCATAGAGGATGCCGAAGAGACCGAGGAAGGATATTTTTCACCTCATCCCCTACCCCCTTCTCCTTCCACGCTTTCCTCAGAGGGAGACCTTATTTCTTTTCGGGAGGAGCATCGGAGGAAAGGAGAAGGGGAATGTATGCTGTTCTGTCGTTGTCTTCCTTCGCATGAGACAAATACAAACAACCTACATCCCCCTTCTCCCCCGTCAGTTCCAAGATGGATCGGAAACGGCTCCGATGCGGTGGCATGAGACGGGAGAAGGGGTGAGGGGTTGAGGTAACAACAAACCCTCCTCGGATTCCTCGGATTCTTCGGTTTCCTCGGTTTCGTCGGATTCCTCCGTCCAAAACTCCCCCTTCCGCTCCCTGCCCCGATGCTTCTATACTGACGCCCGTGCCGAAAGCGCGACGCAGAGTTAAACGGCGGGCGAGCGACGATACGCTGGAGCTGAAATCCTCCACTTGGGCGGCGGTGAGCGGCATCGTGCAGATCTGTCTCTCCATCCTGCTCCTGCTGGCGCTCTTTGGAAACGCCGGGCGCGCGGGAACGGTCATCAACGCCATCCTTACCTTCCTCTTCGGGCGCTGGGGGGTCGTCTTCCCCGTGTTCCTCTTCGCGTCGGGCATCCTCCGCTGGATCGCTCCCGACCGCCGCATCGAGACGAAACGCTCCGTGGGCCTCCTCTTCTGCCTGCTCTCCTTCCTCGGCCTCATGCATCTGCAGGCGCCGTTCGAGGAGATTTTGGCGCGCAAAGACGAGCTGGCGGGCGCCGTGGGATTCATGGTCAGCCTTCCCTTCTTCCGCTTCCTCAGCCCCGCCGCGGGGTACACGATCTTGGGAGGGATGTTCCTGGCCGGCCTCGTCATCGCGTTCGAACCGGATTTGGGCGCGCTCTTCGCCCGTTTCCGCCATCGCGAGCCGGCGCGGACCGCACGGACCCCGCGCGTCGTGGAGTCGCTGGAAGAGGAATATGAGGAAGAGCCGATCGCCGGGGATGAAGACGACGACGAAGACCTGGTGGAACAGGACGCGCCCGTGAGCGAACTGAACATCGTCCGGCCCGCGTTCGCGAAAGCGTCTCTGAGAGGCAAGGTCGACAAGAGCGGCAAAGAGAAACTGATCAAGAAGAAGACCGATGCCATCGAGATGAAGGACACGCGCTACGAGGAGTGGACCTTCCCCGCCTACGACCTGCTCGAAGACGCGCAGAGCCAGCTCCTGGTGGACGACGACGAGCTGAAGGCGCAGGCGAAGCGCATCGAGGAGAAGCTGAAGGAATTCGAAATCGACGTGACGCTGAAGGACGCCCGTCCCGGCCCGACCGTGACGCAGTTCACGCTGGAACCCGCCGAAGGCGTGCGCCTCAGCAAGATCGCGGGGCTCAAGGACGACTTGGCCCTGGCGCTCGCCGCCCCCAGCCTCCGCATCGAGGCGCCCATCCCCGGCAAGTCGCTCGTGGGCATCGAGATGCCGAACATCCACCGCTCCACCGTGCACCTGCGCGAGATCATGGAGAGCCCGTCCTTCGTGCAGAGCCAGTCTTCGCTCACGCTGCCGCTCGGCCGCGACGTCTCGGGCGAGGCGGTGGTGGCCAACCTGGAGACCATGCCCCACCTCCTCATCGCCGGCGCCACCGGCTCCGGAAAATCGGTGTGCATGAACACGTTCCTCACGTCCCTCCTCTACCAGAACGCGCCGCACGAACTGAAGTTCATCCTCATCGACCCGAAGCGCGTGGAACTGATGCCCTACGGCGGCATCCCCCACCTCCTCACGCCCGTCCTCACGGAAGCGGAAAAGGCGCTCCAAGCCTTGCGCTGGGCCGTGGCGGAAATGGGCCGCCGGCTGCACCGCTTCTCGGAACAGGGCGCGCGCAACATCGACGAGTTCAATGACAAGCAGAAGGAGGAACAGAACCTGCTCCCGCGCATCGTCATCGTGGTGGACGAGCTCGCCGACCTCATGATGCGGCAGTTCCGGCGCGACACGGAAACGATGATCGCCCGCGTCGCCCAGATGGCCCGCGCCGTGGGCATGCACCTCATCATCGCCACGCAGCGCCCGTCGGTGGACGTCATCACGGGCCTCATCAAGGCCAACATCCCCACGCGCATCGCGTTCCGCGTCGTCAGCTCGGTGGACTCGCGCACGATCCTGGACGGCATCGGGGCGGAAGACCTGCTCGGCCAAGGCGACATGCTCTTCATGGACGCGAAGACACCGAAGCCCGTCCGCATGCAGGGCATCTTCACCTCCACGCAGGAGGTGGAACGCGTCATCAACGCGGTGAAGATCGCGGGCGGCGGCAAGATCACGGAACAGATCGGCCTGAGCAACGATGACGAGAACGGTGAGGGGACGGATGACGGGGACAACGAAGGCATCGGGATGCAGCACCAGATGATCGACCTCGAAGCGGATGACAACGGCGGCGACGACATGTTCTTCGAAGCCGTCCGCGTGGTGCAGGAGACGGGCAAGGCTTCCGCAAGCCTCCTGCAACGGCAATTGAAAGTAGGCTACGCCCGCGCCGCGCGCCTCCTGGACATCATGGAAGAGAAAGGATTGATCGGCCCCCCGGACGGCGCGAAGCCTCGGAAAGTGTACATCGACAAGCTCGCCGATTGATCGGGCTTCGGCCGATCTTCAGGTACAATCCAAACATGGATTTACTGATCGGTACGAACAACAGAGGCAAAGTCATCGAGATCTGCGAGGTCCTCTCCGGCCTCCCGGTGACGATCCTGACGCCCGCGGATTTCTCTTTCGCGGAAGCGCCGGCGGAGACGGGAACGACCTTCGCCGAGAACGCCGTGCAGAAGGCGGCGTTTTACTTCGAGAAGACCGGCGTCCCCGTCCTCGCGGACGATTCGGGCATCGAAGTGGAAGCCCTTCGGGATGAACTGGGCCTCCACACGCGCCGCTGGGGCGCGGGACCGGCTGCAACCGATGAAGAATGGATCGCGCACTTCCTGGAACGCATGAAGCGGGAGGAGAACAAGAAGGCGCGCTTCGTCTGCACGCTCGCGCACATCGACGGAGACGGGAAGCTGCACATCTTCGAAGGCACGTGCGAGGGAACCATCACGGAAACCATGGAAGCGGACTTTTTGCCCGGGCTTCCGATCTCCGCCTGCTTCAAACCAGAAGGATATGACAGGGTCTTCTCCGCCCTTTCGATTGAACAAAAAAATAGTACGAGCCACAGGGGAAAGGCAAGCCGGAAATTTGCGGATCATCTTCGGACGAAGCCCGTATCCTGAGCCCGCCCCCTGTTTCCAAGGGGCAATGTGATCGTAGAATGGATTGGTCTTTCCCATTCCATCCATGCAACGCCTGTTCCTCGGCACCCTTCTCGGCGCCTCCATCCTCCTCGCCGCCTGCGCCTCCGCGGACGAACCCGAGCCGCTCCTCGGCGGCGATCGCGATGTGCACGGCTGCATTCCTTCTGCCGGCTATTCCTGGTGCGAAGCGAAGCAAAAATGCCTGCGTGTGTGGGAAGAACCGTGCGAATGATCAGGCCGGGTCGTCACCTTTCGTCTGCGCTCAGAGCAACAAAGGAGTGAAATCGAGATTCACGATCTTCCCCCACACTTTCGCGATCAGCTCGCGCATCGCTTTCTTCTCCTCCGACGTGATTTGGAAGATGCGGGAGACGGGGTGCTCTTCCCGGTCCCCGATGAATTCGAGGATGAACGCCTTGGGCGTCAGCGAGGGATACGCTTCTTCGAGCAGGACGGCGTAAAACTGCAACTGGCGGTAGTAATCCCCTTCCCGAATCTGGTTCTCGCTCTGCGGCCGACCCGTCTTGTAATCGATCACCGTGCCGGACGCGGACTCCGGGTGGTCGCGATCGATGCGGTCGACATTCCCTTTCACGGGGATATCACCCAGACGCGTGATGAACATCTTCTCCACTTGGTCGATGAACGGCGCGGATGCGGCAAGCCGCTGGTCGAAGTAGCGCGGCAGCGCTTCCTGGCCGAGGTGGAGGAGGAGCTTCATCTCGTTGTCCGCGAGGAATTCCCGCTCCTGCAGGAAGTTCTGGAAGTAGCCGAGGAACGCCTCCTTGCCGATGGGCATTCCCCGCTGCATCGCGAGCCCCCACTGGCGCAGCGCCCAGTGCGCGGCGTTGCCGTACGCGCGGGCGTACTCGGACAGTTGCGGCACCTGCAGGAGGTCGATGCGGAGAAACTCGACGGGATCTTCCAGGAAGCGGTTGAGGCCCGATGCGGAGAGCGCAAACGTCTGCAGGCGCTCCGTCAGGAAATCCCGCATCTGCGCGTCGAACGCCGGCGCGGGATTGAGGAGCAGCGTCGAGGCGTGTTCGGGATCGTCGATCCCCCGTTCCTCCTCGGGCAACGGCCCGGCCTCCGCCACGAATGCCGACGGGGAGACGGACTTCGTCTTGTCCCCCGCCGTCAATTCCTTGGGGCAGGAGAGGATCAATTCGCGTTCAGCCCTTGTCATGGCCACGAACGCGACGCGGCGTTCGTCCTGGTTCTTCTCGAACGCCTTCTGCTCCTTCTCCCAGCCGAAGAGCAGGTCTTCCGGCAACGATATCCCCCCGGGCTTGCGATGTTTGTCCCACAGGCCCTCGCGGAAGTTCGCGAGGATGACGACGGCGAATTCCATCCCCTTGCTCTGGTGCGCCGTCATCAGCTGCACGCCTTCCGTGACCAGGTGCGGGATGTCGTACGTCATGCGCAAGCCGTAGTCCGGGTTGGCGTACAGCTCCAAGTCCGCCATGAAGAGCTCGAACGTCACGCCCGGCACCTCGATCATGCGCTCCTTGGCGCGGTCGAAAAAGCTCTGCAAGGCGGCGAGATCGAGCGGATGGATCTCCCTGCCTTTCGCGAGCAGGCCGCAATCGTGCAAGACGCGTTCGATCGTCTCCACCACGGTCCGCGTGGGAAGTTTCTGGTGCAAGTCGTCCAGCAAATCGCGCGTCCGCACGAGCCTGTCCTTATCGGCGAAGCGGACGTCGGGCGCGTCGCTTTGATCCAGGGAACCGAGGACATCGCGGAGCGGCTGTTTCCGTTCGCGGTGTAACCGGCAGAGATGCGCGACGTCGGCGGGATGGATGCCCAGGCATTCCGCACCCAACGCACCCGCATAGCGCGCGCTCGTATCGGGCTTGTGGATCGCACGGAGGATCGCGACGAGCTGGAGGACCAGCGGATGCTCCAGGAGATCGCGCTTGCCCGTGATGCGGACGGGAATCCCCTTTCCCGTGAGGACGTCGTAGTAGGGGCGCAGTTCCCGGTTGGTCTGCACGATGACGGCGATGTCGGACGGCTTCAAGCCCGCGTCGAGATGATCGCGGACGATGTCCACGATCATCCACGGCTCCGCCATGTCGCTGGGCGGCCGCAGGAGGACGGGAACATTCCCCTGCTCTCCCGAGGCGGCACGGAGCTCCTTCCGCAGGCCGTCGATGCGCCCCACGAGACGTTCCGTATTGCGGGCGATAAGGCGGGAAGCCGCATCCAGGATGGCCTGCGTGGAACGGTAGCTGGTCGTGAGCGAGACCACCGCCGCATCGGGGAAGCGTTCGCGGAAGCGGAGGATGTTCTGGAGATTCGCGCCCTGAAAGCGGTAGATGGCCTGGTCGTCATCCCCGACGACGAACAAATTCGGCCGGTCTTCCGGCGTCACGGGCTTGGTGAGCAGGTCGATGACGCGGTACTGCGCGCCGTTCGTGTCCTGGAATTCGTCGACGAGCACGTAGAGGTACCGTTCCTGCAACTGCGCGAGCAGCCATTCCTCCCGCTCCAGCGCGCGGATGACGAACAGGATCATGTCATCGTAGTCGTAGCGTCCCGTCAGTCGGAGCATCTGCCGGTAACGGTCGAAAATCTCGACGAACTCCCGGAACTTCCGCGCGGAAAGCAGGTTCTTCTCGTGCGCTTTCGTTCCCGGCTTGCTCTTCCCCTCCATCACCGTCGCATACTCTTCCGCCGCCTGCCGCAAATCCTCCACGGTTTTCCCCTCGCGCTTCACGTCCGAAATGCGTGCGATCAATTCCTTCGTACGAACATAGGGGCATTTCGGGTTGAGCAGTACGAGATCTGGCAAAAGCTGATCTATTATTTTATTCAGTTCTCGGAAACGTTCCAAGTCGGAAATCTGCTCCAGCGCGGACCATTCATCGAAGAGCGCGGGATGGTCCGTGATGATGTCTTGGCAAAACTTGTGGATCGTGGACACCGTGACGCCGTACGCATCCGCCCCGATGAGGAGCCGCAAGCGCTCGCGCATCGCCGTTGCGCCGCTGGTGGAGAACGTGAGGCACAGCACGCTCCCCGGCCGCGCTTGGGTCTTGCGGAGGATGTTCGCCACGCGCATCGCCACCGTCTGCGTCTTGCCCGTGCCGGGACCCGCCACCACCATCACCGGCCCTTCGACGGTGTCCACCGCTTTCCGTTGATCGGGGTTCAGCTTGGCGTACTCCGTGTCGAAGAGGGAGAGCGACACGCTCAAACCGCCCGCGCCGACCGCAGTCTTCGTCTTGGTCGCTTTGGAAGGAGAGGCCATGCCGGGATGGTAGCAGAGGAACGGGCGGGAAACAGAAACAATAGACAAAACTGTGGCGCGCGTTTCAACGTGCGCAGCGGAGGGCTTCAGCCCTCCGGCAGAGGCTGAAGCCTCTGCGGCATGGCATGAATGGCATGCGACGTGTTTATGTTTCTGTTTGTTGTGTTGTCATTCCTTGTATTCCTTGGCGCAGTGGTCACATTTCTTGATCTGCTCACCGTCCTTGATGATGTCGACAAGCGTGCCCTCCTTGCAATTGGGACAGCCCTTCTGCTGCGTGAAAGCATGCATGTGCGAGAAACCCACGCGTTTCGGGGCGCCGCCGTGCTCGCGGATGGTCAGGGAGCGGGGATGGTCGCGCATTTTCTGGAGCACCTTGGCCTCGATCTGGCGGATACGCTCGCGGGTGACGCCGAATTCCTTCCCCACTTCTTCCAACGTGTGCCCGATGCCGTCCTTGAGCCCGAAGCGCATTTCGATGATCTTGCGCTCGCGCGGCGTGAGGAACTCCAGCATCGCGTGGACGTTCTCCTTGCGCAGCTGGCGGTTGGTCGCCTCGAACGGGTTCACGGCCTCCTCGTCTTCGATGAAGTCCCCGAGCTTGCTGTCCTCCTCCGAACCGACCGGCGATTCGAGCGAGATGATGTCCTGCGAAATCTTCTGGATGTGCGCCACCTTCTTGATGTCCATTTCCATCTCGACGGCGAGCTCCTCCAGCGTCGGCTCACGGCCCAGTTCCTGCACGAGGCGCCGCTGCGTGTGCGTCAGCTTGTTGATGGTCTCCACCATGTGGACGGGGATGCGGATCGTGCGCGCCTGATCCGCGATGGCGCGAGTGATGGCTTGGCGGATCCACCACGTGGCGTACGTGGAGAACTTGAAGCCGCGCTCCGGGTCGAACTTCTCCACGGCGCGGAAGAGGCCGATGTTCCCTTCCTGGATCAGGTCCAGGAACGAGAGACCGCGTCCGATGTACTTCTTCGCGATGGACACGACGAGGCGCAGGTTGGCCTCGGCCAGCTGCTGCTTGGCGCCGGCGTCCCCCTTGCGGATGCGGCGGGCGAGCTCCACCTCCTTGCGTCCGTCGATGAGCGGCACGCGGCCGATCTCCGAGAGGTACATGCGCACGGAGTCGTTGCTGATTTCGAGCAGATCGATCTCGCGCTCTTTGCGGCGCTTCTTGCGCTCCTCTTCCGAGATGTCCTTGTCGCTGTCCACCACGATTCCCGCCGTGGAGATCATCTTCATGGCGTCGTCGTCCACTTCGTCGCCCAGCGCCTCCACCTTCTCTTCCTCCGGTTCGGCGTCCTCATCCCCTTCCGCCGTATCCTCCGCTCCCGCCGCGACTTTCGCCAAATCTTCGACCGGTTCCGCGGCCGCCTCGACGGGCATCTTGCCCTTCTTCTCCCAAATGAGCGCGTCCTTCACGTCGATCACCTGGATCCCCAGCTCCACGAGCATAGTGTAAATCTCGTCGAGCATGTCGACGTTCTCTTCGGCGTTCGGCACCGCCGCGATGATCTCCTGGTGCGTGACATACCGCTGCTCGCGGCCTTTCTTGATGAGGTGCGTCACCTTCTCCGGAAACTTCTTCAGATCCTCGTCGGTGGGTTGGGCGATGAATTTTCTGGGATGAGAAGCCATAGGCAAACTGGGGGGTGGAATTCCCAAAGAGTCCCGTACAGGGTAGAGAATCGGATCCCCTATGGGAAGGGCGAAGTTCGAAGCGGGAAGAAACGGTGCAATCTACAATTCTATGACGGATTTGTCCACCTTTTTCGACAGTTTATTCTTCGTATTTCTTGCCGGATGTTTTCCCTGCCTGAGAAATATCCAATGATGCAAGAATACAATGTTCAAGAAAATATCAATGACACGGGTTCCCAATGCCCAAGATGACTATCGTCTAAAGAAATTTGAATCATTTCTTGATTCTTGAAATCTTGAACATTGAATATTGGTTTCATCCCGCGATCTTCCTCAGCCTCAACAACTGCTGATACTGGTTCTGCAACAACGCCTCTTCCGTGGCGTCCTTCACCGTGCGAGCGGCGATGATTTTCTTCGTCAGCTCCTCCTGCCTGCGCCGCAGTGCCTCGCGGTTGGCGGCGACGACGTTCTTGCGGATCTCGCGCACGGCGAGGTTTTCGGACCATGCGGCCAGCCCGTGCTCCTCCACGAACAGTATGATGATGCCCGCGCGCTCCCGGTGTTCCGGCGCCAAGCCCAACTCATCGACGGCGCACGACGCATCGGCGGGCGCTTCCTTGAGCGCCTTGTGGAGTGCGGCAGTGAACTCTTCCTCCGGCGGAATGAGCTCCTGCAGCAACGGGTTTCGCAGCCGCGGATACAGCAGGAACAACGCCAGCGCGATCTCCGCCTTCGAGAATTCGGAACGGGAATGGCCGGTGCCCGCCTCCCGTTCGGGAACGCGAGCGACGGGAGGGACTGCCTGCGTCCGTGCGGCGGCGCGGAGGTCGTCCTCCAGCGTCCGCTCGGTGACCCCGAAGAGCGCCGCGGCCTTGGCGACGTACGCGGCCTTCTCGGAGACGAAGGGCAGCGCGGCAAGGAGCGTGAGAAGACGGCGCAACGCGTCGCGGCGTTTCGCCGCATCCGTCAGTTCCCCGGCCGCCAGCTCCGCGATGGCGCGGTCCAGGTACGGGATGCCGCCCTCTTCGAGCGTCGAGCGCAGGAGCCCGGGATCCTCCTGCAGGAGCTCGCTCGCGTCCTTGCGCGGCAGCGTGACGGACCGCACGTTCGTCTCCTGCTGCGACAGGAGCAGGAACGCGCGCTCCGCGGCCTCGCGGCCGGCGCGGTCGGAATCCAGGCAGAGGCACACCGTCTCGGCGTACCGCTTCAGCAGTTTCGCGTGCTGCTCTGTCAGCGCGGTGCCGCTCGTCGCCACCACGTTCGCCGCGCCCACCCGATGGCACGCGAGCAGGTCGAAGTACCCCTCCACGATGATCACGCGTCGGCTCTCGCGGATCGCCTCCTTCGCGTGGTGGAGGCCGAAGAGTACGTTCGACTTGTGGTAGAGCGGCCCCTCCGACGAGTTCACGTACTTCGCGTCGTCATCCCCCAATGTCCTCCCGCCGAACCCGACGATGTTCCCCTGATGGTCGTGGATGGGAAACATGAGGCGATGACGGAAACGATCGTAGATGCGTTCTTCCTGGAGCTCCTTCTGGACGCCCAAGCCCGCCGCCAGGATCTCCTTGCGCGAGAAATTTTTCTTGAGCAGGTGCTCGTACGTGGCGGAGAAGGAATCCGGTGCGTAGCCCAGCCCGAACGATGCCGTCTGCTCAGCAGGAACGGACCGGTCCGCCAGGTACTTCTGCGCCGTCGCCGATGCGGCCAGCTGCTCGCGATAGAATTGGGCGGCGGTTTCCAGGCATTCGCGCAGCCGCTCCTTCTCGTCCTTCTTCACCGCGGACACGGCATGGTGCTCCTCCACCCGCACGCCCGTCTTCTCGCCCAAGTCCTTCAACGCCTGCCGGAAATCCACGCCCTCGATGGCCTGGTAGAAACTGAAGATGTCCCCGCCCGTCTGGCAGGCGAAGCAGTACGCGATCCCTTTGTCCGGCGACACGAGCAGGCTGGGATGCGAGTCCTTGTGGAACGGGCAGAGCGCGACGAAGTTGCGCCCCTTCTTCTGCAACTGGCAGTACTGCCCGACCAGGTCTTCGATCGACAGCCGGTTCTTGATGTCCTGCGCGACGTCCATGGGAAGCGGATTATACCCCCTTCCTGCCGGCCCCCTAGGCCGATTCACTCCCTTCGGGCGCAAGCAGCCTCCTGATCTTCTCGCGAACCTCCGCGCCCGCTTCCTCCGGATAAATGACGAAGAGCGCTTGCCCCAGCGTCTCCATGAGCCCGTTGATCCGATCCGAATCCACGGTCTCACCGGAGCAGATCGTACGCACCTGCGTCACGGCCTCGTGCAAGCTGGAGCGCGCCTCTTCCCCGACCAGCGAAACACAGTCCCGTGCCAGACCCTGCAGCATGGCCTCATCGAGCGCCTCCGGATCCGCCCGCCGTTTCAAGAAATGGAACCAGTACTCCTCCAAACTCCGCGGATGCCCCCTCGACACCATGTCCGCCAACCGGACGTGCAATTCTTCCAGATCAACATCCCCTCCCTTGTACAAGAGACACCACGACAGCATGGCTGCAAATTCATTCGCGTAATCCTGGGGAAGCGGATGCTCCGCTTCCGGATGCGTTGAGCATGCGTTTCCCTCTCCCCCAATCTCCGGAGACACTGTGAAATGGCACGACAATCCGCTTTCTCTTTCTCTGCCGTTCTTTCCGCCTGACAACGGGCAAGAGGCGTGCATCTGTGACACTCTGCACAAAGGATGAAATAGCGGTCAAGTGTACAAATATTCATTCTGTCCATACCCTCTTGAAATTCCCGCATCAGCCTGCGCAATCATGAGCATCAATTTCGGGAGATTATCGATGACTCCTCATCCGATCGCCGGCACGACCAGCGGCAGCAGAATGAGCAAGACCACGTCCGCGGCGAAGTGGGCGATCATGGCGGACTCCAATCCCCTCTTCCAGAAGAGCCAGCCGAAGACTGCGCCCCCGATGCCGTTGAGCAGGAGCGCGCGGATGACGATGATCCACGTGAGGGACACGACGGACGCCGTGAACGGAAGGTGCCCCGCGCCGAAGATCAGCGCCGTGAGGACGATGCTCGTCCACATGCGCATCGCCGTTTTCTTCTTGTCCTTCCACGCGCGCAGCAGGAGCCACGCCAGCACCGTCATGAGGAAGAAGCGCATGAGGAGCTCCTCGTCGACGCCGCCGTAGAGCGTCGCTAGGAGACGCTGCCACACGGGAGCCTGCGTGCTGCGGCTCAGGCTGGAGCCGATGGCGGTGCCGAACAGCACGGCGTCCGCGAAGATGACGACGAGGCTCACCGCGACGCCCGCGAGGAGGGCGACGCCCGCGGTTTTCCAGAATCCCGCCGGCCGCTTCTTGCCGGCGAGCAGCGCTTCGACGTACGGCACCGAGAGGCCCGCTTCTTTGTAAAAGAGCGTCCCGAGGAAGACGGCCACCGCGAGCAGCACGGTCGCCTGCAGCAACTGCAGCGCCGCGACGCCCGCCAGCTGCGCGTCCGCGGCCAGCGCAAAGCCGCTGGTGGTGAAGACGTACGGCAGCACCGCCGCCGCACCCGCGACCCCCGCAAGGAGGAGCGTAACGTAGAGTTTGAGGTTAAAATGCTTCATGACCGCACAGGATAGCAGAAACGGCTTTTGCCGTCCGTCAGAATCGGTTGTCATGCAAATGACATTCCATTCTGATACGGGATCGGATGGGTGTTACCGACGGTGCGCAGCTTCATGACTTCAACACGATCCACCTCGGCAGACGATTGAAGAGCTTCCCTTCCTTCGCCAGGCTCGTGCCGATGATCATGTCCCGGTAGCGCAGGAGCACGTCGCCGCGGAACTGCGGATCGCAGGCGCCGTCCTTGCCGTCCAGCAGGAGCGCAAGGAGCGCATCATCCGCATCCAGGACATTCATGGTTGCGTCGCCGCCGCGCAGCGTGGCCGTGTCGTGGTCGATGCGGAAGCGGTTCTCTTCGATGCGCCGTGCAAACGGGATCCCGAGTGCGTAGTTCTGCACGGGAAGCCGGAATTCGCTCACTTCTTCCGTGGACAGGATCACCTGCGATGCGCGCTCGAAGAGACGGTCCCCCTCGCGCAGGAAGGTCGTCCCATACTTGTCCGCGAAGTGTTCCCCCACCTGCTTCTGGCGGGAACGCGGCAAGCGTTCCTCCTGGAACCGGACGGCATCCAACGGCTCCGCTGCGCGCGTGGGCGCGGTCTTGCGCAGGGCGGCGACGAAGAACCCTTCCGTGTCGAACGTCTGGGGCCAGAGACGGATTAATGGAGAATTGATAATTGATAATGGAGAATTCTGTTCCTTCGCAACCGCCTGCTGCACACGAAGTGAATTCTCAATCGCTTGTTCCATTTTCCATTCTGCATGATGCATTCGCTCGTGCGGATCAACGACTTCCAGCCGTCCCCGATACTTCTCCAACACAGAACCGACGACGGCTTCGTTCTCCTCGGGCGAGAGCGTGCACGTGGAGTACACGACGGTGCCGCCGACCTTCGCCGCATCCACCGCCGCCTCCAGCAACTCGCGCTGCAGCCGCGCCATCTTCCCCACGTTCTCCAGCGAGCTGTAGAGGAGCGCATCGGAATCCTTGCGGACCGTCCCCTGCGCGGTGCACGGCGCGTCGCAGAGCACGCGGTCGAAACGCTCCGTCATCTGCCGGGCGAACCACTGGCCCACCTTCTTCGTGACGATCACATTGGACGCGCCGCAGCGATGGAGCGCGGCTTTGAGCGTCCACAACCTCTTCTCCTGCACGTCATTGGCGATGATCACCCCTTTCCCCTGCATCTTCGCCGCGATCTGCGTGGTCTTGCTGCCGGGCGCCGCGCTCATGTCCAGCACCGTCTCGCCCGGCTGCGGGTCCAGCAATTCCACGGGCAACATGCTCGCGGCCTCCTGCATGTACGTGTGGCCGAGCAGGTGCAGCAGGTCTTTGCCGAGCGCCACTTCGCGGTCTTCCCGGTCAATGAAATATCCTTCGTTGCACCACGGTACGGGCTCGAGCTGCCATCCCCGCTCCTTCGCCCACGACAGGAAGGCATCAGCATTGGTCTTCAGCGTATTGATGCGCTTGGACTTGCGCAGCGGCTTCAGGCTGGCCTCCTTCAACGCGGAAAGATCCGTGAAAGCGGCGTAGCGGTCGAGGGCCCGGAGCAAAGGAGAATCATGCGAGGCGGACATATCCACTGCAGGATACAAGAAACCGGACATGCGCGAAGAAGATTTTGTCACGGGACGCATCTTCCGATACGTTGCCCGCCACCATGGCAACCGCCCTGTCTCCGGAAACACCGGCCCTCGAAGGAGCGGCGGCAAACATGCTCGAGCGTTTCGCCCGAAGGCGGAAACCGGAAGCGCTGCGATCGGCCTTGGGACGCGCCCTCGATTCCATCGAACAACGCATCCACCGGCTGCACGACGCCCTCTTCTCCGAAGCGTTGACATTGCATGGCCGCGAAGACGTGCGGGCGCTGGTCCGTGCGATCCTGGAAGACAAGCGGAATATCTTTGATCTCTGCACTCATCGCTGCGACCATGCCGATCCGGAACTCAGTCTCCTCCATGACCAAGTCAACAACGAAGAGACGCTCGGATTGTTCCGGCAACTCGCGATCGCGACGCCGTTCAATCTTCGAGACCGCGTGTTGCTGCTGCATCAATTGCAGCGGGAGATCTGCAGAAAATTGAAGGCATTGGGCATCGATACTTCACAGAATTGATAATAGTCCGTGGCACCGATCGTTTGACGAGATACTTGCATAATTGTATTATTGTTATGTGAATACTATTACGCTTTCCACATCGTCGGGAGATGCATTCGGTGCATACGGAACATTGGGAAACTTCTACGAGGAATCGCTCGCAGCGATCCCCGACAATCGTCGCCCCGCCCGACAGAACGACCCCGTCGAGGTGCTGGATTTCGGCACGGGCGAGAACGGCGTGAGCCGTATCATCTTCCAAAGCATCCTGACGAACCGCGGACGCTTGGCGCTCTTCGACAAACCCGACGTCCCCATTCACTTTCCCCGCGATGCCCACGTCCGCATCGCGCAGGCGCATGAAGTGTACGGCTATCCCATGCCCCCGTTCGACCTCGTCAACCTCTCGTACGTCCTTTGCTGCCTGGGCAACGAAGATCCCGCCCTCACCCTCCTGCTGCTGCAAGAGTACCATCGGCGCGCACTCTTCTCCGTCGTGGACTACACGATGAGGGGCAGAAGCAGGGAGGAAACGCTGGCGCTCCTCAACTCCGCTTCGGAACGCCGGTGGCAAAAGCGCATGGGCGAGGACGCGTTCGTCGCCGCCCGCACGCGCCACACGGCCGATTCCCTCCGATCCCTGCTGGAAGACGCTTCGTTCGACATCATGCAGCAAGAGTCCTTGGACTCGCTCGGATTGCGCACTGCATTTTTACTGCAATCACGGGCGTAGGAGGGTCGTCTCACGATTCTTCCTCTCGGCCTTCGGCCTCGCTCAGGGCAAGTTCCGATCTGGTCAAACCACGAGATTCACGAGTCTTCCTTTGACGTAAATCTCCTTCTTGATCGGCCCCGTCAGGAATTTCTTCACGTTCTCGTCTTCCTTCGCCCGGGCGATCACGTCGGCTTCGGGGGCATCGGAGGGCACGACGATGTTCCCGCGCAACTTGCCGTTGACCTGCACGACGACGGTGAGCGTGTCGGAGAGGAGATACTTCGCCTCGTACTCCGGCCACGGCTGGTCGATGACGAAGTCCTTGCCGCCCATCGCATGCCAGAGCTCTTCCGCCAAATGCGGCGCGAGCGGAGCGAGGAGCCGCGTGAACGTCCGCGCAGTGGTGAGGGAATGCGCCTTTCCCTCCACGGCGTTGAGGAATTCCATGAGCGCGGCGATGGCGGTGTTGAACCGGAACGCGGCGACGGACTCCGTGACGCGCTTGATGGTCTTGTGCAGCACGGCAACGACGGTGGCGTCGTCATCCGCGCCCTTCACCGGCTTCTCGCCGAACAGTCCCCACACGCGCTGCACGAAACGATCGATGCCCTTGATACCCGTGTCGCTCCAGTCGCCGCCGTCCGTGAACGGTCCCATGAACATCAGGTACATGCGGAACACGTCCGCGCCGTGGCGGTCCACGAAGGAATCGGGACTGACGACGTTGCCTTTGCTCTTGCTCATCTTCGCGCCGCCGTTCGTGATGAGGCCCTGGTGTACCAGCCGCTCGAACGGCTCCTCGTGCGACACGATGCCGAAGTCACTGAGCGCCATCATGACGAAGCGGGCGTAAATCAAATGCATGGTGGCATGCTCCGGCCCGCCGATGTACATCGAGACGGGCATCCATTTCTTCTCGAGCGTGGGATCCACGAATTTCTTGGGATCGCCCTGCATGAGGTAGCGCAGATAGTAGAAGCTGGAACAAACGAATGTGTCCATCGTGTCGTACTCCGGCGTCCAGCCCTTGCCGAAGATCTTCTCCGTGCGCTCGACGAATTCCTTGCTCTCGGTAAGCGGCGACTTGCCCGTGGGCTTGAACTCCACATCGGTCGGCAGCAGCCACGGCAGGTGCTTCTCGGGAACGGGGTGCGGCCTGCCTTCGGGATCGTAGACGATCGGAATCGGCGCGCCCCAGTAGCGCTGGCGGGAGACGAGCCAGTCTTTCAACCTGAACTGCACCACTCCCCTGCCCTTCTCTTCGTCTTCCAGCCAGGCAATGATCTTCTTCTTCGCTTCCGGCGTCCGCAGCCCATCGAGGAATTGCGACTGCATCGCAACGCCTTCTTCCGCGAAAGCAGCCTGCGACACATCGCCCCCCTTCACGACTTCCTTCATCGGCAGATCATGCTTCTTTGCGAAGTCATAATCGCGTTCGTCATGCGCCGGCACTGCCATCACGGCGCCCGTCCCGTACTGCGCGAGCACGTAATCAGCAATCCAGATCGGAATGCGTTCGTTCGTTGCAGGATTGACGGCGAATGACCCGAGCGGCACACCGCTCTTCTCCTTGTTCAAGTCCGTCCGCTGGAGTTCCGTCTTCTTCGCCACTTCTTTCTTGTACGCCTCCACCGCGCCGCGATGGTGCTCCTCCGTCAGCACATCGACGAGCGGATGTTCCGGCGCCAAGACCATGTACGTGACGCCGAAGAGCGTGTCCGGGCGCGTGGTGTAGACCTTGACGGTTTCATCATGTCCCGTGAGCGCGAATGTGATCTCGGCTCCTTCGCTGCGGCCGATCCAGTTCGCCTGCATCAGCTTCGTCTTCTCCGGCCACTCCAGCTTGTCCAAGCCGTCGAGCAGACGCTGCGCGTACTGCGTCGTCTTCCAGAACCACTGGTTCAACTTTTTCTGGATGACTTCCGTGCCGCATCGCTCGCAATGACCGTCCGCAACCTGCTCGTTCGCCAACACCGTCTGGCAGTTGGGACACCAGTTGACGCTCGCTTCCTTCTTATACGCGAGATCGTGATCGAACATCTGCAGGAAGAGCCACTGCGTCCACCGGTAGTATTCGGGATCCGACGTGTTCACCGTCTTTTCCCAGTCGTACATGCAGCCCATGCGCTTGAGCTGCGTGATCATGGTTGCCACGTTCTTCTTGATCGACTCCGCCGGGGGAACACCTGTCTTGATGGCGTAGTTTTCCGCGGGGAGGCCGAACGCGTCGAAGCCCATGGGCGTGAACGTGTCGTGCCCCTTCATGCGCTGCCAGCGGAAGTAGCTGTCCGCGGGCGCGAAGTTGTACCAGTGCCCCACATGCAGCTTGTCGCCCGAGGGATACGGGAACATGACGAGTCCGTAAAACGGGTCCTTCGCTTTCTTCAGATCGGTGTTGAATGCTTTGGCTTCCTCCCACTTCTTCTGCCACTTGGCTTCGACGGAGGTCGGATCGTAGGTATTGGTCATACGGGCACTATACGATCTCCGCTTCACTACGACAATTCCCCACTTCTCCGTCGCCGCTGCAATAAATATTGACAAAACTGTATTATGTATAATATTGTATCTAACCATGGAAACGCCAAATATCATGGCTCCTTGTTTCTCACTGTACGACCGCGAAGGCGTGCGGCCGGAGAGCGAGAGGAATGAGCTTCAGAAAATACATGAAGCCGGCGCGGCTCTTCGGGATGCCATCGTTGCGCGGAATGCCCTCGCCGGCCCTTCATTTTGCGATGCGTCGCCCTCGCAATCGGAACGGTTGGACAGCATGCTTGAGGATGCTGATGCGTGCGCGATGTTGGCAATGAACATCGATGACAGACTCACGGATCCGGACGGGCAAGGCACCCTGTTCACGTTCGCCGTCACAGTGCGGGAACAGCTGGATCAGATCGCCGGCACATCCCCCTTGGCACAGGTGCAGTTCGGTCAGGAGAACTCCCCTGACCCGGCAAAGTATTTGGAGGACGTTCGCGCATTCCTGCATACGTTGGGAAAACGGAAGGAAACGGAAGCACATCGCCTGGCAATGACTCCCGATGCCGCGGACACGGCGTGCATGCCCGAAGATCCGCTGCCCGCCGCCGACGAAAAGATCAGGAAAACGACGGGTACTTTCCGCGACCAGCTGGCGGGAGCAACGGACAGGGAATACGACGAAAAGCTGCACGCAGCCGCGAAAGTATTGGACGAACAAGATCGAAATTTGCTGCAAACGACGAATGCAATTCTGGCTATGCTGGAGAAAGTGCTGAGGTCTTCTTCCGGTGATCAGACGGCAGCCTGACCGCCGCATGCCTGAGAGGAATCCGTGATGACCCCGTACCCCAAGACCGATACACTCCTTGCACATGGCTCAACTCCCGACCGTCGCGATTATCGGCAGGCCCAATACGGGCAAATCCACGCTTTTCAACAGCCTCCTGAAACGGCGGGTTGCCATCGTGAGCGACGTGCCCGGCACGACCCGCGACCACATCGCCAGCCGCATCGAGACGGACGACGTCGATTACCTCCTCCTCGACACGGGCGGGATGGGCGGCGGGACGGAGGACAAGGACTTCGAGAAGGACGTGCATGAGCAATCACTCCTGGCGGTGCACCACGCGGACCTGATCCTCTTCACCGTGAACGCGCGGGAAGAACTGACCGCCAGCGACCGCGCCATCGCGCAGATCCTGCGCAAGGGCCGCAAGCGCCACGTGCCGGTCATCATCGTCGCGACGAAGTGCGACAACCCGGACATCGCGGAGGAAGCGGAGCGCGCCCTGCATGAGCTCGGCATCGGCTCAGCAATCATCCCCGTCAGCGCCCTCAACAACGTGGGCACCGCGGACATCCGGCAAGCCGTCGGACGGGAACTGGTGAAGCTGCAGTTCCACAAGCAGGAGCGCCCGGCCGCGGAGGCGGGCATCCCGCGCATCGCGCTCGTGGGGAAGCCCAACGTGGGCAAGAGCTCGCTCATCAACGCGCTCATGTCGGACGTGCAGCGCAAAGAATCCCCGCGCCTTGTCTCGCCCGTTCCCGGCACCACGCGGGACGTGACCGACACGGTCATCCGCCGCGACGACAAGGAGTTCCTCTTCGTGGACACGGCCGGCCTCGCACGCCACGCGCACCGCGACCGCGGCATCGAAGGGTACGCGTTCCTCCGCACCATCCGCGCCATCGAAGACGCGGACGTCGCGGTGATCGTGCTGGACGCCACGCAGCCGATCTCCAAGCAGGACAAGCACATCGTGGGGCTCGCCGTCGATGGGGGAAAAGGGATCATCCTGGTGCTGAACAAGACCGACCTCATCACGACGGAGGAACGCGAGTTGAAGTTGGAAGAGCTGAAGGACACGTTCCTGTTCTGCCGCTACGCGCCCGTGCTCTCCGTCTCCGCCCTCACGCGCCAGAACCTGCCGAAGCTCTTCAACCTCGTCACCATGGTGTACGCCAACCGGACGCGCCGCCTTCCCGAGAAGGAACTGCACACGTGGCTGCGCGACCAGATCTTCGGCAAACCGATGAGCTCGCTCTCCTCCGCCAAGCATATCACCCAGGCGAAGGACCCGCCGCCGACGTTCATCCTGTTCGTGAAGAACCCGAAGCACGTGCAATTGAGCCAACTGCGCTTCCTGGATAACCGCCTGCGGGAGACGTTCGGGCTCGAAGGGACGCCCGTCCGGTGGATCACGAAGGGGCCGCGGGACAGGGAGTAGGATGTAGGATGTAGGTTGTAGCTTGTAGGTTGTAGGTTGATGGTTTCAGGATCGTTGCATGCGTGCAGGACTTTCCAATTTCTGGATCATGACATTCAGCATGCTCATGACTTCCGTAAGAAGAACTTCGATTTTGGATGCGAGCATGTCATCCCCATATTTTCTCCGTCTCGCAATCTCCAATTGTGTTTCAAGTTCTGCGCCGGAACCAAATGAGATCAGAAGAAAATGCCGGTAATCAGCTCTCGTTCCCCGTCTTCTTCCTTCAGCAATATTGGATGGTATCGACACGGCGGCGTTACGCATCTGCTTGGTGAGACCGTACTGTTCAGATCGAGGGAAGTGCTCCGTGTACGAATAGACCCCATCAACAAGATCCATTGCTTTCTGCCACACAATCAAATCCCGATGAGATCGTATCATCCCAACCATAAATAATACTATACACCATTTTCAACAAGCTACAACCTACCAGCTAACCGCGCCCCTGTTTCAAACTCCGCACGCGATGGTCTTCCTGGATCGGGAGCGGGAACGCCTTGATGGCCACCTCCAGCTTGTCGAGGAGCCGCGCGGGATCATCATCCATGACGATATTCTCGGGCATCTCGCGCTTGCAGAGTTCCACGACGATATGCTCGATGGAGTCGCTGATGCCGCCCGAGTTCGTGAGGATGCCGATGGGACGACCTTCGTCGTACGCGATGGTGAACTCGTTGAGCGTCCCGATGCCGCCGCCCACGATGATGATGGCGTCCACGGAACGGATGTTGATGACGTCGCGTTCCATGAACCCCATGCCGGTGTAAATCAGGAGGTCGTGCGTGCGCGGGGAACCGTACTCGTTCACGTGCTGATACTCGGAGAACGCGGGCGAGATGCCGATGGTGAGCGCGCCCGTCTCCTGCGCCCCTTCCAGCGCGTCATTGGGCAGGCCCGGACAGGCGCCGTTGATGAACACGTATCCCCTCTTGCCGATCTCGCAGCCGAGCGAACGTGCCTTCTCCCGTGCGACGGGATCATCGATCTGCGGCCCGCTTGCGGAGCCCATCACCCCGATCTTGATTTTCTGCTGGAACGGCATAGAGAAGGAAACGGTTAGCGTTCCAAGTATTATAGCAGAAATATCGTTACGTGACTACTGCAGGTAAAGCGCTCTGTTTCGGTTATGTTCGTCGTTCGTGACGGCATAGTGTATTTGGCCGTTATCGTCATGGAGGTAATACCAGTACTCGGTAGCCTTGGGGTGCAGGGCGGCCTTGATGCTTTCGAGCGACGGGTTCGCGATGGGGCCGGGCGGCAGGCCCCGGTACTTACGGAGGTTGTAGGGTGAATCCAGATCGAGATCCGTCTTCGTGATGGCCGCACGCGGCTTGTTGACGGCATAGCGCACGGCGGCGTCCACGCCCAGCCCCATGCCCGCCTCCAGCCGCTTCCACAGGATCCCCGCCACGACATTCCGCTCCTCGCCCTTGCGCGATTCCTCTTCCACCAAGGACGCCATCGCCACGATCTCATGGAGCGGACGGCCGGACGCGCGGATGTCCTCCGCGAGTCCTTCCACGACCCGCGTGCGGAACGTGCCCAGCAAGCGTTCCAGGAAGAACTTCGGTACGAACTCGTTCTCCAGGACGAAGTAGGTATCGGGGAACAAATAGCCCTCCAGCTTCCCGCCCCGGCTCGCAAGATTCTTGACGTCCGCAGGGAGAAAAGTGAACGACGCAAAATCGCAGGTGCGGGCGCATGCGGCGATCTCCCCCGCCTTCGTGATCCCCTTCTCCGCAAGCAACGCATCGATGTCCGACACGGCGTAGCCCTCGGGAATCGTGACGCTCGCTTCCGTCGCCGTCCCCTTCGTGAGCGTTTCGACGACGGCGGGCACGCCCATGGACGGGCGCAGCACGAAGCTGCCCGCCTTCATCGACGCGGTCTGACCGTGCCGGCGGGCGTAGAGCGAGAACGCGGACGACGACCGGATGATCCCCTGCTCTTCCAAGATATCCGCAATTGCTGCGACTGATGACCCCTTGGGGATCTCAATGATGGAGCGGACGTCGTCGGAGGCGTCCACGGGAGAAAGCGCGTGCTTGTACCAGACGAAGGACAGGATCAGGACGGCGACGATTGTGATGGCAATGTTTCGAAGGAGTTTCATGTAAGCCACCATAAATGGAAAATGGAAAATTTAAAATTGAAAATGTCGGCAGTTCTACATGTTCTGGAATTGCTTCCATCATTTTCCATTTTCAATTTTCAATTGTTCATTCCGCCGTCGGCATCCCCATCTCCCCCATGATCCCCTGCATTTTCTCAGCGGACACGACCTGCGCTTTCTTGACGGCGCGGTTGAAAGCGTCCGTGATGAGGGCGGGAATCTTCTCGCGGGGGACATCGTCCGCGATCTCGACCGATATCACTTCCATCTCGGCGTTCACGACCACTTTCACGCCGGAGGCTTCGGCTTCCACGTATATCTTGCTCAGTTCTTTCTTCACTCTCTTCGCCTCGCGCTGGAGGCGGAACATGTCGCGCGCTTGGGAGAAGGAGACCATGGGAAGATCATAGAGGATCCTGATGAGCCTGTGAACCCTGTACTTCCCTGCTCTCCAACACTCCTTTCCAGACCTGCAGTTTCTGCCGCAACAACTCCCACCCGTTGATCCGGGGCCAGCTAAGATCGACGTAATCTTTCGCTCCCGCTTGGAATGCACGAACACCCAATTCTCTTTCACCCCGCAGGGTGACGCACAAGGCTATGCATTGCCTATTGAATTGCAGCGCTTTCCGAATCACGTTCAGTCCGTTCTCAAACCTTTCGTCCTTCGTCAGGTGTGGATCCACGACTGCCATGTCCGGAACGAACGACCGCATAATAGCCAACGATTCCGCTTCGCTTGCCGTCGCCCGGATATTCTCGGACAGGAATCCGGCATCCAGCGCAATATCGATAATTGACTGCCGGCCTTCACTATCGTCACGGACGATCAGTATTTCCATAGGAGGCGGATTTTATGCTCCCCTTTTCCACCAGGTCAACTGTTCCAACCCATGCCTGACGGCAAACACCCGCGTCGCTCCCGCACTCGAGCTGCCCGTGGACGGCGAAGGCGTTTCAAAGTAAGTAGCAACCGCCACGCTGTCGTCGGTCGTGATGGCGTTCGACATGCTCATTGAACGCATGACGGAACATACAAACCATCATTATTCAAAAGGATTCCGAAGAGACAAGGGAAGATGTTTTTCTGTCTGTTTATGACCTCATCCCCTACCCCCTTCTCCTTCCACGCTTTCCTCCGAGGGAAGCCTTCTTCTTTCCGGGAGGAGCACCGAAGAAAAGGAGAAGGGGCATGTGTGATGTTCTGTCGTTGTCTTCCTTCGCATGAGACAAATAGAAACAACCAACATCCCCCTTCTCCCTATTCAGTTCCAGAGTATATCGGAAGCGGATCCGATGCGGTGAAATGAGGCGGGAGAAGGGGTGAGGGGATGAGGTAGAACAAAACCAAAATCTCCTCGGATTCTTCGGCTTCTTCGGATTCCTCGGATTCTTCCGTCAATGCCCGATCCCGATGCGATCCTCGATTTCCTGATCGACGAATATCCGCTTCCGCCCGAATTTCATGCGGCTGTATTCCTTGATGAGCGCGGCCATCTTGTCGCTGCGTTGCGATTCGTCGTAGATCGTCGCCATGGAGAACGGCCGCGACGTGGTGTTGCTGATGTTCAGCTTCACGTAGCAGTGGAAGTTCGGGATGCCGATGACGTCCTGCTCGCTCAGCACCGGCGCCATTTCCTTGGCCATATACTCCGCGTCCTCCGCGCCGATCTTGAAGCTCATGATGGTGCCGACGTTGCCGAACACGGCGTCGCGCATCTTCGTGGAAGACTGCTCGTACGCGCCGGTCTTGCCCACCAGCTGCCCGATGTACTGGTGCGCCATGATGAGGCCGAGCTCGTACTTGCGCGCCTCGGACAGGATGGTGGCGAACGCCTCCGTGACGAAGTTCTGGAATTCGTCGACGTACAGGTAGAAGCGCCGACGGTCCTTCTGCGGGACGTCCGCGCGGGAGAGCGCCGCCATGTTCACTTTGTTCACGAAGATGAGGCCGAGCAGCTGCGCGTTGATGTCGCCGATCTTCCCCTTGCTGAGGTTGACGAGGAGGATTTTGCCGTCGTCCATGATCCGCCGGATGTCGAACGCGCTCTTGGGCTGTCCGATGATGTTGCGCATCGTCCGGTTCGTCACGAAGGGGCCGAACTTCGCCGAGAAGTACGGGATCATTTCCTCCTTCTCGCGCGCGCCGGTCTTCGCGATTTCATGCTCCCAGAAGCTGCGCACCACCACGTTCCTGCACTTGCTCACTTTGTACCGCTGGAACTCGTCGTCCACGAAGAGGCGCGGCACGTCGATGAGCGTGGCGCCCTCTTCCTCGTCGTCCATCAGCGTCAGGCAGCCGTTGCGGAAGTAGTGCTGGATGCGGGGGCCGAAGATCTCGTTGCCGAAGAGCTTGATGAAGATCTCCATCGCGTCGATGGACGCGCGGTCCTTCTCCTCGTCCGTCTTCGCCTCCAGAAGGTTCAAGCCCATGGGGCGGTCGGTGTCGGCCGGGTCGAAGACCACCACGTCCTTCGCCCGCTCCTTGGGCACGTGCGCCAGCACGTCTTCGATGAGGTCCCCGTGCGGGTCCACGACGCACAAGCCCGCGCCGCGCGCCACATCCTGCCGCGCCTGGAAGCTGATGATGGATGATTTTCCGCAACCGGACTTTCCGATGATGTACTGGTGGCGCGTGCGGTCCGTGTCCAGGAAGCGGATGGGCGTCTCCACGGCGCGGTGTCGGTTGATGCCGAGGAGGATGCCTTCCTTCGGGATGTTCGGCGGAGGCGGCAGGACCTTGTAACTGATCCACTGGACGATGGGGATCTTGTTGTAGCGGCTGTCGGGGAAGTGGTAGATGCTCGCCAATTCCCGCTCCACGAAGAGATTGCGCCGGTGGTAGAACCCGTTGATGCGGTGCTTCCACAGCCAGTGGATGATCGGCGCGTTGAGGAAGAGCGGGAAGAAGTCCACGAACATGCGACGGTTCATGAACCAATTGCCGTACAAATCCTTGAACACGTTGAACGCCACTTGGACGTTGTTCGTGATGTCGAGGGCGCGCTTCCACGTCTTGGCGGACGCGAGGATGCGCACCGACGTGTGGAAGCCGCTCATCCCCGCCTTCTGGCCCATGCGCTTGTAGAGCTCTTCCTCCGGCTGGATCATGCGGACGAAGGAATCCCCGCCCGACGCACCCGGCGCATTGCTCATGCCGTCGCCCGCCACGCCCCAGAAAAACCGCACGAGGGGGGCGATGACGGGAATGTGCGACACCCAGGAATCCTTCTTCCCCTTGAACTTCATGCTGGCGAAGTTCCGCGTCTTCTTCGCCCAGCGGTCGCTGAACGCCGGCGTGATGACCACTTGGGCCGCGGCCATCTCTTCCGGCTCCAGCTTGCTGAGCACGTTGGCGATGTCATTGAGCGGGTCGTCCTGCATCTCCTCGTAATAGCGGATCGGGTAGAGGGAATTCTTCTTCGTGATCATGTTGTAGCCCACGAGCTTGTACCCCTTCCGGCGCATTTCCGGCGTCGGCTGCAACGTCACCTCGGCATCGGAGTAGAACGCCGTGATCTGCTTCTCCACGATCGACACGAGGCTGGGTTGCGTGAGGACGTAGAAGCTCAGTTCGCCGTGCTCGACGAACAACTCGAAGCTGACGGTCGCATACCGGAACATCCAGAAGTGCATGTACTGCCAGAACGTGAGGCTCCGCACTTCCCAGAGGGCGCGGTACAGTTGTTCCATCACCGCCATCTTCTCCTTGAAATCTTTTTCCGTGCGCTTCTCCTGGTCGATCTTGCTGTCCGTGCGCGGGAGCAGCACCTTCATGCTCACGAGCCTGCTCCCCATCCACCACGCATAACAGAAACGGACCCAGTACTTCGCCCACCGCCACAGCATGTACGCCGTGAGAAGGATGAGCGTGTTTTCGACCGGATCGTCCAGCCACCACCGCCAGGCCATCACGAAAAGATCCGCATGGAGGGCAAGTTTGCCAAACGCCCACACGAGCACCCAGATGATTGGCCAGAGGAGGAGCCGCAGGAGAGCGACCATTACGGGAAGGAAGGATAGAGGGAAATCTGTTTATTATAGCACAAAACTGCGTTTCGTTGTAGGTGATTTGGACGTATGGATTTCCAAGAAACAGGCAATCCTTCGTCGTCGCAAAGGACAAGTGCCGAAAAGCCGAGGGCGCTTTTTTTGTTTGTTTCACCTCATCCCCTACCCCCTTCTCCTTCCACGCTTTTCCGGGAGACGGCTTTGCTCTCTATTTTCATGCATCGAAGGTAAGGAGAAGGGGAATGTATGCTGTCCTGTCGCTGTCCTCCTTCCCATGAGACAAATACAAACAATGCACATCCCCCTTCTCCCCGCGTCAGTTCCAGCATAGATCGGAAGCGGCTCCGATGCGGTAGCATGAGGCGGGAGAAGGGGTGAGGGGTTGAGGTAACAAAAACCTCTTCGGTTTCCTCGCCTGCCCTCCGAAGCCTTGGCGAAGGAGGGGCTTCCTCGGATTCCTCACGGTTTGCATTCCACCACCCGCACCGTCATGTCCCGCGCACGTCCTTCCTTCGTTCCCATGCGGAACGTGTACGTGCCCGCGACGGACGGGACGAATTGAAACGTCTCGCCGGGCAGCACCCAGTCCTGCAGGAACGATCTGTTGCCGTCGGGATACGTGACCGACCGGACGACGAAGGATGCGTCGGCATGCAGCGTCATCGGCGAACCGAGGGACAGGATATGCGGCACGCCGGGCTGGAGGCGCACATCGCGCGTAATGCGGATTTGGTACACCGTGTCGACCGCGCACTGCCCCGCGCCGTTCGCGTCGCCGAGCCGTTGGAACGTGACATTGCGCAGCACGCCCTGCGAACGGGGCGCCAGCTCCAGGAATGCCGCGAGGCTCAAATCCATATCCCGTCCTTGGACGAATGGGCCTCGATCGTTGATGCGCACCGTCACGCTCTTGCCGTTGTCGCGGTTCGTGACGCGTACGAGCGTGTTATGTGGAAACGTCCGGTGCGCCGCGGTGAGCGCATACATATCGAACGTCTCGCCGAAGGCGGTGCCCTTCCCGTGGAATTTCTCCGAATACAGGCTGACTTCATGGATTTCATCGCGGAGATGCTCGTCCAGATTCCGCATCACGGAGAGCAGTTGCTCCTCCGAAATGTTTTCGGCAGAGACCGTCGCGCCGCTGCCCGCGCCTGTCACTGAGGCAATCGGATAACGCTCGAGCAGCCCCGGAAGCAGGTCGACGGCGATCTCGTCGACGTCGGCTACGCTCCTCGTGCGGAAAAGCCACACGAGCGCGTCGGGAAGCGCCAGCGGTTCGTCGGGACGGAACGACGGCGCCTCGTCGATCAACCCGCGCGCCTCCGCGTACGCGATCTCCCCGAAGCCGCGCTCCCCCGCTGCCAGGTCGGTGAACGAATGGCCGTGCGTGTCCCCGGCCGGGCGATCAATGCTCTCCCAGATCAACAGGAATCCGTCGCGGCGGGTGACGGGTGCGGCATCCGCGAAGACGGGAAAAGACGCCAGGAGCAACAAGCCGGTGATGGCAAAGATGACGGGTCTGCGCATAGAAAAAAATTGTCCGCAGAAATTCGGATATTTTCAAGACCCAAAGCCACTGTTCGCAGGCCGTGTCAAAGGACTTCCAATCCCTCCGCGCGCACTTGACGGAAGAGCGCGATGCGCATGTCCGCCGTGATCTGCCGACGCGTCGCCGGCCCCACGTATCCCGCCCCGCGCTCCGTCGCATTGGCAATGACGCCCGCGGCGATTTGGTACGCCGTGACGGCGCGTTCCGTTTCGGCGCCGAAGTTCCCCGTCACGCGGTCGGCTCCCAGATGTCCCTGCTGCGCGAGGAAGCGCTGCAATGCTTTGACCTGGTCTCCGTGGTCGCCTTTGCCGAGATACCGCTGGAGCGCGTAGCCCTTCTCCCGGATGACATCCCCCACGTGTGCGAGCAGCAGCAAGTCTTCGGCGCGCCGGGCAACGAGACGGAGGCGCCACCGCTGCACGAGGGCGCTGCGCGTGCGCGGCCCCACCAGCCCCGCGCCGCTCTGGTCGGACGAGGCAAGGATCTCTTGGTCTTTCTGGAAACCGAAGATCGCGCTGCGCAGGTTCTCGTCGTAGACGCCGTTCGTGCGGCCGCGGTAGAAACCGAGGAAGCGGAGCGTGCGCTGTGCGTCGCGGACGAGGGAAGGATCACTCTCGGGCCCCACGTTCACGGGCAGCAACTCCGTATGATCTTTCAGCTGCGCGGACGCAAGCAGGTACGCCGCCGTGCGGCGCGTCAGGCGGTCTGCCGGTTCCTCGATGAGGCCGTGCTCGCGCTGGAACGTGCGCAACCGCTGCTCGGTGCGCGGCCCGAAGAAGCCGGTGGGCTCCTCATCGAAGTATCCCGCATCACGGAGCGCTTCCTGCAGCAGGCGCGCGGCATAGGTCCTGTCATTCTTTTTCGGCTCGATCGCGAGGAGATCCGCCGCCGCAGCCGTGTACGGCTTGAGCATGTTTGCGGGCGACGCGAGAGAGGCGAGGTCCAGGGAGTCCGCCGGCTGCGTCGTTCCGACGGGATACACGGTGCCGGTCATGCGCTGCACGCCGAAGGCCAGGGCGCGCGCCAACCCCTCCTCCCCTTCCCCGACCCACAAATCCAAACGATGTTCGCCGCTCTCCAGCGTCTGGATGGCGCCGCCGCGGTCTTCCACCGTCACGACGCCGATCCCCGGAAGACTGATCCTCGTTCCGAACGGGTAGACGGACGGAGCCGCAGCCATGCCGGGATACACCTCTTTGCCGCTCGCGCCGTTCGTGCCGCGGCCGTTGAGGACCATGTCCGCCTCGTACGATCCCATCACGTAGCAACACTGGTCCGGCTTCGGTGAGTAGTACGCGGTGATCATGAACGCCTGCGTGTACTCCTTCTTCCCGGAAGGACTTCCGGCCTCAGCGCTCCACGCCGCCTGCGGAATCGCAAGCGCCGCGAGCAGCACTGCACCGACCAACCGACGAGCGATGTGTGTATGCATGTTTCCGCTTATTGTAGCATGTTTTTCGATGTTTTGCCAGCGGGGATTTTCCCCTGCACACCGGAAGTTCGCGAACCTCCGCTCCGGGAATATAATCCAAGCCATGCAGCGTTCCTGCAAACATTGTTCGGCTTCCTTCGAGATCACACAGGATGACCTTGCATTCTACGAACAGATGCAGGTCCCGCCTCCGACCTGGTGCCCGCCCTGCCGCGAGATGCGGCGGATGTCGTGGTACACCGAGCGGTACCTGTACCCGGGCACATGCACGCTCTGCAAGAAGAATGTCATGTCGCAGTTCGCACCGACGAATCCCCGCGCAAAGAATCAGTACTGCCTCGATTGCTGGTGGAGCGACAAATGGAATCCGCTGTCATACGGCCGCCCGTACGATCCGAACCGTTCCTTCTTTGAGCAGTTTCAAGATCTGGAGCTCGCAGTGCCGTACGCATGTACGACGAATGACACGGTGCTGCAAAACTGCGACTACACGCACCAGACGGGCCATAGCAAGAACTGCTACCTGGTGTTCCACACCTCGCTCTGCGAGGACTGCTACTACGGCTACGGCGTGAAGAAAAGCACGAACTGCATGGACGTGCACTACTGCCACGAATCGGAACTGTGCTACGAATGCATCGACGTCGTGGGCTGCTACGGCCTCTCGTGGTGCCAAGACTGCCAGAACTGTTCCGAAGGACGGTTCCTCCGCGACTGCATCGGCTGCCACGAATGCTTCCTCTGCGTGGGGCAGCGGAACAAGAAACACTGTTTCCTGAACGAGCAGCTGACGCCGGAGGATTACAAGCGCCGCCTCGCGGAGGTGCAGTTCGGGTCATGGAAGGAAATGCAGGCAGCACTGAAGAAGTTTCGGGAACTGCAACTCCGACATCACTGGAAATGTCTCCAGACGGAGATGACGGAGGATTCTCTCGGAAACTATCTCTACCGCGCCCGTGACGCGAAGCAATGCTTTGATTGCAGCGACATCGAACATTCCAAGTTCTGCACCCAATTGCAGCTGGGAACGCGTTTCTGTCGTGACATCTTCCAGTTTGGCATCGGCATCGAACTCTGCTACGACTGCACGTCCGTCGGCTACAGCAGTTACGACCTGGCTTTCTGTTCCTGCTGCATGGAGAACGCCGCGCGCCTGCGGTACTGCATGTACTGCTTCGGCGGAACGTCTGACTGCTTCGGATGCGTCCAGCTGCAGCGCGGAAAATTCTGCATCCTCAACAAGCAGTACACGGAAAGCGAGTACCACGCGCTGCGGACGAAAATCATCGCAAAGATGAAAGCCGACGGTGAGTACGGCGAGTTCTTCCCCGTGCAGCATTGCGCGAGCGGCTTCAATGAATCGACCGCGCAGTGGTGGTATCCGGTAACGAAGGAAGAGGCCGTGCGGCAAGGGTGGCCGTGGGAAGACAACCTGCCGAGAACGGAAGGCAAGGAGACGCTCGATGCCATCCCGGACCGTATCCGGGACGTCTCCGACGACGTGACGGACAAAATTCTCCGCTGCGAAAAATGCCGACGGAACTACAAGGTCATCGCGCAGGAATTGGACTTCTATCGGACACGATCCATTCCCCTCCCCCGCCGTTGTTTCGACTGTCGCCGCATGGACCGTTTCGACCTGCGTAATCCCCGAAAACTCTGGCAAAGGAAGTGTATGAAATGCGCGAAGGATATTCAGACGACGTATGCGCCGGAGAGGCCGGAAATTGTCTTCTGTGATAGTTGTTATTTGAAGGAGGTGTATTAGCGTGTCACGTTGAGCCGCGTCGAAACGCGACACGCGTGCCATGGTTCGACGAGCTCACCATGACACGCCCGACTCACTCCACAAAAACCATGTCTTCGATCCTCATCCCGAATTTCCCCGCAAAATACACTCCCGGTTCGACGGTGACGACTTCGCCGGAGAGCAGCGGCATCTTCTCGCGCTTGCCGGAGAGGACGATGCCCTCGTGGATGTCGAGGCCCACGCCGTGACCGAGTGCGTGCGTGAATGCGCCGTCCAATTTGTTCGCGGCAAGCACCTTCCGCGCGATTGCATCCAGCGCATGGTTGGTCACCCCCGCCTTCGCCGCAGCCGTCGCTTTCCGTTGCGTGGCAAGCAGCGCTTCGTAGACCATCTGCTGTTGCGGCGTCGGCGTCGCGGTAAAAAAGACGCGGCTCATGTCGGCGCAATAGCCGCGCACCTTCGCGCCCACGTCCACCTGGACCAGATGCCCCTTCTTCAGCGCGCGGGACGACGGCATGTGGTGAGGATTGCCCGTGTTCGTCCCGAACGCCACGATGGGATCGAAGGACAATCCGTCGGCGCCGAGTTCCAGCGCCCAAATCTGCAGCTGCCGCGCGAGACGCTCCTCCGTGGTATCCGCACGCAGAGCGGCGGGAATCCGCCGCAGGATCTCCTTCGTGATCCGCTGCGCGCGCTTGAGCAGCCGGATTTCCCCCTCATCCTTCTGACGACGGAACGCTTCCACGGCGCCGATGGTCCGCACGAATTTCGTCCGCGGGTATGCCCGCTTCCACCCGCTCTTCCGCGCCACGCTCACCTTGTCCGCCTCGAAGCCGCATTCCGGCTCCCCGCGCAAGAATTGCGCGATCTCATCACGGTCGCGCACCGCCACGCCGGGCAACGCCGTCTGCTCCGCGCGATGGCCGTACCGGTCGTCCACGAAGAGCAGGAAGCGCCGCGGCGTCACGAGCATGGCACCCGTGCTCACCGCCACGCCGCTGAGGTAGCGGATGTTCACGAGGTCGGTGACGAGGAGCACGGCGCTCCCGGCTTGCCGGAGAAGCGCGGCGGGGGTGACGGGTCTCATGCGTCCATCCTATCAAACTGCAGGATGGCGGCATGCCCGGCCCGCACGGGAACGTCCGCATTCCTCAGCGGGAAGCCATTTCTCCCATCGTCTCACCCGTGGACAAATAATGCGGTTCATGCTACAATAAATGCAATAACATCCATACCACTCCGCCGTATGAACCGCCTCGTTTCCCGTTATCGTACAGCGTGTATCGCCGCTTGGGCGCTCCTCGCATCCGTTTCCCCTTCGGTCGCGCTTGCGGCGGGCGATCTGGGCGACACGTCCGGCATCAATGTCCCGACCGGCACCGGTGACATCAAGGGCGCCCTCGTCAAAGTCATCAATTTCGTCCTCAGCTTCGTCGCGCTCCTCGCGGTGATCGCCTTCATCGTGGCGGGTATCCGTCTCATCATTTCCCAAGGGGATGACAGTGCGAAAGAATCGGCAAAGAAAGGCATCATCTATGCGATCGTCGGTATCGTGGTCATCGCCCTCGCGGCGCTCGTCGTGAATACGGTCATCGACTTCTTCTGATTCCCGCTTCCGTGGCCTCTCCCACCATCCGCCCCTTCCGGCTCCCCTCCCTCGTTTTGCAGGGCATCGTTATGCTCTCGTTCGTCATCCTCACGGCGCTCTCCGTGGCGGGAGCGGCGTCGGTGATCGCACAGGTCGGGCCTCCGCGGAACGACATCCCGACCGAAGACGTGACCGTCCGGACCGGGGACATCGTCGAGCTTCTCGGCGTACATGACGATCCGACGGCACAGTTCACATGGGTGCTTTCGCGCGACCGCACCTTCATCCAGGCGGGACGGGCGCAAGTCTTCCGCGTACGTATCGTGGAGGAAGGCACGTACCGGCTCGACGCTTCCGCCTTGGGCAACGGCATGCTCCAACGACGCACGATCTTCCTGAACGTCCTGCCGCGCGATCCTGCGGAAGGAGAGACGGAGAATGCGGGGGAGGACGGCATCGTGGCGACGGATCCTCCGCTCTCGGGAGGCCGCATCCTGCTCCCGCCGGACCGGCAGGTGCTGCGGCTGCTCCCCCTCCGCGGCATCGGCGCGCAACGCTACCTGGATCTCGACGCACGCACCGACGCGAACGACGACGGTGATCCCGCGAACGACGATCAGGGTGCGGGCACGTTCTTCACAACGACAGGAACGCCCCTCTTCCTGTGGTTCTCCGCGCCCGACGCGGCGCGCGAGATGCGTCTCGTCGAGATCCTCGGCGACGGAACGTCCGCATCGCAAACGCTCACCGTCATCCCCGAAGGGGCCTCGGACATCCCGCCCGAACCCGCGAGCCCCGTCATCGCGCAGGCGCAGCCCGACGGCGCCATCCGCTTCTCCCTCCCGCTCGCAGGACAACCCTCCGACATGCCGCTGCTGTTCCACTGGTCCTTCGGCGACGGGACGGAAAGCCTGCGGACGGAACCCACGCATCTCTACGCGCGCAGCGGGACGTACGACGTCACCGTGACGGTCCGCGACCTCCGCAACGGCCAAGTGACGTTCCAATCGACCCGCTCCCTCGCCGTGGAAGCCTACGTCCCCGGAACGGAAACGTCCTCCGCATCGTCGGCCGCCCCCGCCTCCTCGAGCGCGCCCGGCGGCATTTCCGGCGGGAGCCGCGGCATCGGCGGGCGCTGGGTAGCCTACCTCACGATCGCCATACTCCTCGCAGGCGTCGTCGTCCTGGGCGCGCTGGGCGTCCGGCTGCTCTCGCGCCTGACGTCGCAGGGCGGCGGCCTCCAGCGCACGCTGGAAGAAATGGAAACGAAAATCGTGCGGAACGGCAAGGAAGGAGCCATCGATATCGCGCCGCCGATGGAAATCCGCCGCTCAGCGCCCGCGCCGGAAGCGCCCGTCGCGCAGGAGCCGGAACGGGAAGAGGAGACACCTCCGGAACCCGCGCCCCCGCCCGAGCCTCCCGCCCCTCCGCCGGAACCGCCGGTGGATTTGGACGAGGCGCCCGCATGGCTGAAGAAGGGATTGGATGCCGCCGATACGCCCGCCGAACCGACGCCTCCAACGCCGGAAACCGAACGGGAAGCTCCCGCTGTTCCCGCGCAGGAGGAATCCCCGGCCGCTCCGCCCCCACCGATGCCGTCGCCCGAACCTCCTCCGGAAGCATTCCCTCCCCTCTTCCCGCCGGAGGAACCCGCTCCTTCCGTTCCGGACACGACGCCCGCACCGCCCGTTCCCGCGACGCCCGAACCCGCGCCGCCGCCGCTCTTCACGGAACCGCCCGCGCCGGAAAAGGAACACGAAAGCCCCGTCGCTGAATTTCCCCCTGCTCCCGAAGCCCTGCTCAAGCAGGAGGCCCCGTCGTCCCAGCAGCAGGCGTTCCCGCCTGCTGCCGACGCCGCAGGCGTCGAAAAGGAAGGAACAGACCAACGGACAAGCATGAATAACCTCCCTCCCACTGCCGAAGCCGTTGACGTCGGAAAGAAAAACGAAAGCCCCGCCGCGACACCCTCCGCACCGCCACAACCCTCGCCCGAAGAACAGGCCCGCGCCGAGAAGGAACGCGAGCGCCGCCGCATCAAGCGCAAGCGCTACCGCGAGAACCTGAAGAAACGCAAACAATCTGAAACCGTAGCCCCGTCACCATCGCAAACCCCTGAGCAACGGGCGTTCCCGCCCGTTGCCGGCTCCGAAGGAGCCGAAAAGGAAAGCGCAAGCCCCGTCGCTGCGCCTCCTCCTTCCCCGGCAGTCCCACTCAAACAGGAAGCCCCGTCCGAGCAACAGGCGTTCCCGCCTGTTGCCGACACCGAAGGTGTCGAAAAGGAAAGCACAAACACCGAAACAACGGATCAAACCCCCGTGACCGCACCCGCTCCTTCCGTGCCGCAGACAACGCCGGAGCCGGCCGCGCCCGAGAAGAAACCGAACGACGACAACGTCGTGTTCGTGGTGGAAGCGCCGAATCTGCGGAAGGATCAGCCCCCGGCGAACGGCGGAAACAGCCGATCCTGACCTTCAAAAGACGCTGGAAGTCCTTGGCATTTCCCTTTAGGATATCCGCACTGTGACGGGTCCTTCCATCCCGACTTGCAGTCCTGACTCGGGACAGGCTCGGCACAGTTCCGTTCATTCTTTTCTCACATGGCGAGCGTAGCTCAGTTGGTTAGAGCATCTGGTTGTGGTCCAGAGGGTCGTGGGTTCGAATCCCATCGCTCGCCCCACCAATCAAAAGAACCTACGCGTAGGTTTTTTTGATTGGTGCTCACGCTGCGCGCTCGCATTTTTTAGTATTGGAAGGGGAACCTGCGGTTCCACCTTCCAAACCTTCCCCTTCCTTTCTCGGGTCAGATGTCAAAAATCCAACCGGCTCTGGCCCGTCACTCGTCCCACTCATTCTGGATTCATTTTGTGAAATTGATAGGTAATTTCTCGCTGAGGAGACACAAAGGTTGGCGACTATCCCTTGACATATAGGAAGCCGAATAGTAGTCTCTAGGGCAGTTCCCCCCTAGATATGAAGCTTCCGAAGTTCACCATCTCCCAATTCCATAAGCTCTTCCCCGACGACGCGGCTTGTTTGGAACATCTTTTCCAGCAATTCCACAGCAAGAGCGCATGTCCGAAGTGTGGTCTGATCGGACAGTATTACCGCCAGAAGAAAACAGCGCACTACGTCTGCTACTGCGGAAAGTCTCAGATCAGCCCGAAGGCGGGAACGATCTTCGAGAAGTCTTCCACCGACTTGGTGAAGTGGTTTCACGCGATCTTCCTCATGTCTCAATCGAGGAACGGAGTTGCGGCGAAGGAGATTGAACGACAGGTGGGCGTGACCTACAAAACCGCGTGGAGAATGGCGAAGGAGATACGGAAGATGATGAACGAGGAACCCGCCCTACAGTCTGGCGAAGTGGAAGCGGATGAAACGTGGATTGGCGGGAAGAGGAACATGCGCCACAAGATGGAGAACAAATCCATCGTGTTTGGATCGGTTCAGCGAAAGGGCAAGGTTCACGCGGAAGTTGTGAAGGACACGACGGAAGAGAGCCTCCTGCACCCCATCCGAAACAACATCGCCAAGGGGTCAGTCCTCCTTACGGACGAGCTTCGAGCCTACAAGAGCATCACCAACGTCGAAGGCCTCGGCCATGCGACGGTGAAGCACAAGGAGAAGCAGTATAGGAAAGGCGGCGCGTACACGAACACCATTGAGGGGTTCTGGTCGCAGTTGAAGCGGTCACTGGATGGAACCTACCATGTTATTTCTGCAAAGTATCTTCCTTTGTATCTTGGAGAATTTTCTTTTCGTTATAATTACGCTCATTCTGCCGATCAGCATCTTTTTCATTTTTTACTTTCGCGTGTGGGGTTGCCGCACGTCTTAGTATCTCAAAGAATCGGTGCTTGTCGGTACTTTGATTAGCCATAATTTGTATTATACTCTTGGTTTTCAACAGCAAGAAAACTAGTTCTGTTCTTCTTGGAGATATATTGCAAATAATCGCAATATTTCTGCGGCTGATGAGTTCCGACATTGCTCCTTATAAGCTTTCAAAAATATTTTAAATCTCAAGAGGTCAAAAAACATTTTTCTGGCATATGTCCGAGGGTGTAGCCAACCTCTTTTTGTATAGAAATTAACGGCATTAGGATTACGAGCATTAATATCAATAATAATAAAGCGAGAGGCTGATTTCGATTTGAAACAAATTTCTTTTGCTATATATAAGATAACCTCTGAGCCAATCCCAGTTCCACGATTACAATTACATATATAAAGCTTTCCAAGAAGCGTCGCTGGCGGTGCAAATGAAACGTTCTTTTTTCGCTTAAATTCAGTCATGATTTCTTTTTCATCTAAAAGTAATAGGCTATTTGAGACACAGAAAAAACCTAAGAAATTTCCATCGTCTGAAACAATATCGTATGTAAAAGATGTTAGATTCTCCTCACAGTTTTTTGCCTCATTTAGATAAAAATCTAGCAGACCCTTGTGCTCATCTGTCCGCACTTCTGTTCTTAATAAAGAATCACCTCTTGGATCTGTTGGTTGAAAGGGGCGCATTAGCACCATGTTCTGATTGTATTACTTCCTTTGCTAACCTTGCTAGTCTGGAGGTATTTTCGCCAGAGGAAGTTACTAGCAATTGATAAACAAATTTGCTGTCTTGTTTGCCCAGAACCGTCGTTGTAATTCTCTTCTTTGCCATGAATTTCATAGTAGTCGGATAATGAGTTTCTTTCAATAGAGTATAGTTATACATCTATGTCAATAAGTTAGAGAAGGTTGTTCTTTAGTATGACTTCTATTTTGTATAGTCGGAGAACTTATGATACTATGCACAGCATGAGCGAGATTCAGTTAAGTGATGATGAGTCCCTGGCACTGCATATAAAGGCTGGGTCAATTTTTAAACCACGAACTCCAATTAATGGAAGAGAGTTCTTTGCGGGACGCTGGGATCAGCTTACTCGTATTACTGATTCGGTTAGACAAACTGGATTCCATATAGTTCTATTTGGTGAGAGGGGAGTTGGGAAAACATCTCTAGCGAATATGGCGAAAATTCTTTTAAATCTAACTGAATTATCAGGGCAGGATCGTCGTTTAGTTGTACGAGTGAATGCTACCGCAGATGATTCTTTTAGTGATTTATGGAAAAAGGCGTTTGATGAAATGCTGGTTGCCGACGATATTATTGGATTTGATATCGGTCAGGAGAAGAATTTAATTTCATTAAAGAAGAAAATGGGCATTAACTCAGGAGATAAGCTTTCCATTGATGATGTGAGGCGCATGCTTAGGGGGCTGAAAGGATCAGTTTTTATTTTTGATGAATTTGATCGTGCAGACCACGCAGTGAGAAAAAATTATACAGATTTAATTAAAGCATTATCTGATTATGGAATTGATACCACGATCATCCTTGTGGGGGTTGCGGACACAATAAATGATTTGGTTAAAGATCATGCATCAATAGTTAGATGTCTTACTCAAATACAACTCCCAAGAATGAATCAAAGGGAACTGCGAGAAATATTGAGCAAGGCTTCAAATGCGCTAGGAACAGGTTTTGACGAATCAGCCGCCTCGCTAATCGTTCGCACATCTCAGGGGATGCCCCATTACACACATCTAATTGGATTGCATTCAACACGGGAAGCCCTTTCACATGGTTCCAGAAAAATATTTCGAAAAGATGTACTCGATTCTTTTCACAAAGCTGTAAATGAATCGGAACAATCAATTAGAGACAGATACTACAAAGCAATTCATAGTGCACATAAGGATGCTCTTTATGATGACGTTCTTCTCGCTTGTGCAATTGCTTCCACAAAAGAGCGAGATGATCTCGGCTATTTTTATTTATCAGATGTTGTTCCTCATCTTAGTCGAATATTAAAACGGCAGAATATTAAGATTTCTACCTTCCAAAAACATATCAATGAATTTTGTGAAGACAGAGGAAAGATATTAGAAAAAGTGGGCAAGCAGAGATCATATAAGTATAGATTTTCAGATCCATTATTGTTGCCATACATTCTGATGATCGGCGGAGGAAAATCATCAGAGGTATTGGATGAATAAATTTGACTAAATAATGTCATATTAATCATGTACTACTTTCTATATATGAGGGGATAGTCGCCCAAAGGTTTATAGTTGTCTATATGATATGAATATAGTATAATATATTTAACATGCACATCAATAATCAACATCTGTCAGAGACCGATTCTCTCCGTCCTCCCGAAAGGGATGCGCCGCGCGAAGACGTGCGCCTTCTCCTGGAAGGACGGCGCTACGACACCCGTGACCGTCTCTCTCCCTTCATTGATATCGGAACCAATGCCCTGCGACAAGAGGAAGTACAGAAGGAACCAAACCAAGAATCCCCGAAACCGAAGCCGGTAATGCCACGGCGTCCTGCCGTGGAGAACCACATTCCGCCGGATATGTTCCCCGCGTTCGCCGTGCCACCTTCGCAGGAGAGAACCGACGTCCCACGGGAAACGGTCATGAAGGGGACCGTGGCCGCGGCGCTGGGAACCGGTGCGGCCGCACCGGTTCTCGCGTACGGTGTTGCCACGGGTGTGAACACCATTCTTGCTTCACAAATCCCGGGTGCTCTCACGATATCGTCGTTGGGAATTTCGTCTGGTATTCCCCTGCTGGGAACTGCGACCGGATACTACGCAGGGAAGAAACTGGGACATCCCGTTGTCGGCGCTCTCACGGGCACGGCGGTGGGGGTGGCAGTTGCATCCGGTGTGAGCACCGCCGCCGTCATGGCTCCATTGGGCGGATTCCTGAGCACGCTGAGCGGCATCGGTGCCGCTTCATCTGCACTGCCTTTCGTCGCGAGTACAGCGGTAGCCGGAGGAGCCCTCTACGGCCTCGGCCGCTGGCATGGGAAGGTTTGGAACAGCGAACCCGCGGGCATCCTGAAAACGATGGGGCGCGGCATTGTGTCCCCCGTTTCCGTACCGCTCGGCTACATCAACAAGCTGCGGAAGCGTTGATCGAACCGTGTCGGAAGAGGCTTCCCCCAGCGGGAAGCCTTGTTATTACGCACCCGCGATGGTAGCATTTTCCTCATTCCCGACTCCCGTTTCCGTATGTCCGAACCCTTGTTCCGCACCCCGAAAGGTACGCACGACGTCCTCCCCCAGGACCACCAGTACATGACGTACATCAAGAAGGCCGTGCGCCACCGCGCCCGCCAGGCCGGTTACAAGCGCATCGACACGCCGATGTTCGAGTCCCGCGGGGTCTTCGAGCGCGGCATCGGCGAGCACACGGACATCGTGGAGAAGGAACTCTTCACCGTCACAGGGAAAAAGGACAATGAGGGAAAGGCGGCGGAATTCGCGCTGCGGCCGGAGTTCACCGCCGGCATCTGCCGCGCGTACGTGGAACACGGCATGCAGCAGCTTCCGCAGCCCGTGGAGCTATACAGCATCGGCCAGTGCTTCCGCTACGACCGTCCGCAGAAAGGGCGTTACCGCCAGTTCCATCAGATCGACCTGGAGGTGATCGGCCTGAAGGATCCCAGCCTGGACGCGCAGCTGATCTACGTCGTCACCAAGATCCTGAATGACGTCCGCATCCTCGACCGCCTCACGCTCCAGATCAACAACATCGGCACGGCGGAGAACCGCCAGGCCTACGTCGCCGCCCTCAAGGATTTCTTCATCGGCAAGGAGCGCAACCTCCCCGAGGAAGACGCACGCCGCCTCCAGACGAACCCGCTGCGCCTCTTGGACAGCAAGAACGGGGATACACAGGTACTCGTCCGCAACGCTCCGAAATTGGAGCAATTCCTCTCCGGGGAAAGCAAGCAGTTCCACGAAACGCTCTTGGAATACCTGGACGAGCTCGGCGTGCGGTACGTGCCCAATCCCGGCCTCGTGCGCGGCTTGGATTACTACAACCAGACGGTGTTCGAATTGTGGGACCAATCGACGGGCGCGCAGAACGCCGTCGGAGGAGGCGGCCGCTACGACGGCCTCATCGAGCTGCTCGGAGGCAAGCCCACGCCGGGCGTCGGCTTCGCGGGCGGCATGGAACGCATGATTTGGCACATGAAGGAAGCAGGCGTGCGCGTCCCCGACAAGGACCAGGTGGACGTGTTCGTCGCGCAGTTGGGGCCGGAAGCGAAGAAGAAGTGCCTCGCGCTCGTGTCGGAATTGCGTGAGAAAGGCGTACACACGCTCGGCGCCCTCGGCGAAGCGAGCCTGAAGAGCCAGATGCGCCTGGCGGACAAGTTCCAAGCCAAGTACGCCCTGTTGCTCGGCAAGATGGAGGTGAAGGAAGGCACGATCATCCTCCGCGACATGCAGGCCGGGAAGCAGAAGCAGATCAAGTACGGGCAAGCCATCCCGCAGGTCATCAAGCTCCTCGGCGAAAAGAACTTGGACACATACGTGCTTCGGGACCAGATCGGGGAGGTGGACGAGGACTGATTGCGTATTCCGTATAGCGTATGACGTATCTCGTATAGCGTTCGTTATACGAAATACGGTATACGAACTTCTCACATCCGATCCATCCCCGGCTCTTCGTCGTCCGCATCCGCCTGTTGACCGCGCATGGTTCCGGACTCTTCAGCGTTCTCCTCCGAGGTCTCACCCATACCCGTTCGACGCGTCTCCTCCTCTTCCGTCATGCCTTTTCGGCTTTCGTCACGCTGCTTTTCTCCTTTCTTGGTAGCCATAGTGGTGGGGGAAATGACCTATTCCCTGACGTGGAATTTGCTGCAGTCTGACTCATTTTCTCATGTTTTTATGTCGGGTAACCAAAAGGATCCAAGGACCCAAACGCAGCCAAGGAATGCATAGGCTCAATTCCTTGGATTCCTCGGATTCTTTGGCTTCCTTGGATTCCCCTCGTCAAATATCCAAATTACTCACCGCTTTCGCATGCGTCGTGATGAACTTGCGGCGGGGGGCGACCTCGGAACCCATGAGCGTGGTGAACGTGGCGTTCGCGCGTTCGGCATCGTCCATCGTCACCTGGAGCATGATGCGGTTCTCGGGATCCATGGTCGTGTCCCAGAGCTGGTCGGGGTTCATTTCTCCCAGACCCTTGTACCGCTGGATGTTCACGCGGGGCTTGCGCTTCGCGGGCTCTTCCTTCTTCCCCTTGCCGCGGCCCGGGACGGCTGCGTTCTCTTCGGATTCTTCGGTCTCTTCGGATTCTTCGGTCTCCTCAAGCTGCGTCTCCTTCACGCCCCATTCCTTCAAAATGTTCGCTTTCTCCGCATCCGTATACACCCACCGGACGTCCTTCTCCTTCTGCATCTTGAAGAGCGGCGGTTGCGCGATGTAGAGGTACCCTCCTTCGAGAAGCTCCGGAAAGTACCGGTAGAAAAGCGTCAGGAGCAGCGTGCGGATGTGCGCGCCGTCCACGTCGGCGTCGGTCATGATCACGACGCGGCGATATCGGAGCCTGCTCACGTCCTTCACCTCGCCCACGCCCATGCCCAGCGCCACGATGAGCGCCTTGATCTCGTTGTTCGCGAGCATCTTGTCCAAGCGCGCCTGTTCCACGTTGAGGATTTTCCCGCGCAGCGGCAGGATGGCTTGGAATTCGCGATTGCGGCCCTGTTTGGCCGAGCCGCCGGCGGAATCGCCCTCCACGATGTAGAGCTCGCACTGCGCAGGATCCTTGTTCGAGCAGTCCGCCAGCTTCCCCGGCAACGTCATGCCGTCCAGCACCCCCTTGCGGATGACGCTGTCACGGGCGGCGCGGGCGGCGAGGCGGGCGCGGGCGGCCAGCAAACACTTCGCCACGATGTCCTTCGCTTCGGTCGGATTCTCCTCCAGGTACTGGGACAGCTTCTCGTTGACCACCGTTTCCACCGCGGTCTTCATCTCGGCATTGCCCAGCTTCCCCTTTGTCTGCCCTTCGAATTGCGGCTCGCGCAGGCGCACGGAAATGACCGCCGTGAGACCCTCGCGCACGTCATCCGCGGACAGGTTCTCGTCCTTTTCCTTCAGGATGCCGAACTGGCGCGCGTAGGCGTTGATGGTGCGCGTGAGCGCGGCCTTGAAACCCGTCAGGTGATGACCGCCTTCCACCGTATGAATGTTGTTTGCGAAGCTCACCACGTGTTCCTGGAACGATTGCGTGTACTGCAACGCCACTTCCACGAACCCGTCGGTCGTGTCCTTCTCGAACCAGATCGGCGTTCCGATTCCTTCCTTGGACTCGTTGAGGTGATGGACGTACGCCGAAATTCCTCCTTCGAAATGGAAGCGATACAGGCGCGGGAACGCCTCGTCTTCGGCCGGGCGCTTCTTGCGCGCGTCCAGCACCGAAATCGTGATGCCGCGGGTGAGATACGACTGCTGGCGCAGGCGCGTGAGGACCAGGTCCAGACTGAATTCGGTGGTATCGAAAATTTCCGGATCCGGCGTGAACGTAATGAGCGTCCCGCGCTTGTCCGTCTTGCCGACCTTCTTCACGTCGGCCAGCGGCTTGCCGCGCTTGTACTCCTGCATGTGCACGGCACCGTCGAGGAACACCTCCGCTTTCATATGGATCGAGAGCGCGTTCACCACCGACGAACCCACGCCGTGGAGACCACCGGAGACTTTGTACCCGCTGTCATCGCCGCCGAATTTGCCGCCCGCGTGGAGCACGGTGAGCACCACTTCGAGCGCGGATTTCTTGGCGACGGGATGGATGTCCACGGGAATGCCGCGACCGTCGTCCTCCACGCTCACCGAACCGTCGTCATTAAGGGTGACGGTGATGTTCTTGGCGTGGCCCGCCATCGCTTCGTCGATGGAGTTGTCGACGATCTCGTAAATGAGGTGGTGGAGACCGCGCTGGTCGGTGGAACCGATGTACATGCCCGGACGCTTCCGGACGGGTTCCAGCCCTTCGAGCACCTGGATTTGCTCGGCGTTGTATTGGTTCTTTACCATATCGGAGTGGAGTGTAGGGAGATTTTTGGAGCGGTGCAATGGTTGAGTGGAGAGCAAATCGGAGAGAAGGCAATTGAACAATTTATGTATTCTAGGATGCCGAAGATGCCAAGGAATCCAAAGAATCCAAGGAGCTCTGGACGAATATCCTTGGCATCCTTGGCATCGTTGGACTCTTTGACATCTTTTCAAGGCAAGAATTAGCCTTGCACACGCTCCGAGGCTCCAGTAACGTATGTCGGCTCTATGGCTATCTACGCAATCAAGAAAGGCGATGAATCCGGCGACCGCCTCCAGCAGCGGTTCAAGAAGCAGGTCCAGAAAACCGGCCTCATGAAGTTGCTGCGCGAACGCTCCCACTACAAGAAGCCCCGCACGCGCCGCCTCCAGCGCATCCGCGCCCTCAAGCGCGAGCAATTCCGCACCGAGAATCGCAAGAAGCAGTTCTACAGCAACATGTGAGAACAAAAAGGTGGAGCAGATGATGGACCTGTTTTTTTGATTGTGTTATAATATATACATGTCCGGCACCAGGAACAGGAACAGGGAAATCACCCCTACCGCTCTCGAAGACCAAGCCAAGGTACTCTTCGGCGATCTGTTTCAAGACGAGCCGATTCCAGTACGGCAAATCCAAGCCATCACGGAAGAAGTTGGATCGCGCCTCATACGGGGAAGGGAACATCTCCTCGAAACAAGCGAAGAAATCTTGGCAGACTTGGACAGGAGGGCGCAGCAGCCGGAGAACGGGGGTGATCTCAATCATGCACTCATAGCCGTCCGCTCGGCAGTCCATCTGGTGGTGACGAACCTCCTCCAGGACACGCCATCTTTCCCATCCGCGGACCCTTCACTTGCCCCTGAATCCCGCGATCATTGACATATATTTTTCTTATATCATAATTTGAATAGTTCAGGGGGTCTGAACGACAGGAACGGTTCTTTCCATCATCGGAGGATCGAACATATGGTTACGACACAGCGGAAACGTATCTCCATTGCGGAAGTGGGAGATGTTTGGGTCGTCACGTTTTCTGACGCAAGGCTGACGGACACGAGAGACGATAAACATCGCGTCAATGAGATCGGGAATGAGCTATGGGATCTCGTTAGGGTAGACGGATACAGGAAGCTCATCCTGAACTTCGAATCGGTCACCTATATGGACTCACAGATGCTCGGCAAGCTCATAACGCTCGAAAAGCTCGTGCGTGGAATCAACGGCAAGCTGGTCCTCTCCACGATGTCGCCGGAGATCTACCAGGTCTTCGACATCACAAAGCTCAACCGTTTGTTCCACATCACGGAGAACAAAACCGATGCCTTGACATCCTTCTGACCGCCGCACTCACCCCCTGCACGACACCACCCCCTGCTGTTCAAGCGAATGGCAGGGGGGTTGATCAAGCGCTGTTCCCCGCACGCAAAAAAAACCTAACCCTACCCCTCCTATCCCTAACCCTCATATTAATCCAGTGCCGCCTTTGCCGCGCTCAGTTCCGAGAGCTCCGCCGTGATCTTCGCCTGGCGCGTCTGGTTGTAGGTCAGCGTAAGGTCGTCGAGCAGGTCCGTGGCGTTGTCCGTGGCGGCGTGCATGGCGACCATGCGCGCGGAATGCTCCGACGCGGCAGCTTCCAACACGCCTTGGTAGATCTGCATCTCGGTCAGTTGCGGAAGGATGGTCTTCAGCACTTCCTCCTGCGACGGCTCGAACTTGTATTCGGCCACTTCATGCCCGGGAACGGCCGCATCGCCATCGACCGTCTTTCCGCGGTGACGGATGCCGAGCGAACCGATCATGTCCTTCAGCGCAGACTTGGAGAACGGCAGGACCACCTTCACCGCAGGATCCTGCACGAGCGGCGAAACGAAATCCGGATACAGCAGCACGATGTGGTCGTAGGTGCCGTTGAGGAACCCCTCCGTCGCCATCCGCGCGATGGGGAGGACATCCTTGAAGGCGGGATGGTTGGATAGAGCCGGGAACGACGCAATCACTTTCTGGCCGAGACGCTGCAGGAAATGGGTGCCCTTGCGCCCCGCCACCACGAAATCCACGTTGCGGAACGACGCGATGCCCCCGAGGCCCTTCACGTATCGTTCGGCCGCCTGGAACATCTGCGCATTCAGGCTCCCGCAGAATCCCCGATCGGAACTGAAGAAGATGGCGAGGATGTTCTTCACCTCCTTCTCCGCAAGGTACGGGTGCACGCCGGGATGCACGACGGCGATCCGCTGCAGGATGCGCCAGGACGTGAGCGCGTAGTGGCGAAGCATCTCCGCGTTCTGCACCGCGCGACGCATCTTGGATCCGGCGACAAGCTCCATGGCCTTCGTCACCTGGCGGGTCGACTTGATCGCCTTCATCTTGCGCCGGAGATCGCGGAGGCTTCTTGCCACGGGAGTGCGGGAGAAAGGTGAGGTAGAATCTGGGGAGTGGTCAGTGATCAGTGGCCAGCTTCATCGCTTCTGACCACTGTCCACTGACTTCTGATCACTGAATCCCTTGTCCTTCTTGAAGGACTCAATCAAGCGCTTGAGCGTCTCTTCCGCCTCCTTCGTGATCTCTTTGCCGAGCTGCTCCAGGACGTTGAAGTGCTTGGAACGGAGGAAGGCGCGAAAATCGGCTTCGAAGGTCTTCACGTCGTCCACGGGCACGTCGTCGAGGAGCCCGTTGACGCCCGCGTAGATGATCGCCACCTGCTCCCCCACCGACAGCGGCTCGTACTGCAGCTGCTTGAGGATCTCGGTGAGGCGCGCCCCGCGGTCGAGCTGTGCTTTGGTGGCGGCGTCGAGATCGGAACCGAACTGCGCGAAGACCGCGAGTTCGCGGTACTGGGCGAGGTCGAGACGGAGCTTGCCCGCCACTTTCTTCATGGATTTGCGCTGCGCGGCGGAACCGACGCGGGAGACGGAGATACCCACGTTGAGGGCGGGACGGATGCCTTTGTAGAAGAGGTCGCCCTCCAGGAAAATCTGCCCGTCCGTGATGGAGATGACGTTCGTCGGGATGTACGCGGACACGTCGCCCGCCTGCGTCTCGATGATGGGCAACGCCGTGAGCGTCCCGCCGCCGAACTTGTCATCCAGGCACACCGCGCGCTCGAGGAGGCGGGAGTGGAGGTAGAACACGTCGCCCGGGTAGGCTTCGCGTCCCGGCGGACGGCGCAGGAGCAGCGAGATCTGGCGGTAGGCCCAGGCGTGCTTGGAAAGGTCGTCGTAGATGACGAGGACGTCCTTGCCCTTGTCCGTGAAATACTCGCCCATGGCGCACCCGGCGAAGGGGGCGATGTAGGAGAGGGACGCGGGCTCCGAGGCGCCGGCGCTCACCACGATGGTGTAGTCCATGGCACCGTGCTTCTTCAGCGTGTCGACGATTTTCGCCACCTTCGATTCCTTCTGGCCGATGGCGACGTAGATGCAGACGACGGGTCGGTCGGTCCCCTGCGTCTCCTTCTGGTTGATGATGGCGTCGAGGGCGATGGCCGTCTTGCCGGTCTGGCGGTCGCCGATGATCAGCTCGCGCTGGCCGCGCCCGATGGGAATCATGGCGTCGATGGCCTTGATGCCCGTCTGGAGCGGCGTGGTGACGGACTTGCGTTCGATGACGCGCGCGGCGATCTTTTCCACCGGATACATCTGCTTCGTGCGGATGGCCGGACCGCCGTCTTTCGCCTCACCCAACGGCGAGACGACGCGTCCGATCAGTTCCTCGCCCACGGGCGTGGAGAGGATCTGTCCCGTGGCCTTCACGGTGTCCCCTTCCTTGATCTTGCTGAAATCCCCGAAGACGATCGCCCCGACCGCGTCTTCCTCCAGGTTCAGCGCGCTCCCGAAGACGCCGTTGCCGAAGTCGATCATCTCCGCGGCGCCGATGCGGGAAAGGCCGGAGATCTTCGCGATGCCGTCACCGACTTCGATGACGGTGCCGACATGCTCGTGGCGCACGTCCGTCTTGTACGAACCGATGCGGTCTTCGAGGGTTTTGATGAGGGACTGGCTGAGGCTCATGGGAAGGAGGGATGAGGGACTAGGACTCAGGACGCAGGGCTGAGAGTGAGTTGATGACGAAGGTGTGTGAGGGCGCCGCGGACGGAGGCATCGAAGCGTTCGTCGCCGACGGCGAGCAGGGCGCCGCCGAGGAGCGACGGATCCTTGTCCTCCCGCAGCAGCACCTTCTTCCGCAGGGAATGCTCGAGGGCGGCCAGGATCTCTTCTTTCGCGGCCCCGGCGTCTCCCGTCACGGTGACCAAGCGGGCGGCAACGATGCCCTCGCGCTTCTCGAGCAGGTCACGGACGAGCCGCGGGAACGTGCGCACGTGCTTGCCAAGCCCGTGGCGACGGAGGATGTCCGTGACGGCATCCGCGACGGCCGCGTGCTCGCTCTCCGGCAGAGACTTGCACGTCTCCAGGAAAGCGAGGGCCGCGTCCTGCGGGGTGATCTTCATCGGAGGTCGCTGGTAAGGTGCTGGGAAAGATCGGCCATCCACTTCTTCTGGTCGGTTGCGGAAAGTTCGCGCTGCAGGATCTTCTCGGTGGCGCGGACGATGACCTGCGCCACGGTGGCCTGCACCTCGCCGAGGACGCGCGTACGCTCCTCCGCAAGCTGCTTTTCGCCGCGCTGCAAAATGCGCGCGGATTCCTCTTGGGCGGCCGCGAGGATCTGCTGCTTCGTCGCCTCGGCTTCTTTCTTCGACCGCTCCAGCATCTGGCCGATCTCCTGGTCGATCTTCTTCATCTGCTCAAGGCGGAAGAGTTCCATCTCCTTCTTTTGTCCCTCAATTTCTTTCACGTCTTCCAGCGACTTGCGGATGCGTTCGCGCCGTTCATCGAGCAGGTTCAGGAGCGGCCTGTACACGAGGAGCGTGAGCGCCCCGAGCACGATGCCGAAGTTGACGATCTGCGCGAGGAGCAGCTGCCAGTTGATGCCGAGTTTGGCGAGGAGTTCCATGAGAGGAAGTGTACGGATGAACGAGGGGGACGCATCCCCTCATCAAAATTTTTTCACGTCAGGCGCGCTCCTTCGGGGTGCGCGTCGCGGCGAAGCCGCGAACAAAGAACGGACGATCAGACGAACTTGATGATGAGCGAGACGACGAGCGCGTAGATGGCGATGGCCTCGGCGAAGGCGACGGAGAGAACGAGGGACGTCTGGATCTTGGCCCCCGCTTCCGGATTGCGGCCGATGGCCTCCATGGCCTTGCTTGCGATCCAACCGATGGAGAAGGCGGGAACGGCGGAGCCGAGCGCCATGGTGGCGGCTACGAGGGTGTTCTTATCCGAGAAAATGGAACCGGTGACGGCTCCTGCTGCTTGGGCAACTTCGGTCGCGGGCATACGAAACGGGGAAAAGGGTAAGGGAAGAAAAAGCGCGCGGATTGTAAAGACATGCGCAAAAGGAATCAAGGGTTCACGCGCTTTGAGGCGGCTGCAGAGACGTTGACTATTTTACGTTTAATTCTATTCTAACATTATGGAAACAGGGCAGCCCTTGGAGCTCCGGAGGTCGTGATCCGGCTCTGGCTCCTGATGGAGCGCCGTCGGGTGTAGCGCAGGTGGACTGCAACGTGCCGTCCTTATTTCCCTTTCTGCGTGCACGCGCTGGGCGAACCGGCGCATGTCCACCCCTTCTCCACCGTGCAATTCATGCCGCACCCGTCCCCTCCCTCCCCGTTCCCGTCATCGCATTTTTCCGCACCGTCCCTGATGCCGTCGCCGCACAGCACGGGATGGCACACGCTCGGCTCTCCGGCGCAGGCCCACCCCTTCTCCGTCGCGCATATGCCCGAACACCCGTCGCCGGACATATCATTCCCGTCATCGCACTTCTCCCCAGGATCCACCAACTGGTCGCCGCAACGTTTCAAATGGCACGCGCTCGGCGCCCCCCGGCAGGCCCATCCCGTCCGCACGCGGCAGAACAGATCGCAACCGTCTTCTTCGTTGACATTGGCATCATCGCACTGCTCCCCTTTCTGCACGACGCCGTCACCGCACGTGCAGGAACACTTGCTCGGCTGCCCCACGCAAGTGCAGCGGTACTCCGTGATGCAGGCGGGGTCGCATCCGTCTCCTGGGGCCGTGTTGCCGTCGTCGCACTGCTCCCCGTCTTCGACCAGCTTGTTGCCGCAGGACGACACGGCTGCGCGCCAGGAGTTCTCCCCGAGGCGGTCGCACGCGGAGAGGAGCCCGAGACAGAGCAAGAGCAGGGGAAGACGGTGACGAAACATCATGAAGGAAGGGAAAGACGGGTCCGAGTGTACCGAACGGGAAACGTGCAACACAATAGCCGCCCGTCTCCGACGGTCGCAGCGCTCACTCACCGCCCCTGCCGCCGCTCTCCCCTGCGCACCGCCACGCGCGAACGAAGCATCATCGTTAAGAGCTCGCTCGGGGACACGGGACGATCCAGAGCCAAAACCTTGCCGTCATAGCCGCGGAGGATGCCGAGCGAACGCGCCATGCCGGCCAGGGCGCGGTCATCGGCGGCCGGCATGTCGAAGCCGTACCGGTCCAGCACCGCCGCCACCGCTTCGCCACGCGACACTTGAACGTCGGAGGGGGCGGCCGCGTGGATGCCCGTCCCCATTTTTTCCCGCAGTTCGCGCACGCTCACGGTTTCGCGGACGGGCGGGAGAAGCCATGGGTTCGGCTCGGAGACGGGAACCGTGATGCGTTGCGCGCTTGAGGCGGATTGCATCTGTTCCTGTCGGCCGCGAACGGCACTCTCCCCCGCCCCGCCGATGGTCTGCGCATTCGTGCCGCCGGCTCCGCCCCTGCCCCCGCCCATGCTCTGCGGACGAAGGACGGAAGAGGCCGAAGACGACGATGACGAGGAAGAGGAAATTTCTTCCTCCTCTTCCGTACAGACGCTCGGTTCACCCGTGCACTCGTAGCCGTCCTCAATGGCGCAAGCTGCCGAACAGCCATCACCGGCATCCGCGTCGCCGTCATCACAGGCCTCCCCATCATCGATCAAACCGTTGCTGCAAATGAGATTGCATGCTTCGCCCACGACGGTGCATTCGTATCCCTCCTCGACGATGCAATCCGCCGAACAGCCATCATAATCCGAGGTATTCCCGTCATCGCATTCCTCGACGTCATCGAGACTGCCATTGCCGCAATCCGGAATACAGGCGGAATCGGCTGCACAACCGGAATCGTCGCAGTCCGTATCCCCGTCTTCGTCATTGTCCACGCCGTCCTCGCAGTACGCTTCATCAGGACAGTCGGCGGCACAGACCTCGCCGTCATCGCAGGAGCCGTTACCGCACATGCAAACAAGGTTCGCTTCGCAGTCCAAATCGTCGCAATCGATGCCGGTATCTTCGTCGTTGTCCACGCCGTCATCACAGTGCGTTTCCGAACTGCAGTCGGCGGCGCATTGTTCCAAGGGGTCGCAGGAACCGTCGCCGCAGGGATCGCAGGCAGGCTCCCCCTCGCAATCGGAGTCGTCGCAGTCCGTGTACACGTCCTGGTCGTTGTCCACGCCGTCATCACAGTACGTTTCCGAACTGCAGTCGGCGGCGCATTCCTCCCCGCTGCCGCAGGAACCGTCGCCGCAAGGATCTTCAATGCAGGCCGAATCCGAGCAAATGGTTTCAAGGGGACATTCGTCGTCCGTGGTACAGGAGGAATAGCAGCCGCCGTTCTGTGCGCACCATTCTCCCACATACGTGCAGTCATCATCCTCGGTGCAACCGTCGTGGCATTCACCGTCCTGGCCACACCAAGGCACATCGCATTCCGCCCATGTGCTTTCGTCACCCGGATCGCATGCCCTCAGGCTGAGATTGGTACTGTACCGCAGGATAATGACCGTGCCGGACAGGAGCAACAGCAGCAGGAAGCCGATGCGAATGCTCATTTTGGGCATTGTTTGTATGTGCAATTATTATACCACTTTTTCGGCACAGTATCGACTTTGATTTTTGGCTTCCGTTTGCTCGTTCAGGCATGCGCCGCAGCATGGCTCCCGTGTCCCTCTCCTTCGTGCCCTCCATGCGCCGCCGTGGCCATTTTTACGAAGACCAGCGTCAGCAGGGAGAACACCTGTTTTGAAGTCGACCAAACCCTCGATTCCCGAAACGGAATGGGAGACGAATAGCGTCCGCCGCTCGCATACGGAAAGCTGGAGCGCTTGCTGCGCATCTTTACCGCCCCTGCCGCCGCTCCACCCTGCGCACCGCCACGCGCGAACGGAGCATCAGCGTCGAGAGCTCTCTCGGGGACACGGGACGGTCCAGGGCCAGGACCTTGCCGTCATAGCCGCGGAGGATGCCGAGCGAACGTGCCACGCCGGCCAGGGCGCGGTCATCGGCGGCAGGCACATCGAAGCCGTAACGCCCCAGCACCGCCGCCACCGCTTCGCCGCGCGTCACGTCGGTGTTCGCGGAAGCGGCCGCGTGGATGCCCGTCCCCACTTTTTCCCGCAGTTCGCGCACGCTCACGGTTTCGCGGACGGGCGGGAGAAGCCATGGGTTCGGTCCGGAGACGGGAACCGTGACACCCGGGACACTCGAGGCGGATGACGTTCCGCTTGCGCCGGATGGCAACTGTTCCTGGCGGCCGCGGACCGCACTCTCCCCCGCCCCGCCGATGGTCTGCGCGTTCGTGCCGCCGCTCCCGCCTCTTCCGCCCCCTGCGCTCTGTTCGCGCGCCGACGAAGAAGAGGAAGAAGAAGCAGGAACAGAAACGAAGCATCTGCTGGGTGTTCCCGAGCAGGCGTACCCCGTTTCGATGGCGCACATCGAAGAGCATCCGTCGGACGCCGTCACGTTCCCATCATCACATGTCTCGGTTCCGCCGTTGTTGACGGCGCCGTCCCCGCACTCCTCCCGGTCGCAAGCGGCGGAGCACCCGTCGCCATCCGTCTGGTTCCCGTCGTCACATTCTTCGTTGCCGGCGGTAATCGAATCACCGCAGCCGGTGGAACAGGCGCTGGGTGAAGTGTCGGTGCAGGACCAGCCTGCTTCCACCGTACAGGTGGCCGAACAACCGTTGCCGTTCGCCGCATCACCGTCATCGCACTCTTCCCCACCCATCATGAATCCGTCACCGCACGTCGTGTAACAGACACTCGGCGAACTTCCGGCACATGCCCATCCCGTTTCCACGGTACACGTTGCCGAGCAACCGTCGCTCGTGTCCGTATCGCCGTCATCGCATGATTCTTCGGCATTGACGATGCCGTCGCCGCAGAAAGGATCCGAGACGCAGCTGTAATCCCCCGCGCCATCGTCCGTGCAAGTTTCCCCCTCGTCGCACCCGGCATCGGCGGAGCAGTTGGCGCAATCCTCACCCTCATCGACCTGGCCGTTGCCGCAAGCAGTGCAGGACCAGTCACCGGCGCCCTCGGAGGATTCCAGACAGACGTCCGGTGAAGTACAGCCGGCATCAGCTTCACAAGTATGGCAGTTCTCACCCTCGTCGATCTGGCCGTTGCCGCAGATGGTGCAGGAAAAAGTGTTGTTATTTTGAGCGCAGATCTCATTGTCCTGACAGCTGGAATCGCATATCCACCCTTCGACTGCGTCATAACCGCAGGTGGAGCATTCATCACAGCCGGCCCCGCCTGCGCAGTTACTGATGCAGGTCCAAGTGCCCTCGCTGTCCGTGCAAGTCTCGTCAGAGGCACAGCCTGCCCCGCCTGCGCAGTTGCTGACGCAGATCCAAGTATCATTCGAGTATGCACAAGTCTCGTCGGCAGCACACGTGGAAGAGCAGTTACTGACGCATATCCCCGTATCGCAAGTTTCGTTACCTGCACAACCAACATCGGCGGGACAGGTTTCGCAGTTTTCGCCTTCATCCATCTGGCTGTTGCCGCAGAGGGTACAACTATTGGTATTCTCATCGCACACTTCGCTCCCCGTACAATCCGTGTGACAAACTCCTTCACTGCACGATTCACAGGCGCCGCAGGTGAGGATGGTGCAGGTATCGACGCAGGTTTGCTCGTTCGCGATATCAACGCAGGATTCCCCCTCGTCGCACCCGGCATCGGCGGAGCAGTTGGCGCAATCCTCACCCTCATCGACCTGGCCGTTGCCGCAAGCAGTGCAAGACCAGTCACCGGCGCCCTCGGAGGATTCCAGACAGACGTCCGGTGAAGTACAGCCGGCATCAGCTTCACAAGTATGGCAGTTCTCACCCTCGTCGATCTGGCCGTTGCCGCAGATGCAGGCGGGGTCCTCGGCGCAATCGGAGTCGTCGCAGTCCATGCTCGCGTCCTGGTCGTTGTCCGCCAGATCGTCGCAGAACAGTTCGGTGGCGCAGTCGGCGGCGCATCCCTCCCCGCTGTCGCAGGAACCGTCGCCGCAAGGATCTGCAATACAATCAGGTGCACTGCATATTGTTCCGAGAGGGCATTCATCGTCCGAATTACAATTCGATACGCACGAACCGACCCTGGTGCACCATTCTCCCGCGTACGTGCAGTCATCGTCCTCGGTGCAACCGTCGTGGCATTCGCCGTCCTGGCCGCACCAAGGCACATCGCACTCCGTCCACGTTTCGGAGTCACCCGGATCGCATGCCCTCAGGCTGACATTGGAACCGTACCGCAGGATGATGACCGTGCCGGACAGGAGCAACAACAAGGTTATGCCGAGACGAACATTGATCTTGTGCATTGTTTGTATGTGCAATGATTATACCACTTTCTCGGCGCAATATCAATCGTCTTTTTTGCTTCTGACGGCTCTTTCAGGCATGCGCCGCAGCATGGCTCCCGTGCCCCTCTCCTTCGTGCCCCCCATGCGCCGCTGTCGCCATCTTGACGAAAACGAGTGTAAGTAATGAAAACACCAATGCCTGGATGAATCCGACAAAGATTTCCAATCCCAGGAAAGGAATCGGGGCGGCGTACGGCATGAGGAAGGAGATGACGACCAGGAGCACTTCACCCGCGAAAATGTTGCCGAAGAGACGGAAGGTGAAGGAAATGACTTTGGCGAATTCCGCGATCAATTCCAGGATGCCGATGAAACTGCCGATGGGATCGCGCCACGGGGCCACGAAGAACTTGCCCGCGTAGGGAAGGATGCCCAGCGCCGCGATGCCGAAGACCTGCGTCATGACCACGGAGATGAGGGCGACCGCGAGCGTCATGTTCACGTCCGCGTTCATGGAGCGGAAGATGGGCATGGGGATCAGGTGCCCGTTGTGCATCCCCTCGACGGTGATGCTGCCCACGCCCGGGAAAATGCCCATCCAGTTCGCCACGGCGAGGAAGATGAAGATGGTGGTGACGAGCGGGAAGAACCGGCGCGTCTGCGCGCGGTCACCCACGATGGAATCCCAGAAGTTGAAGAACCCCTCCACGATCATCTCCATGAGCGCCTGGAAGCGGCCGGGCACGTCTTTGTAGCCCGTCCGACGCGTGGCGAAGCCGACGCCGAAGAGCACGAGCATGGCCAGCCACGCCATGATGAGCGTGTTGCGGATCTCGAACGACCCGAGATGGGCGATCGTTTCGGAGGCCAGTGTTGGGGCTTCAATCGCAGCCATAGCGGGAGGATTTTAATGGAAAATGGAAAATTGAAAATGGGAAATATGGGAAGAATCCGACGAAGCCGACGAAGCCAAGGAGTCCGAGGATACCAGCAAAACATCCTCGGATTCCTCGGTCTCTTCGGAATCCTCCGTCAAAACCTTTTCTTCATTATTGCCTTCAACTTCCGCCGGACACCCAGATACGACAGCGTGATGGCTAGGGCGAAGCCCAGGAGGAGGAAAAGCGGTGAGGTACCGAGGTATTTGTCCAAATAGGCCCCGCCGAAGCCGAAAGCGGCGGCCGGAAGCGCGATGATCCACCCCAGGTCCCAGGCCAGCTGCAGCGCGAGCCAGGCGGCTTTCCAGTCGGCTTTGGTTTCTTTCTCCGGGGGTGGCGGGGCGTCGGGAGACATGAAGAGATAATAGCTCAATTATTTAGTTCCCAAGACCCCTTTGTCTGCTCCTCGTTTTCCCCCACCCGCCCTTCGACGCGCTCGGGGCACCCTCCCCCTGCGAGGAGAGGCAGAATCACTGAAACAGCTCAATACATGAACGGCTTCGTCCCTCCTGCCCCCATCGGGGGAAGGAGGACAGGAGGATGGGGGAAAATTACGGCCTCCTCGTCTTCGACCGATGCCTCCGCACCGTCTGCAACCGCGCCAATTCCTTCTCCAGGATCGCCGTGGCTTCGGCGAAGCCTGTCGCATCCTGCCGACGCTCGGTCAGGAGTTTCTCCGCTTCCTTCTTCGCCTTCTCGATTGCCGCCTCCTCCAGTTCCTCCGCACGGTCCGCCGTGTCGGCCAGCACGCGCAAGGATGCCCCGTCCACTTCCACGACGCCGCGCGACACGGCGAAGACTTTCTCTTCCGACCCGCTCCGCACGAGAATGGACCCCGGCCGCACGATGGAAATCAGGGGAATGTGGTGCGGCAGGACCGTGATCTCGCCGTCCGGCGTGGGCAGCGACACGGCATCCGCGTCGCCCTCGTAGAGGACGCGGTCGGGGGTGATGAGTTGGAAGTGCAACATGGTCATTGATGGGGTGGTGCAGAGACGCGGCATGCCGCGTCTGTACGACAATTGCACGAGGGCGACGCGTCAGGCTTTGACCTCGTCGATCCCTCCTTTCATGTAGAAGGCCTGTTCGGGGACGTCGTCCAGCTCTCCGTCCAGGATGGCCTTGAAGGAACGGACGGTCTCTTTCATTGTCACGAACTTGCCGGGGAAGCCTGTGAAGACTTCGGCGACGAAGAACGGCTGCGAGAGGAAACGCTGGATCTTGCGGGCGCGCTGGACGGCCTTCTTGTCCTCCTCCGCCAGTTCCTCCATGCCGAGAATGGCGATGATGTCCTGGAGTTCCTTGTATCGCTGAAGGACGCGCTGGACGGAGCGCGCGACGTCGTAGTGTTCCTGTCCCACGTTCTCCGGCGACAGGATGGTGGACGTGGAATCGAGCGGGTCGACGGCCGGGTAGATGCCCAGTTCCGCGAGCGCGCGCGTGAGCACGATGGTGGAATCGAGGTGGCCGAACGTGGTGGCCGGCGCCGGGTCCGTCAGGTCGTCCGCGGGAACGTACACGGCCTGGACGGACGTGATGGAACCCTTCTTCGTGGACGTGATGCGCTCCTGCACCTGGCCCATTTCGCTGGCGAGCGTCGGCTGGTACCCGACGGCGGAGGGAATGCGACCGAGGAGGGCGGACACCTCCGATCCCGCCTGCGTGAAGCGGAAGATGTTGTCGATGAAGAGGAGGACGTCGCGCTGCTCCTCGTCGCGGAAGTACTCCGCCATGGAGAGGCCGGAGAGCGCCACGCGGAGGCGGGGTCCCGGCGGCTCGTTCATCTGGCCGAAGACGAGGGCGGTCTTCTCGAGCACGCCCGATTCCTTCATTTCATAGTACAAATCGTTCCCCTCGCGGGACCGCTCCCCCACCCCGGCGAACACCGAGAAGCCCCCGTGCTCCTCCGCGATGTTACGGATGAGCTCCTTCACGACGACGGTCTTGCCGACGCCCGCACCCCCGAAGAGGCCGACTTTCCCTCCCTTCAGGATCGGGCAGATGAGGTCGATGACCTTGATGCCCGTCTCCAGGATTTCCGTCTCCGTGGACTGGTCCGCGAACGAGGGGGCCGGACGGTGGATGGGATACTTCTTCTTGGTCTTCACCTCTCCTTTCCCGTCGATGGAATTGCCGAGCACGTCCAGCATGCGGCCAAGCGTCTCGGGGCCGACGGGCACGGAGATCGGCGCGCCGGTGTCCGTGAGGACGGATCCGCGCTGGAGCCCGTCCGTGGATCCCATCGCGACCGTGCGGACCATGCCGCCGTCCAGGTGTTGCTGCACTTCCAGCGTCAACTCTTGTTTGCCGACGAGGGTCGTGAGCGCCGTGTAAATCGGCGGGAGCGTCTCACCGTGCGGGAACGCGCAGTCCACGACTGCACCGACGACTTGAGCGACTGTACCTGGCATAGCGGGGGGAGAAACGAAACGAAGCCGCGACATGCTACGCGACCCAAGGATCCGTGCCAAGGGTCAACGCCGGGGAATGCGGTCCGCATCGAAGAAAGCATTTCTCTGAATACTTTTTGACGTATGGCAAGCACTGTTGCTGTAAGAAGAGCGGGCGGCTATGCGTCACAGTTGGCACCTTCACCCCTTTCCCCATGCATGCGACGGTTTCCCCGCGACTGCGGCGTCCGGCCTTCCTCTCCGTCTTCAGCCTGCTGACGCTCCTCCTCTTCGCTTCTCCGGCGGGTGCGCAGGCGACCGCCCCGTTCCCCTGGCAGTACCTCAGCATCCCTGCGACGGCGGAGCCTCTCCCGCCGGGGTGGGGCGTGACGATCATCGTCGCACCCCTGCCCGCATCTTCTTCCGTGCCGTCTTTCGTCCCCGAAGTGGCCGGCATGACCGACCTCCTGATCGGCGGCACGGGAACCGGCGCGCTGGACCTTCCCGATCCGGCCGACCTGGATGCGCCTCCTCCTCCCGCAGACGCGTCCGTGCCGGCAACGCTCCCGCAAGGGATCGAACAGGACGTGCAACCGCCCGTGTATGCCGAACCCGACGCATCCGTTTCGCCCTTGCGGGTCACGAACATCTACGCGGGCGAACCCATCGCGCAGGCGACGGAATCCTACGCGTGGTACGGCAACTACATCCGGTATGAAACGACCGCGACGACCACGGTGAACGCCCAGCAGACCATCAACACCTCCAACGTCATCAACATCGTGCAATATTGCGAAGGGGGCGGATGCACCCAGAACGCGAACGCCTCCGGCTCGGCCGTGTCCAACGGCGGACAGATCATCGATGCGGACGCGACGAACAGCGGCGTCATCATCCAGCAGAGCAACGGCACCCCCTCCACGGGCTCCGGCTCCGTCACATCTCCCGGCATCGAAGCAGACATTGATGCAACAACGGACGTTCAGAGTGATCAGAATGCACTCTCCGGCAACACTGCCTTGACGCAGCAGACAGGCGCCGATGCCGAGCAGGATGCCGATGCCGTCGCCACTGCCTCTTCCGCCGTCGACGCCGTGATCAACGGATCGTCCGGCAATGACCTGACCGTCATCCAATGATCCCCCTATCCCCTCCCCCATTTTTCCCATGCGCACCCTGCTGCTTTCCTTCCTCTCCGTCGTCCTCCTGGGCGCAAGCGGAGAAGCGTCCGCCGCAAGCCCCTTGCGGTTCACGGATTTCCACACGCATGATTTCGACGCGTCCGTCCTGCGCGCGCTCGGTTTCGGGGATGCGACCGTCCTCTATTTCAACGAGATCGGTTCGCTGACCGACATCGAATCGGCCGTGCGCAAGAAGTACGAGCCGGTCGGCTGTTACCCCTTCTACGTCATGAAGGAAGGCCTCGTGGAGGAAATGGGCTACAACTGCGCCACCTTCTACTGCGTCGGCTTCCAGAAGGGGCCGAAACAGTGCAAAGACCGCGACGGCAACCCGTACGGCGGCATCGTGGAAATGAACCGGCGGCTCGGCCTCGTGACGATCAACGATGAACGGAAATATTTCTCCTCCTATCCCGACGACGAACAGACGCCCGCGATGCGACAGCGCATGGAAGAATTGGCCGCCATCCGCTGCCGACCCTTCTACGTCCTCCGCTTCGACATGCTCGCGGGCGAAGGGTACGAATGCGACGAACTGGGGCGCTATCCGTACTATTCGGGACAGAACACCTGCATCGAGGACTGGCGCACCGCCGACGGGCTCCAGTGCACCATCCCCCAGCGCAGCGACGAAGCGGACGTGCGCCGCAATGCCATCGCGCGGATGAGCGCATCTTCCGTCGCACCCTCGTCGTCCGGGGCGGTCGGTTCCGCATCCTCGGGCGCGACTTCCTCTTCGGGGACGATTCTCGCCTTTCCGGACGTGGAAGAGGGAAAGTACGGCTACACGGCGATCATGAACCTGGCCGCGCTCGGCATCATCCGGGGATACCCCGACGGGACGTACCGCCCCGCCGCACCCGTCACCCGCGCGGAGTTCGCGGCGCTCCTCGTGCGGTCATTGGGAAAGGATGAACTTGGCATGGAAGAACAATGCTTCCCGGATATCGGCGGACAGTGGTTCAGTGCCGCCGTCTGCGCGGCAAAACGTCTCGGCTGGGTCCGCGGGTACGACGACGGGCGCTACCGGCCGGAGGGAGAGGTGTTGCGCTCCGAAGCCATGAAGATGGCGGTCCTCGCCTCGGGCCTGGCCCCCGATGCCCCCGATGCCGCGGAAACCTGGTTCGCCCCGTATGTCCGGGCGGGCTACGCGAACGGCCTCATTCTGGAACCGCAATTCCCCGCCGAAGTCCCCGCCACCAGGGCGGACGTCGCCGTGTGGCTCTACCGGAGCTTGAAGACGGTGGCGGCGAAATGATCCTATCCTCCTTCCTGGTTATTTACCCTCACCCCCGCACCCCTCTCCCACGGGAGAGGGGGCAACAAACAGGGCACTCCGATCAACAATATCCTCGTTCCCCCTTCCCCCATCGGGGGAAGGGGGACAGGGGGATGAGGGAAAATCAGCGAGGATGAGGATGGAAGATTTATTGCCTGAACACCGGCCCTCCCTGCCCCCGCTCCAGCATGTCCTTCGCGAGCGGCACGGCCACGGTGCGGCGGGAATAGTAGGGCACGCCCTCAGGCATCTCCTCCACCGGGAAGATGAGGGACGGGATGATGAGTTCGTCCGTGCGGTTCCCGTCCTGCTTGTAGAACATCGCGTACCCGCTTTCCGGCGCGCCCAGCTTCACCGTCAGCTTCTTCACCTCCAGCCCCCGCGCGGCAAGCGGCTCCGTCGGATACCGCTCGAAGTTCTCCAGGTATTCCTTCACCGCGGCGGCGTCCGCCACGGCGTCATACGCGGAGCTCGCGTAGGTCTGGCTCTTGATGCCCCACACGTCCGCCACTTTTTTCTCCCGGACGTTCACTCCCACGCTGATGCCCATCTTGCTCCCGCCCATCTCGTAGACGGGCTTGCCGTCGATGAGGAGCGGGAAAATGACGCGCTGGCTCTCCGGAATGTAGAACTGGGTCTTGTCCTCGGCGCGCGCGTACTCGTCGCGCCAGGTCTTGTCGACTTCGGGCGTCCCGTACTTCGCACTGTCGATGCCGTGCGCCGTCACGAAATCCTGCGCGATGCCGATGAGGACATCGTCAGCCGGGACATCATCGAGTGTGACGCGATACCGCTGGAAGCACGCTTCATCCTTGCAGTTCTGCTCGGGATGCGGCCACTGTTCCCAGAGGGGCGAAATGCCGATCTCCCCGTCGTTGAACATCACGCTGACGAGGTAGCCGAACGGCCGGTCCTGCATGAACGTGAGGAGGTTGACGGCGGATCCCTGGAAGCTCGTCAGGTTCACCATGCCGATGTCGAACGTGTTGATGACCGACGAGAGCGAGGGGCCCGTCACCTTCTTCTCGCGCCGAAGAACGTCCACGGTGCCGTCCGGCAACGCGGGCAGCTCGCCCTCGAAGACATACTCGAGCTGCGTGATCCCCTCGGGCGGATAGATCATCCCGGCGGGGGCATCCATGGTGGCGGCGTCTCCGCCTCCGCCGCCGCGGCCGAGCGTCGCTTCCGCGCCCTGCGGGATCGCGGAGAGGTCGCCGAACGCATGGTCGCCCTCCTCACGTACGGATGGCGCAAAAAATGGAGCAAGCGCCTTCTGCGACGAATTTCTCTCGCCCGTCGGCGCGGGGATATTCACGCCGTCGGACCCCAGGAACGAAGTCACGACGGGTACGGTGACGAGGATGCCGAGCACGGCGCCCGTCACCGCGTACAGCGCGCGCGACGAGGCGAGGAAGGAGAAGAACGATGCGACGGAACGCGCGGGCCGTTCCTTCATCGCAGCCGCTTCCCGCAGGAGCATCGTGCGCAGTTCGGAGACGAAGGCGGGGTCGGGCGACACGTCCGGGCGGTGGCGCAGGAGCCGTTCGAGGAGCGGGATGAGTTCGGCTTCATGGCTCCGGAGGTCCGGATCGATCTTGTAGAGCTCGTCGAGGATGGAGGTGAGCTGGGGATTCATGGGTGGAGGGAGGAAAGCAGCAGAAGCAGGGCGAGGAGAGCCTGCGGCCCGAAGCGGGAGCGGAGCCCTTCGACCGTGCGGGAGAAGATCACTTTGCAGTTGCCTTCGGTCTTGCCGACGATCGCGGCGATCTCCTTGTAGCTGAGGTTGTCCCACAGCCGGAGCAGGACGATGTCCCGCTTGAGGGGATCGAGGCCGTCGAGGGCTTCGCGGATGCGCCGGAACTCCATGCGGGTGGCGACGTCGCCGGCGACGTTCTCGCCGGAGGCACGGTCCCAGTCTTCGTCCATGCGCTCGACGGGACGCTTCGCGCGGACGTGGTCGATGACGGCGTTGCGGGCGATGCGGTACAGCCAGGCGCCGAAGTTCCCGCGCTGCGGATCGAAGGTGCGGATGCGCTCCAGGGCCTTGAGGAAGGTCTGGCTGGTGAGGTCTTCCGCGGTCTCCTTGTCGAACGTGCGGTAGTACACGTACCGGTAGATGGGGACGTGGTACTTGTCGTAGAGGAGGGCGAAGTCCTCCAGCCGTGACTGCTGGCAGGCTTCAATGATCAGGTGCTCGTCTGTGGTTTCCATGGAAAAGCCGGAAGGGGGAAAACAGCGTTGTTTCCGACACATACTACGCCGGAAGGAGGGGAAGGTTACAGAAACAACAAACATGATGGTGGCGCGCCTTTCAAGGTGCGCTGCGCGGGTTTAAACCCGCGCTTGCATGTGCTGAAGCACATGCGACGGTTTCTGTTTGCTGTTTTGTCTCCCTCGACTCCGCTCGGGATGACACTTAATACACTTCTTTGAGATAGCATTCCTCACAATAAACAATTTCAGGACGATCAGGTGCATAGGTGGTCTCGATCCCCTTCCGGCACTTCGCGCACTTCCTCTGCCAGAGTTTGCGAGGATTGCGGAGCGCCATTCTTCGCTTGTGCCGTTCATCGGGATGGAAATGCGGGACGGGGAAACGCATCTTTCGGTAGAACTCCAATTCCTGCTTGATGATCTTGAACGGCCTCTTGGTTGCTTCGCACCGGATGGCCCAGTTGAGAATATCATCGGGAATATCGTCGATGGAATCGGGCAGTTGGGAAGCGGGAATGACTTTCGAGACTTTCGGCATTTCATCCGTTTCATCTCTCCACTTCCATCCCCTCTTCAACACTTCCTCCTTCGTCAGCGGGAAGTATTCCTGCGCCACCGTCTCATTGTAGGCAAACGGCGAAAGTTCCACGGGGAAGAACTCGCCCCACTCTCCGTCCCCCCGCATCTTCTCGATGATCTGCGGCACCAATTTTTCATATTCTTCTTTTGTGTACTGCTTGTTGAGGATGCAGTATTCATTCTTGTGAAGTGAAATGCAGCCGAAGCAACGGTTCGATGACCGCGAAAACAGACAGTATTGAAGAAATGCGGATTTTGGCCATATCACTGCCGAAAATTGCAGAGAATAATTTTCCGGACACGCTGCCACTTGGTAACTGAGTTCGCTCCCCGGTACACCCGTACAATCCTGGCAATCCTTTGGCTTGAGCCCGAGTGCGCAATATGCACAGTCCTGCGCTTCCACGAGATCGAAACAATGTCTTGCATTCTTGCATGAACGCAAATGATCTCCGGAAGATGCCTCGCACTGTTCAATATCGGCATACTCGCGGGGAAATGACATCTTCAACGTCTCGAAACGTGACTGCAGTCGCTCCTGTTTCATTGTTCCCTTCTCTCGTTCAAAGTCCTCCTTCGAGTATTGCTTGTTGAGAATGTAATGATGTTTATTGCGCAGCCCGACGCATCCGATGCAATCCGTACAGGAATGACAGTCGTAGCAAAGCAGGCAATCCGAGCAATTTTGGCAATTCTGCAGGAAAGAGGAACGATAGCATTGCTTCACATCCACACATTCGTAACAGAGTTCACAATCACTCACGAAAGTGCAGTCCGTGCAGGAGACAGAACGGAACAGGTACGTGGAGAAATAGCAGTCCTCGTTGTAATCGGAGCTTGAAAGAAGATATGAATTTCGATTCTGCCATGAATAATTGGTAAAATCGCTGTTCTCACAATCGCCGATCACGAGATGCGGAAGAGGCGTCAGAGCAATCAGTTCTGACAGTTGGGCAAAGAATGACCTCGATAAATCAATATCTCTCCCGGAATGCAAGGCATCGAAATCTTCGCTCCACCAGCAATCGTGACAGTAGACGGAATACGATGCGTCCGATGCAAACATGCAAATCATTTCCTTCTTGCATTTGCTGCAAGGACGACGAAACAGGCTGAGTTCGTTTCGAAAGGTGAGACGCGACCGCATGCGGCACTCCGGACACAACGGCGGCGGCGGGATGGATTCTTTCTTTCCATTGAAAACGGGCGAGACCTTGTCGTAGAAGGCGAGGTCATCAGCGGTGACGCTGAATGCCATTGCACATTGTTTGCAGGTTTTCTGCATCCATACCAATTGTAAATGGAAAATTGAAAATGGAAAATGATGGGAATATCCCTCGTCCTTGCGCCGCTTCCAACATGTTCATCCCTACAACACGTACTTGATGACCAGGAACCCCCCGACCAGCAGCGCGAAGAACGCGATGCTCACCCACTCGAAGTACCGGTCGATGAAACGCTTGATGCCGGGGCCGAAGAAGTAGATCAGCGTCCCCAGCAACAGGAAGCGTCCGAAGCGGCCGACAACCGACGCTGCGATGAGGATGCCGAGCGGCACGGAAAAGACGCCCGCGCTGATGGTGAACACTTTGTACGGGATGGGCGTGAACGCCGCCGTGACGATGGCGAGGAACGCGTTGTCGTTGTAGAGGTTGCCCACGTACGCCATGTTCTCCGGCGTCAGGCCGGGGATGACCCGCATGAAGAAGTCGCCCACCGCCGCCCAGAACACGAACCCGATCACCCAGCCGAACACCCCGCCGAGCACCGACGCCACGCCGGCGACCGCCGCATAGAAGAAGGATCGCTTGGGCCTGGAAACCGACAGCGCGATCTGCAGGACGTCGGGCGGGATGGGGAAGAAGGAGCTCTCGGCGAAGGCCAGCACGGCCAGGGCGGGCGTGCCATAGGGCGTCTCCGCCCAGTGCAGCACCCAGAGATACAGCCGCTTGAGGGGGCCGGGTTTCCGCGGGAGAAGTGTCGAAGCGTCCGGAGCCATGACGGAAGTGTACAGGATTGGGAATACGGGAGCACCCTCCTTCGCTGAAGCTATGCAGGGCAGGCGAGAATACGGGAGTACGGGGACGGCCGGCCAGCATGTACGGATGCATTACCCGTATTCCTGTACTCCTGTATTCCCGTATTCCTTCGAACGACTATCCTCAATCTTCGCCAGCCTCAGCGAAGGAGTTCCAGCGCCCTCTGCAACTGCAGGTCGGTGGTCGTGGAGGATGCGATGGCAATGTCCGGCGTGACGCCCGTGCCGTCGATCTTGCGACCGTTGGGCGTCTTCCACTCGGCGATGGTCATCTTCAGGCTGGAGCCGTCCGTGAACGAGATGAGCTGCTGCACCGTGCCTTTGCCGAAGGTCGTCTCCCCCACGACGGTCGCCCGCTTGTGGTCCTGCAGCGCGCCCGCCACGATCTCCGCGGCGCTGGCGGAGCCCTTGTTTACGAGCACCACCATGCGCGTATCCGATGAGATCACGGGCTTCCCGTTCGTCACCTCGGGCTCGCTGCTGGTCGCGGTCTCGATGACGACGTAGGGCGTGCGGTCGGGCAGGAACGCGCTCACCGCGGTGCCGGCCGCATCCAGGTACCCGCCGGGGTTGTTGCGCAGGTCCAGCACGAGGCCGCGGGGGTTCTTCAGCGCGACGTCCTGCATGAGCTTGCGGAAATCGCGGTCCACGGACTGGCCGAACTGCGTGAGCTTCACCACGGGGATGTCCCCCTCATACGTCACCCGCAAGTCGTCGATGCGCACGGTGTCGCGGACCACCTGGACGTCGAACTCGGTGCCGTTGCGGCGGATGTGCAAATTCGCGGCGGTGCCCTTGGGGCCGCGAACCTTGGACACGGCCTCCTCGTACGGCAGGCCGGTGATCGACTCCCCGTTCACCGACAGGATCTCGTCGCCGCCCTGCAGCCCGGCGCGCTCCGCCGGGGACCCGTGCAACGGCGCGATGATGATGAGGATGCCGTCCTTCTGGTCCACCTGGGCGCCGATGCCCGTCACTTCGCCCTGGAGCTGCGTCTGGAATTCCTTCGCGGTGCTGGGGCGGAAGAAGACGGTGTACGGGTCTTCCAGGCTCTCCACCAGCGATTCCACGGAACGGTAGCCCGCCTCGTTCCCGTTGATCTTTTCCTTGTAGAGGTACTGCCTGTTCAGGAGATCCCACACCGTCTGCAGCACTTCCTCCTTCGGCAAGGATTGCGCCGACCCGTCGATGTTGATCCGGATGGTCTGCGGCTCCGGGGGCACCACGCGCACGGTGCCGCTCGTCGACGCCTTCTTGAGGAGCGTCCGCTGCTCGGAGGGCGTCAGCGTCACGTCCATGCCGAAGAGGGCGTTGCGAAGGGGCCGCATCCACCGCTGGCGCAACGCCACGAGCACCGCCTCCTTCTGGGCGGCGGTCCGCACGTCGGAATACGACCGCGTCAGTTTGCCGGATGTCTTTTCGCCCGTGAGCTTCACCAGCACCTGCAACGCTTCGCCGCGGGTGATCGCACGCTGGAGGTCGATCGTCGCGCCGGGCGAGAACGCCGCCAACGCCCCGCGCTTCTGCGCCGCCCCCACGTAGGGGAGGAGCGAAGCCGGCACGTCGGGGTACGGCACGTCCGCTTGGTCGAGCGGGAGACGGAGCGCCTCGACGGCCGCCCGCAGGAAGTCCCCGCGCGCCACGCCCTGCTGCGCTCCGGCGACGTCACCCCCGAGCGCGCTCAGCACGAAGACAGCGAGCGTGAGGACGGATCCGGTGAAGACCCGGACGGCGGCGCGCGTGGGGTCGAAAACGACGGCAGATGAAGCGCGTGCGCGGGTGGAAGACCGCATGGGGAAGTGTGGAACGGGGACGCGGAATGCGTTGGCCGCATTCTACGGTCCTCATTCCCCCATGACAAACACTTCGGTGGAAATCACCCGTCCGCGCTCCTTCATGTTCTCCTTGCGGGAAAAAAGCATCGTGAGCAGCCAAAATCCGCCCACCACATAGAGGAGGGCGGGCGGCAGGAGGAGCGCGACGTAGTGGGTGAACGAACCGGCGGGCGCACCCAAGAGCTCGCCGAACGTGTGGGGGTTGCCGGGCAGGACGTCGGGGAGCGTGACGAGGAAATTGGAGAGCGCGTGGAGGAGGATGGCCAGCAGGAAACCCGTGGCAACCATCTGCGTGCGGTACACCGACGTCGGCCGCGCCCCCAGCAGGCGCCGGAGCACCCCCCCCACGACGAACGTCTTTCCGCGCCGCTCCGCCTCGCGAAGGCGCGGGTCGGCGAAAATGGCGAGGCCCACGAAGTAGCCCAGGATGCCCGTGGACACGATGTGCACCATGCTCGTGAGGATGGACCGTCCCGCAATGTTGCCCAGGAACCCCGGCCAGTCCGGCTTGCCGGGCGACAGGAGGAATTCCTTCACGAAGTTGAAGAAGTACCCCGTCCGGGTCACGTTCTCGGCGAACGCGAAGCCGATGGCCACGAGGATGGCGAACTGCATGGCGTCGTCGATGCTGGAGAAGAACGACCCGCCGTTCTTCCGGAGCACCCAGTACTTGCTCCCCTCCTCCAGGATCCCCACCATCACGAAGGAGACGAAGAGCGCGATGAGCGTGGCCTTGAGGGACGGCAGGCCCATGTCGCGCACGGTCGCCTGGATGTTGGCGTTGAAGCTCTCCGGCACGAGGCGGAACACGAAGAACTGCAGCTCGACCTTCCGCTTCACGAGCGCGTCATAGAACAGGATGGGCGCCGTGGACGCCATGCCCGAGAAGAACATGAGGAGCACCACGCTCCGGCGCTCGCGGTGGTACGGCAGGAAGAGCGCGCACCATACCGCGGCCGGGATGGCGGCGATGAGGAGCGCGATCACGTGCGCCGCCCGTTCTTGGGGCGTCTCGCGGAAGAGCGTCTGGAACGCGATCCAGAAGAGGAACGTGCCGAGCACCGTCGCCTTCACGTGCGCCTCCCACGGGCCGAAGAGGAAGCGCCAGGCGACCACGACGAGCAGGACGCCCAGCCCCATCATGGCCGGGCTGTCAGTCATCGCCCGGTTGAACAGCACCTCCAGGAATTCCATGATGCCCACGGACAACGCCGTCCCGAAGAGGACGCCGAAGACGTAGTGCCCGCTCCGGCGCTTCGCCCTGCCCATCAGGTCCAGCGACGCCACGATGGCCACCGCCAGCAGCACCACGGCCGTTTTGGACGGCAGCAAGCCGGTCGCCAGGAGGGCATCGAGCATTCCCATGATTATATCATATTTATGGTTAATTTTGAAGGGGAGGGATGCGGTTACGGACGCCGTAAATGCATGGTAGAGACGCGGCATGCCGCGTCTCTACAATCGGGTCAGCCATTGCACACGGATGGGATATTGCATCATGATGCCCGCATCCCTCCCCGCCCATGCCCGCCACCTCCCTCGACCAGATCGTCTCCCTCTGCAAGCGCCGGGGGTTCGTGTTCCCCGGTTCCGACATCTACGGAGGGCTGGCGAACACCTGGGACTACGGCCCGCTCGGCGCGGAACTGAAGCGGCGCGTGAAGAACCACTGGTGGCGCACGTTCGTCCACAGGCGACCAGACATGGTGGGCCTGGACGCGGCGATCCTGATGAACCCGAAAACGTGGGAAGCGAGCGGCCACGTGGGTTCGTTCACCGATCCCCTCGTGGACTGCAAGAAGTGCAAGGAACGCTTCCGGGGCGACAAGCTCCTGGAAGAGAAATTGGGAACGGCGGCGGCCGCTGTCCTGAAGCTGGACCAGATCCAGCCGATGCTCATGGCGGAGAAAATCCCCTGCCCCAAGTGCGGCTCCGTCGAGTGGACGGCCGCGAAGAAGTTCAACCTGATGTTCAAGACACAGCAGGGCGTGGTGGAAGGCGAAGGCGAAGACATCTTCCTCCGCCCCGAAACGGCGCAAGGCATCTTCGTGAACTTCAAGAACATCCTGGACACCATGCGCCTGCGTCTCCCCTTCGGCGTGGCGCAGATCGGGAAAGCGTTCCGCAACGAGATCACGCCGGGCAACTTCACGTTCCGCACACGAGAATTCGAGCAGATGGAGATCGAGTACTTCGTGGAACCCGGGAAAGAGGCCGCGTCATTCGAGGAATGGAAGGACACGGTGTGGAACTGGTTCCTTTCATTGGGGATCTCGAAAGAACGGCTCCGCATCCGCGAGCACGGCAAGGATGAACTTTCTTTCTACAGTTCACGCACCATCGACATCGAGTACCTGTTCCCGTGGGGATGGGGCGAACTCTTCGGCCTCGCGAACCGCGCGGACTACGACTTGTCGCAGCACGAGAAATTCTCCGGCCAAGACCTGAAGTACACCGACCCGGATGACGCCACGAAGAAATTCCTCCCCTTCGTCGTCGAACCGAGCTTCGGCTGCGACCGTTCCGTGCTCACATTCCTCATCGAGGCGTACACGGAAGAGACGCTGCCCAACGGCGAGGCACGGACGGTGATGAAATTCGCACCGGAACTCGCGCCCGTGGACATCGCAATTTTGCCACTCTCGAAGAAAGAACACCTTGTTGCCAAGGCCAAAGAACTGTACAACAGAATTGTTCAGGAAACAGACCTCGTCTGCGACTTCGACGTCACCGGATCCATCGGCAAACGCTACCGCCGTCAGGACGAGATCGGCACGCCGCGTGCCGTTACGGTCGACTTCGGGACGCTCGGCGAAGATGAGAAGCAGGGCGGGAAGGACACCGTCACCATCCGGGATCGCGATACGCTGAAACAGGAGCGACTGTCGATCGATGCGTTGGTGGCCTCCCTGAAGCAGTAAGCAATGGCATCCCGAGCGGATCGTTCAACTTTCTTTCCTCTTCCGTAAGCCATCCTTTACGGTCCATGGAAGTGGAGAGCCTGCCGAGTGTCCCCGAAATGCGTTGCACAGTCCGCCCTTTTCCTCTATAACATCTCCGCACTTCCGACTGATCGCGCGGTCCTGACGCGAAGCGTCACCCTGAGTGAGTCCTGAGGAGCGAAGCGACGAAGGACGAATCGAAGGGTGGCCCGTGGATCCTCCGCAACGAGCGACAAGACGCCGGAATCAAGCCCCAAGGATTCCTTTCACCGCCTGAAGAATCATACGGCTCGTCCGTATGCACCTTCCTGCCATTTGTCCCCTTTCTCCCTTTTCTCACCTCATTCCTATGGCGATCCCTTCCGAGAAAGAACTCCTCTCCGCCGCCTCCCACTTCGGCCACCGCAAGGAGAAGTGGAACCCCAAGATGGCGCCGTACCTCTACGGCCACCGCAAGGGCATCCACATCTTCGACCTCGGGACCACCCGCAAGCACATGGAGAACATGTGCGCGGCCCTCAAGAAGCTCCAGGCCGAAGGCAAGACCATCCTCTTCGTCTCCACCAAGCAGCAGAGCATCCCGTTCATCGAGCACCTCGCCTCCGTCCTCGGCCAGCCGATGGTGACGAAGAAGTGGATCCCGGGCCTCCTCACGAACTGGCCCACGATCAAGCGCCGCCTCAAGTACTACCTGGAACTGCAACGGTCGTTCCAGACGGGCGAAGTGGAGAAGTACACCAAGAAGGAACAGACCGCCCTGCGCAAGAAACTGGCAAAGCTCGACAACGCGCTGGCCGGCGTGTCCCGCATGACGGGCCTGCCTGATGCCGTCTTCGTCCTGGACGCCGTCCGCGACCGCGTGGCCGTCCTCGAAGCCGCAAAATTGAAGATCCCCCTCTTCGGCGTCTGCGACAGCAATGCCGATCCCGACCACTTCGCCGTCTTCGTCCCCGCCAACGACGACGCCGTGAAGAGCATCCACCTGATCCTCTCCGCCGTCGAATCCGAGCTCGCCGACGTGACGTCCAAGCGCGGACAGCACGCGCCCGGCGAGGAACGGAAGGACCCGCTCCTCGCACCCGCGCTGGCCGGCGACCTTCGCCAGAAACAGGAATAATTTCCGCCGCGCCCCGGAAAGGGCGCTTTCATCTTTCCGCGCCCGCGAAGGGGCGCGGCTACCATTCCCCCCCTTACCAATGAGTCCCGTATCAGCCTCCGATGTCGCCACGCTCCGCGCCCGCACGGGCGTCTCCATGATGGCCTGCAAGGAAGCCCTGGATGAAGCCGGCGGCGACATGGACAAAGCCATCGAGATCCTCCGCAAGCGCGGCCTCGCGCAGGCCGTGAAGAAGGCCGATCGTGCGCAGAACGCAGGCGCCCTCTTCATCGCGCAGGGCAAGGACAAGGCCGCCGTCGTGTCTCTCAAGTGCGAAACGGACTTCGTCGCGCGCAACGACGACTTCACCGCCATCGGCGAGAAACTCGCCGCCAGCGTCCTGGCCAACGGCCTCGATGCCGGCAAGAAGGAAGCGGAAGCCGCCATCCCCGCCGCCGTCCAGAAGCTGGGCGAGAACATCACGGTGGGCGAAACGCAGGAGGTCGCCGCCCCCGTCGTGGGCAGCTACGTCCACAGCAACAAGCGCATCGCCGTCGTGGTGGGGCTGGATAAGGGTACGCCCGAAGCGGCGAAAGACGCGGCCATGCACGCCGCCGCCATGAGCCCCTCCTACGTGTACCCGGAAGACGTGCCGGAGGACGCACTCGTGAAGGAGCGCGAGATCTGGAAGGCGCAATTGAAGAACGAGAAAAAGCCCGAGGCCATCTGGGACAAGATCATGGTCGGGAAGGAGAGGAAGTTCCGCGAAGAGAACGCGCTCGCCAAGCAGGTGTTCGTGAAGGACAACACGAAGACCGTGGAGCAGTACCTGGACGGCGCGAAGATCACGGCGTACGTGCGCGTGGTCATTTGAAGAAGATTCACGATGCCGATGATTCCGAGGAGTACTTGAAAACACTCCTCGGTTTCTTCGCCTGCCCTCCGAAGCCTTGGCGAAGGAGGGGCTTCCTTGGTTTCCTCGGAATCCTCCTCACTTCCCCGGCATCTCGATCTCGCTCAGAGGGATGTCGTCCAAGGACGGCTTCTTCTGCCGCGGCTCCTTGATGCCGATGAGACGCGCGAGCGTCTTGCGGAAGAGGAAGAGAACCACGAGGACGGCTTCCAGCGCCGTGAGCGCGACGACCGCCGTCCCGCGCATGTCCTCTTGTCCGTCCTCCAGCGACAGCACGAGGGACGACACGAGCTTGCACGTCTGCGTGCACGTCTCACCGCCGTCACACTCCTCTTCGCCGTCCTTCACGCCGTCCCCGCAACGCGGCAGGCGGCAATCGGTGCGGCAGGCATCCGTGTGGGTATCCGAATTGCGCGCGCCATCATCGCACTGTTCGCCCTGCTCCAGCGTTCCGTTCCCGCACAGAACGGATGGTGCGAAGGAAGAGGAAGCGGCCGTTGTCGGAATTTCCACGCATTCGCTGGGAGCACCGTCGCAGGAGAACCCGCGTTCCACCTGGCACCGGGACGAGCACCCGTCCCCCGAGCCGTCGTTCAGGTCGTCGCAACGCTCGCCGGGGTCGATGATCCCGTCCCCGCAGCGCGGGAGCCGGCACGAGACGCGGCAGGCGCCGGGACGGTCGTTTGCATTGCCCGCCCCGTCATCGCACTCCTCGCCCTTGTCGCGGACGCCGTCCCCGCAGAGGGGCAGGACGCACTCCGTGCGGCACGCGTCGGAGCGGATGTCGGAATTGCGCGCCCCGTCGTCGCATTCTTCGTCCTCCTGCAGGATGCCGTCGCCGCAGCGCGCCAGGCGGCAGGCATTGCTGCAGCCGTCGCCGTTGTCGCCGTTGCCGTCGTCGCACTGTTCGTTCTTCTGGATGATGCCGTCCCCGCACGCGGGGAACCGGCAGTCATTGGTGCAATCGTCGTGCGCCACCTTGTTGCCGTCGTCGCATTCCTCCCGCTCCTGCGGGATGCCGTCGCCGCAACGCGGCAGGCGGCAGTCGTTCGTGCAGGCATCGTCGTTCACGCCGTTGCCGTCGTCGCACTGTTCGCCGCGGTCCCGCGTCCCGTCCCCGCAGCGGGGCAGCGTGCAGCTGGTGCGGCAGGCGTCGGGGCGCGTGTCGGAATTGCGGTTGCCGTCGTCGCACTCTTCCCGGTTCTCCGTCGTGCCGTTGCCGCATGCGGGAAGCGCCGCATTGTGGACGGTTTCCGGGACCGGAACCTGCAGGATGACCGGCGCCGGGGCGGCGGAAGACGAAACCGCCACAGCGGCGGCCGACGAAGAGGACGCAGGCGTGAGTGCGGCAGGAGGCAGGACGTACTCGGCGCGGGCGGACGAAGCGGAGGAAGCGCAGGCGGACAGATAGCGCCGCTTGCAGCCGCCGATGCACGAGCCGCCGGGAGCGCAGACGGGAACGGTGCAATACACGCCACATGCCGGCGCATCGAAAATCTTCTCCTCGACCGTCTCCCCGGTGACGGGATCGGTCACCGTCACGATCGCGCTCTCCGGCTCGCACTGTTCACCCAGATGCAGCGACACCGTGCCGTCTCCGCAGGAGAAGAACGTGCAGGTGAGCGAACACGTCGTTGCGCCGTTCATGCGGCCGTCGTCGCATTGTTCACCGGGATCGATCCGGCTGTTCCCGCAAAGCACACGCGGATTGGAACTCGATTCCTGCGACAGTCCCGACAGGCATTCGGGGGCGAACGGTTCCAGGGCGCAGTCCACCGATGCCGTCCACGACCCCGCACGGACAGCCGCAAGCGCCAGGACCGAACATCCCAGGAGCGCGACGGCGAGGGCGTTTCTGTTGTGCATGTTTCCTTCTATTCTAGCAGATTTTCTCCTTCTTCGCCATCCCTTCCCGCAACCCCGACCGGAAGCGGGGAGCCTTCCGAATGTCCTGTACCGCCCGCAAAAAACGGCGTATAATGTACGGTTGATGAACCACATTCCGACCATTCTCTTTGCGGAAGACGATGCGTTGCTGCGCAGCATCTACGTGAAGAAGTTCTCCCTCGCCGGGTACAACGTCGTGCCGGCGTCGGACGGGGAAGAGGCGTTGCGCCAGGTGCTGCAGAACCCGCCGGACCTCCTCGTCTGCGACATCAGCATGCCGAAGATGGACGGATTCCAGGTGCTGGCGCAACTGCCGAAAGAGCGTCCCTACCCCGTCATCCTTCTGACGAATTTCGACCGCGAAGACTACCGGAAGAAGGGACGGGAATTGGGCGCGGATGATTTCTTCGTGAAGAAAGACATGACGATCAAGAGCCTGCTGGAAATGGTCGAGAGGCTGCTGAAGAAGTGAGGAAACCGAAGAAACCGACGCATCCGAAGAATCCGAGGGACGTTCATTGCCATGACAAATTTTCATGAACAAAGGGACAAAGCGCTCCTTCAAAAGCATGAACCGAACACCTGTAGCCTTCTTCGGTTTCCTCGGTTTCGTTGGATTCCTCGGATTCCTCACAGACGCATCCACGCCAGCAGCCGCATGAGCCAACCCAGATGGGGAGGCGACCGGAGGGGGCGGCACCGGAACAAATCCGCCCGCAAGACCATGCGCAACGTGGCGACGGCACGGTTCATCCGTCCCCCGATAAGCACGTTCACTTCGCCCATCTCATCGAGGGAGGACGTGATGAGGTTGGCGGACCCCAGGAACGCCTTCGTCCTGTCCGCGAGCAGGATCTTGGCATGGAACATGCCGGGGTACAGGAACACGCGCAGGTGCCGGGGCGACCCTTTCGCCAGGAGAAAAGCCACGGACTGCATGTTGCTGTAATAGTGCACATCGACGACGGACGGGATGATGACCGTGACAAAAACGCCCTCCCTGCTGCGGTTGACCAGCGCCTGCAGCACGGCGGGATCCGAGAGATAGCAGTGTTCCACGACGATGCTCCGCTCCGCCCCGCGCAGCAATGCCATAACGGCGGGCCGGATGTCCTTGTGGCCTTCCGTGTTCATCACCATGCGAATCCCGCCGGTCCGGCCGTCAATGTCCCCGCGCGCGAGGTACTGCTGCACGTACCGCTCCCCCCGCAACTCGACCAGATAATCGTGCCAGCGATCGTGGTACTCGTCGGCGATGTTCATGCCGGTAAGCAGCAGGATCCGGTCATCAATGACGTACACCTTCGCATGGTCCCGTTGCACGGCGTGGGAAACGAGAATGTTGGGATGGCGCCAGAACCGCCGCCAGACGGGCTCGTCGTCGCGGTCACGGGTGGCGAGGAAATCGCCGTTCGTCTCGAAGAAATCACCCACGGCTTCCTTGCTGATGAACACCTTCACCCCGCGGTCCGCGGCGGCAAGGAGCGCGGCGGCCATCTCCCTTCCCAGCCGGTCGTCCTTCCAGATGAACATCTGGATGATGATCGTGTGACGGGCGCCGCGGAGGAGCTTGCGGATGCGCGGGAACGCCTCCCTGTCCGCCCAGACCCGCGCGCGAGGGAGATCCGGCAAGCGGACGAGCCGCCGCGAAAAAAGCAGCACCATCAGGCGCAGGCGAAAGGACAGGCGCATCATCTCGACGCGACGGCGCTCCCTCCGGCCGAAGAGGTACGAGGCGGCGCCGCGCATCGTGGCGCGCAGGGATCGGTGGTGGAAGAGGGCGCTCCAAGCCATGCGGGAAAAGGATAGGACGCGGCGGTTGGAGACGGAAGGAGGATCGGAGAGAAGAAACCGAGGAAACCGAAGAATCCGAGGAAACCGAAGAGTGGCTCGAAGAGGCCCCCGGCTTCCACGGCTTCGTCGGAATCCTCACAAAAACCCCCTCAGCAAAAGCGGAAATCCGTGCTATAATGGTACGATACTCCCGTGACGGACTTCCTCGTCACCATCGGCGCGCTGCTCGCGCTCGGCGCGGGCGCGTGGACGCTGCTCTGGCTGCTGCGCCTGCGCGCGGACGGGGCGCGGGAACGCGACTTGGTGTTCCTCCAGCTCCTCGTCCCGAAAAAGGAGAGCAAAGAGGACAAGGAAGTGGAATCGGAACAGTTCTCCACCGGAAAAGATTTTCGCGAAGTCCTCGGGGTGACGGACCACCTCTTCCAGTCGCTTCACAGCATCTACAACTCCCGCTACTCGCGGTTCCACCGCGGGCAGCACTTCCTCTCGGTGGAGTACGCGGCGCTGGCGGGCGAAATCCTCTTCTTCGTCGTTTGCCCCCGGCGCATCGCCCATCTCGTGGAGAAACAGATCACGTCTTTCTACCCGGACACGATCGTGGACGAGGTGGAGGATTACAACATTTTCACGGAGGAATCGGTGGCGGACGCCGACGTCCTCGTGCCGACGAAACCCTGGACGTCCGTCTTCAAGACCTACCAGCAACTCAAGAGCGACCCGCTCAACAACATCACGAACGCCTTCTCCAAACTGAAGCTCGACGAAGGCGCCGCCGTCCAATTCGTGCTCCGTCCCGCCGCCGGCGGGTGGCAGAACAAGCTGCAGGAGGAAGCGAAAAACCTCATCAACCCGAAGAAGAAGCACGGCAACCCGTTCAATCCCCTCACGTGGATCGCCGCGCTGGTCGACCTCTTCACGCCGGGAAGCGAGACCCCGAAAATGCCCGACGACTCCTCCACGCACGAACGCGTCTCGCAGATGACGGAGGAGTACAGCAAGGCCATCGACGAGAAGGCGGGCAGCCACGGCTACCACACCGTCATACGCATCATCGCGTCGGCGAAGGCGCCCGCGCGCGCCCGCGTGATCCTCGATGAAGTCGCCGCGTCGTTCGCGCAGTTCGACGACGTGCGGGGCAACCGGTTCCACCGGCCCCATTTCCTCCGGCGCGGATCCGTCATCGAGCGGTTCGTCCGGCGCTGCCCGAGCCACGCCCTCTGGCTCCGGCTCACGACGCGCCGGCTGCTGCTGGGAACCTCCGAGCTGGCGAGCTTCTTCCACCTCCCGAACATCAAGTACAACAAAGTGGAGACGATCAAGTGGCAGAATTTCAAGCTCGCCCCCGCGCCGAAGAACGTCCCTCCCGACGGCCTCTTCCTCGGCTGGAACACGTTCCGCGGCGAGAAGAAGAAAGTCTTCATGAAGCAGGAAGACCGCTTCCGCCACTTCTACATCATCGGGCAGACCGGTACGGGCAAATCCTCGATCATCCAGCTCATGGCGCGCCAGGACTTCAACGACGGCCGGGGCGTCTGCATCGTGGACCCGCACGGCTCGCTCATCGAGGACCTCCTGCCGTACATCCCACGCTCCCGCGCCGACGACGTCATCTACTTCAACCCCGCGGACACGGAGCGCCCGCTCGGCCTGAACCTCCTCGAAGGCAAGACGCCGGAGGAGAAGGACCTCATCGCCCTCGACGCCATGAACATGATGGTGAAGATGTTCGGCGAGGAAATCTTCGGCCCGCGCATCCAGGACTACTTCCGCAACGGCTGCCTGACGCTGATGGAGGACGAGGAGGAAGGGGGCGCCATCACCGACCTCGTGCGCCTCTTCACGGACGACGAGTGGCAGAAATACAAGGTCGCGAAGGTGAAGAACCCCATCGTGCGCTCCTTCTGGGAGAAGCAGATGGCGTCCACCGGCCAGCGCGAGAAGCAGGAGATGATCCCCTACTTCGCCGCCAAGTTCGGGCAGTTCACGACGAACACCCTCATCCGCAACATCGTGGGGCAAACCAAGAGCGCCTTCGACGTGGCCGACGTGATGAACGGCGGCAAGATCCTCCTGATGAACCTGTCGAAAGGTCTCATCGGCGACATCAACTCCACGCTGCTGGGGCTCATCGTCGTGAACAAGATCCAGGTGGCCGCCATGCGCCGCCAGCGCCAGGACGCCTCCACGCGGAAAGATTTCTTCCTGTACATCGACGAATTCCAGAACTTCGTGACCCCGTCCATCGAGTCCATCCTCTCCGAAGCGCGCAAGTACCGCCTCGGCCTCATCCTCGCCCACCAGTACCTGGACCAGCTGGAGAAGGAGAGCAAGATCGCCGGATCGGTGTCCCTCAAGGGCGCCGTGTTCGGCAATGTGGGTACGATGATGTTCTACAAGATCGGCCCGCAGGACGCGGAGGTGTGCGCCAAGGAGATGGCGCCGGTCTTCTCCGAACAGGACCTTGTGAACATGGACGCTTTCAAAGGCGGCATGAAGCTCTCCATCGACGGACAGCCCTCCCGCCCGTTCTCGATCGACGTACCGCGGCCCTGGCTCGACAAGAGCTACGCGAAGGACGCGCAGGCGGCCGAAGCCTTCAAGCAATTGTCCCGCCTGAAGTACGGCAGGGCGAAGGAATTCGTGGACCGGGAAATCGTACGGAGGATCGGGGGGTGAGGAGCAAGTGCGGCGGCATCGTGATGCATCGTACGAAAGAGGGCGCAGACACCCGCCAAATTCATTGTTTTCGTCGAAAGACCTGATCCCCGCCCGCGTCATTCTTACTGTTGTATCTCTTTCCCAACCAACCTATGTCCCTCGTTCGCAAATGGGCGATGCTCGGCGCGATCGCAAGTTCGACATTGGCCGTGGCCCCTTCCGCCTTCGCCGGAGGGTATCCCCCGCCGCCGCCGTGCGGCTACGTCAACTGCGGCTGCGTCTACCGCCCCGTGGCCAGGGCCGTTGCCGCCGCCGTGCATGGCGCACGCTGCCACTACGGGTGTCCGACGTGTTATCCCTGCAAGTAATACCGGATGCATGAACGGCTCCTCTCCATGGGGCCGTTTTTTGACGCAAATAAATCTTCACTCTCGCTTCTTTCTTCGCCCCGTCCGATTCGTTGTTGCACTTCTCAACAGTGTCTTGCAACATGTCGATCAATTCGTCATGTCCTAGTACGGGAATTCCGATCACCTCGCCGCCACGCTGCTGACGGGCACGGCGTGGACGAGGTAGCGTTCTTTGATCGAATCCGGCGGCCAGCAGGTGTAGAGAATCAGCTCCGCGCCCTGCCCGGATAAGCGCGACATGTCGCCGGAAGGAACCGTCTCCTTGTATGACACTTCGTAGGTATAGAGCGTTCCCCGGTACGTCACATAGACCTTGTCGCCCGGATTGAGCTGGTTCACGGTGCGGAAGATCTTCGTGTACTTCGACACGTCCCACGGATAACCGCTGGAGTGGCCGTAGATCAGCACTTTCCCTTCCCCGCCCGGATAACTGAAGAGGTGCCCGACGCCGTCGCCGAGGACGGACAGGAGGCCCTTGCTGGTCGCGGGATCGGTGGGGTGCGTGACGGTGAGGTCGGTGATGCCGAGCGTGGGAATGGTGAGGGAGAACGGCTTCCCGGAGGCGACCGTTGATGGCGGCTTCGGCTGCGCGGGCACGACGGGCGGCACAACCGTTGCGGGCCGCGAAGATGATGAAAAGCGCGGGATGGCAACCGGGATGACCGCAGGCTGCTGCACGGGAGGCGGTGGCACAACGGCACGCGCCGATGAAGCGCTGACGGCCTGCGGCCGTGGCTGCGGCGAAGGGACGGAGACGGGCGGGATTTTCGGCGGGAGGGCTTTCGAAGACGCCGAAGGCGGAACGTACGGAACGGCGGAGACGGACGGAATGGGCGGCGGCAGCATGACGGGCTCCCGCGGCACTTGGACGATGACCGCCGGGGACGTCTCGGGGAACGACGCCAGTTTCCTGCCTTCCACGACGTCCAGACGGTAAGCCATATCGAAGAACTGCCCCCGCATGAGACGGTCTCCGGCCTGCAGGCGCTCCGATGAATCCACGATGTTCCGGGCGAACGCTTCCGCGGCGGCGCGGGTGAACCACGCCTCGCCCACCTGCTGCCCGGTCGCAGCCAAACCGTATGCGCGCATCAAGAGCGCGATCCCCTCCTCCGCGGCGATCGGCGCATTTGGACGGAAGGAAAAATCCTCATACCCCGTGAGGAGCCCCGCCTCGAACCCCGCTTCCACATAGGGCGCATACCACGCAGTCTGATCCACGTCCGTAAAGAGCGGCAAAGGAGGGAGAGCCGTTCGGAACCACTCCGCACGCGCCCGGAAGGCGGGACGCATCTCCACGGCGACCTTCAGCGCCTCGGCGCGGGTGATGGTCGCAAACGGACGTCCGCTCCGGTCGGCGAAACCCTCCACTGCCTGCCGTGACCACAAGTACCGGTATGCATCGCCATAGCGCGTCTGTGTCGCGTCCGAAAATGTCTGGGCAACGGCAGCCGGAACGGCGGCCGTCAGGAGCAGGGCGACGATGGCGGCACGGAAGAGTCGCATGGCGCTGTAAAAAGATGTTTACATATATTCCAGTAAATGTCAATTCCATGGATTTGCCCCATTGGGGGACGTTTCCCCTTCATTCTTCTTACGCGCTCCTGCATACTTTCCCCATCCTATGGCCCTTCGCATCGGTATTGTCGGCCTGCCCAACGTGGGAAAATCCACCCTCTTCAACGCGCTCACGAAGACCAAGGGGGCGCAGGCGGCCAATTATCCCTTCTGCACCATCGATCCGAACATCGGCATCGTGGAAGTGCCCGACGAACGCTTGCGGACGCTCACTGCGCTCGCCCGGCCGAAGAAGACCATCCCCGCGGCGGTGGAGTTCGTGGACATCGCGGGACTCGTGAAGGGGGCAAGCAAGGGTGAGGGGTTGGGCAACGCCTTCCTCAGTCACATCCGGGAAGTGGACGCCGTCTGCCACGTCGTGCGCGTCTTCGAGGGGGGCGACATCATCCATGTGGAAGGCTCCGTGGACCCCAAACGCGACCGGGAAACGATCGAGATGGAACTGGCGCTCGCGGACCTGGCCAATATCAAGAAGCGCATGGACAAGGTGGAAGGCAAAGCCCGCACGGGCGACAAGCAGGGCACGTTCGAACTCCATGCCTTGCAGAAACTGGAAGCCGCTTTGCAGGAAGGCAAGCCCGCGAGCGGCGTCGTCCTCTCGCCCGAAGAACAGGATGTGGCGCGCCATTTCCAGCTCCTCACGCAGAAGCCCGTCATCTTCGCGGTCAACGCATCCGAAGAGCAGCTGAAGACACTCAAGCCTGAAGATGTGCGACAGAAGCTCCAGCTGCCCGAGACGTCCGATATCGTCATCATCTGCGCCAAAATTGAAGAGGACCTGCAGGAATTGTCGGAGGACGACGCGAAGGAATTCATGAAGGAGCTGTCCATTGAGGCGTCGGGCCTCGACCGGCTCATCCGCGCCGCCTACCACGCGCTCGGCTACGTCAGCTTCTTCACGGCGGGGCCGGACGAAGTGCGCGCCTGGACCGTCACGAAGGGCGCCACTGCCCCCGAAGCCGCCGGCGTGATCCACACCGACTTCCAGAAGGGCTTCATCTGCGCCGAAACCATCGCCTACGCGGACTACGTCGCAGCGGGAACGGAGGCGAAGGCGAAGGAAACCGGGAAGATGCGGACGGAGGGAAAGCAGTACATCGTGAAGGACGGGGATATCTTCCATTTTCGGTTCAATGTTTGAGGAGACCGAAGAGACCGACGAGACCGAGGAAGCCGACGATCAGGAAATACTCACTTTCAGCCTTGTGAGCAGGTAACTCACACGTTGCATGTGATCATCCAAACGTTCGAAATACTCCTGAGACAAGTAACCAAGATCCCGAGAAAGTCGACACTGATAATGCAGTTCCTCCAGTGAAGCCAATGATCGCTCGAAGAACTGATGCCTTTCCTTATTGGATTTCTTTGCGTTTCCTTCGGCAATATTCGTCGGAACACTGGCACTGGAACGGCGCATCTGTGATACCAGACCGAAACGTTCTTCTTGCGGAAATGTGCCTGTCAGGCGATAGAGCAAGAGAGTGAGCGCGTGCGCCTCTCGCCATACAACAAGTTTCTCATGGGGACGTTGATGCATGAACGTACAGTATTGTTTCGTATATTTTCGTGTGATATCCAAGTAAATGTGACAAAGTGTTGTGACAATAATCGTGGCTTTAGATTCAGCCGGAAAACGTTCTATACCCATGCAGAACGCTTCGTATATAGTTCCTCGGTCTCTTCGGTCTCCTCGGCTTCCTCGGTTTCCTCCATCATGGTCTTCCTCGCCCGCCAAGAACCCTTCGTCTGCGAACACTGCGGCTCCGCCGTGGCGCCTCTGGAAAAGGGCAGCTACCGCAATCACTGTCCCCGCTGCCTCTGGAGCAAGCATGTGGATGACATCGGCCCCGGCGACCGCGCATCTCTCTGCGGCGGGTTGATGGAACCGGTCCACCTCGATTACGACGGAAAAAAGGGATGGATGGTGCTGCACCGCTGTACCGTCTGCGGAAAAACGATCCCGAACAAGACGGCTCCGGACGATGATATGACGGCGCTTTCGAAAGAATAGCCGCTCGCTTGTACTAATAAAATGTTCAAGTTCCTGCTCTCTGTCGAGGGCTTTTTTCGAACTCATGTTGCAGATGAAGAAAGAAGGGATAGCATCCACGGTTGCTTCAGCACCCCTCGCGCGGTCGCCTTTTTCGTCTCTTCCATGCGTACGACGTTCTTCCTCATCGCACTCTTCGGGATCCTGTTTGTCACGTTTTAAACACCTGATCCGTCCGCATGCGCTCTCACAAAGCGCCCGTGTGTTCCATACGACAGATGCTCATTCCCCCTTTTGCAGCATCCCCGCATACCGTTCACTGTGCGTCGTTTTAACGGGCAATTTCTCCTGCACCGTCCCTTCGGGGACAATCATAATCTGATCCGCATGCGTCGAAGGATGGGATGATACGGCCAGCCGGAACTTCCCCTTCTCCAGCGTTTTCCTCGTCTCGGGATCCGGCGTTTTTTCCAGGATCTCCTCAATTCCCTGCTCTTTCAAATCCTGCTCCACGGCGTTTTTCAGTCGCTCCTGCGCGCGCGGCTCCGTCTCCAGCGCGAAGCCCACCTCGGCCATCTTCTCACCGTGTTCCAACTCCCGCTCCAGGTCCTCGGGACCCTTCACTTTCTCGCGCAATTTTTCGTACGCTTCCGGACTGCGCATGCGCTTGCGGATCTTCTCGCGCTCTTTCGATGGAATGTGGTCTAAATAGGAATCTGACATCGGGGGAATGATAAATGGAGAATGAAGAATTGAGAATGCAGAATAAACACGGAGAACAAACAATCGGCGAGGACGCGCGCCACGGGGGGTGAAGGAGAAGGCCCTGTGCGACAGCACAACGCCGACGAGACGGCAGCGAAACCTTGGAGCTGCCGGCGAGAAGGCGCAGGGCCGGGAGGAGGAGTCATTGGCGCGTGAGCGTTTCTTTGCTTCTTTCTTTCCGCCCTGGAAAGAAAGAAGAAATCAGACATGCTCAACTGCACCCACTCGTCGCGCCGCAATCCAGGCAGACTTCACAGGAACCGTTGCGCTTCATTTTCATGCTGCCGCACCCCGAGCACTGCGAGCCGGTGAATCCTTGGAGCTTCGCCTGCGCCGTTTTGCTGGGGCTCTCGACGACCTGCTCCACCGCCGCGTCCATCTCCTTCTTCGTCTTCTCCTCCACCATCGTCCCCAGGTCCAGATGCCCCACGGGCGAGCCCTCGTCGATCACGTGGAGACGCATCGCGAAGGCGCTCTTGCTCTTGCTGCCCTCCGCGTAGGCCTTCTCCACCAGATCGCCGTTGTGGAAGCGCTTGGCCTGGTCCTTCGTCATGAATTTGAGCGCCAGCCAGCGGCCCAGGTAGTCCATGATGCTCTTCACCATCGGGATCTCCTTGTTGCCCGTCATGCCCATCGGCTCGAAGCGCGTGTTCACGAGCTTCTCCACCAGCACCTCCAGCGGCACGCCGTACTGCAGGTTCATGGAGAGACTGAGCGCGAGCGTATCCATGACGCCCGAAAGCATGGATCCTTCCTTGGCCATCTTGATGAAAATCTCGCCCGGCGTCCCGTCTTCGTACATGCCCACGTGGATGTAGCCCTCATGGCCCGCGATCGTGAACTTGTGCGCGATGGCCATGCGCTCCTCGGGGAGCTTGCGGCGGCGCGGCACCTCCTTGATGACCAGTTTCTCCACGATCTTCTCCACCACTTTCTCCGCTTTTTCTTCGGCCTTGTCGGACTTGTTGCTCAGCACCTGGCTCAGCTTACTCCCGTCGCGATAGAGCGCATTCGCTTTGATGCCCAATTTCCAGGAGAGGAAGTACGCGCTCTTCATGTCCTCCACCGTCGCCTCGTTGGGGAGGTTGATGGTCTTGGAAATCGCGCCCGAGATGAAGGGCTGCGACGCGGCCATCATGCGGATGTGGCCTTCGGCCGAAATGAAGCGCTTGCCGATCTTCCCGCAGCGGTTGGCACAATCGAAGACGGGCAGGTGCTCCGGCTTGAGGAGCGGCGCGCCCTCCACGGTCATGCGGCCGCAGACGTACACGTTCGCCTCCTCGATCTGTGCGGCGGTGAATCCCAGCGCCGGCAGGACCTGGAACGTCGGCTTGTCGATCTGCTCCTTCGTGAACCCCAGGCGCTGCAATGTCGCGTCGCCCAGCGTCCAACGCGTGAAGGCGAAGGAGAGGTCGAACACCTGCGGCAGCGTCTTCTCCACCTTCGCGATGTCCTCGGCGGTGAAGCCCTTCTCCAGCAACGCGGCGCGGTTGACGTGCGGCGCGCCCTCCAGGCTGAGGGCGCCCATCACGTACTTCATGATGTCCCATACCTGCGTCTCGCCGTAGCCGAGCTTGTGCAGCGCGGGCGCGACGGACTGGTTCGCGATCTTCATGTAACCGCCGCCCGCGAGCTTCTTGAACTTCACGAGCGCGAAATCCGGCTCCACGCCGGTCGTGTCGCAGTCCATGAGGAGGCCGATCGTCCCCGTGGGGGCGATGACGGTCACCTGCGCGTTGCGGTAGCCGTGCTCCTCGCCCAGCGCCAGCGCGCGGTCCCACGCTTCCTTGGCGGCCGTGAGCAACTCGGACGGGCACACCTGCCGGTCGATGCCCACGGGCGTCACGTGCAGCCCCTCATACTCCCGCACCGGCGTGTCGTACGCGGCGCGGCGGTGGTTGCGGATCACGCGCAGCATGTGGTCCCGGTTGCGGGCGAATCCCGCGAACGCGCCGAGCGACCGCGCCATTTCCCCCGACATGGCATACGACTCGCCCGTCATGATGGCCGTGATCGCCGCGCAGATGGCGCGGCCCTTCGGGGAATCATAGGGGATGCCCATGCGCATGAGCATGGCGCCGAGGTTGGCGTAGCCGAGGCCGAGCGTGCGGAACTCGTAGCTCAGCCGCGCGATCTCCCGGCTCGGGAACTGCGCCATCAGCACCGAGATCTCCAGGACGATGGTCCAGAGGCGGGCCGCATGCTTGAACTTCTCCACGTCGAATGTCCCGTGCTCCTCATCGAAAAATTTCAGGAGATTGAGCGAGGCCAGGTTGCAGGCGGTGTCATCCAGGAACATGTACTCCGAGCACGGGTTGGACGCGTTGATGCGTCCGTCCGCGGGGCACGTGTGCCAGTCGTTGATCGTCGTGTCGTACTGCACGCCGGGATCGGCGCAGGCCCAGGCCGCGTAGGCGATCTGGTCCCACAAGGCGCGCGCCTTGAGCGTCTTGGCCGACTGCGGCGCCCGTCCTTCCTGCGCCGCTTTTCGCAGCTCCGTGCGCCAGTACAGGTGCCACTCGCCGTCCTTCTCCACCGCCTCGAAGAAGCCGTGCGGCATGCGCACGGAGTTGTTGCTGTTCTGGCCGGACACCGTCAGGTACGCCTCGCCGTTGAAATCCGTGTCGTAGCCCGCCTTGGCCAGGGCCGCGACTTTCTTCTCTTCGTTGACCTTCCAGTTGATGAACTCCTCGATGTCCGGATGATCCAGGTCCAGGCACACCATTTTCGCCGCGCGCCGCGTGGTGCCGCCGGACTTGATGGCGCCCGCCGCGCGGTCCCCTATCTTCAGGAAGCTCATCAGGCCGGAACTGCGTCCGCCGCCCGAGAGGGGCTCCGCGGAGCCGCGCAGCTGCGAGAAGTTGGTGCCCGTGCCGGAGCCGAACTTGAAGAGGCGCGCCTCCCGGGTCCACAAATCCATGATGCCACCCTCGTTGACCATGTCGTCGCGGACGGACTGGATGAAGCAGGCGTGCGGCTGCGGGTGCGTGTAGGCGTCCTCGCTCTTCTTCACGTCGCCCGTCTTCGGATCGCAGTAGTAATGACCCTGCGCCGGCCCCGTGATGCCGTAGGCATGGTGGAGACCCGTGTTGAACCACTGCGGGCTGTTGGGAGCGGCCATCTGGTGCACGAGCATGGAGGATAGCTCGTCCTCGAACGCCTGCGCGTCCTGCGCCGTCTCGAAGTACCCTTCTTTCTCGCCCCAGAAACGCCAGCATCCCGCCAGGCGCCGCACCACTTGCCGGACGCTCCGCTCCGGGCCGGTCACCACGTTGCCCTTCGCGTCCATGACCACGTTCCCCTTCTCGTCGTACTGCGGCACGCCCGCCTTGCGGAAGTACTTGCTCACCATGATGTCGGTGGCCACCTGGCTCCAGTCGGCGGGGATCTCCGCGCCCTCCATCTCGAACACCACGGAGCCGTCCGTGTTCACGATGCGGCTCGTGCGCTTCTCGTACCGCACTTCCTCCAGCGGGTCGTTGCCCGGCGTCGTGAAGACGCGCGGGATCGAGAGACCCTTCCCCCGATGCGATTCACCCTCGGCGTGCTCATCCGCGGACAGGGGCAATATGGCCTCCTCCGGATGGGAAGAGCGGGAGGGTGAGGACGAAGAAGGATTCATGAGAACAAGGGGGAACACAACCTGTCGCCCCATGGGGCGTACAACAACACAAGATATTGTGAGCGATGGAGAGGGTCAAGCACTTCGTCGCGTATGCAGGAGGCTGACGATACCCGAGCGGAGAACCCTGTTCAAATCGACTTTTCCACAGGCGAAAAATCGTCCGTGCCGACACATTCCGCAACCTCGTGCAAAGCAAAATTTTTGTTCTCTCCCTTCCGCACACGGGCCGGCATCGGGAAAGCTGGTACGCTCGTCTCCATGAAGATTCTCGCCCTCGTCGCCGGTATGAACGAGCCCAGCAACAGCGACACGCTCGCCGACGCTTTCCTTGCGGGAATCAAACAGCGGATGAACGATGCGATCGTGGAAAAGATCCGCCTGAAGGCCGTCACACTCGAACAATTCAGCCTGAAGCATTACGATCCCGCCGCACCTGTCTCGGATGATTTCCCGGGGATCGAGAAGCGGATGAAAGAGGTGCACGGCATCGTCATCGCTTCACCGGTATGGAACTTCTCCGTACCCGCGCATCTGAAAAACCTTTTGGACAGGATGGGAAGCTTCGCCATGGACGAACGGAAAGCAAAAGGCGCCCTGAACGGGAAACCGTTCTACCTGCTCTTCACAGGCGGCGCGCCCGCTGCCGCATGGAACGGACTCCTCAAGCGCACCACGAGCCACGTCGGCCAGTCGATCCGCTACTTCGGCGGCTCCGTGCTCGGCGAACATTTCGAAGGACGCTGCACGCTTGGCGCGGGCAAGTTCGGCCTCGTCCTGGACAAGCGCCCCGCAGCCCTCAAAGCCGTCGCGGCCAAGGGTGCCGTCTTCGCGAAAGCGGTGGAACGTTATGCCGCCACCGGCAATCTCCCGATGACCGAGACAATCCTCGTCCGCACGTGGAAGTTCGTACAGGGATTCGCGAAATGATTTTCAGGAACCGATAAGCATGATCTCTTCATCCACGACTCCTGCGTCCATACATATCTGCCATGTCCGCGCGCCTCCTTCCACCAGGATGCTCGTGAGACCGTGAAAATCCTCCGTCGGCGTCGTGAGGACGCGCCAGAGGGACGGCAGGTCGAAGCGTCCGCCGCTCGCCGGGACGCCGAAGACGCGCACTCCCCTCCCTCGTAAGAGCTCCGCCGTTTCGCTTCCCGCGCGCGACGCGTCCGTGATGATGATCGTTTCCGTACGGGCTTCGTCCGTGACAACCTGTGCATCCAACGGGATACGTAGACTAGGATCGAGGATGATGCGCCAAGGTTGATAGGTATTGTGTGTTGTTACCTCCGGCCCTGCTCGTCCCTCTTTTTCCCTCACCCCCATCCCCTCCCCCATAAGGGGAGGGGCTTTTGTTAATTGTTCTTTTATTGTTTGGAGAACGGCGGGGAGATCCTGAAGTACCTGATCGTTCGAAAAGCGCAGCAACGTCACATCCTTGATCTCCTCAAGCGCTGCCGTCCTCTCCTCGTCCTGCTTTCGTTGCTCCGGATCATCATGGATGGAGCCGTCAATCTCGATGCCCAGGCGAAAGTCATTACAGTAGAAATCCAGGATGTAACAGCCGATGGGATGTTGCCTGCGGAACCAGCATCCCAATTTGTTATCACGTAATTCCTCCCAGAGCTTCAGTTCCGCCGGCGTAGGGTTCTTTCTCATTTTCCGCGCATGGTGCAGGACGGAGGCATGGACGGGAATCTTCGAATAGGGATCAGGCCATTCTTCCGTGTTCCCCTTCCCCCCGTGGGGGAAGGGGTCAGGGGATGAGGGAACGGCGGGGGGAAGAGCTTGGGGGAAGGGGGCTGATGCCCGCCTCACATCAAGCTTCGGATCATCCCGCACCACCGTTTCCGCGCCGACGAGAATGGCATCGTGGCGCGAACGGAGAAAAGTATGCGCCCAGCAGTCCTGCTCCTCGCTCGTAATCTTCAATGTCGAGCCGTCTTCGTTTGCGATCCGTCCGTCCTTCGTCATCGCCTTCTTCAGCGTCACCCACGGCCTCCCCTTCGTCCGCACGGAGACGAATCCCCTGTTGAAACGCTCACAGGACGCACGCGCCGTCGGCCCGATGACTTCGACACCCGCCGACCGCAAGACCTCAATCCCTTTCCCCGACACACGCGAATCCGGATCCCGCATGCCGAAACACACCCGCTTCACTCCCCGCTCCAGGATGATGTCCGTGCACGGCGGCGTTTTTCCCTGATGGCAGCACGGCTCGAGATTGACGTACAGGATGGCACCGGAAGGGATCTCCTCGCCGAAGCTGAGCAGCAAATCCCGCTCCGCATGCACCTGCCCAAATCCACGATGAACTCCTTGTGCAATTATTTTGTTCTCATGAACGAGTACAGCCCCTGCCATAGCACCATTTCCTACATTCTTTCTTGCCTCTCCCGCGATACGAAGACATTCCTGCATCCACCGGTGATGGACTGCTTCATCACTCATGGGAAGAAGGGGACTGCTTCCGGTGCAGATACTTATGAAGGATAGAAATTTGTTCAGACTTTTTGTTTTCTGTAAGGGCTGAACTTGTATTGATGTTGTTTGTATTGTCTCTGGTTTTAACGGTTGTTTGTGTGCGGTGGTGCCGATGGGCGTGGAGGATTTTGCGATATCCTCCCTCCCCATTCTCGATGAACCGCGCAACGCGGGTAACCGTGGTGGTGCTCGCTCCCGTCCTCCGCGCCACTTCCCGATAGCTCCACCCCTGCACGAGGAGCTTTGCCACCTCCAGGCGCTCTCCCCATGATTGCAATTCGGAGAGGGTGCCGATATCCCGCAAGAGGCTGCCCATCTCTTCTTCATTCTTGCAGGAGAGGAAGGCTGAGCAGAGCGCACGGAACCAGGGTTCCTTGCGGTAGCTGTCGTCGGTGAAACGTTTCTTGGTGGGCATAGGGAGAGGAAGGAGTCTCAGTATTACTGTCCTACCACATTGTGACAATTGACGGGAGACGAATATATCTTCCATAAACATAATAACGGAATCTCGGGCAGATGCTGGAGAACGGAAAAAGGGCGACCTAGAATGATCGGATGGCACTCTTGGAAACGGATGTGAAGGCCCTGCGATCAAAAGCGCTCTCGCGCCTGCAGGAGACGCTGCTCTCCATGGCCTCGTTCGTCGAGATCCAGAAGCCGTGGCTGATGCATGCGGCGAAGGCCCACCGGGAGGGATACTTCGTGGAATCATCGTACCTCTCCCTGCACCAAATCCACTTGGTCCTCCGCAAAGGGCTGTGGCTGGCGGCGCAGGAGGAGGCGGTGGCAATGGAGGGATCCGCGGGCGACCGATTCCTGTACCGGCTCCTCCTGCACCCCGAGCGTCTGCTTCCGGCCGTGGTACCCGATACGGAACTGTTCGGGGCCGCGCTGGAACACGGTCTCCTGGACGCGGCGACGCGCGACCGGCTGCTGCGGCTGCACGGGGAGACACCGGTCGTGGTTCGCAATCTCTTCCTCGCCACGGAGGAACCGCACGCGATCCTGGAACGGCATTCCGGGGAATTGCTCCGAATCAACAAGCTCTGCCTGCGCCTGTTGCAGCGAAAGTTGAAGGAGGCGGAAGGGGCGGTGAAGAAGATGTGACACTAAAACCGCACCCACGAAGGGGTGCGGCTACATGGCTTACTACGGCTTGCTGCATGGCTTGAAGAAGGGCTCACTTCCCGCCCGTCCGTTCCGCGATGACCTCCTCCGCCTTGTGCTTCGGGACCTTGGCGTAGTGGGACGGCTCCATGGAGTAGCTCGCGCGGCCCTGGGTCATGGAACGCATGTCGGTCGCGTAGCCGAACATTTCGGAGAGCGGGACGTTCGCCTCGATGACCTTCGCCGTGCCGCGCTCGGACGTGCCGAGGATCAGGCCGCGGCGGGCGTTGATGTCGCCCATGATGTCGCCGAAGAACTGCTCGGGCGTGACCACTTCCACCTTCATGATCGGTTCGAGGATCACCGGATCGGCTTTCCTGGCGGCGGCTTGGAACCCGATGGACGCGCACATCTTGAACGCGAATTCGTTGGAGTCCACGTCGTGGTAGGAACCGTCGGTGAGGTCCACCTCCACGTCCACCACCGGATACCCGGCGAGGATGCCGCGGCTCATGCCTTCCTGGAACCCGCGGTCGCAGGGGGTGATGAATTCCTTCGGGATGCGTCCGGACACGACGCTGTTCGTGAAGACGTAGCCCTTGCCCGGTTCCAGCGGCCGGAGCGTGAAGACGACGTGGCCGTACTGGCCGCGGCCGCCCGACTGCTTGATGTACTTCTCCTCGTGCTCGATTTCCTTCTGGATCGTCTCGCGGTACGCCACCTGGGGCTTGCCGACGTTCGCTTCCACTTTGAATTCGCGCTTCATGCGGTCGATGATGATGTCCAGGTGCAGTTCGCCCATGCCCGCGAGGATCGTTTGTCCGGTCTCATCGTCAGTGCGCACGCGGAGCGTGGGATCCTCCTCCACCAGCTTCTGGAGCGCGATGCCCATCTTTTCCTGGTCGGCCTTCGTCTTGGGCTCGACGGCGAGCTGGATGACCGGTTCCGCGAACGTGATGGATTCGAGGCGGATGGGCTTGGCATCGTCACAGATGGTGTCGCCCGTGCGCGTGTCCTTCAGGCCGATCACCGCGCCGATGTCGCCGGCCTCGATCTGCTCGATCTCCTGGCGGGAGTTGGCGTGGAGGCGTACGAGGCGACCGATGCGTTCCTTGTTGCCCGAACGGCTGTTGAGCACGTAGCTGCCGGACTTGAGCACGCCGGAGTAGACGCGGATGAAGGTGAGCCTGCCCACGAAGGGATCCGTGGCGACCTTGAAGGCGAGGGCCGTCATGGGCTCGCCGTTCTCCCCCTTGCGCTCTTCCTCCTGGTCGTTGTTGGGGTTCTTCCCTTTGACGGGCGGCAGGTCGAGCGGCGAGGGCAGGTACGCCACGACGGCGTCCAGCACCAGCTGCGTGCCCATGTTCTGGAGGGACGAACCGCAGAGTACGGGATAGAGCCTGTTCGAGACCGTGGCGACGCGCAACCCCTGCACGATCTGCTCGTCCGTGAGCGCGCTGTTCTGCAGGAAGGCGTCCATCAGCTCGTCGGTGCTGTTCTCCGCCACCTTCTCCATGAGGGTCAGGCGGTACTCCAGGACCTGGTTCTTCATGTCCTCCGGGATCGGAATTTCCTTGATGATCTCGCCGTTCTTGCCCTCGAAGGTGTAGGCCTTCTGCTTGATGATGTCGATGATGCCGGAGAAATCGCCCTCCGCGCCGATGGGCAGCTGGATGGCCACCGCGTTCTTGGAGAGGCGGTCGAAGATGCTGTCGATGGACATGTAGAAGTTGCCGCCGATCTTGTCCATCTTGTTGATGAAGGCGAGGCGCGGGACATGGTACTTGTCGGCTTGGCGCCACACCGTCTCGGACTGCGGTTCCACGCCCTGGGATCCGTCGAAGACGACGACGCCGCCGTCCAGGACGCGCAGCGAGCGCTCCACTTCGGCCGTGAAGTCCACGTGCCCGGGAGTATCGATGATGTTGATGGTCGTATCCAATTCGGAGCCGTCCTTCTGCTTCGTCTTCCAGTGGCACTGCGTGGCGGCGGACGTGATGGTGATGCCGCGCTCGCGCTCCTGCTCCATCCAGTCCATGGTCGCCTCGCCCTCGTGCACCTCGCCGATCTTGTGGACGCGGCCGGTGTAATACAGGAAACGCTCGGTCGTGGTCGTCTTGCCGGCATCGATGTGGGCGATGATGCCGATATTGCGGACGTTCTGGAGATCCATGGTTCCGGGGAGGTGAAGGATAAGGGTGAGGATAGGTGCGGATTATTCCCAAAAGAACACACCCAACCGTCGGATGCTGGAAGGGAAACCTGTCTGCATCCAAAGCGGCGAAACTTTACAGGAAAGGGCTTTGGACTGCAAACGGATTACCCGCCCGTCTTTACGGCGAGAGGAAGCGCCGAAGCAGCGTCCGGAAGCCGCGAAAGGCGGGAACCAGCATGGGACACGGATGGAACGCCGTCAGCTCGTTCCCGCGACGGTCGGGCAGGGCATTGATGGGACGCCGGGAAACGAGGAACGTCGTCATGTGTTCCACCATCAGGCGCCGAAGCTCGCGCTGCCCCTCCAGCGAAAGGAAAAACGTGCCGCCCTTCTTCCCCACCACCCGCTTCCCGTCCAGGAGTTCCAGGAACACCGCCGGCACCACCCGCTCGTGCATCTCCCGCACCAACGCGGGATCGGAAACGGGCGCGCCATCGCGGGCCGCTTCGTCGAGGGCGATATCGAATTCTATTTCCACCAGCTCGCGAATCGGTCCCTTCTCGCACAACCAGAGCGAGAGGTCGTCCAGGGAGAGCGTCGTGGGCTTCGATGACTGCATGATGGAAATGTGGGTATGGATATTGGAAAAACTGTGCAAGTATTATACTGATTTTTGGAAGATGGTCAAGGGTCTCCACTGAAATTTTTCTTCATTCAGATCCGGAAGTACGCAAAATGCCTTCCAGAAAGATGCATGTATTCCTTCCTCTCCATACTTTGCATTCTTACGGCTGGCTCCTCATCTGCTGCAACGCACGAAGAATGGTGTCCTGCATCTGCTCTAGCGTTTCCGACGCCCTGATGGCGATAAACTTCTCTCCGTTCGGGCCGGATGGCAGAACTCCGACTCGTTGCTTCTGGTCCGCGAGAACGACGTATACGCCCTTCATGTCATTCATCCACACCAGATTTTTCCGCATCGCATCCACTGCCTGCTTGGCCTCCGAAAATCCCTTTTGCACCTCACGATACGAATCATACCGGATGGCACGAGGATCAGAGGTGTCATAGAGCATCATTCCTGCGGTCGATAACTGCTTTTCCAATTTTTCTTTCGCCTGCTGTTCCGCCCTCGCTTCGGTTGTGGCAATGGATTCGAATGCTTTCTTGAGCGTGTCACGTTGCGTCTGCAACGCCTTATAGATCCGGAAGCCGGTATCATCCGGCTTTTGCACATCGAAACCCAGGGAAGCCGCGAAAGCTAGCTCTCCGTTCGCCTGTCGCAACACACGTTCCGTCTTCTCAAGTATCTTGGGTCGCTCAGTGAGCGGCAATGCCTGCCATTGCTGAGGTGCCAACCCGGCAATCGCAGTCTCCACTGCTTTGGAAGCATCAGTCATATCCGGCACGTTTGCCGCTCTCCGCTCCGGCATGGTGCGGCGGTCTTTCAACTCCACCAACACCCAATTGAGTCGGCGCAGCGCCACCTGATACGGTGTAAGATCATTATTTAGTTTCCGTTTATCCAAGAACTCTGCCTGCTCCCGGATGGTCGCCGCTTCAGTCGCGAGCCCCGCGACATACTGCTTGCGGGCCTTCTCAATTTTGCCCGGCTCCTTCTGCTGCAGTGCCTGTTCCCACTGTATCTTCGCTGCTTCCGTTGCCCGTTTCGCGGTGTCCACAGCGGGTTGTGCTTCTTTGTGCTTGGCAATAATTGCCGCATCAGCCTTCCTCTCCTTCTCCGCATTGCCCGCCGCCACCCGCAACGATGCATTGATACTCTTCAGCCGCTCTTCTACCTTGTTCCGATCGAGCACGCCTCTGTTGTGGCCCAAGAAATCCCTCTCTGCTTTCAAGCCGGCAAAGACTTTCCGATGATAATCAATGGAGTGAACGTTGGCCGTTGCAAGAGCGAGATTTCGCTGCGTCAGCTCGTTCCACTGTTCCTCGGCCTCTCTGCCCAGCTGCGCGTCGGTGCGGGGCATCTTCTCCAGTTCGCCCCAGAGATGATTCAATCGCCCCATTGCATCCTTATCTGTTACCGGATTGATTTCCACAACCAACTGCACGGCAGCTTCCGCCTGCGGCAGAGCCGTCTCCACATAGCGCCGGTAGAGCTGCATCTCTTCTCGCTCCTTTGCGGGGAGATCTGCAAGGTGATCCTGCCACTCCGGATCCTTCATCTTCTTGGATACCCGCTCCAAATCGCCCACGAATTTGCGTGAGACTGCCACCACATCCCCTCTCTTCGGGGGAGTGCTGGCGTTCCGGACCGCATCAGCCGTATTCCGCAACACGCGCTGGGAATCGCCCATCATCTCGTACTCCTTGCGCACGCCCTTCGCCATCCTCGTGGCAACTTCCGTGCGATTCACTAGATCCAACGCCTGCTTGTCATTGTTCCACGTGATTTCATAATGTCGATCCCGCAGCGTTTTGTTCATACCCTCTTTCCCATTGAGTCGCGGCATAAGGTACCGATCCTGCGCACCGGGCAGTGACCGCAGGAGATCACTCACCGGCTTATTGGCGGCCGTGAGCGGGGTATCTATACATTTCTTCATCGCCTCCGGATCCTCATCGCCGGGAATCCCCTTTACGGTTGTTCCCAATTCCTGCATCGCCAGATTCATTCGCTGCGCAACCCCCTTATCGACCAGCTCCCAATCATAGTGCCCCTTATCCACCTTCATGCGGAATGGCGCTTTCTGTTTCTCCAATGCCGCATTCACTTTCACAACCAAATTTGACGATTCCTGCTCCTGCCGTTCGATCATAACCTTCCTCGCCTTCGGATCCGATGGAAGGTACTCCGCGTACACCTTCGATGCTTCGTTGAGCGCCTTCTGATGCTCCGCCAAATCCGCATTGCTCACTGTTTTTTTCTTCACGCATGCCAGGATCTCTTTGGCTGAATTCCGTCTCGCTTCTGATGCATCCAGATACTTCTGTGCGTTGTCTTCCAATGCCTTGAGACTTGTTTCTCTTCCATCAACTTTAGGAAGCTTACGCCCATTCCGCAAAGTTCTCTCGGCAGCCACGACGCGGACGAGATGCTGCGCCGTCTCCGGGTTCGGATCCTTGATGAACGCTTGTTCAGCCTTACCGGTCTGCGTCTGCTCCTGCTGGAATTCCAGTTCATTGATCTTTCCCTGCACTTTCTCCACTGCAGCCTGGAGCTCTTCACTCTTCTTCTGTGTCTTGTCGGTCAGCCTGTAGAACTTCAACAGTTCCGTGAGAACCGTCCAATCCTTCCGCGCATCATCGAGTGATACGTCATAGGTGCCACTTACCTTACCCAGGATGCCTTTCATCTCTTGTTCTTTCTCTGTTTTCACTTTCTCAGGAGTGTCAGCCAGTGTTGCCATTCGCTCTGAATCGTTCAACTCATCAGGGCTGTAATTCTCCAGAAGATCCTGTAATTCCTCATCGGACAATTGCATGAGATCGGCATTATTCTTTCCGCTCTTCAGGATTTCGGCATACTGCCGGACAATCTCCGTCCGATACCCCCGGAGCTGCGTGACGCGAACCCGCCGCAGACTGTCCAAATTCTGATTCAGGAAATTGAGTTCTGCGGTCGCGCTCGACATCAAAGCGCCTCCTTTCGCGACGACCTGCTTCTCAATCATCCGCTTTACATTCTCCTTGGGACTGTCCCCGAACTTCTTCCGCCATGCCATAGCCCGCTGAAAATCCGTATTCTTTTCGTCGGTCTGTTCTCTATATGCAGCAGCAAGTCCTGCTATGACTTTCTCATTATGTTCTACTTTCATCTGGAATTGATCGATGGTATTTCGCAATGCGCCGAGTTTGATTGAATCGATACCCCGTATACAAGCAGCCCCTTCCATGTAGAAATGCTGGAAATCTTCCGTCATCTTCGTTTTCCGGTCTCCGGGAGGAAGCGCTTTGATCAGAGCTTCGGTCTTGTACACCAATCCATTGAAAACCCTCTGCGCCTCTTCGGCCTTCGCCCAGAACATTTCCGCACGTTTCGGCGCCAAAAGATCTTGATTGGAAGTCGGCGTCCCATCAGGTCCGATTCCAAAACCTGGCCGCAAATTCCGTCCTTGGTAGGTACGTTGTTCCTGCGGATTCGTCCACTCCCCCACTCTGTGGACCGAGCCGTCGGATGGTAAAGCTTCTGGCATAATGACTGGTTAGAGTGCGGTGGAAAATGATTGCTGGATTGCTCCATCTTCAGATTTCTCCATACGTTCTTCGACGGTGGTCATATCCGCAGCCTGCTGCCGCTCCTCGTCGAATGCCCGCTCCGTCTTGCGCACATTCGCCTCCATTTCCCCTGCCATGTGCAGCAACCGATCCATGCGCGAATTCTGCTCCTCCAGTTCTGGACGAATGGTATCCGCACATGCCTGCAGCTCACGAAAGAACTCCTCCCGATCGGCGGGACTCAGGTGCTCCGCCACGATCTGCGCGCGCTTTCGCTCCCCCGGAGGTAACTCTTGGGGAATCTCAATGGGATTGTTCTTCTTGGGCATGGGTGTTTGTGGAATTCCTATTATTATACCGCTTATCGGCAATTTTTTCAATGCCTGAACGGGGCTTGGGGATGCGAATTCCTCAAATCAGCGCTGACGCAAAACATTCGGCTCCGCTGCGCTACGCCGGGGTGGCACATGGGTAGACCTGATTGATTACTTCGCCAAGTGAGCAAACGCCTTATTCGCCTGTGCCATCTTCAGCACGTCCTGCTTCTTCTTGATGGCGGCGCCCTGGTCGGCGGAGGCGTCGAGGAGCTCCAGCGCGAGCTTGTGCGCCATGGGCACGCCCTTGCGCGCGCGGGCGGCGGAGAGGATCCAGCGGATGGAGAGGGCGACCTGGCGCTTGGGCGGGACTTCCACCGGCACCTGGTACACCGAACCGGCCACGCGCTTGGGACGGACTTCCACGAGCGGCGTCACGTTGAGCAGCGCCTTGGAGAACACTTCCATGGGCGCATCCTTGGTGCGCGTCTTGATGACGTCGAGCGTGTCGGCGAAGATGCGGCGCGCGACGGACTTCTTGCCGCGGAGCATCAGGCAGTTGATGAACTTCTCGAGGAGCGGATCGGAGCCTTGGGGGACGTATGCTTTGATCGGACGGGCCATGGTGGGGGTAGAGAGGGAATCAGAGGAGGCTGTAGGGGGTAGCTTGTAGGTTGTAGGGATGGGACGAATGGCAGCAATGGGAGGAACCTACAACCTACCACCTACTACCTACCACCTATTTCGGCCGCTTGGCGCCGTAACGGGAACGGCCCTGCTTGCGGTCGCGGACGCCTTCCGTGTCCAGGATGCCGCGGATGATGTGGTAACGCACGCCCGGAAGGTCTTTCACGCGGCCGCCGCGCACGAGCACGACGGAGTGTTCCTGCAGGTTGTGCCCTTCCCCCATGATGTAGGCCTTCACCTCGTATCCGTTGGAGAGGCGCACGCGGGCGATCTTGCGGAGGGCGGAGTTCGGCTTCTTGGGCGTCATGGTGGTGACCTTCACGCACACGCCGCGCTTGAAGGGCGAGCCGTGGGGCAGCTTGATGTCGCGCATCGTGAGGGCGTTCCAGGCGGTCTGCATCGCCGGCGCCTTGGACTTGCGTCGCTTCTGCTTGCGGGGCTTGCGGATGAGCTGATTGACGGTAGGCATTGACTGGGGATTAGGGATTAGAGATTAGGAGTGAGAACGCAGGGACGTTGACGCAGGGATGGAGCCGAAGGACTTGTCCTGAGGACCGAGCGCCCGACAGGGCGCGATGGGCCGAAGGATGGTAAAGGGAGAAAGAAGGGAAGTAAAGGCTGGATAACGCGGTTTTAGGCGTCGCTTTCGCCGTCATCGTCGACGGGAACGGGTACCGTGTCCTCCTCGACGATCCCCTCCGTTTCAAGCAGATACCGCTTGCGGTAGACCTCCCCGGTGGGGATGAGGCGCCCGATGATGACGTTCTCCTTGAGGCCCTGGAGCATGTCGACGCGGCGGGTGGTGGCGGCCTCGACGAGGACGCGGATCGTCTCCTGGAAGGAGGCGCCGGCCAGCCAGGAATCCGTGGCGAGGGCGACGCGCGTGATGCCGAGCAGCAGCTGCTCGTAGGTGGCTTCCTTGCCGTCCTTGACGGTCTTGCGGGCCTGGTCGTTCTCGTACTGCAGTTCGCCGATGTCCACCGTCTCGCCCGGCAGGAACTTCGTGTCGCCGGAGTCGATGATGCGGACCTTGGAGAACATTTTCTTCACGATGATCTCCAGGTGCTTGTCATTGATGGTCTGCCCCTGCGAAGCGTAGATGTGCTGCACTTCGGTGACGATGTACTTCTGGACGGCGTACGGCCCCTTCTTCTCCAGCAATTCCTGCAGGTTGTAGTGCCCGACGTTGAGCGCCTGTCCGCCCTCCACGACCTGCCCGGTCTTCACCAGGAGCGACTCGCGGGGGCCGAACTCGTACGAACGTTCCTGGCTCTCGCCGTGGCGGAGCTTCACGATGCCGCGGTCGATGGAGATGACCTCGCCCGCGATGCCCACTTTGATCGTGGACTTGTCGGAGGTGGACTTGGCAAGCACGGCGCGCTCCTTGAGCTCTTCCCCCTTCTTCGCGATCACCAGGTACCCGGAAGGGATGTAGTACGTGTCCTCGCCCGGCGTCTCGGCGATCACCTGGACGACGGTCTTGCCGCCGGCGTGGGACACCTTCACCCGTCCGGCGATGTCGGAGAGCGTGGCGGGCGTGCGGGGATTGCGCGCCTCGAAGAGTTCCTCGACGCGGGTGAGACCCTGCGTGATGTCCGCGGTGTCGGCGACGCCTCCCATGTGGAAGGTGCGCATGGTGAGCTGGGTGCCCGGCTCGCCGATGGACTGGGCGGCGATGATGCCGACCGGCGTGCCGATCTGCACGGTCTTGTTGTTGCCAAGGTCGCGGCCGTAGCACTTCACGCAGATGCCGCCCCTCGTCCTGCAGGTCATGACGGAGCGCAGCTCCACCTCGTTCACGCCCTTCTCCTTGAAGCGCGCGATCAGGTCGTTGTCGATCTGCGTCCCTTCTTTGGCCACCGTCTTCCCGTCCTGCTTGACGTCCTTCGCCAGCGTACGGCCGAAGATGCGGATCTCGAACTTCTCGCCGATGCGCTCGGACTCCTCGCGGGTGACGCGGTGGCCGCCTTCGGACCGGCAATCCACTTCGCGGATGATCACGTCCTGCACCGCGTCGACGAGACGGCGCGTGAGGTAGCCGGCTTCGGCGGTCTTCAGGGCGGTGTCGGACTTTCCCTTGCGTCCTCCGTGCGTGGCGATGAAGTACTCGAGCACGGAGAAGCCGTCGCGCAGGTTGCTCTGGACCGGGAGTTCGATCGTGCGTCCCGACGGGTTGGCGACGAGGCCCTTCATGCCGGCGAGCTGCGTCACCTGTCCCCAGTTGCCGCGGGCGCCGGAGTCGATGACGTACGTGATGTCGTTCTCCTCGTACTTCATGAAGTCGCGGATCATGGACGTCGTGACTTCGTTCTTCGTCTGGCTCCAGATGCGGATGGCGTGGCCGTACCGTTCATCCCCCGTCATGAGGCCCTTCCAGTAGAAGTTGTTGATGTTGCGGATCTTCTCGTTGGCTTCTTCCAGCTGCTTCTTGCGGTCGCCCGGGATGACGATGTCGGTGGCGGCGATGGAGATGCCCGACACCGTGGCGTACTCGAAGCCGATGTCCTTGACGCGGTCCGCGAACGCCACCGTCTCCTCCCGGCCGCACAACTCGAGCGTGGTGGCGATGAGGTCGGAGAGGTCCTTCTTCTTCATGGTCTTGTTGATCAGGCCGAGCTCCTTGGGGACGATCTCCTGGAAGCGCAGGCGCCCGACGGACGTTTCGATGATTTCCGTCTCCCCTCTCCCCTCGGGGGAGGGGTCGGGGGTGGGGGCTTGGACGCGCACCTTGATCTTCGCCTGCAAGTGCACCACGCCCTGCGCGTGCGCCAGCATCGCTTCGTCCGGGGACCCGAATACCATTCCCTCCCCCTTCTTGCCGGCATGGACGCGGGTGAGGAAGTACGCGCCGAGCACCATGTCCTGGATCGGGTTGATGATCGGTTCGCCGGCGGAGGGCTTCAGCACGTTCTGCGCGGCGTTCATGAGGGTCAGGGCCTCCTCCTGCGCCTTCACGGAGAGGGGGACGTGGACGGCCATCTGGTCGCCGTCGAAGTCGGCGTTGAAGGCGGCGCAGACCAGCGGATGGAGCTGGATGGCCAGGCCTTCCACGAGCTGCGGCCGGAACGCCTGGATGCCCAAGCGGTGCAGCGTCGGCGCGCGGTTGAGGAGCACGAACTTGTCCTTGATCACTTCCTCGAGGATGTCCCACACCTCCTTCGTGCCGTCCTGCACCAGGCGCTCGGCGGACTTCACGTTGTGCGCGAGTTCGCGGCGGATGATGGTGCCGATGACGAACGGCTTGAAGAGCTTCATGGCCATTTCCTTCGGGAGGCCGCACTGGTTCACGCGCAGCTTGGGGCCGACCACGATAACGGAGCGGCCGGAGTAGTCCACGCGCTTGCCGAGGAGGTTCTGGCGGAAGCGGCCCTGCTTGCCCTTCAACATGTCGGAGAGGGAGCGGAGCTTGCGGCGGTCGCCCGCGGTGAAGAGCGTCTTGCCGGCGCGGGCGCTGTTATTGAGGAGCGTGTCGACGGCTTCCTGGAGCATGCGCTTCTCGTTGCGGCAGATCACTTCCGGGGCGCCGATGGACATCAGCTTCTTGAGGCGGTTGTTGCGGTTGATGACGCGACGGTAGAGGTCGTTGAGGTCCGACGCGGCGAAGCGTCCGCCGTCCAGCTGGACCATCGGGCGGAGGTCCGGCGGGATCACGGGCAGGCGGGTGAGGATCATCCACTCCGGCTTGATGCTGGACTGCATGAGCGAGCTGATCAGCTTGATGCGCTTCATGATCTTCTTCAGCTTCTGGCCGCTGGACTCCTCCCGCTCCTTGCCGAGGTTGTCCTGCAGGGCATTGAGCTCGACCGTCGCGATGATCTCGCGCAGCGACTCCGCTCCGGTTCCGGCGCGGAACACGTGGCCGAATTTCATGTTCATCTCGCGGAACTTGAGTTCCGAAAGCACCGCGCCCGAGCGCAGGTTGCGCAGGTCGTCGAGGGCGTCCTTGTGGTTCAGCTTGAGCGATTCGAGACGGTCGGCCGCTTCCTTGTCCAGCGCGTCCATCTGCTCGCGGGAGGCCTTGCTCTCCTGCAGTTTCTTCTTGGCCTCGTCGTACTCGCGCTTGATCTGGTTCTTGCGCGCATCCATGGATTGCGTCAGTTCCTTCTCCGCTTCGCCCTTGGAGGCGTCGTCCACGCTGATGACGATGTACGCCGCGAAGTAGACGATCTGCTCGAGCGTCTTGATGGGGAGGTCGAGGAGCAGGCCGAGGCGGGACGGCGAGGAACGGAGGAACCAGATGTGCGTCACGGGGACGGCCAGGTTGATGTGGCCCATCCGCTCGCGGCGGACGATGGAACGGGTGACTTCCACGCCGCACTTCTCGCAGACGACGCCGCTGTAGCGGACGCCCTTGTATTTGCCGCAGAAGCACTGGAAGTTCTTCGTGGGCCCGAAGATGCGCTCGCAGAAGAGTCCGTCCGGCTCCGCGCGTTGCGTGCGGTAGTTGACGGTCTCCGCCTTCGTCACTTCGCCGCGGCTCCAGACGAGCATGTCTTCCGGGCTCGCGACGGAGAGGGCGACGGCGTCGAAGGAATCGGTGGCGGCAGTCTTGGGAGCGTGGGGGGCGGGCATATCGGGGAGGAAAGAAAGGTGAGAAAAGGCAGAAAGGGCAGGAAGGTCTACACATGAAAGTCCGCCGCTTCTCCGGTCTGAGCGTCTAATTCAGTGGAGAAACGTCGGTGGTGATGCGGTTATTCTACGGGATTACCGGATGAGCGCAAGGTAAATTATTCCTTATTTTTTGCGCCCTGCATTTCCTCCTGCAGCCTCCGCACGTTCTCCTCCGTGCAGAAAAATCCATGGTTATCGAGCCCGACGAATCCGCCCAATCTCCCGCAGGAAAGCATTTCCTGCACGCGATCCGCCGTCATACCGCAAAGGCGGGCAACGTCTTTCAGGCGGTGTTTTGTTTCCCCCGTCTCCCGCCTCCCCTCTGCTCCGAACGGTTTTTCCCAGGCCGGATGCGGTTCACGTACAGGAGTCATGGACGGAGTGTCGAAGCCTTCCCGTCCGCTGTCAACGAATCACCGTGAGGAAACGGATGTACCGGCTCCGGTTCCCGTCTGTAATCCCTCCCGCACCAACTGCTCCCCTTCCCGGATCTTCTCGATCCCCTCCTTCACCTGCGCGGCGCGGCTGGCGGCTTCCGCGGCCTGTTGGCGCATCTGCTCCACCGTCAGCTTTCCCAGCTCCACCGCGTCCTGCGCCTGCGTGGAAACATCTTTTATCGTCCCGCTCTGCGTCCGGACCCAGGCGCCGAGCTTTTCCGGCGTGCAGGCGGTGAGGGTGAGGACAGCGGCAAGAAGAAGGAGTGGACGCATGGAACAATGATACACCACCGCTTTCCCTCACCCCCAACCCCCTCTCCCACGGGAGAGGGGGTGTGACGGAGAAACGGCTGAGAAGCATGAAATATCCGTGCCCCCTTCCACCTTTGGGGGAAGGGGGACAGGGGGATGAGGGAAAAACTCACACAATCCTCGTATCCGCCCCCGACGCATCCTCGACATCCTTGATCTTCCCGAACTTCCGGAAGAGCTTCTCGAAGGAACCGCCCGATTGTTTGAGGGCCTCCTGGAGCATTTCCACCTCACCCTCCTTCAGGTGCAGCGCGGAAGAAGCGTTCACACGCGCGTCCTTCACCGACGTGACGCCGAGCCGCTCCGCACCCTGCAGGGACGCATGCAACACGATGTAGGCGTCGCACGTCTCGCACTTCAGCTGGAGCAGCATGAAATCATCGCCCGCCATGCGCACGGACGAGAAATCCACGGGCACGCGCTTGCCGCACTGGGGACAGCGCATCTGCTGTTCGATGCGACGGATGATCTGCTGCAGCGTGTGGGGGTCGAGATCCATGGACGGGGAGTATACACGGAGGGCCCGCACGTCGGGAAATTATCTCCATTTTCAGGGGAGGAGGGAATACCGCTTGGCGCGAGAGAGAGCCTTCCAGGTTCTCTCTCGCGAACTCTCTTTCCGGCATGGTGGCCGCTCCAGCGCGGGAAACCCGCGCTTCGCGGCGATTGTTCGATGCTCGTCTTGCATTCGAGTTTGTCATTGGAAAGGCAGGGTCTACCATTCCTCCGTGCAAAAAAAGCCGACGTCCGCTCTCCGGCTCCTCCTCCCGCTCCTCGTGTCGGGAACGGTCGTCTTGGCCGTCCTCTCCTCCGTGATCGTGCAGCGCCGCCCGCAACCGGCGTCCCTCCCCCCGATGACCGACATCGCGGTGGAACACGCGCAGCCGCTGCGCCTCTCCGTCATCGCGGGCAGCGGCACCGCCTCCTCCCTCATCGATTTCGCCCTAGACGGCGACGCGGAGAGCGCTTCGCTCACCCTGCCGGACACGTGGACGCTGCGCGAGGTGCGGGGAGCGCGGCTGGAAGACGTCACGTCGGAACGCCCGTCCCTCGGCTACATCCGCTGGTCGGCGCCGCGCGGCGCCGTGCTGTCCCTGCGAGTGCCGCAGTTGCCCGGGGCGCTCGTCGTCCACAATCCTTCCCAAGTCCCGCTGTACCTGCACACGAAGCGCATCGACTTGCGCACGGGCGAGACGGAGGAAGAAACGTACCTCGTGAAAGACGATCCGAAGCGGGTTTGGTAGACTGCGAATGATGCAACTCTTCCCCATTCCGACGCCGATCCTGAAAAAGGGCGATGATCTCGCCCGCATCTTTGCGGAGCATGCGGCGTTCTTGGAGGGCGACGTCGTCGTGGTGTCTTCCAAAGCCGTCGCGACCGTCGAAGGCGCCGCGGTCGACCTGCGGCCGGTGCAACCGTCGGACGAAGCGGTGCGATGGGCGAAGGAAACGGGGAGCAGGACGGCCGCATTCCTGCAGGCCACGCTGGACGAAACGAAACGCCTCAACGGCCGCGTCGTGGGCGCATGTCCCGGCGCGATCCTGACGGAAGTGGTTCCGGCGGGCTTCCCGCACGGCACGATCCTCACCGCGAACGCGGGCATGGACGAGTCGAACGTGGAGAAGGGATGGGCCGTCGGCTGGCCGCGGGATCCCGTCGCTTCCGCAGGCTCCCTCCGGCGGGCGCTGGAGAAAGAGACTGGCGGACGCATCGCCGTCATCCTCACGGATTCCTGCTGCCGCCCCCGCCGCTGGGGCGTCACGGCCTTCGCGCTGACCGCCGCGGGGATCGACCCGCTCCGGCCGCAGGAAGGCAAAGAGGATTTGTTCGGACGCAAGCTCCGCATCACGACCGAAGCCGTCGCGGACCAGCTGGCCACCGCGGCGAATTATCTGATGGGCAACGCCGGCCAGTCCGTGCCGGCCGTCATCGTCCGCGGCCACGGCCTGCCGCTTTCCGACTTCGAAGGATGGGTGCCGGGGATCGCGCCGGATGAAGACCTGTTCCGGGGAGTGATCTGACGCTGCGCTTCGGCTGATTTCCCTCATCCCCCTGTCCCCCTTCCCCCAAGGTGGAAGGGGGAACGGATTTTTCATGGCCCGGAGAATGATGCATGCCATTCCCCCTCTCCTGCGGGAGAGGGGGTTCGGGGGTGAGGGATGCTACACTGTCCCCATGCGCATCATCGCCCTGTCCTCCTCCCGCGGCACCACCTTCCAGGCGATCCTGGACGCGAAGGCGCGCGGCGACATCAAGGCGGAAATCGTCGGCCTCGTGACGGACAGGGAGGACCAAGGCTGCGTGGTGAAAGCGAAAACGGCTGGGGTGCCCGTGCGCGTGGTGGAACGGTCGAAAACGGAAAAGCGGGAAGCATATGACCATCGGCTCAACGCCGTCATCCGGGAACTCGCGGGCAATGATGTTTCCGATGTCGTGATCGCGGCGGTCGGTTGGATGTGGATCCTCGGCCCCGCCTTCGTGCGCCAGTGGAAGAACCGCATCCTCAACGTCCATCCCGCCCTGTTGCCCAAGCATCCCGGCGCGCACGCCCATGCCGAAGTCCTGCGCGACGGCGACACGGAGTCCGGCATCACCATCCACTGGATCGACGCGGGCGTGGACACCGGCCCCGTCGTGCTGCAGCAATCCTGCCCCGTCCTGCCCGATGACACCGAAGAGACGCTCAAGACGCGCGTGCAGGAGCTGGAGAAGGAGTGGTACCCGAAGGTGCTCGCCATGATCGAACGGGGAGAGGTGTAGTTATAGGCAACCATGAAGGAGACCGACGAAGCCGAAGAGACCGAGGAGACCGACGATTTATCGAAAAACATCCTCGGCTTCGTCGGTCTCCTCGGTCTCTTGGGTCTCCTCACTTCGCTTTCTCCTCCCGCACCATCCGTACGAAGTCATCGAACAGGTAATTCGCATCCTCCGGCCCCGGCGCCGCTTCCGGATGGAACTGCACGGAGAAGAAACGCCCGCTCTCGTGCCGGATGCCTTCGACGGAGCCGTCGTTCCCGTTGCGCCACCACACGCTCCAGCCCTTCGGCAGCGTGTCGTCCTTCACGGCGAACCCGTGGTTCTGCGACGTGATGATGCAGCGGCCGGTGGGCACTTCTGTTTTCTCCCCTCTCCCCTCGGGCTCCCCTCTCTCCCCAAAAGAGGAACCGGGGATGGTGAGGGCAATCTCGATGGCCGGCTGGTTGCATCCGCGGTGCCCGTACTTCAGCTTGTACGTGTCGCCGCCCGCGGCGAGAGCCATGAGCTGGTTGCCCAGGCAAATGCCGAACGTGAGGACGTTGCGCTCGATCCCCTTCCGGAGGTTGGCGATGGTGGCGTCGCAGGCCTTGGGGTCGCCGGGCCCGTTGCTGAAGAAAAGCGCCTGGTACGGCCGTTCGTAGCGGTCGAGGTCGAAGTCCCACGGCACGCGCACCACGCGGACGCCGCGTTTGAGAAGGCTGCGGAGGATGTTGCGCTTGATGCCGCAGTCGTAGGCGATGACGGTGGGCGGCGGCTCATCGCCGGACTGCAATCCCGGCGGGTCGTAGATCTCCATCTCGGTACAACTCACCTCCGCGACCAAATTCTTGAGGTTGGGATCTTCGATGCTGACCGCTGAAAGCTGACCGCTGGCAGCTGCATCGTCCTGCACGATGCGTCCGAGCATGACGCCGTGCTCCCTCAACTTCTTCGTCAGCGCGCGTGTATCGATTCCCGTGATCCCCGGAATCTTGTGGTGTTCCAACCAGTTGTGGAGCGAACTCACCGCCGCGTGGTGGCTGTACTCGTCGCTGAGCTGCGCAACGACGACGCCCCGCACGTGAATGTCCTCGCTCTCCAGGTTCTCGGAAAATCCCCAGGCGTTGCGCTTCTCGCTCGGCACGCCGTAGTTGCCGATGAGCGGATATGTGAACGTGAGAATCTGCCCGCGATAGCTGGGATCCGTGAGGCTCTCGGGGTACCCCGCCATGCCCGTGTTGAAAACGACTTCCCCGTCGGTATCGACCTTCGCACCGAATGATTCTCCTTTGAATGTTGTTCCGTCTGAGAGAATTAATGTGGCCATCGGGGGCAGAGCCTAGCAGAGGCGCTTCGAAGACGCACACTCGTTTTTTCCGTTTCGTCCCCCGTTCCCCCTCTCCTGCAAAGCAGGAACAATTCTTGACAATTATCGTATATTATTATATATTTAAATCTTACTTGATCCTTGTCAAATCGCTTTTTCCCCACGTTTCCTGTCTCTTCGAGCAGGTTCTTCTCCATAAATTTCTTTGTTCTATTGCTGAGAGGGACGGCAATGGGAGATAGGAATGCGTGGGGGGATGAATATCACCCTTTTTCAGATCAAGGATCTCATCGTCATGAAAAATGCAATTGTGGCTTTCAGCGTCTGGATCATGATCGTGTCGTTTGCTTGGGGACAGGTGCCTCTGGTTCCTACCCCTGCTTTTCCTGCGCCTGTTCCCCAGGCTGCGGTAGTGCCGATCGTTCAGACGGTCCCGGCCATCTTCGTCCGGTCTTGCGTGTCCAACGGACCGCAAAAAGCCGAACTGGAGATGAAGCTCGACATCACGAACGAGTGCAGGGCTTACGCTGAGTTGGAGAAAGTGATGCAAGCGCACGAGCGGGCGTCTGCACGCATGATCGACCGTTGCGGTGGCCTGTCCTACGCAACGGCTTGTGCGCCCTGCGCCTCCGTCTGCGCCGCGCCGTGTCCGCCGCCCTGCCCGCCTACGTGTCCACCTCCCGGAGGGAGGCCCGTCACGCTCAGTGTGTTCTGGATCTCTCCGACCAGGTTCCGTGCCGTCGCGGATGGACGGACGCGGACATTCGAGTTTCCTCCCGTTGGCGCAGCGCTCTTCTCACACCGACCCACCATCCTGCGCGGATGGCTGTACGACCGACCCGTCCGGTACGGCTGCCCCCTCACGTTCCGTGAGGAGACGACCTGTCTGGACGCCCCCGATCCCTGATGAGCCGGGCAACCCTGTGCTGCTCTCTCCGAAGAAAAGGCGTGGTTCCTTCATCCCTCCCACGCCTTTTTCCCAATTCTAAAACATTTGACTTATTCTGTTCTTATTGCAGCAATTAACCTTACACATCCTGGGTTTACCGTGGCGGCATGAAATCCCACCACGCTTACCGTCTCGCAGCCATGAAAGCCGCGCTCGTTGAACGTATTCTCGAAGGCAAGAT
>JAQVMB010000028.1 GCA_028703835.1 Candidatus Peribacteraceae bacterium | reverse complement strand
GAGTAGAAGCCATGGTGTTTGGTGGCAGAAAGTAAATATTCGCCAAACACTCTAGGTTTATGGCTTCTCAAAGAGAGAAAACGTCAGTCGTTGGTGGCAGATTCTATATATTCCCCTTATCAATTATCCATTATTCATTATCCATTCTAATCGGTTCCCGAACCGCTCAAAAACCGCTACGATATCTGAACAATGACCTCTTTCCTGAACCCCACCTTCCTCATCAGCATCCTCATCGCCCTCAGCGTACATGAGGCGTCGCACGGTTGGGTGGCGCGCCGACTGGGCGACCCTACGGCCGAGAACGAGGGGCGCGTGACGCTCAATCCCATCGCGCACCTGGATCCATTGGGAACGATTCTCTTCCTCTTCGTCGGGTTCGGATGGGGGAAGCCCGTGCCCGTGAATCCCGTGTACTTCCGCCATCCCAAGCGCGATACGGCGTTGGTGTCCCTGGCGGGGCCGGTCAGCAACCTCCTCCTCGCCACGCTCTCCTTCGCGCTGCTCGCGCTGCTCTATCCCGGGGCGGCTTCCTCCGTGGGCGGCCTGCTCTCGTCCCCGTCGTCGGAGTCGATTGCCGCGACGTTCCTGCGCTCGCTCCTCCAGAGTCTGCTCTTCATCAATCTGGCGCTCATGGCATTCAACTTGCTCCCCGTCGCGCCGTTGGACGGCTCGAAGGTGCTCGCGGCGTTCATTCCCTGGCAGCATGAAGAGCGGTACAACGAGTGGATGCGCAGGGGGCCGTTCGTCCTCCTCTTCCTCCTCGTCGCCGAGAGCCTCCTCAACGTGCCCTTCCTTTCCGGGTGGATTTCCTGGCTGATGGGCGGGACGTTGTCGCTGCTGCAATTGCTATTCGGGTGGCTATGATGCATGTTGAAGAGGCATCCGTTCCGCAGCTGTCCGGTACGGGCTACTTCACGATGCGGATGAAGTGCCCCGATGTTTGCACCGTCGAGATGCGGCGCATGCGGGGAGTGCTCCAATCCAGGAAACGCGCAAGTCAGGGAAGCAGGGGGAGAGAATGGAAGGGGGTGAACCGCAGCAGGGATTCGAAGAGCCCGCGAACGGGGCACAGTTCCGCGGTGGCGCAGCCGGCGAAGAGATGCGCGATGCCGTCCTTCGAGAAGCGCCAGAAGTCGCGGTAGTCGCCCCCGCCGTGGGCATGATAGCGGTAGAGAAACGGCACGTAGATGAGGCCGGTGCCGCCCGCCCGCAGCACTCGCATGAGTTCGGCGGCCGCCCGCGCAGGTTCCTCGACGTGTTCGAGCACCGCGATGCAGAAGAGGCCGTCCACCGATGCGTCGGCGAAGGAGAGGCGGTGGATGTCTTCCACTCTGTCCGGGTGGTATTTGTCCGTGTAATCCGTCACGCAGTATCGCACGTTCGGGTCTTGCAGGTACGGCGCATACTCTCGCTGCTTGCCCGGTTCGACCTTATTGCATTTTCCTTCCGCGATGCGCAGTCCTCCTCCGATATCGACGATGTGTCCTCCCCGTCGGAAGATGGCATGAGCGGTCGTCCTGAAGAAGCTCTCCCATGGCGGCAGATGACCGGTTCCCCAGGCGAAGGAAGGGGTGGGGACGGTGTCGTGCGGGGAGATGTTTTGAAGGGGATCCGATGCCATGGCGGCAGTATAGATCCGGGGATGGGGGGTGCAATGCGGGACATTGCGGGGATGACGGGTACAAAAAAGGGGGGGAATGGAACCAGAAAGCAGCTCAAACACTCGTTCATGCAATGTTTTCGCCGTACAATGACCCATTGCATCCACGCATGGGAAAAATCTACATCGTCTCCAATCGGCTGCCTGTTTCCCTCGGACGACGACGAGGAACGCTGCGGTTTATCCCCAGCCTCGGCGGCCTTGCGACGGCCATCGAACGTTTCCATTTGGGGCGGAAGGACAGCGTGTGGGTGGGATGGCCGGGGATGGCGCAGGAGCGGTTGTCGCGGCGGGAGCGGGAGCGCGCGGAGGAGGAACTCGCCGTGCGCCGCTATGTCCCCGTCTTCCTGTCGGAGGAAGAAATCGACGCGTACTACAATGGATTCTGCAATGCCGTCCTGTGGCCGCTCTTCCACTACTTTCCCCAGTACGCCCAGTTCCGCGAGGATTCCTGGCGCGCGTACCGGCGCGCCAACGACGTCTTCGCCGCCCGGCTCCTGCGCGATTTGCAGGAGGATGACACGGTCTGGATCCACGACTTTCACCTCTTCCTCCTCCCCGCGCTGCTGCGGGCGAAGCTCCCGCGTCTGAGCATCGGGTTCTTTCTCCATGTGCCGTTCCCGTCCTTCGAAATCTTCCGCCTTCTCCCGTGGCGGGCGGAGATCCTGGAAGGAATACTGGGCGCCGACCTCATCGGGTTCCATACCTTCGATTACGTCCTCCACTTCCTTCGCAGCGTGCAGCATGTCCTCGGCATGGAGCACGGTTTCGGCCGCATGATGGTCGGGGACCGGGTGGTGCGGGCGGACGCGTTCCCGCTCGGCATCGATTTCGACCAATGGGCTACCGGCGTCCGCGACCCGCGCGTGCAGGAGGAGGTTCGCGCACTCCGCAGGCGCATCGGTGAAGGGAAGGTGATCCTCTCCATCGACCGCCTCGACTACACGAAGGGCGTGCCGCAGCGGCTCCGTGCGTTCCAGGAGCTGCTCCGGCGGCATCCCTCGTACAGGGGGAAAGTGACGCTTCTGCTCGTCGCCCCCCTCTCCCGGACGCGCGTGCGGGAGTACCGCGCGATGAAGGAGGAGATCGACGAATTGACGGGGGCCATCAACGGCGCATTCGGCACGCTGGAATGGACGCCCGTTCTGTACCTGACCCGCCCCATGGAATTCCGCAGCCTGCTCGCGCTCTACGCGACGGCGGACGCGGCGCTGGTCACGCCCATCCGGGACGGCATGAACCTCATCGCGAAGGAGTACCTGGCGTCGAAGGTTACGAACAGGGGCGTCCTGATCCTGAGCGACATGGCGGGCGCCGCGAACGAGCTCAGCGAGGCCGTGTTGGTGAATCCGCTCTTCCAGGAGAGCCTGGTGAATGGCATGCTGCAGGCGTTGTCACTCACACCCAGGGAACAGATCCGGCGGAACAAGCTCATGCGCGAGTCGCTTCGCCGCCGCACGGCTTCCGCGTGGGCGCAGCGTTTCCTCGGCGAGTTGGGGGAAGTGAAGGAGGAGCAGACATCGGCCTCCGGCGCGCGCCTGACGCCCGCGAACCGCAGCATTTTGCTGCGCTCGTTTCGCAGCGCCGCGCGTCGCCTCCTCTTCCTCGACTACGACGGCACGCTGGTTCCGTTCAAGGACCGTCCCGAGCGAGCGAAGCCGTCCATCGCCCTGCGGCAGCTCCTGCAGCGCCTGGCGAAACAGGCCACGGTGGTCGTGGCGAGCGGACGGCCGCGGTCGTTCCTGCAGCGGACGCTGGGTTCTCTCCCCATTGACCTCATCGCGGAGCACGGCGCATGGGTGCGGGAGCACGGCGGCGAGTGGATCCAGACGCAGCCGCTGATGGCCGACTGGAAGGACCGTGTGCGGGATATCCTGGAGCAGTTCGTGGACGGCACGCCGGGGTCGTTCATCGAAGAAAAAGATTTTTCCCTCGTCTGGCACATGCGCACCGTGGATCCCGACTTGCGGGCGGTCAGGACCAAAGATCTCCTGAACATCCTCCGCGACCTCGCGCGCAACCTTCCCGTGGACGTGTACGAAGGCAACCGCATCGTGGAAGTGAAGAACACCGGCGTGGACAAAGGCTCCGCGGCGCGGCGGTGGCTGGAGAAGGAGACGTGGGATTTCACGTTCGCGGCGGGGGACGATCCCACGGACGAGTATCTTTTCGGCGTGATGCCGGCGGAGTCGTTCCTCCTCAAAGTCGGCGTGGGGCCCTCGAAAGCCGGCACGTACGTCCCGTCCCACCGCGACATCATCGCGCTCCTGAAAGAAATGGGGAGGGAGGGGTGAGGATAACTGGTGGCATGGAGTCATTGAGAGTCTACATATGGACATGCTTGAATTTGCATATTTAATAATAATATGTTATAATTTATTATAATGAAATCAAAAGCTGAAGACCTAATCGCGCACATACGGATGTTTGACGCTGCTGGTGCACTACCTGATGCTGCAGTAGATAGAATGCGTTCTGATCTCGATGCTACCACGGAGGAGACAAGACATCATGTTCGGAATGCCCTTCATTCTCCCGTGTTCGAGTGGGAAAAATACGGGGTATCGGAGGGTTTTTACCACTCGATCAAACCGGAGGAGTGGAACATATTTATCATATACGCACAGAACAGAAGTCGGATGTTGAGTGTCGTTGAAGTTGCAGAAACCTTGTTTCAAACTAGCCAACCTACCTCCGAACAAATTCGTCAGGTGAAGACCATCAGTATGCACATTAGAATCCGTGCGAAGAACGATCCTGCACTTGGCAAACTCAATATTGGAATGATGAAATATCGAGGAACAACTTCGATGGGATTTCAGTGGTTTCCTGCAACCGACGCCGTCTGACTTGATGATTGTCCCTCACGCATTCACTTTGCAATATGAAAGCGGCGGTCGGAGAAGGGTGAAGATTACCACGAACGAGGCCGAGTCGAGTAAAACTCCTTATGCAAGTTTATGAGGAATCAGATGTTTCTGACGAAACGTAACTCCTGATCCAGATTTCAAATACTTCTCAAAGGCTATGGCTTCTTCTTTTTCTCGAAAACAGCAGAACCATTCAACTCGCCACGGTCTGCTTCTCTTTGTCGCAATGACCGTTCCGCTGTTGTGTTCCCGCAAGCGTGCATTCAGATCCTGCGTGTGGCCGACGTAGTGTCTACCTCGCTCATTTCGCAGGATGTACACAAAATGCCGCATAGCAGATCATTCTAGCCCTTGATTGTTTTACCATCCAGTCCACCTTTGCTTTGGATGGCCTGCCATCCGGCCCTCCTCCGCACGCGATCAGCCTGCCATCCGTAGCGCAGCAGTTTGTGGAGGAAATACTTCCACTGTGCTCGCGTGCTACGGACGGCATCCTTCGCTGCGCGAAGGATGGAGCCGCCCACGGGAATTGAACCCGTGACCTACACATTACCATTGTGTTGCTCTACCTCTGAGCTAGGGCGGCTTGGGAAAGGAGTTCCTGCAAAAGACGCCTTAGTTTCGTGTTGCTGTAGTACACAGTCAAGACCCCGTTGGGACATTTTTTCCGATAGGTTCCCTTGCCTCGCGAAGGGGTGACGGTGATTTTGAAGAATTGGGAAGCAGGGACTTTCAGTTTGAGACGCCAAAACTTGAGTGCAATTGCAGGAGATACGTCTGAAAAAATTTGCAGGCCGAAGCGGACGTCCGCGCGACGAATTCCGAAAAAGGTACTCAGGAAACGCAGGAAGGCGAGAATGAGCAAGGGGTCGGTATTCCCCAGTCGGATGGATACTTTGTCCGCTTTCGTGCCTTCTCCCCAATACAGGCCAAGTCCGAGGCCATACAGTTGGAATTCCTGTTTCGTCGTCGGCGGCGTGAATCGGAAGGGGTCACCCGACGGATTGTGTTTGATGTAAATCGCGTCCGAAATCGAACGTCGTTGCAGGCCATATCGCTGCATCCAATATGTCACCTTATGGACGGAGCATTTCAACTTTTGCGCAATCGCCTGCATTGACAACTGTCGCTGTCCGTAGAGCTTTTCCAGTGTTGCGCGCGTGATCTCTTTCATATGGTAAACCAGTGTATCAATATGAAAGTACTTCTACAAATCCATGGCTCCGCAGCAGCGGATCACCCCATCGTCTCATTCCACCCCTGTTCCGGTTCTTTCTTCCATCGGTGCAGCGCGTTCTTGAGGGCATGCAGCGAAAGGAGCGCGCATTTGAGGCGTCGCGGGCCCACGTCCACGCCCAGGAGCCCGAGCACGTCGGTCTTCGTCAGCGCCTCCAGTTCCCGTTCCGTCTTTCCGGTCAGCTCGTCGCTGAGGAGCGACATGCCCGCCTGGCTGATGGCGCAGCCGTCGCCCGCCCAGCCGACATCCGTCACGCGCCCGTCTTCGATTGTGAGTTGCAACGTCAGGGTGTCTCCGCAGCTGGCGTTTCGTTCCTCATGTTCCACAGTGGGGGACGGGAGGGGGGACTTCCGGTGCGGATGCCGCGCGTGATCGAGGATGTTGTCGGCGTAGAGATCCATTTCTGAAGGCAGAAAAGGAGAAAAGGCAGAAAGGGCAGAAAGGTCGTGGCTCATTTTCCCCGCAGTTGTTTCTGAATTTCCCTGATCGCGGGGGCGACGGCGCGGATTTCCTCCTCCGTGTTGTAGAGAGCCACGGAGAGGCGTGTCGTCGCCATGAGCTTGAGGTGGCGGTGCAGCGGCTCGGTGCAGTGCTGGCCCGCGCGGAGGCAGATGCCGCGCTCGCCCAGCAGGTGCGTGAGGTCGTGGGGATGGATGCCGTCGACGGTGAAGCTGAGGGAGCCGGAGCGTTCCGTCACATCCTGCGGTCCCAGGATGGTGAGGCCGGGGACAGTGAGGAGTTCCTTCTGTGCGAGCGCCAGAAGTTTCCGCTCATGCGCTTCGATGTCTTTCCATGCGTATTGTCCGAGCCACCGGATGGCCGCCGCGAAGCCCACCGCTTCCGCCACCGGCGGCGTGCCGCCCTCGAAGCGGGCGGGGATGTCGGCGGGGACGTAGCGCTCCTCACACACTTCCTTGATCATCATGCCGCCCCCGAGGAGGGGGGGGAGCCGGGAGAGAGGGGAGGCCTTCCCGTAGAGAATGCCAATCCCAGTGGGGCCGTACAGCTTATGCGCGGAGAAGGCGAGGAAATCGCAATCGAGCGCCTGCACGTCCGTGGGGTGATGCGCGACGGACTGCGCGGCATCCAGAAGCACCGGGGCGCCGGCCGCATGGGCGCGTCGGGTGATCTCTTCCAGCGGCGGGCGGATGCCGAGCACGTTGCTCAGCGCGGTGACGGTGACGAGCTTCGCATTCCCGTCCGTGAGGAGAGAGTCGAGAGATGACAGGTCGAGATGCCCGTCCTTGTCCATGTCCACCCATCGCAGCTCGATGCCTTTCTCTTCTTTCAGGATCAGCCAAGGCACGACGTTGCTGTGGTGTTCCAGGCGGGTGAGGATGACGGCGTCCCCTTTCTTCCATGCAGCGCCCAGTCCCCGCGCGACGATGTTGATGCTCTCGGTGGCGTTCTTCGTGAAGACGATCTCCTCCGGTGTTGCGGCGTTGAGGAATCCGGCGACCGCTTCGCGCGCGCCTTCGTATGCGTCCGTCGCGCGCTCCGCCAGGATGTGCATCCCGCGGTGGGGGTTGGCGTTGTCGTGTTCGTAAAAAGACTGCATGGCGTCCAACATGGCACGGGGTTTCTGCGTGGTGGCCGCGTTGTCCAGATAGACCGGCGGCCGCCCGTCAGCGGTTTCACTGAGGAGAGGGAATTGCCTGCGGATGGCGGAAACGTCGAAGGACATGCGGGCGTGGATCATACCAGTTTTTTGCATGTTTTTCTGGTTTTTCCACGTTCATAACCTTCTTTCTTCGTTTCACGTTCTCCTTTGTCCCCTCACCCAGCCTCTCCCCCTGTTCGGGGGAGAGGAGCAGAGGAATCGTTTGTTCTTCCCTCGGGCTTTTTCCTTATGAATATCGGATTGGATCGGGTTTTTTTTGGCGTTCTCTGCTACGCTTCCCGCCATGCAACAGCGAACCATCCAGCTCCTGTCGATTTCTCTTTTTGCGGCATTTCTCCTGTGGGGAGGGATTTCCCTTCTCTCGTATGTCGGCGTGCCCGTGCATGGCGTGGTTCTCTTGAGCGAAGGGGCGCAGCGCATGGCGTCCGCGGCGTGCCCGAATGACAGCTTGCTCTGCCGTGGGATGGCGGGGCTCTTTCCCGCCCTGTGGCAATCGACGGCGTGGGGTGCCCCGTTTTTCGCCTTCGCCCTCCTCTCGCTCATCGCGTACGGGGTGTTCCTGGGATGGAGGGCGTTGCGGACGGGGGAGTGGGGGCTGCGGGTGAACGTGCGGCTCTGGATGCTTCCCGTCCTCTTTCTGGGGATGGCATGGCTTCTCCTGACGACCCTGAGCCTGGGTGCCAACCACGGCACGCCCGTTCGCATGCTCATCGAACCGACCGCCCAGGTGTATCCCGGCGTGGATGCCCAAACGATGGAGTCGCTGCGGGACAATTTCGACGGTTTGCAGGAGCAGGGATGCCTCACGTACCTCGGCGAATCCCAAGCGGGATTCCAGATCCATCAGCTGACGGCTTCTTGCATGCAGATGTCTTTCTTCACGCGAGTGGTGCCGCAGTTCTTCTTCCAGCTGCTGCTCTTCTTCGAATTCCTCGTCATCGGCCGTTTCATTCTTTGGCTCCTGCGGATCCGTCCGCGCGGGCTTCTGGCGGACGCCACCCTCAGCGCGGCCGTCGGGGCGTGCGCCTGGATCGTCATTCTCTGGTTCCTGGCGGTCTTTTCCCTCTACCGCATGCAGGCGGGCTGGGCGCTGTTGGTTGCCGTCCCGCTGCTCCTCTTCCCCTTTTCGCGCCACTGGTTCCGCCGTCTCTTCCTGGAAGCGCATGAATGGCATGTGTCCTGGCGGGGGTGGACGGTATTCCTCGGCTGGCTCCTCCTGAGCTATCTTGCGCTCAATTTTCTGACGGTAGTGCGTCCTTTTCCCATCGGGTGGGACGACCTCGGAAGTTATCTCAACCGTCCGCGACTCCTCGTCAGCTACGGCACGTTCATTTTCTCCATGTCGTCGTTCCAGTGGGAGTACCTGACATCGCTGGGGTTCCTTCTCTTCGGGTACGACAGCATTTTCGGCGCCACGGCATCGATGCTCATCAACTGGAACGCCGGCCTGCTCGCCGTGCTGGTTGCGTACTTGTTTGCCCGCACGTTCCTTGCCGCCGGACGCCCGGCTGCGGCGGGGGCGGGTCTCCTCTCCGCTCTTTTCTATTACAGCTTGCCGCTCGTGGGGCACTTCTCGTACGCGGACATGAAGATCGACAACGCGGTGTTCATGGCCGGGTCGCTGGCCATGTTCTGCGTCTTCCGTTTCCTGTTTCTTCCCGATGAAGACGAAGATTCCGGAGCGTCCGCTCTCGGGCGGGTCCCGCTTCCGCGCGGCTGGCCGTGGCTGGTTCTCGGCGGATTGTTTGCTGGCTTCGCGTTCGGCGTGAAAGTGACGGCGGTGATGGTGATACTGGCCCTCCTGACGGTGTTGCTGGGGACGGTCCATTGGGCGGGATTGGCGGCGGGGTTGTCCTTTGGGTTCTTCGCGCTTCTCTTCCAAGGTGTCATCAACCTGGACAAAATCCTGGCGCGGCTGGGCGTGCCGTCGTCGGGGGCCATCAATTCCTTCTTCTCTGCGCCGGTGTTCTTTGTCCTGACGGTTGTGTTCCTGCTGGTTGCGTTCTTCCGTCGCCGCCGCATGACGATGGTTGCGCTCATGGCGACTGTCCTCTTCATTTTGGGCGCAGCCGTCGCCGTCGCCCCTTGGATCCTGCACAATAATTATCTGGACGGCCGCATTCTCCAGCGTCCGGTTCTTTCTGCGCCGAACAACCTTACGCCGGTGATTAACATTCAGAGCGCGGAAGCATGGTCGCCGAATGTGCGGGTTCTGCCGCAGGATCTCCGTCTCGATCCGAAGAGTCCCATGTGCGTTTCGACGGGTGGCGAGGAGGAATTGGACCGGTACTGGGGCTTCCGGGAAGGTTGGGGGCATTACCTCACGCTCCCGTGGCGCACGGTCATGAACATCGATTCCGTCGGGTATTACGTCACCACGTCGTTCGCGCTTTTGCTCTTCCCGCTCCTGCTCCTTCTGCCGTTCTTCTGGACGGAGAAGGGGCGGTGGCTGCGATGGATGTTCCTCGCGACGACGCTCATCGTCATCGAGTGGATGTTCCTCGCGAACGGCATTCCCTGGTACGGCATGGGGATGTTCCTGGGTCTCGTCGTGGGTCTCGAGGCCCTTCTGCGCCGCGCCCCCGATCCGCTCAACCGGTGGGCGGCGGGCACGCTGCTTGCGCTGGCGCTCCTCTTCAACTTCGCCATGCGTTTCTGGCAGTTCGACCAGCAGCGGAACCTCATCGAGTACCCGTTGGGGAAGGTGTCGGCGGAGACGCTGCGCCAGCGGACGATCCCGTACTACGACGACATCCGGAAGACGGTCACGGAGCGGCATGAGGCCATCCCGGACCGTCCCTACTTGTACCGGGTCGGCACGTTCATCCCGTACTTCATCCCGAAGAACCTGGAAGTGATCGGCATCGCGGACCACCAGCTGGACGTCTTCAACTGCCTCTACCAGGAACGGGATCCCGTCCTGACGGTCAAACGCCTCAAGGCGCTCGGATTCAACAGCATCATTTTCGATACGAACACGGCGACGATCGAGAGCGACCCGAACGGCTCTCTCCACAAGAAAGTGCAGGCGTTCGTGGATTTCCTCAATACGCCGTCCGTGGATTTCGAGGTGGTGGTGAGCGATGAGTCGCAGGGGGTGGTTTTTGTCTTGATTCCCTGACGACGGTTTCTCTTCCTCTGATTGCCCGCGGAGCGTTGCTGGTTGCCGGTTGACTGGTTTCTGGTTCAATCCAGCAACCAGGAACCCGAAACCAGGAATCCGGGTATGTGCTACCCTATTCTCGCATGATCATCGCCGTCATTCCGGCTTTCAACGAGGCCACGCGCATTGCGCGAGTGGTGACGGATGCCCGTGCCCATGCGGATGCGGTGATCGTGGTGGATGACGGTTCCTCGGACGGGACGGGTGCGGCGGCGGCCGCCGCGGGCGCGCGGGTGGTCAGGCATGCGCAGAACGGCGGCGCCGGGGCGGCGACCATGACGGGCATCGAGGCGGCGCGGCGGATGGGGGCGACGACGGTCGTCACGCTCGATGCGGACGGCCAGCACGATCCGCAGGATATCCCGTCCCTCCTTCGCGCTCTTGAGGAGCGGAAGGTCGACATCGTCTTCGCCAATCGCTTCGGCCAGCGGAACAGGATTCCCTTCATCCGCCGGCTCTTCAACGGCATCGGGAACATCCTCACGTACCTGGTGACGGGCTTGTGGGTGCATGACAGCCAGTGCGGGTTCAAGGTCTTCGGCCCGCGCGCCTTGCGGGAGGTGGACCTGCGCATGAGCGGTTTCGAGTTCTGCACGGAGATCGTGCGGGAGGCGATGGTGCGCCAATGGAAGATCGCGGAGATCCCGACCAAAGTGATCTATTCCGAGTACACCATGGCGAAAGGGCAGTCGTTCGCCAACGGCGTGAAGACGGCGCTGAAAATACTGCTGCGTTCCTTTTTGAGGTAGCATATCCCTGTCCATGGAACTCTCGCCCTACCAGATCATCGCGCCCCTCATATCGGTGATAGCGCTGCTGTACGCTTGGAACCTGGTGTTGCGGCAGAAGAAGTCGGTGCTGGAAGCGCTGCTCTGGACGCTCTTCTGGGGAGGCGTGACGCTCATCGCGCTCTTCCCGTGGATCCTGGGCTACCTTTCCGTCCTGACGGGTATCAAGGACCAGGTGAATGCCATCTTCGTGACGGCCATCGGCATCCTGTTTTTTACGGTGTTTTATCTCGTGATGCGGGTGGAGGAATTGGAGCAGCGGCTCACGAAGGTGGTGCGGGCGGTGGCGTTGCGGGAGGCGGGGCTCGAGAAGGAAACCGAGGAATCCAAAGAATCCAAGGAATCCAAAGAGTGATGTTTTCCTTGGTATCGTTGGAATCTTTGGACTCCTTGGCATCCTTATGAAAACGATTCTTCTCATTAGTCCCTACTGGAAAGAGCCCCATCGGTGGATGGTGAGTACGGTGAAGCTGGCGGAATTGTGGAGACGCTTGGGTTATAACGTCGTCGTCGCGTGCATGGGGACGGAGACGAAGACCGAGCGCATCGCGGAGCATCTGACCGTCTACTTCCGCAAAGATTTCTTTCTGAAGGATCCTTGGAATTACGGGATTGCACTCGGATTCTCCGGCTTTGTGATGCGCTTGGTCAAAAACGAAAAACCCGATCTCATCGTCATCAACAAGCTCCTCTTCTGGACGTCGCTCGCGGGTTTGCGGCTGCGTTTGGCCGGGCGCAGGTACCTGCTGCTGACGGATGCGTTCGTGGGCATGACGTGGTGGCCGCGCGGCCTTCTCCCCCGCATTGGCGCGTTCCTGTACGCGTGGACGCTGGGGTGGTTGATCCTCCTCTGCGCCGAGCGCGTCGTGACGTTCCACTCGCAGCCTTCTTCGCTTCTGCGGCGTCTCGGTATTGCGGGCAAGACCCGGGTGATTCCCACCGGCCTGGATCCTTCCTTCCATATTCCCCGCGTGCATCACCAGGATCCGCGCGTCATCATCACGTACGTCGGCAGGCTGGAATCGGTGAAAGGAGTGGAGGATTTTCTGGCGGCGCTCACGCCTCTCCTGCGGGATCATTCAGATCTCCGTATTCAGGTTGCCGGTTGGTTCCGCGATCCCCATCCGCTCGTGGAGCGGTACCGCCATCATGTTTCGTTCCTGGGGCTGCGGGAGGATGTGCCGCAAATCCTCACGGAGTCGGATATTTTCGTCCTTCCCAGTTACAGCGAGGGGCTCAGCAATGCGCTCATGGAGGCGATGGCCAGCGGCTGCGCGTGCGTGGCGTCGGACGTGGGAGGCAACCGCTTTCTGGTCCAAAACGGCGTATCGGGTTTCCTGTTCCCGGCGGGGGACCGGGAGGCGTTGGCCGCGCACGTGCGCCGGCTCATCCTGGATCCCGCCAAGCGGGCGGCCATCGGGGCGGCGGCGCGGAAGAGGATCGAGGAACACTTCAGTTGGGAGAAGGTGGGGGAGGAGTATCGGAGGCTTTTTGAAGGGCAAATTGATAATTGATAATGAATAATTGATAATGTTGGAAGTAACACAAGGATCAGAAGCATTGTCATCATTATCCATTATCAATTATCCATTCTTCATTCGTTATGAAAGGGCGCATCGTCATTCTCTCGGCCTTTCTCTCTCCGTTCAGAAGCGGGGCGGAGGCGTGCGTGGAGGAGGTGGCGGCGCGGCTGAAGGATCGATATGATATAACGATTG
>JAQVMB010000011.1 GCA_028703835.1 Candidatus Peribacteraceae bacterium | reverse complement strand
TCGTCTGGTACAACTACCACAAGATCCACCTCGGCATGGGCATGCAGAAAAAGACCCCCGCTCAGGTGGTCTGCGAAGCCCTTCTTCCCGAATCCTCTTGTGTAAGGTCAATGCTGCAACCTAACAACAATTGACTTTTCCGCTAGAAAAAGAGAAAATAGCAATGATGGCTCTCCGAACCTCCCCTGAACAAGGGCCCACAAAAAACGCATCCGTGGAGACGACGAAGCTGGTGGTCAGCCAGCCGAAGACGCTGCGCGCCATCACGGAAATGGTGGATGCCCTCCAGGCCGCCCCCGAACGCGTGAGTGAACTCCTGGGCGAAGACCGCTCCGGCGATTTGGGCGGCGCGAGCGCAGGCACCGGCTTGGCGGCGGGACAGGGATCCGCGGGACAATCGGCGCGCGACATCGCCATCGCCACGATGCCGTCGGATACGGCGACCCTCCAGCGGCAACTCGCGAAACACATCGAACAGGAAGTGAACCACCTGCGAAGAATCGCACGCAAGAACGGCCGCGGCTCACGCCCCGGCGAGGCATTCCGCCTGAACCAGATCTACGCGCGCATCCGCCGCCTGAACGCGCTCCTCAAGGAGCTGTTCGAAGCATCCATCGACGTGCTGAAGCGGCTCTTCATCCGCGTCTTCATCGATAAGCAGTCCATCATTTGAGTTCCCCGTTGAGGGAACGCATGCTGCCGCGCCCGCTCCCCCGCTCCACCCGCGCCTGTTCCATCTGCTCGGCGACATCATTGACGAAGTTGCCGATGATCGGCACCCAATTGACGCTGCGAAGGAACGTGACGAGGAGCGGCACGATAATCGCCACCGCCACCAAAACGCCCAGTCCGCTGGCAATGCCGCGCAGGAACGAAAAAATGAGGTTCCGCCCCGGCGACAGGATATGTCGGTACTTCCGCGGCAACGTCTCGATGGTGCCGTTCAACCGGTCGAGGGAATCGGTGAGCCTGGCCTCCGGGGAAGGAACGTTTTTCGGCATGGGTCAGTCGACTTTCCGGTGATCGAAGTTCTTGCCTTTCTTCTTCGCGCCGTGCTGGAAGAGCTCCATGATGGCGTTCAACGCCTGGTCTGCGATGGCCAGCGGCTTCAAAATGACCTGCTCCACCTGGGACGTGAGGCGCTCGACGCGCTTCATCACCCGCCGCAGATCCACGAAGAGGAACAAGGCGTGGTAGAGCACCACGACGAGCATGATCCCCACCAGGATGTAGAGGAACATGAGGACGTCGACGGACGTGATGGGCGGCATGGAACGCGGGAAATGATTACGGGAGATGGTACTGCGCATCTACAATAGGTGCAATTCCCGATCAAGCGATTCATGGTACGAACACTCTTTCGCACGCTCTGGCACCTGCCCCGCAACGCCGCGATCCTCCTCCTCCGCGGATACCAGCAGACGCTCTCTCCCGACCACGGGCCGCTGCGCCATCTCTACGCCTACGGCTACTGCCGCCATGATCCGACCTGTTCCATGTACACGCTGGAACAAATCCGCGAACGCGGCTTCGTCCTGGGGACGCTGCTGGGAACCATGCGCGTCCTCACGTGCCACCCGTGGCGGAAACCGAGCGATGCGAAACTGCGGGCACTTGCGAAAAGAATACCGTGACAACGCACGAAAATATCACGTGCGTCAGTCTGCGTGCCTCTCGACGGGAGGTTCCAAATCCGCTGGAGTCCTCTTGTTCATCAGAGCTTCGATCGCGTGCGTCGTCTCGATGAGGCCGTGCTGAAAGGACGGCTCTCCATCCGGCCTGTCCCAAGCCCCGGAAGCAAACAAAGCGGAGGCGCCTTCCGGACCATTCATGTGCAACATAAACACGGGGGAAAAAGAAGAACCGCAGTGTATCCATTCCCATCTTGAACACAAGAGAGAAAGGTGAAAAGGAGCGCATTCCCGGGCTGCAAGACAGCTTCACAACTCCCCAAACTGACCTATACTCTCCCCGGTTTCTTCACAACAGCGCGGGCGTCGTATAGTGGCTATTACACCAGCCTTCCAAGCTGGGAAGGGCGGTTCGATTCCGCTCGCCCGCTCCACCCGAACGAACCGGCAATACAACTACCCGGCATCCAATCGTTCCATGATCCGTTTCATTTGGTCGATTTCCGCCTGTTGGGACCGGATGATGGACCGGCAGAGCTCCCGCAGTTCCGCGTCTTCGAGGGGCGCCTTCCCGCACATCAAGATGGCCCCGGCATGATGGGGAATCATAGAACGAAGGAACTCCCTGTCGCCGATGGCGGTCTGCAACCGTATGAAAGTAAAACATACGACAAATACCGCCGCACTCGCCCCCATCACTGCGTACAGCGCGCGCTTGTTACGGTACATGGACCCCATCAGAAAACCTTCAATGAGCAGCATGGGGGATGTCATGATGCCCGCCATGTAGAAGTTATTGAGATTGGGAAAGATGTTCCCGAAACGATCGACCATGGCGTACATAAGCACGTACATGGCTATGAAATGAAGCGCTGCCATCAGGAGAAGGCGATTCACATGCATGAATTCCCGCATGATGAGACGACCGTAAGAAACGATTCTTTCGAAAAAAGGAAGAATCCGCATGTCTCAAATACGCAAATTCATGGGTTAATACCGCAACCGATCATCATGCTGTGCTACGATCACTTGCATGAAACGATCCGCAACTGCACGTCTCATCGGCAACGGCCTCGCGCACCTCCAGCACGGCATGGATCGGCTGGGAGAATGGGGGTTCCGGACGATGCGGAAAGCGGCATCACAACCCTCCGCTTCACCCCTGCAACCATCGACGACCAAAAGCCGTCTCACACGCATCCTCAAGAAGGCGCTCGGCTTCGTCGGCGACGCCGGTGATACGTACTATGCGACGTATGAAGAACTGAAAAGAAAGCGCCCGCCGCAAGAGCCGAAAGAGACGAAATAGAGCATGAATTCCTCTCTGAAAAGACCGGCCTCTTCGAAATTTGCGAATGGGAACCAGATCAACAATGCCCTCGTTGCTTGCATGCAAAGAGAGAAACGGCTTTAGCAATAGAAATGATCAGGGAACAGCGTCAATGATTTCGCGGTAAGCGGATAGCGGGCTTTTCGTCAGAAATGACGCATTCCTTCTCCTCGTCCGCATATGGATCTCATCGCATTCATCCTCGTCGGCCTCATCGCCGGGTGGATCGCCGCACAGGTCGTGAAAGGCCACGGCTTCGGCCTCGTCGGTGACATCGTCGTCGGTATCATCGGGGCCATCATCGGCGGCTACATCTTCGACCTCTTGGGCGTGACCACGTACGGGTTCGTCGGTTCGCTGATCACCTCCATCATCGGCGCGGTCCTCCTCCTGGCCATCATCAAGATGTTCCGGACGGCGCCGTAGGACATCCCGCATCGGCCGCGGGAGCCGTTGTTCTTGCCGGCCTTTCCCTCTCCAATCCATGCCTCGCCACGGCGGACAGAGCCGTTCCCCTTGGATGGATACGGCCCCCGCTTGGCCGCTCCACCCGCTGGAAGATGACAGGGAAACCGATGTCTGCGTCGTGGGCGCGGGTATCGCGGGGCTCACCACGGCCCTCCGGCTCTTGCAGGAAGGGGAAAACGTCATGGTGGTGGACCACGGCACCGTCGGGAGCGGCCAGACCGAACGGACGACCGCCCACCTGAGCAACGCATTGGATGACCGCTACCTGGACATCCGAAAGCACCGCGGCAGGGAGGGAGCCCGGCTCGCCGCGGAGAGCCACACCGCCGCCATCGATTTCATCGAACGCCACGTGCGCGGCTTGGGGATCGATTGTGATTTCCTGCGCGTGGACGGCTACCTGTTCCTCGCGCCGGGGCACGAAGAAGAGCTCTTGCGACAGGAACAAGCCGCCGCAGGACAGGCGGGCCTCGGCAACGTCGCATTCCTCCGCAACGCCCCCGTCACGGCATTCGACACCGGCCCCTGCCTGCACTTTCCCCGGCAAGCGCAATTCCATCCCCTGCACTACCTTCGCGGCCTCGGGGAAGAAATCGAACGCCACCACGGGCATGTGTACACCGGCACGCACGTGAGCGGCGTGGAAGAAAATGATGGCTCGATCGCGGTCCGCACGTCCGAGAACCGGATGGTCACCTGCAAAGCGGCCGTGTTGGCCACCAACTGCCCCATCATCGACAATGCTGCCATCTACGCCAAGCAGGCGCCGTACCGCACCTACGTCATCGGCCTCGACGTCCCGGCGGGATCCGTCGAGCCGGCCCTGTTCTGGGACACAGCGGATCCCTACCATTACGTGCGCACGCAGATACGGAAAGACGGCCGTGACCTGCTGATCACGGGCGGCGAAGACCACCGCTCGGGGGAGGAACATGAGCCTGCGGCGGTGCTGTTTGACCGCCTGGAGATGTGGACGCGGGAGCGATTCCCCATGGCGAACGCCGTCTCTTACCGCTGGTCGGGGCAAGTGATGGAAACCGTGGACGGCCTTGCGATGATCGGACGGAAACCGGGTTCCCGTCATATCTACATCGCCACCGGCGACTCCGGCATGGGCATGACCCACGGCACGATCGCCGGGCTGCTCCTGTCGGATCTCATCATGGGAAAAAAGAATCCTTGGGCCGATCTCTACGACCCGGGACGAGCCGCGGCCAAAGCGCTGGGCGCGTATGCCCGCGAGAACATGCATACGCTGGCACAATTCGCCCGACGTTTCCGAAGACAACCGGATATCTCACCCGAAACACCGGCGCCCGGAACGGGAGCGGTGCTGCAGCAAGAGGGGGGGTCTCCCCTTGCCGTCTACCGCGATGAAAAGGGTGAACTGCACGTCCGCTCCGCCCTCTGCCCGCACAGGGGATGCCCGCTCTCCTGGAACGCGTTCGAAAAAACCTGGGACTGCGGCTGCCACGGCTCGCGCTTCAGCGCCAAAGGCCTCGCACTCAACGGACCGTCCATCCAGGATCTCCAGGAAGAAAAACAACGAGCGGAACGACGACATCATTCCTAGAATAACCTCTTTCTCACGCACAGACCCCCCCTCCCCCTTCCTCCATGCCCCTCTCCCATTTCCACTACCCCCTCCCCTTCCTGCCGACCCCCCCTCCCACAAAGAAAGAACCGAATGAACTGCCTTCACCGATACGCGAAAAACCATACCGAAATGAAACGAACGTCCACTCGTCATCGCAATGGACGCATGAAAGGAGCTGTTGATGAAAGAAACAGGACAACCGTGCACCTCACATTCTCACCCGCAAAGAAACAGGCAAATCATGCATCAGAAAATTGGCGCATCGACTCTGATCCGTTCGGCAGGAAACCTTACGTTCCCGATGCCTCTTCGCATGCGCTGACAATGTTCGAAAACAGCAACGCAATCTGATCCTCGGGCACGGCGGAGAACGCGATACGCAGCAGGTTCCCCGGCAACGCGATCACGCCCGTTCCGAATCGTTCCAAGAGAAGGAGCCGAACGCGATCGGCAAGAATACCGTCCGTCAAACGCAGGCAGAGGAAGTATCCGCTGTTGCACGGCAACACTTCGAAGAGGTCATGGCGACGCCGCTCTCCCAGTATGCGGACGCACGCGTGGTAACGCCGTTCCAACGTTGCCGCATGCGCCCTCCTCTCCGCGGCATACTCCGGCGAAGCGAACGCCTTCAGCAACAGGTGCTGTGACAGGTTGCATGATCCCGACACGCTCGCGCGCACCGCGCCCGCCGCTTTCTGTTCGAGCGCATGCATCCCCGCCTCCGTCAAACCTTTGCCGGCGAACGTGAGGAACCCGATGCGGAGCCCCCATGCAAATTCTTCCTTGGAAGCGCCGTCGATTTTCGCGACGAGCACGCGCTCATGGAGATCCCCCAGCAGGACAGCCATGGACTCGCGAAACACACCTTGTTCATACACGAGACCCGCATAGGCATCGTCCACGAGCACGACCGTGTCTGCTCCGCGCTCCGCCCGCTCCCGGACAGCGACGGCCAGCGCACGAGCCTCCGCATCCGTCGGCGTGTAGCCCGTGGGATTATTGGGGAAATTGAGCAGGAGGATGCACTTGTTTCCCGCTGCGTTAAGCGCGGAACGAAGGCCGTCGACATTCAAAGAACCCCCGTGGAACAAGGGAACCGGCCGCAAGCGGGCTCCGCATTCGCTCCCGAACAGAAGTTGGTAATTATCCCATGCGGGCTCGAAGAGCATGACCTCGTCATCTTCATCTGCGAAGAGACGGGCTGCGATGGCAAGTGCATGCGTGAGACCTGATGTCACGACCGGAAGGCTGACAGGAAAACGGAGTGCGGGATTCCGTTCACGCTGGTGCGCCACCCACGCCGTTCGCAGCGCCAAGACACCCGCGCTCGGCGCATAGGAAAACACGGCACGGGACGGCAGGCTGACGGCATCGGCGATCGAAGAAAGGCAAAGAGGGTTTTCCGCATCCTCCAGCGCAATACCCAATGTCGCGTTCAGCGCTGAACCGCACGCCTCCTGCCCCTGCGCGACGATGCCGCCTTCCGGAAAATACAACTCTTTTCCTCTCCGGGAGAGCATGAAACCTGCGCGCGACCCCTCACCCGACAGCGTGTCATTGAGCGCGGCCGCAAGGGGATGGAGTGCCATGTACACCATAGGGTACGCGACGAAGATGTAATTCTCAAAAGAGGCTTCCGGCAGCCATTCATTTGAAAAGTTACCTATAACAAACCACTTTTGAATGTTTGCAATACCCAGAGCCTCCACGGCGAAGCATTTTTCTGGTATAATAATTTGATTTCTTCGCCGTACGAAGGCGAAAAACACACACGAACACCCACGTGAAATTGCACACCCTCATGTTCGGCTGGGAGTATCCGCCCAAACACTTGGGAGGGCTGGGCGTCGCCTGCCAGGGCCTCGTCCGCGGCCTCCTGAAGAACGGCGTGCGGGTGACACTCGTCCTTCCGCATAGCAACGCCCAACCGGAAGAGAACATGCACGTCGTGTTCCCCACGGACGAGATGCGGGAATCCGTCCTGGTTCCGAGTTTGCTCAACCCGTACGACGATGAATGGACGTACGAACAGCGCATCCTGACTCATTCGTTGCCGAAGGAAGAAAGCAGCCTCTATGGCCATGACCTCGGTCAGGCCGTGGAACAGTTCACGGCGTTGAGCGTGGAGATGACGAAGAACATCCATGCCGACGTGGTCCACTGCCATGACTGGATGACCTACGAAGCGGGCATCCGTGCCGCGAAACACCACGACAAACCGCTCGTCACACACATCCACGCCACCGAGTTCGACCGGACCGATTTCCATCCCAACGAATGGATCGCCGGGAAGGAACGACGGGGACTCCAAATGGCCGACCGGATCGTCGCGGTGAGCGCCTACACCAAGAACCTGCTCGTCTCACACTACGGGATCTCTGTAGGCAAGATCACGGTACTCCACAACGGGCATGACCAGCCCCATGACATGGTGAAACCCGCCATCCTGTCGCAGCACGGGAAGAAGAGACATCCGCTCATTCTCTTCCTCGGCCGCATGACGGTGCAGAAGAACCCGTTGCAGTTCCTGGAAGTGGCCAAACGCGTTCGCGTTTTCATGCCGGACGTGGAATTCGTCATGGCGGGAGACGGCCCCATGCTCCCCTTCCTCATCGACCGCGCGTGCGAGATGGGATTGCAGGACAATGTCATCTTCACCGGAAAAGTGCACGGCAGAGATGTGCGGGCGCTGTACCAAGCGGCCGATTGCTTCGTGATGCCCTCGCTCTCCGAACCCTTCGGACTGGTGGCTCTCGAGGCGATCGCGCACGACACGCCGGTGATCGTCAGCAAGCAATCGGGCGTGGCGGAGGTATTGGACCACGCGTTCAAAGTGGATTACTGGGACACGGACAAGATGGCGGACTGCATCATCACAATCCTCCGCGAGGAACCGCTCTCCGCGCAGCTGAAAGCGGAAGCGCCACGCATCCTCCGCCGCCTCTCCTGGAAGAACCAGGCTCACAAGTTGCGTTCGATCTACACGGATCTCATTCATCATTCCACCCGCTGAACCATGGCGCCTCTCGTCACTTTCTACTTCCAGGTCCACCAGCCGTACCGCCTCCGCGACCTCCGAATCTCGGACATCGGACAGGGTGAACCTGATTACTTCGACGCGGAGAAAAACCGTGCGATCTTCCGCAAGGTGGCGGAGAAGTGCTATCTGCCGGCGAACCGCCTCATGTTGGAACTGGTGCAACAGTACCCGGAATTCCAGATCGCCTACTCCCTTTCGGGCGTCTTCCTGGACCAGTGCCGCGAGTACGGCGAAGACGTGCTGGAATCTTTCCGGCAGCTCGCCCACACGGGCAAGGTGGAATTCCTGGCGGAAACGTATTACCACTCGCTCTCCTCCCTGAAATCCGTGGAGGAATTCGCCTTGCAAGTCCGCAAGCATGTGCAGACCATCCAGGAACTCTTCGGGCAGACGCCGCAGGTCTTCCGCAATACGGAGCTGATCTACCGCAATGAACTTGCGCACATCGCCCGCCTCATGGGCTTCCGCGGGATCATCGCCGAAGGTGCGGATCACCTCCTTCGCGGACGCAGCCCCAATGACCTCTTCGTCCCGCCCCAATTCCGTCTCCCCCGCTCCATTGAAACAGCGGTGCGGAAGATTCGTCCCCTCTCCCGCCGCGCACAGGACATCCACATCCTCCTCAAAAACTACCGCCTCTCCGACGACGTCGCGTTCCGCTTCTCCGACAAATCCTGGGTGGGGTTCCCGCTGCATGCGGATACCTTCACCGACTGGCTTACCGGCAGCGGCGGCCACACCGTCAACCTCTTCATGGACTACGAAACGTTCGGCGAACATCAGTGGGCGGACACCGGCATCTTCGATTTTCTCCGGGCGCTTCCGCGCGTCTGGCAGGAACGTGGCATCAAGGCCGCCACCCCCTCCCAGACCATCGAAGCATGGGAACACGAGCACACCCATGAATATGACGTTCACAGCTTTATCTCATGGGCGGACTCGGAACGCGATCTCTCCGCATGGCAGGGAAACCGCATTCAGAGCGCCGCCATCGATGCCGTCTATGCTTTGGAGCGGCAGGTGAAAGAAACTGGCAATCCCCTTCTCTTGGACATCTGGCGCCGTCTCCAGACCTCGGACCACTTTTATTACATGTCGACCAAATACTGGAGCGACGGGGACGTGCACAAGTACTTCAGTCCGTACGATTCTCCCTATGAAGCGTACCGGCGGTACAGCCACGCCCTGTGCGACCTTAAACAGAGAGTAGCGGCAGCTGCTGATGCCACGGAGGAGCGGACAGCTGTCAGCAGCCAGCCGTCAGCAAGACTCAAAGTCAGCCGATTGCAAAAGCAACACCTACACAAGCCGGCCGCTGACCACTCAAAGCTGAAAGCTTCCCCGCGTAAGAGTTAACTTCCACCCTCCCCGATCCGCCTCATGCCAAGATCCCTCGTCATCGGCAACGGCACCCTCCTCGCCACCTTCGACGAGTCCCTGCAGATGCGGGACTTCTACTTCCCCTTCGTGGGAATGGAAGACCAGACCACGTACGGTCACCTGCACCGCGTGGGCATCTTCGTGAAGGACCGGGGATTCTCCTGGCTGAATGACGGCAGTTGGAAGATCACGCCGCGGTACGACCGTGAATCGCTGGTGGGGAATTCCATCCTTGAAAACGAAGGCTTGGGTCTCTCCCTCACGATCCTGGACTACGTGCATCCCGTCCACAACGTGCTCCTGCGCCACTTTTTCCTGCGCAGCCGCGACGGCAAGGCGAAGGAAGCACGCATTTTCTTCAACCATGATTTCTTCCTCTACGGCGACAAGCAGAAAGACACCGCCTTTTACGAGCCGTACACGAACAGCGTCATCCACTTCCGGCAAACGCGCTACGTGCTCGTGGGCGGGACGCCCGACGTCACCCGCCCCCCGGCGCAAGCCCCGTGGAAGGGGGAACGGTACGCCTCGATCCTCCGCAGCCGCGAGACGCTGGCGACCGGAGGACTCTCTTCCTTCACGGTGGGAAAATCGCACTTTCGGGGACTCGAAGGAACCTGGAAGGACGCCGAGGACGGCGAACTCTCCGGCAATCCCATCGAACAGGGATCAGTAGATTCCACGGTGGGCCTCCACTGCGCGGTCCCCGCCACGGGCGAGACGCAGGCAGTCCTGTGGGTCTGCGTCGGCAAATCGCTCGACGAAGTGATGAAGCTGCAGGAAACGGTCATCCGGGAAACGCCGGAACGCCTCCACCGCAACTGCCACAACTACTGGAAGAGCTGGGTGAACAAGACCGCATGGAACTTCGGCTCCTTGGGCGCGGATCTCGTGGATCTCTTCAAGCGCAGTCTCCTGATCATCCGGACCCACGTGGACCACAACGGCGGCGTCGTGGCGGCGGCGGACGCGGACATCATGGCGTTCAACCGCGACACGTACACGTACGTCTGGCCGCGGGACGGGGCGTTCGTATCCCTGGCACTCGACCGTGCGGGCTACGGGGAAGTGACGCGGAAATTCTTCCAATTCTGTGCGGACATCCAAATGCCCGACGGCTACCTGCTCCATAAGTACAACCCCGACGGGTCCGTCGGCTCCTCCTGGCATCCCTGGTTCAAGGACGGCGAACCGCAGCTGCCCATCCAGGAAGACGAGACGGCGCTCGTCATCCATGCCATCTGGAAACACTTCGAGCGGCAGCAGGACTTCGAATTCCTGCAAGAGATGTACGAGCACTTCGTGAAGAAAGCGGCGCAGTTTCTGTACGAGTTCCGCGAGGAGCAAACGGGCCTCCCGCTGGCCAGTTACGACCCCTGGGAGGAGAAACGCGGCATTTTTACCTACACGACGGCCTGCACCGTCGCGGGCCTGCATGCCGCGGCGCGGATCGCCGGCATCTTGGGGCACCACACGCATGCGGACCGCTTCCAGGAGGCGGCCGACAAGATGCGGCAAGCCCTGCTCTTCCACCTCTTCGACGAACAGGAACAACGGTTCGTCAAATCCATCCGGCGCAAAGACGGGCAAACCGTGTCGAAAGACCTTGCGCCGGACGCGAGCATCGTCGCCGTCTGGCTCCTGGATATCCTGCCGCCGAATGACCCACGCGTCGTTTCCACCATGCGGCAGCTGGAACGGGCGCTCACGGTGAAGATCGGCATCGGCGGGCTGGCCCGCTACCCGGACGACCACTACCAGGAGGTGATCCCCACCACCATCGGCATGCCGGGCAACCCGTGGATCATCACCACGCTCTGGCTCGCCCAGTGGAAGATCGCGATCGCGCAGAAACCCGAGGACTTGGCCGCCCCGAAGGAAGCGCTGCAATGGGCGGCGAAACGCGCGTCCGGCACGGGTATCCTCGCGGAGCAGTACCACCCCCTGACGGGCGCGCCCCTCTCCGTGGCGCCGCTCACCTGGAGCCACTCGACGTACGTGGACACCGTCCTGCGCTACTTGGAAAAGGAACAGGAATTGCTGCAAAAGAAACAATGAAAGACGATGCCGCATCACAGAAGCGCCTCCCGTAAAGGGCAGCACTGGTGACGGAGCCGCCGTTTCTCGTACACTTGGCGCACGTTCCACCTCTCCCTTTTGCGTACTTTCGTCTCCTTTCTGGTCGGCTTGGTCCTCGGCATCGGCCTCATGGCCAGGGGAGGCGCGCTGCTACGGAACGGATCGCAGGCCGTCGCGTCCTTGGGCGGAGCGGACATCGTGCAGTGCCCGTCGGACGTGGAGACCGAAGAGTGGCGAACATTCCGGAATACCGGCCTCGCCTTCGAGTTCCGCTACCCTGCCTGGTATGAGCTGGTTGAGAACGACCAGCAGGTGGAATTGCGCTCCACGAAGCCGGCAGCGGACGGTGTGACGGACACCATCGTATTCGAGAAGTTCCGGGGATCCCCCCGCGAAGAAATCCATCCCGAAATGCACCTCGCAGGCTGGAAAGTTCTGGACCGACAAACGTTCGCTCTCACCACGTCCCCCTTCACGACGGAAGACCTGCGGGGCCTCTCGGAAGAGTATCTCTTCGTGCGCAATTTTCCGTTCCAAACGGATGATCCTCGCCACGTTATGGTGCGCGCCACCGTGCTGACCTCCCGCAAGAACCCTGTCCTGGCCGCCGCGCTCCAGATGGGCATCGTGGACCCGGAAGACATCCTGACGGAGCAGGAGCAGATCCTCTCCACCTTCCGCTTCCTGCAGTACACCGAGCTCTCCGGCCGGGACGGCCGTAACCGATGAAACCCATGCGCCTCCTCCTCTTCCTTCTCGGCCCCCTGCTCATCGTCACCATGGCCGGCGCACAGGAACCCCCTTCATCATCCCCCGCATCGGGCACGGGATCAGTGGCGGCGCAACGCGCCGAGCGCGCCGCAACGCTCCGTGACATCCTCGGAACGATTGCAAAAAGGGATGCCCAGTGGCAAACCGTCCGTTCCGCCTATGTGCGGGATCGCATGGAACAACAGCGCGCCTGCAGGGAAGACCTTCGTCGTGCGAACCGGGACGCCAAAGTACCCACGCTCGTCCGCTGCTACCGCGGATCGCTGACGCTGGAGCGGGAGTTCCTCCGCCGCGAGAAGGACTATGTCCGTTCCCTGGTGGAAGCGACGGAACCGCGTCGCAACGATGTCCTCGTCCGGTCGGACCAACTCACCGAAGCCATCGGCACGCTCGTCTTCGCGTTCGACAGCGGCGTGTATGACCGGCAGGAAGACGTGCTGCAGGCACGGCAAAGGCTGCAGGAAAAGTACCGCAGTCCCCTGTCGGACGCGCGAACGCTCCTGCGGGGAGACCGCCTGCTCTCGTGGTACGCCCTCCTGCTCGACGAAATCACCGACCCGCCTGCCTGCCTGCCGGAGGGAGAAGCCACACTCCGCGCCTCCCTGGCAACGGATAACGCCGACGTGGCGGGGCTGCTGGCCACGCTGCAAGCCTTGCCCTCCTGCCTCGATACGGCCGGAACAGCCTCTTCCGTCCCGGCATCCTGACAACGGCGAAAACGGAAAGGAAAACGTGCTTGTCGGTTCTTCCCTGTGTACTCTCGCCCCGCATGCACAGACCTTCCCACCGTATCGAACGTTCCGCCAACCGCACCTCCCGCGGCTTGTTGGAGGGAGAAACCATCGTCATCCGTCTGGCGTGCGGCCTCTCGGCACGAGAGGAACGGGCGCACATCGAGAGTCTGCTGCGACGTATGGGCAAACTCCTCCTGCGGGAACGCGGAAAAACCGTGATCGATCCGTTCCGGCCGCTGCTGGAAGGAGAAACGAGCCTCCGGCTGCGCCTCGCATCGGGAAGGGAATACACCGTCGATTTGCTCTCCGGCAACAAAACACGCGCCAAGAGGACGGAGGACGGATGGCGCATCGACGTGGGCCCCGGCCTCCACCGCCGGACCTTGCATCGCCTCCTTTGGCGCCTGCTCGGCGAACGGAAGATTACAGAGTTGCGCCGCGCGGTGGAGGCCGTGAACGCAGAGACGCTGCGCGTCCCCATCCGGTCCGTCCGCACCGCCTTCGCCTCCTCGCAGTGGGGCAGCTGTTCGGCGCGCGGGGACATCATGCTCAATACGTGCCTGCTCTTCCTGCCCCCGCCGCTCCTGCGCTACGTGATCGTGCACGAGCTCGCGCACCGCAAGGTACGCAACCATTCCCGCGCCTACTGGAAAGAAGTGGAACGGACATACCCGGTATTTGAGGATGCCCGACGCATGCTGCGGCAGTACCGGCTGCATCCGCTGTAGGTATCCAACCGATTGCGCCAAATACAATGGAAACTGGTCGGCTTCACGATGGTTCGGGTACAATACGGACATGACATCCCACGCATCCACCATCGGCGGAGGACGGAAGAAGAACGGACCGGGAGACGATGACGACAAGAAGAAGCCCGAAGACCAAGTAGAAATCGGGGAAACGGGCAACTACAACATGGGCGATGACATCGGGGAGCGCATCGGGGAAGGGCACGATCCCATCGAAGACGAGATCAAATGAACAAGGCGCCCTTCGACCTCCGGCAAGCCCTCGACGTCGCCCGACGGGCGGCGGAGGCCGGCGCTGATATCGCGATGCGGAAGCGGAAAGGCGGCAGTGCCCTGCAGATCCGATCGAAACGACGCGCGGATTTCGTCACGGATGTGGACCAAGCGGCGCAGGAAGCCGTCATCCGGGAAATCCGAAGCGTCTTTCCCGCTCATCGCATCCTTGCGGAAGAGGAAGGATCCGACGGTCTCAGCAACCCTGATTCCCCCTTCCGATGGATCATCGATCCGTTGGACGGCACCACGCCCTACATTCATGGGAAGGATGACTTCGGCACCATTGTCGCTCTGGAGCAGGAGGGAGAAATCGTCGTCGGAATGATGGTGTTGCCCGCCAAAAACTTGACCTTCTCCGGATCGCGGGGCGGCGGCGTGTCCGTGAACGGGGAACCCGTCCTCCTCCGTCCGACGGAAAGCATGGATGACGCCATCCTCTGCACGAACACGATCCAAAACTACGAGGAGAACCCCGTCACGCTCCGTTTCCCCAAATGCGCCGGCCTCCAGAACTACGGTTGCGCAGCGATGGAATTCGGAGAAATCCTCCTCGGCCACAATGACGGCCTCTTCTTCAACGGCCCCCATCTGTGGGATGCGGCGGCAGGCTGTTTCCTTGTCCGGGAAGCGGGCGGTCGGGCCAAACTCGAACTGAAAGACCTCTCCGACCAGCGCGGGGGCGTGCTCTGCGTCGCCACGACGAAACCGATCTTCGGGGAGCTTGAACAATTTGTATTCGGCAAACACTAGACCAGAAACGGAGCTTTCAACTCCCTCAGGAGCTTCCCGAACAGGAACACCGGGAATCCGACGATACTCGTCCAGTCTCCTTTGATTTCCTCGATCATCAATTGTCCCAATCCGTCGATCTGGAAGGAACCCGAACGGTCTTTCCACTGTCCGGTGGCTATCCACCAATCGATGTCCGCGGCGGACATGCGCATGAACGTGACCTGTGACGACGAAACGCCCTCCGCACGCTTCCCGTCCGGCGACAGCAGGCAAAGGCCGGAATGCACGACCGACGTGCGCCCGCTCTGGGCGGCGATCATGCGCCGCGCGTCCTTTTCGTCCGCGGGCTTCTCGAAGAGTTGCCCGTCCGGCGAAACGACGAGCGTATCGCAGCCTATAACCCACGAACCTCCCGAACGAGCCGCGACGTCCTCTGCCTTCAAACGAGCCAACCCCAGAGCCCGCTTCCCGGGCGTGAGCTCCGGATGCGCCTGCTCGTCCACGCCATGCGGCACGATCACATCGAACGTCAATCCAAGCCCTTCCAGGAGCATTTTCCGCTGGGGACTGGCCGAGGCGAGGATGAGGCGATTGCGAAGCATAAGGAGAGGAGAAACGTGTCATGGTGAGCCCGTCGAACCATACACGTTTCTGCGCGTGTCGCCCTTCGACGGGCTCAGGGTGACACGCTTTTCCATCATAACAATCCAACGGCCTTCCGCACTTTCCTCATCGTCTCTTCCGCAACACGCTTCGCCTTCGCCGCCCCCTCCTCCGTGATCTGCCGGACAAGGTCCGGTTTCGCCGCAAATGCCTCCCGCTTCGCGCGCATCGGACCGAAGAAATCGCTGTACGCCTGCAGCAACTTCTTCTTCCCCTCACCATACGGAAGTCCATTTCTGTATTCATCCGCCAACGCCTTCTGCCCCGCCGCATCGAGAAAAAGCTTATGGATCTGGTAGATGATGCATGTCTCCGGATCCTTCGCGTCATTCATGCCCTTGGAATCCGTCACGATGCCCATGATCGCCTTCTTGGCGGCCTTCTCATCGCCGAAGAGCGGGATGGTATTGCCGTAACTCTTGCTCATTTTCTGCCCGTCGACCCCGGGCACGACGGCGACATCTTCGCGGATGAGCGGCTCGGGGACCGTGAACGTGTCTCCGAAGGCGTTATTAAACTTGATGGCGAGGTCCCGCGTGATCTCCAGGTGCTGCTTCTGGTCCCTGCCGACCGGAACAAGGTTCGCTTGGTACAGCAAAATATCCGCCGCCATGAGCACCGGGTACGTGAAGAGGCCCGCCGACGCCGCGATCCCCTTCTCCACCTTCTCCTTGTAGCTCACGGCCCGTTCCAGCAGACCCATCGGTGTGAGCGTCGAGAGGATCCACATCAGTTCCGTATGCTCCGGAACCTGGGATTGGAAGTAGAGGACGGACGTTGCCGGATCGAAGCCGCAGGCGAGGTAATCCAGGATGATGTCCTCCCGCGCACGCCGCAGCGCATTGCCGTCCTGCACCGTCGTCATCGCATGCAGATCGGCCACAAAGAAGAAACTCTGCTCCGCTTTGCCCTGATACGACAAGTTCGGCCGGATGGAACCGAAGTAATTCCCGATGTGGAGCTGGCCGGAAGGCTGGATGCCGGAAAGGACGCGAAGCGGCAAAGCAGGAGACGGAGGCATGCGGGAATTATAGCAGAGAACGGAAATAGAATCGGATCCGAAAAACCCCTGCCCCCCGAGAGGGGCAGGGAATCCCATGACCTTCGGCGGTTCTCTCACCGCCCCCAGTACAGTCGCCGCGCAAGGTCATGCAATTGCTGCGCGGAAACGGAACCCCGGGCATCCAGCTCCACGTCCACGACGCCGCGCGCAGTGATGCGCAAGGAGCGGAAGGGATGTTTCCCCGAGAGATTCACGGCCCAAGGCGTGCTGTCCTGCTCGGCAAGCGGGAATTTTGCATCCCGGAAGGCTTGGCGGGCATGTTCCAGAGAACATCCTTTGACGGCAAACCAACTCTCTTCTGTGCCGCTCGGAATGCTGGACATGCCACCACCGTCTTCGATCACGATGTCGCCAACGGAGAAATGCGTGATACTCTCCGGACGATGCTCGTGGTAAAACGCACCCCCGGCGACCATCAAGGAACAGACCATGATTCCGATACACCATCTCATGACACGTACTCCTGAAAAATGGATCGAACCAGCCGATATGCCACGGAACAACCAATTCTGTAAAGAATTGGCAGGCAATTGTATCGGTGAATGGCAGGAAGACAAGGAGACGTAACTGTCATTCACCTACCGCCTTCCGCAATTTCTTCAGCACCGCCTGGAACGCCTTGGGCACCGGCGCTTCGATCCGTACCGGCTGCTTCGTGAACGGATGGATGAAGGAAAGGGAAGACGCGTGAAGGAAGAAATGATGGAACCGGAGTTCCTGGATGAACACGCGGTTGAACTTACGGTCGCCGTACTCTTGGTCCGCGGCCAACGGATGCCCGATCTTGGCGAAGTGGCGGCGGATTTGGTGGTGCCGCCCCGTCTCGATCTGCGCCTCCGCGAATGTGGCATTGAGGAACCGCTCCAGGACTTTGAAACGGGTAAGCGCGGGAATGAGCCCCCTCCCCGACCGCGCCGGCAGCGGCGTGGAAATCTCCCCGTGATCCCGCTTCACCTTGCCTGCCAGGAGCGTTACGTATGACTTCGTCCAGGGCACCTCCGCATCGTCCCCTTTCCCCGCGGGCACCGCCGCTTCGTAGGCCTCCTTCGTTTTCGCGAAGAGCACCACGCCGGATGTCTCGAAATCCAAGCGGTGGAGCGGCCGCAGCCCCGGATGGTCCTGTCGGAGGAAATCCAGCAGCGGCAACTTCCCCAGCTTCCCCGCCCCCCGCACGACCAATTCGCCGGACAGCTTCTGCACTGCCAGAAAATGCTCATCTTCGTAGAGGATGCGATCGGGATTCAGGGGCATGGGAAGAGTGTAGCGAAATGCCCGGGAAATAACCCGCTACCCACCCGTCTTCTTCACGAACGTGAACCACTTCAAGTCAAATTCCAAATGATATCCTTCCGGATTGTCGGCAGGGGAAAGCGTGACATTTTTCCTGTCTTTCCGAATCCACGCCAGCTCAAACGGGCGCTGATCACTCAAGACGTGCTTCGCGCGTCCCGGTTGGTTGATAAGGGGGGGCAACGCTTGCCGGACATCGGGCGGAAGCCCCCCGAGAACAGATCGCCCGTCCACAAGAAGATCAACGATCTGCACCACTTCCGCAAACAGGTAATGGATGTGGCGCCGACGTCCTGCGTTCATGGCTGCGATATCTTCTTCCGCAGCTTGATAGAGCGCGGAGGCATATCCGCGATGCCTTTGGCGTGGATCCACGCAAACGTCCTCCACCACGGCCACGCTGTACGGCCTGTGCTGGATGTACCGGAGAACGTCGTGCCCCCAGAATAGACGGTCACCGTTGTTCTGGTCCGGTAATTGCAGAATAGGGGGGACTTCCTGGAGATCCCGTGCCACATGCAAATGCATATCTGCGACAAAGGAGGGGTAATAAACATTCTCTGCCATCTGCGCCATTCCACCACTTTCATACAAACGCCACTGGGGTTGCTGCTGCCGCTTCGCAATACTCTCCTCCGTGACGCTCTGATCAAGCAATATCCCTTTGCTCCGGATATGCTCGAAAATGGCCTCATATTGCTCCGTATCCCGTGGATTCCGCCGGAGTGCCAAGAACGCTCTTGCTGTTTGTTCCGCGGCAAACACCTGTTGCCGGCGCGCCCAGAGACGGGCGGGAGCCGCCGTGTCGCTCTTCGGAACGGGACGTGCGAACGCCGTACGGTCGTATTGCGGGGGCGGAAGAATATTGTCATTTCTCAGGGCTTGAAGTTGGTTGAGAATGTCACGCATCTCGAGCACTTTCACGATCTGCCCGCGGATAAGGTGAATCGCATAATACGGTTCCGGCTCCAACCCCTTCCTTTCGTACAACATGCGTTCCGAGCCGCTGAGACGCAATGTTTTCATCGTCTCTCCGCCCGCCTCTCGCGCTTCTTCCTCACGCGCCATCATGTGCGCAGCCTCCACGATATGTGCCGCTTCGTCCGGGTCTTCTTGTCTCATCTTTCGCTTCACTGCTCGTCTACCCGCCCGGAATCCTGTGTGCTGCTGCAGGAGCACGGCTGCAATGCGTATGGAAAATTGCTGCATATCCTCCTCAGACAAGCTGAGCCGCAACCCTTCATGCATTTTCAAACAAGTACACACCTTGTCATACATCTGTTCCACAACTCCTCCCGGCGAGGTGAGTTCGGGACGACGTGACCGATGTGGAAGGCGTGGACCGGAAGGCATGGGGGGAGAACAACGGAGCGTATGATCACATGACGGGCAAATGGTGAATGGTCACTATTCGGCGATAGATGTCCTCCTGTCGAAGGGCATGCAACCGCTTGAAGATTGGTTGGAACATACCGCAGCCGAAGGAAGGTTGTGGGGCATGCTTCATGATTCTTGGGCCAAACGCATCAGGAGATGGTTGATGGGAGCGATGCTTTCCAGCATGACGTTTTCACGCGGGTTGTGATACGCGTTCACACGCGCGGAAGATTCCGCCACATCGAAACCCGCGGCCCGCGCCAGATTGGCATCGGATGTCGATTTCCCTCGCCCCACCACGCCCGCAACCTTGCCAAGATGCTCATCAAGAATGCATGCAACCTTCTGCGCCAGACAATCCGGATGTTCCACCGGATCGATGAAATAGGGATCGTACGAAGTGGCCTGATCCTGGGGAATGCGCTCCAGCTGCACCTCGATGGTTGCATCCTTCATGCCTCCACGCTCACGGCGTGCATGCCGTGAGCGCAGCATTTTCACCGCTTCCATCCGCCAACGTTCAAAGAGCACTTCCGATTCCGGAATGCTGAAGCGGGAGCTCATGTGCCCCCAGACGAACTCGCAGCCGGGTACGTTCGTCATGATATCGCTTGCCGCGCTGACACACCCGTACTGGACACCCCAAACTTTCAATGCTTCGGGCGGCATATCCTGCCGGGATTCCGCCGTGAGTTTCTTGCGGAATAAACGATACAAATCGACATAGACGCCATGCGCATTGACAGTGTCTTTGCTCCCGTGACTGCTGGGCGTGCGCACTTCCCCGCGATACTTCACATGCCCCGGTCGTCCGGAAACGACTGCGACCTGCCCTTTGCGCAGATTGAAGAAATTCGTCGGTATCTCCGTGGAGAAAATACCCAGGGACGGATACGGCAATATGCCGGCTTTCACGGCCCGGATGAATGCCATCATCCCCAACGAATTGAGCTCTTCATCCGGCACCCACACGGCTCCGAGCTGCATGCCTTCGGGAACATCCGCATGGAGAAAAGCATGCAGGATCTGCGCATCCCCCAATTTCATATCCCCCACTCCCACCCCTTCCAGGCGACGGCGCACTTCGTTGACCCGGAATCGGCACATGTCTTCGGGTGTCCCATCCGGATCTCCGTGCCGGGGATGATAGGTATCGGTATGTCCCAGGAAATACCGCGCAGGAGCGCTGCGGTCTCCCCGCAACGCCACCGTCACCCGCCGGTTGACCCCGCCGGGCACCAACAGGACGGTCGGCTCATGACCGTGCGCCCGCAACACCCCTTCGATGTAATCATGCATCTTGACCTCCGTCTGCCCCGTCCGCGCATCGTACCAGCTCGGCCGTTCGACCATCGCCTTCGTGTACGTGAGGATGTCTTCGGGAATCCGGTATTGCTCGGCGATCTCTTTCATGAGAAATGGCAAAGAGAGTGGTCAACCATACTGTACCTGCGCTTCCGCCGCAACCTTATGAGGAAAAAAACGCATCCGCCCCCGCTTCCGGATCCTCGCGGAGCACGCGCGGAAATGACAACGTGAAGACGGTCCCCTTCCCTTCTTCCGACGCAACGGCGATGTCGCCCCGCAACTTGCGCAAGAGCAGCGAAACGAGATAGAGCCCGAGCCCGCTTCCTTCCGACAGCGCTTGGACGGCGTTTTCGCCCCGGTAAAACTTGCCGAAAATCTTCTCTCTCTCGTGCGCGGGAATGCCGAAGCCCCGGTCGCGCACCTCCAAGCGAACGCGATCGCGTCCCGTTGTCACGATCAAGTCGATTGCGGAACGTTCGGGCGAATACTTCAACGCATTGCTGAGGATGTTGGAAAGAATCTCCTTGAGAAGCTTGGCATCCGAACGCAAGCGAAGGGAAACCGGGCAACGCACAATGACACGCTGTTTCCGCTGCCGGATATCCGCCCGGAAGGAGTCTCGCACCTCCAGGAGAAGCGCATGCAAACGAATGTCGGAGAGAGCGAGGGAAACGGTCCCCGCCTCGATGCGTGAGACGGAGAGCATGGTGTTGATGGTCTCCGCCATGTTCTTGGCCGCCAGATGCGCGGCATTGAGCAACGATGCAGCCGATTCCTGCTCCGGAGGGAATGATTTCTTGAGGCGGCTGAGCGCCCATCGGACCGCCGTAAGAGGGGTGCGCAGCTGGTGGGACGCGAAGGACATGAAATCCGATTTCGCCGCATCGATCTTCTTTTCCCGCGTGATATCCCGGTACACCACCACGTGCCCCCGGAACACGCCATGATCGAACACGGGAATGAAGTCCCTGCCGACGATCCGTCCGTCTTTGAGCGGAATCGCAAACCCGAATGACGGCTTTCGGTCCTCGGAGACGGCATTCATCCTCTGCATCACCGCATCGGGAAAGAAAAATGATTCCGCGACGCGCTTGCGCAGCTCCCATCCCGACATTCCGACGACGGACTGCGGGTCACCCAATCGGAACATGTCGGCATATTCCTTGTTGCAATGGATGATCCTGAAATGTTCGTCCGAAGCGACCACGCCCGCATGGAGGTGTTCCATGACATCCGTCAGGCGTTGCAAGTTCGCACGGTCCCTGGCGCGCAGCACTTCGATCTCGCGCGTGCGATCCAGGACAAGACGTTCCAATTCCTCGTTAAGAGCATGCAAACGCTCGGCAGCCTGCTTCTGATCCTGGATATCCGTGAACGTGCCGATCCATTTCACGATGCGCTTTCCCTCCCGGACGGGAAGGCCGCGGACGAGATGCCAGCGATACATGCCATCCGCACGGCGGAAACGATACTCCGCTTCGTATGCTTTTCCCGAACGGAGCGCGCGCGACCAGCGCTCCACATACACGGAAAAATCATCGGGGTGGAGCGCCGATTTCCCCCCGTACGTTTCGCGCTCGGAAAACCCCGTGAAGGAAAACCAGCGGCCGTTGAAGTAGTCCTGAAAGCCGTCGGGATCCGCCGTCCACACGATCTGCGGCAACGCTTCCGCGAGCAAACGAAGCTGCGCCTCCATATCGGTATCCGCTCTCCTGCGATGCACGCGCGCCTCCCGCCCGTTGCGGGGCTTGAGCTTCCGCGTCGTCGACGGGTAGCCGAACAGCCCCTTATGGACATAGACCTTGGGGCGCGGCGTCTTCTTGCGGGAAGGCATACGAAGAGCAGAGTATATCAACTTCCTCCGCAACCGCACGCGAATCAGGAGGGAAGAACGGCTGTGCAGTGCCGATTCCGCTTGAACAGCCGGTTGTCCTCAGGGTGGCGGATCGGTATGCTTCCCCGCACGGGCGGCTAGCTCAGTGGTTAGAGCGTTCGGTTCACATCCGAAAGGTCGTAGGTTCAACTCCTATGCCGCCCACCATCCGGCTTTCGTGCCTTCGGCATTTCGCCGTAATGACAAATGGACTGGCAATAGCCATGGCGTAGTCGAGCAAAGTGAGACGGACCCCGGTCGCCTACAATCATGAATATTCATGGAGAGGTGGCGCGCCACGGGGGGTGAAGGGGAAGGCCCTGCGCCCCGCGATGCGGGGCGGTTTGCCGACGAGACGGCTCCGAAACCTTGGAGGAGCCGGCGAGGAGACACGGGGCCGGGTTGAGGAGTTCTGGCGCGTCGGCGTTTTGGCTCCACCTTTTTCGCCGGAAAAAGGTGGAAAAAGAACATTTCACACCCTCGTCTCTCAACACAATGAAAGATGATTCACTGGAACTCCGGATCCAGCGACAGCCTGCTCTCCTCCGGCAGCACCTGCCCCTGGTACTTGCTCCCCGGTTTTTTGTGGTACGGCTGCTCGGCGGGGCTGCTCATCTGCTCGAACGCGATCTGGCACACGCGCATCCCCGGATAGAGCGCCACGGGCAGGCGGTTCAGGTTGCTGATTTCCAGCGTGATCGTCCCCGAAAACCCCGGATCCACGAACCCGGCGGTGGAATGGATGATGATGCCGAGCCTCCCCAGAGAACTGCGCCCTTCCACCCGCACGACCAGATCATCGGGGACCGTGATCGTTTCCTGCGTCACCCCCAGCACGAACTCCCCCGGCTGGACGATGAACGGCTCCCCCTCCGTCACGGTGATCGTCCGCATGTTGCCCGTGAACGTCTCCGGCTTCTTGGGATCGAGAATGGCAAACTTGCTGTGCTCGTAGAGCTTGAAGACGTTGCCCAGCCGCAGGTCCATGCTGGAAGCATGGATGTGGCGGAAGAGTTCCGGCTGGGAAGACTCGACCTTCAACAGGCCTTTCTCAAGCGCTTTGCGGATATCCCGGTCGGAGAGAATCATGGGGAATGGGCGGGAGAAGCAGCGTAGCACAGAGTGCCCGGGAGGAAAGCGGAGAAAAAAACGCCCGCCCCGCCGCGGCATGTTACAATCCCACCCCCATGACCACGCAGGTACTCTCGCCGTCGGACCGCTTCATCGACCGCGCCCCCGCGGAAACGGAACGGGACGGAGTATGGCAACGAGATCGGCGGGACGCCATCCGGGCGGAATGCCGCGCGGCGCTTTTGGCGTGTGCCATGGACCAGCAAACTGCGATGTCCCGCGAGGACGCCGAGGAATACTTCGAGAAAGGGCTGACCGAAGAGGCCCTGCGCTTCGCCGAGTCCGAGGCGGACAAGACGAAGGTGTTGGAACAATACCGCGAGGAATACGTCCCCCGTTTCGTGCAAGAAGCCGAGGAGCTGGGACTGCGCGCCTTGGGCGTGATCGAAACAGCTGAGCGGGCGAAATGGATCCGCAGCGACAAGGCAGCCAAATGGCGCAGGAAGATGAAAGAGAAGAAGTGGCTGGAGAAGCGGGATTTCATCGCGGGCGAGCGCGAGGATCCGGAAGCACAGACACTCCGTGCCTTCGCAAGGAACTGGGAGCGTATCGCCCGGGAATACAAGGAGGCGCGAAAACTGGAGAAGGAACTGGGTTTACAGGACAAGGACATACGAAATCACCCCGACCTGAAGGATCTCCATGATCCGAAATTCATGGCCGGAACACTGGATTATCTTACCCGACGCCCCATCGTCGACCGCGCACTGGCCTTCCTCCGCAATGCTGCGGCACGCAAGGAACGTACACCGCAAAACGGGCGGGAGATCGAAATGTTGCGGTCGCAGGTGCAAGACCGCATCGCGGCTTTGGGACTGCCCGTGGTACGCCAAACCATTCGCAGCCGCTTGGAACAGATCCTGCAGAAAGCCGCACCCGAGAAAAAACAGGAAATCAATGCGACCTTCCTCCGGAACCTCCTCGCCAATTGGCCGCGAATCCGCGAGTTCGTCAGTCTCGAGGAACGGCGAAAGAAGGAAGGAACGCCCATGAGCTTCAATTTCGTGAGCATGCAGGTCTTCCTCTGGGAATGGAACAGCGGACAGCGCGACAGCTACCTCAAGGAGGCGGACAGGCGTTTCATCGATATCGCCAAGGAGCGGGAAGATTTCATCTCCATCCGCCACGCGCTGGATACGAAGGACTGGGAGGAAGCGGAGGAGCTGATCGAAACGGCGAAGCAGGGCCATTTGTCCCCCTTGAATGCGGCGAAGCTGCTCTCCATGGAACGCTTCCTGCAGGAACATCGCCCTCCCCGGAAAGAATCGAAAGAGAAGAAGCCGAACGACCGGGAAGTGGTCGACGAAGCGCGCGCGCTCTTGGGATCGATACCCCCCTCGCAACGGCTCTTCCATGCGGAATGCATGCGGTTGGGGTACGACACCTTCCGCGCGATGTGCTCGGGGTACTACAACCGCGTCTGGCTGCACCGAAACCGCAACGTGGATACCCGCACCGAAATGCAATGGAGGGAGGAAGCGAGGCTGCAGACGCCCGGTCGCATCGAGAACGGCCACAATGAAAAGGGATGGGAAGCCAACGAAACGACAGGCGCCAACAATACGGGAGCGGCCATCCGCGACCAGGAGCGTATCGCCGCCCCGCAAATCATCTTCAGCAAAGAGGAGAGCGCACGAACGAACGCCCAGAAATTTTGGCGCAACAGGCGCAACTGGAAATTCTGGTACTGGACCGCCCTGATCCCGCTCGAAGGGGACAACCCCGGTTCATACGCCATCCAAGAAGGCATGGTGCTGGACACACACCCCCGCCTGAAACGGCTCTGTCGGGAGATGGAAAAGCGCAATATCCTCTTCACGCAAAACGGCGACGTGGAATACAGCCGTTCTCCCGTGACCGGGATGCCCGAACCGTCACGAAACTGATGCGGTTCCTCGCCTCGCGGCAGTGCGGAAGGAAGCGGAGCGGTAATGCCGCCGACGGAGCCGCCGCATGTTCTTGCATTGATTGCGGAGCCGTATGATACCAAAATAACCTGATCCGTGGCGCTTCAACCGCATCGCGCTCCGGGGAAGAAATGTGTTTCCTTGTCCCCCTCTCCACCCGAAGGGGGAGAGGGCGGGGTGAGGGGGCGTACGCGAAGCGGCAGAAATACAACAGATTTGATATGATATCCTTTGCATCCCCCCTGCAGTTCTCCCCTTTCTCCCATGAAAAATGCCCCTTCCTCCGCCGTCCTCTTCCTCCTCCCTTTCCTCCTCGCCGCCTGCACTGCGGCGGGAACGGACCGATCGAACGTGCGGTGGGAGGAACTCCTGCACAACCCCCTCTACGCCGAGCGGTACTGGTCGGAGTTGACGGAGAAAATGGTGAACATCCACCTGCGCGAACCCGACGTCCTGAAAGACCCGCAAATGCGCTCGATCGTGGATGATGTGCGCACGAATGCGCTGCGGCGCGCACAGGAAGCATCCCTGGAACGAAACAAGGGAAAACGGGGCCCGTTCAATACGGTGGCGGATGAGACGACCGGGGTGGTCCTTCTCCTGGACCGGACGCTGTATTTCTCCTCGGATTTCCACGCGCTCCCCGGCCCGAGCCTGCGCATCTACCTCTCCGCCATGGCGGATCCGCGCGACGCGGCCTTCCCCGATGCGACGAGCGTGGAAATCGGCCGTCTCGAATCGCCGTACGGCGCACAGGAATACCTGCTTCCCGCAATCCTGGAAAAGCCCGAAGACATGCGAAGCGTCGTGCTGTACGACCCCCGGCTCAAGCGGCTCTCGTCGTTCGCGCAACTCTAAAAGGAATGCAGTAAGCACTGCATCCGACGCACAAATGGCGGGGAAAACGCCTGAACGTTTCAGCTGCTTCTCTCCCACGACAGGGGGGAGGAGACCGAGTGAGGGGAGGGGCGCGAAACAAATGCCACACCCCCAACACGATGCATGATCAGAGTGCGCGGGGTGCGGCATTCTTGAGCGCCTCCTCGACGGCGGCACTCAACTCCGCAAGGTCGTTATTCACCTTCTTTCCCTCCACGAGGAACGTGGGCGTTCCCGCGATCCCCGCTTGCCGGCCGGCATCAAACTCGGCCATGATGGCCTGCCGCTTGATGTGCGAAGACGTGCAACGACCGAAAAGTTCCATATCCAGGCCGAGGCCGGCCGCCCACGGCTCGATGTCGGCCGCCGTCATTTCCTTCTGCTCGCGATCCAACGCCAGCTGTCGGTCATAGACGGTGTCGACGAACTCCCAGAACTTCCCCTGGTCGGCGGCGCATTCGGACGCCTCCGCCAACGACATGGCAAGCGGATGGAGGGTGAGGAGCGGGAATTGCTTGAAATCCAGCCGGACCTGCGACCCGTACTTCTGCATCAGCGGCTGCGTGATGAGCGTATGCGCCACCCGGCATGCGGGACACTCGAAATCACCGTACTCGGTGATCACCACCCGTGCGGCGGGATTGCCGCGGGGAGGCTTGGCGGACTCCGACGCAATACCCGTCGTATCCACGCCGCATGCGGCCAAGAGGAGCGAGAGGGAAAGGAAAGCAATTGTTTTTTTCATAGGATCAAAGCATGCCAGAAAAAGCGCCCGGGCTCAATCGAAGCCAAAGGAAAGAAGGGGTCAGGATTTCAGGATTGCAGGAATACAGGGAAGATCCCAAGAAACAGGATCTCAAGGATTCCTTGATTCTTGGGACCTTGATGTCTTGTTTTCTTCCTTGAATTCCTGGTGCCCTGCATTCCTGGATCCTTTCCCCAAAGGAGGAATGTCGTGCACCCTCCCGCCCGACGATCTATACTTCTCCCCCATGTCCTTGTACGGAAAGTACCGGCCCCAGACCTTCGCCGACGTGGTGGGGCAGGACCACATCGTCACCACACTCGAGAACGCCGTGCAGCAGGACAAGCTGGCGCACGCGTACCTCTTTGCCGGATCGCGCGGGACGGGCAAGACCTCCATCGCCCGCATCCTCGCCAAGCACATCCTCACCGCCGGCATCACGGACGAGACATTGCGCCGCCAGATCGAGAAAGGCGTTGTGGACGGCTCGATCGTCGACCTCATCGAAATCGACGGCGCGAGCAACCGCCGCATCGAGGACAGCCGGGACCTGGTGGAAAAGATCCAGTTCTCGCCCGTCGTGGCGCGCGCCAAGGTCTACATCATCGACGAAGTGCACATGCTCACCCGCGAAGCCTTCAACGCCCTCCTGAAGACGCTGGAAGAACCGCCCGCCTACGCCTTCTTCATCTTGGCCACGACGGAACTCCAGAAGATCCCCCCCACCATCCAGTCCCGTTGCCAGCGCTTCGCGTTCCACCAGATCCGCGATGAAGACTTGGTGCGGCGCCTCCAGTACATCGCGGACCAGGAGCACATCACGGTGGACCGCATGGCCCTGCGCGCCATCGCCCGCCATGCGCAGGGAGGCATGCGCGACGCCATCTCACTCCTCGACCAGCTCCGCTCGCTCGAGAAGATCACGCTGGAAGACGTGCAGGAACGCGTGGGAACCTCCGGACAGGAGCACGTGGATACGCTCTTCGAAGCGCTCGACAGCGGCAAGCGGGAAGAGGTCATCCGGATCGTGCAGGACATCGAACAGACCGGCATGCCGCTCGACGTGTTCGTGCGCCAGCTCCTCGCGGACCTCCGCACGCGGCTCCATACGTCCATCGAAGCGAATGAGCCCGTCGACCGGCTGATCCGCATGATGGATGCGCTCCTTGTCGCCGTGCGGGACCTGCGCATCGCCCCCCTCCCCGGCCTCGTGCTCGAATCCGCCCTTCTCTCGCTCTGTGAAATCAACAATGACCCCGCAAAAAAAGAACTCATCAAACCGTCCAAAAAGACTGCACAGGCCTCCCAACAGCAGGCGTCCCAGCCTGCTGCCGACGCCTCCGGCGCCGAAAAACATAAAAAAACAAATGCAACAGAACACGTAACCGCCGACGTCGCCGAACACGCCAAGGAAAAAGCCGTGGAATCATCCCTTCTCGAAGCACCGGACCTCACGCTGGCCGCCGTCCAAGCCCTGTGGCCGTCCATTGTGCAGCAAGCCACCCCCGCCGCCCTCAAGATGTCTCTGAAGAACGGCCGCGTGACGGGCGTGACCGCAAAGGGCATCACCCTGACATTCGGTTCGATATTCCATAAGGAACGCGTGCGGCAGAATGACGCCATCCGCAGCGTCGAGCAGCTGCTCCAGCAGCAATTCAAACGCCCGGTACGCCTGGAATGTACCGCGGAAGAGGAAAGGGGCGTCACGCCCCTCGCGGATACGAACTTGGTGGACATGGCGGAAGCGGTGGGCGAGATATTCTGACGTCTTGCCGGATTCACGCCTGGGCAGCCACGATAGAAATGCTGTCGAGCACCTCCGCCATTTCCGCCTGTTGCTCCTGCACTCCGACCGTTACCGACTCCGAAGCGAGGGACGGCGGCGGAGCCGGCAGCAAAATACCTGCTTCGGCCAACGCCGCGACGAGTTCCTCCAAGCGTCGCTTCAATTCATCCGGGAAGAGAAGAATATCGGAGGCATTGCTTTCATGAATGAAGAAATATGCTTGGCAAGATGCCTGGTACAGACGTTCGGAATAGTGGGACGCCATATCTCTCAGTAATTGAGCGACATCCCGCGGAATGCCCTCGCACGAATGACCGATGCGGAAGAGAAGACAGAGATCGCGAGCCATGGTCGTCCCCTCCTCGGAAGAACCCTCCCCCATCTGCTGAAGAGTATGCGTGAAACGCGCAAGGAAAGCCTTCCAGTCCGCCGTCCCCACGCCGTGCTGCTGAAAGACCGATTGAACGAACGCCGCGTTTTGAGCGGTCACCTCCGCTGCAAACTGCCGACGAGCCGCCATCGCTTCATCGGAAAAGCCCTTCGAGATCGATGGGGGCGGAGAGGATGAATTTGATTCCATGTGGGAATGTTACGTAATGCAACTTACCTTCGCAAGTGCTCCTGGAAACCAGGACGTCTCTGCTACGCTTTCCCCTATGAGCATTGTAGACGAGAAAGAAACGCTACGACGGAGCATGGTTCAGGCCATTGCAGCCATGACCGACGAAGAGAAAAACCGGCAGGGCACAATGCTCTGCCGGCGCTTGGAGACACTTCTCCCCCGCGCCCCCATTGCAATCGGCGCCTTCGCACCCCTCCCCGACGAACCGGACATCCGCCCTCTCCTGCGGACATGTCTCGATGAAAAGCACCTGCTCTATCTCCCGCGTTACGACGGCGGGGGCATCACATTCCACGCCGTCGAAAACTTGGACGAACTGCAGGCAGGCGCCTTCGGCATACCGGAACCGTCGGCATCCGCCCCTTCCCCCGACCCGTCCACGCTCTCCCTCGTCCTTGTTCCCGGACGCGCTTTCGATGGCAATGGAAACAGATTGGGCAGGGGAAAGGGCGGCTACGACCGCTGGATCGCACGGCAGCGCACAGCCAATCCGCGGACGAGCTTCTGGGGTATCATCTTTTCATGCCAGATCAGGGATTCGGTTCCCGCGGAAACTCATGATCAAAAAATGGATGCCGTCATCACACCGGAGAAACACTGTTTGCCGGAGTGGCACCCAAACGAATGCCGCGCTTCCGTCCCGGATCCTCCCCCTTTGCATACACAACATATGGGGGAGTATTCTTGAACCAGCCCCATCATCTTGTCCTTTTCCCCCTCCACCACATGTCCTATCTGCCCGCCCTGCAGAAGACCGATCCGGAGATCCGCGACTTGATCATCGGTGAAGAGAAGCGCGAGTGGAATACGATCCGCCTGATCCCGTCCGAGAACTACGCATCCTCCGCAGTGTTGGAAGCATCGGGCAGCGTGCTGACGAACAAATACTCGGAGGGGTATCCGGGAAAGCGGTACTACGGGGGGCAGGAATTCACCGACAAGATCGAAACCATCGCCATTGAACGCGCCAAGAAAGCGTTCGGCATGGACCACGCCAATGTGCAGCCGTATTCCGGCAGCCCCGCGAACATGGCCGTGTACAGGGCGGTGCTCCAGCAAGGCGAAACGATCATGGGCCTCACACTCCCCCACGGCGGCCACCTCACGCACGGGTGGAAAGTGAATTTCTCCGGCAAAATCTACCATTCGGCGCCATACGAACTGGATCCGCAGACGGAAATGCTCAATTACGACGCCATCTGGAAACTGGCGAAAGAAGTGAAACCGAAGATCATCGTCGCCGGCTACACCGCCTATCCCCGCACGATCCACTGGGAAAAGTTCCGGGAAATTTGCGACGACGTGGGTGCCGTGTTCCACGCCGACATTTCCCACATCACCGGTCTCATCCTCGGAGGCGCCCACCCCAGCCCCTTTCCGGCGGCCGACACGGGCATCACCACGTCGCACAAGTCCCTGCGCGGACCCCGCGGCGCACTCATCGTCTGCAAAGCGCAATATGCCCAAGCCGTCGACAAGGCCATCATGCCCGGACTGCAGGGCGGCCCGCACAACCAGACGACCGCTGCCATCGCCGTGGCTTTCAAGGAAGCGGAAAAACCCGAGTTCAAAGCCTACGCCGGCCAGATCGTGAAGAACGCGAAAGCGCTCGCGGACCGCCTGCTGACCCACAAGTTCCGCCTCATCAGCGGCGGCACGGACAATCACCTCATCCTGATGGAAACGACCAAATCGAAGGGTATTTCGGGCAAAGATGCCTCCGTGGCATTGGAGAAGGCCGGCATCGAAGCGAACATGAACACGATCCCCTTCGACGACAGCCCGCCCGCCAACCCCGCCGGCATCCGCATCGGCACTCCCTGCGTCACGTCACGCGGCATGAAGGAGGCGGAGATGGCGAAGATCGGGGACTGGATGAACGAAGCCGTCACGCATGCGACCGATGAGAACGCGCTTGCCCGGATCAAGGGCGAAGTCGAGGAGCTCTGCAAGAGCTTCCCGTGTCCCGGAATCGATCCGATGCATTGGGCCTGAGCGGCAAGGCAACGGGCAGACGCTCACCGCAATCCGAACTGACGTATCGCGTTCCGCCGGCGCTTGACGCCACGCGGCGGAAAAGGAGACACTCGCGCCATGCGCCCCTCCTCCTTCCTCTCCGCCGCCCTCCTCTTCGCCGCCGCCGTACCTCCGGCTCTCGCCGTGCGTGCGGATCTCTACCAATTGGAAATCCCGAAGCAAGCGGGCTACAGCGCCAGCAGCAACAGCTCCCTGCGGAAAGCTCCGCTCTCCTCCCGCGATACGCGCCGTCAAATGCGCCTGGAATGGCGGAAGCGCGAAGCCGGCGAGCGTTCGGTGTCCAGCTCCTCTTCTTCGGCAATAACGGGCACGTTCCCGCTGCAACCGTACAGTGCGGGCTCCCTCGGCAAAGGGCAGCCTGCCGCCCTCTTCTTCTGTTCCGACTGGAGTACCCGCTGCCAAAACATGGTTAAAATGCTGCGACAGTGGGGAGAAAGCCGCCCGTTCGTGATCCCTGCGTACCACGTGGACTACGACAAGGAAAAGGAACTGCGGTCCCGCTTCGGCGTGACGCACATCAACACGTTCGTCGCTGTTGATGGCAAAGGGGAACTCCTTCGCTTCCTGGAAAACCCGCAGGAAGTGACGATGAAATATTTCCTGTACGCAGAATAGTGAACTCCGGACGGTCAGCTTCTTAGTTTATTAGGATTGGAAGTACAAAGAGAAGGAACGAGAGTGGAGGTAATACCCTGTTCCTAAGAAACTAACAAGCTACAAGCTAAGAAGCTCTTTCGTGAAGAGGAAAACGGAAAACAGCGCAAGAATTTTCGATGTCATATCATGTGCACATTTTGTATTCGCATACCAATTATTGGCTTAAACCACATCTAAATCTTGCACAAAAAAATGTAACGCCTAAGATGACATGATTTCTTCCGATGAAGAGATCGCCAACAGACACAGTACAGACAAACAGGACTTTCTTTCGCTCCTTCCCACCATCGTCAGCAGAGAGAGGAATGGTCACGGCCCCGCAAACGTTCCTCCCGGCCACTTATCGCAAAATATCTTTTGCATCATCCTGGGCATAGCGACCGTCTTGCTCTCGTGGCCGTTCCCCTCTCTGCTCTGCAACGTCGCCCGACGTCACCGAGGATGTGATGGCGGACGCCCCCCTTCCTCCCCAGTGTTCCCTTTGGTTCCTCTGAACCTCATGGCGAACCGGTCCGGGGACCTCGTCCGGTTGCGAGGAGAAACAAGAACCGTAGCAGGGCAAAGAACAGAGGGCTCCTCCCCTCCTCTCTCCATTCACGCTCCGAAGCCTCGTGCTTGCTCAGCTGATGGAGAAACACAAATACAAAGACCGAACGCAGGTTCGGTCTTTTTTTTGAACCGTCACCACCCCTTCTCCACAAGCCGTCGGATTTTCTCAAGCGCCTGCTCGCGGGATGCCATGAGCAGGCGAAACACGGTACCGGCGGGAGAATCCCCAAGATGGGCCGATATATCCCTTTCGATGCACGCAAGCTCCGACTCCAACAGGTCGCAATCACAGGGATGCATAGATGCACCGCACGCACGATGAGCCAAGGCATTTTCCAGGCGCAGACGCACATAGTCCACGAATGCGCGGGACGCGATGAACGCCCCCGCCACTTCCACCCTGCAATGCGGCAACAGTGTAAACCGAAGGGATTGGAACGCCGCCGGAATCGGAGGATCCGCCTCACTCACGGTCCGAAGCACATCCTCTTTCCTCATCCCCCCAGAATAACCGTTCCGCATGAAATTTCGAGCGTATTTCAGGCTTTCTTGACGGCAGCCTCCTTCGCCTGGAGCAACGTCTTGCTCGGAGGCGGCACACCCCCCGTGGCTTCCAATTGCCTGCGGAACCGTTCCATCGACTCCTTTTCCGACACGGTCAATGTTTCCCCGAGGAACTCCTTCTTCCGCAATGCGTTGAATTCGTTGACGCACAATTCCCGGTCCCGCCAAGCGCGGTACTGCTCCAGCGTCATCCCCTTCTTCTTGGCTTTCTTCAGCTCTTCCTCCTCCTTTTCCTTCGCCTTCTCATTCACCTTCGCACCTTTCTGCGCCGTACGGCCGCTCGCGATCCACTTGGTTATTTTGTCCTCCACCGCCGTCACCCGCTCGGCATAACGCTCCCGGGAGAGCTTGCGGATGATCTCCACGCGCTTCGCGTCCTGCTCGAAAACGGGGGGCGGCAGGGTACTCACGGAAAACGGCTTGCTCGGGATGCCCTGGACCATCAGGCGCATGTACGCGTGGTACTTGGGAAGGCTGAGGATGTCCTTGGGCAGGACCATCTCCTCAAACTGCTCGGAGAGCGGCTCCGCGTCGTCGGAGCCCACCTGGAAGCACGTGAGCGACCCCACGTTGCCGAAGACGGCGTCCCGCAGCTGCGTGCTCTTGTCCCCGATGATGAGCTGGTTCACATACTGGTTCGCCATCGTCAGGTTGAGGCGGTACTTCCGCGCCTCCGAGAGGATCGTGGCGAAGGATTCGGTCGCGAAGTTCTGGAATTCATCGACGTACAGGTAGAAGTCCTTGCGCTCCTTCTCGGGTACGTCCGCGCGGCTCATGGCGTCCAACTGGAACTTCGTGACCATCATGGAGCCCAGGAACGCGCTGTTATCCTCCCCCAGCTTCCCCTTGCTCAGGTTCATCAGGATGATCTTCCCCGTGTCCATCGCGTGGCGGATATCCACCTTCGACTGCACTTGCCCCACGATGTTGCGGATGAGGGGGGCGGAGAGCAACTGCCCGATCTTGTTCTGGATGGCCGCGATGGCTTCCGTGCGGTACTTGTCCGACCATCCCGTGTACTCGTCCTCCCAGAAACTCTTCACGAGATGGTTCTTCACGTGCTCCAGGATCTTCCCGCGGAATGCGTCGTCCACGAAGATCCGCATGATGCCCAGCATGGAATTGTTTTCCGCTTCGATGAGCGCCAAGAGAGCATTGCGGAGGATGTACTCCATGCGCCCGGAGAAGGCCTCCGGCCAGAGCTTCTTGAAGATGCTCATCAGGCCGGACGCGACGAGCTCCTGCTGCGCGGGATCCGGGCAGTTGAGCATGTTGAACGACACCGGGAACTCGCGGTCGCAGGGATCGAAGAGGATGACATCGTTGCTGCGGCTGGCGGGAATGAAACGCAGCGTCGCCTCCACGAGGTCGCCGTGCGGATCGATGACCGCCACGCCTTTCCCGGCATGGATATCCGAGAAGATCATGTTCTCCAGGAGCGTCGATTTGCCCATGCCCGTCTTTCCGATGATGTACATGTGCCGGCGGCGGTCGTCGGTGCGGATGCCGAATTTCTGGCGCTCGGCGCGGAACACGGCCTCTCCGAGGACCGTCAGGTCCGGCTCCGCTTCCGAGACGACGGGCAGGTCGACGGGCGGTTCCAGCTTCTTGCTCACAACCCAGTCGAAGTTGGGCGTCTTCACGAGGATGTTCGGCACGTGCCAGAGCGTGGCCGCCTCCTCCACCGAGAGGACGAACGGACGCGCGGCAAGGCCGCTCGGAAGCGCGGAGAGAACGCGGACCGGACGCGGAGCGAAGCCGTTGCACTGCGGCAGGGTGAACTGGCGGAAGCTGGAAGCGATTTCCTCCACCTTCGCTTCCGCTGCGGCCGTTTCCGCCACGCGGGCGACGACGCTGACGCGGATCGTGGAGAGGAAGAGAAGACGGTTCACCTTGTCCACAGCCGCGGTCTCCGGATCCTCGCGGTCATGGGTGCGCATCCCCGCGCGCGCCTCCTCGTCGGGATCGTCCGTGGACTCCTCCGCCCCGGACATGAATGACAATGTGGGACGTGAGAACCACGTGCGCCATCCCCCCAGGAGCATATCGAGGGGGAAGAGCGCCCACCGACGCCAACCCTTGGCCAAATGGATTTTCGAGAAGAAAACGGCGTAGACCGGTGAATGCTTGGGCAATCCTCGCCGCAGGAACGGGATGAACGCCAACGCGCGGCGACGGTAACGCGGGCCGACGGGCTGGAGCACGAACTGGACATGTCCGCGCATGGGGCCTTTGTAGCGGACCAGCGCCGACGTGATGCCGGCGATGGTGTCGACGTGCTGGCGCGAGGCGAGGTCGATGAACTGGGGATAACGCTTGATGGGATACACTTCCGGTCCCGTCAGGACGAGCTCGCTCGAGAAGACCTTCTCCCCTTCCCGCGCATCCAGGGTCTGCGAAGGGATCTGTTCGATTTCCGCATCCGGGTACTGCGCATAGAGCTGGCTCTCCACCAGTGCCGCCGCCCGTTCGCTGGAACGGACGTACAGGGCAATTTTCCCTTCGCAGGTCGCCACTTCAAAGGAGACGGGGCCGTAGCCCTTGCGAATGGAATGGATGGCGGAAAGGACCGATTCCATCATGAGCGGACCGCGCGCCGCACTCGATTCATCCGGATCGGGGAGAGACGGCCTGATCCTCAGCAGAACTTCTTTCTGTGCCTTGGGCATACGTGAAGTATAGCGTTACTCAAGGATGAATTAATGCAAAATGCAAAATTGAAAATGAGAAATGAAAACATTTTGCATTGTGCATTTTGCATTTTCATTCCCCTCAGGAATGGGACGAACGGAGCAGATCCGCAACGAGCTCCAGCGCTACGGTGTTATACGCGTAATCCATCCGAAGCGGCCCCAGGATACCAACCACCCCCTTCCGGCCGCGCAGCTGGTACTCCGTCACCATCATGCTGCAGCTCTGAAGTTGCTGGAGAATGTGGTCCTCGCCGATGTAATAACGGATGTTGTCGTCCACCTCCACCTTCCCCAGAAGATCCGTGAGCCGCTGTTCCAGCACTTCGATGACGGCGGAAGCGAGGAGCGGGTTGGCTTGGAAATCGGGCTGTCGCAGAGCATTGGCCAAGCCCATGAAATACACCCCCGGTTTGTGCGGCACCGTCGCGAAGGCGACATAGGGAATCATGTGCGAAAGGAGCGCCACCGCCTCGTACGCGAACTCCTGGTCCTTGCGCCGGAAGTACTGCTCCCGCAACCCGTCAAACTGCAGCCGCACTTTCTTCTCCGCCGCGGACGGCTCCATGAACTGCTTCACGAACATGCGGTACCCCTTCGCCGTCGGGATGCGCCCGGCGGAAATATGGGGCTGCTCCAGGAACCCCTCATCCTCCAGTACGCCCATTTCGCTGCGGATGGTGGCCGAGGAAACACAGAAATCGCAACTCTCCAGGAGGCGTTTCGAACCCACCGGCAGGGCGGTCTGGATGAACTGGTCGATGATGGCGGAGAGGAGCTTGCTCTGACGGTCGTTCATGGGGGCAGTATAGCACTCCGGGAATGTGAGTGCCAGTTATTGGCATTCAGAAGAGGAATACTGGAATAGTCGGGCGCAACACAAGTTCAAGAAACAGCAAAGAAAATGCTGTGAGGCAGTATCAACCTCCATTCCTGATCTCCAATATTCCAATCTCTAATCCCCCAACTCTACTTCTGCCCCGCCGCCATGCGCTTCCTAAACCGTTCCACGCGGCCGCCGCGCGCTTCCTTCTGGGCCTTGCCCGTATAGATCGGATGACAGCTGCGACACACTTCCACGCTCTGTTCCTTCACCGTTCCCGGGATCAGATAGACGGTCCCGCACGTGGCGCAGGTCGTTTTGGCGTCTTTGAATACCTCTGGATGGATACCGGTCTTCATAGCCGACGTAGTGTACAGACAATCAGACGGATTGCAACAGGCGAAGGCGGCGGATTCCGTATGGAAATATGGCACGCAACGGGTATCCGTAGAGACGCGGCATGCCGCGTCTCTACATCATCCATGCATGATTATTGGCCGTGTCATTTCGTCTCCGCCGCCTTCGACGCGGCCTTCGCCGCGCGCTTCACGCGCCGCTCCTCCTTCTCGATGGCTTCCACTTCCTCCTCGCGGAGCTCCGCCGCCGCCTGCAGCACCGCCTCCTCGCTCTCCTTGTCCTCCATCACCACGCTCATCGTCGCCACCTTGTCCTTGGCGTTCAGGCGCATGACGATCACGCCCTGCGTGGCGCGGCCGCGGCTGGGGATGTCCGACAGTTTCATGCGGATCATCTGGCCGAGCTTGGAAATGCACAGCAGGTCGCCGGTGTCTCCCGGCTGCAACACCGCACCGCCGACGATGTCACCGGTCTTCGCCGTCAGTTGCGCCGCCTTCACGCCGGTCCCTCCCCTTCCCTGGAACCGGTACTCCGTGACGGGCGTCATCTTCCCGAGTCCGTTCTCCATCACGACGAGCAGGTTGCTCTTGGACGGGTCCTGGATGAGCGCCGCCTCCACCACGTAATCGCCCGCCCCCAGCTTGATGCCGCGCACGCCCGCCGCCGCGCGGCCCATGGAACGCACGTCGTCTTCCTTGAAGCGGATGGCCTTGCCCTTGCGGGTTAGGAGGAAGAGCTCGTCCTTGCCGCTCGTCGCCACCACCCATTGCAATTCGTCGCCCGGCGGCAGCTTCTGCGCGATGAGGCCGGAACGGCGGATATTCTCGAATTCCGCCACCTCCGTCCGCTTCACGGTCCCCCGGTTCGTGGCCATGAAGAGGAACTTCTTGTCCGTCAGGTCGGATTTGAGCATCGCCGTGATGCGCTCTTCGGGCTGCAACTGCAGCAAGTTGACGATGGCCTGGCCTTTCGCCGCGCGTCCCGCCTGCGGAAGCTCGTACACGGGGAAACGGAACACGCGTCCTGTGTTCGTGAAGTACAGCACGTCATCGTGGTTCATCACGTGCAGGAGCGACAGCACCTCGTCGTCGTCCTTCGTCTGCATGCCGATCACCCCCTTCCCGCCGCGATGCTGCGCGCGGAACTGCAGGGGCGAGAGTCGCTTCACGTACCCGGCACGCGTGAGCGTGACGATCATCGGGGCGTTCGGGATGGTGTCCTTGGCGCTGAATTCGCCGACTTCGAACGGCACCACGGTCGTGCGGCGGACGTCGCCGTACGTGGCCTTGATGTCCTCCAGCTCCTTGCGGAAGATCTTGTCGATCCTCTTCTTGTCCTTCAGGATCGCCTCGCACTCGGCGATGAACTTGAGCTTCTCTGCCAGCTCGTCCTCGATCTTCTTGCGCTCCAGGCCAGCCAGCGTCTGCAAACGCATCTGGAGGATGGCATCCGCCTGGATGTCCGTCAGCTTGAATTTCTTCATGAGGTTCTCCTTCGCGATCTCCTTCGTCTCGCTCTTCTTGATGGTCTCGATCACCTTGTCGATGTGGTCCAGGGCGATGGAGAGGCCTTCGAGGATGTGGGCGCGCTCCTTGGCGCGGTCGCGGTCGAAGGTGATGCGGCGCGTGATGATGACCCGGCGGTGCTCGATGAAGATCTGCAGGAGTTCCTGCAAATTCAGGAGCCGCGGCTGGATGCCGTCCGCCAGCGCGATCATGTTGTAACCGAAGCTGGTCTGGAGGTCCGTGAGCTTGAAGAGCTGGTTCAGGACTTTCTGCGGATAGGCGTCCTTCTTCAGCTCGATGATGATGCGGACGTTCTCGTCGCGGTCGGATTCGTCGCGGATGTCGGAGACGCCCTGGATGATCTTCTCCGTCACCAGTTCCGCCATGCGCTCGATCATCGAGGACTTGTTCACCTGGTACGGGATCTGGCTGATGCGGATCTGGTAGCGGCCGTTCTGTTCCTCGATCTCCGCCCTCCCGCGCATGACCACGCTCCCCCGACCCGTCAGATACGCCTGGCGCAGCGTCTCTTTGTTGTAGACGATGCCGCCGGTGGGGAAATCCGGCCCCTGCACGAACTGGAGGAGGTCCTCCACGGTCGCAGTCGGGGTCTCCACCAAATGCAACGTTGCGTCGATGAGCTCGTTGAGGTTGTGCGGCGGGATGTTCGTGGCCATGCCCACGGCGATGCCGACGGTGCCGTTGAGGAGCAGGTTCGGGATCTTGGCGGGCAGCACGACGGGCTCCTTGCGCGTCGCGTCGTAGTTGGAAGTGAAATCGACCGTGTCCTTCTCGATGTCCGTCAGGAGCTCCATCGCGATCTTCTGCAGGCGGCACTCGGTGTAGCGGTAGGCGGCGGCGCTGTCCCCGTCGATGGATCCGAAGTTTCCCTGGCCATCGACGAGCGGATACCGCATGGAGAAATCCTGCACGAGACGGACGAGGGCGTCGTACACGGATGAATCGCCGTGGGGGTGATATTTCTTGAGCACTTCCCCGACCACACCCGCGCACTTGGAGTAGCGGTGCGACGGCGTGAGTCCTTCTTCCTGCATCGCTTTCAAAATGCGGCGGTGCACCGGCTTGAGACCGTCACGAGCATCGGGGAGCGCGCGCGAGACGATGACGCTCATCGCGTAGTTCAGGTAACTCTCCTCCATCTCCGTGACGATGGGGCGGGGCGCGATGCGCCCGATGGACGAAATCGTCTCGCCGCCGCCGGAGAGCGGTTGCTGCGTATTGCCGGGGTTCTTGGGTGAATCAGCCATAAGGAAAACGCGGGGGTCTCAAGGAGGATAGCGAAAATCCGTCGGGAGGAAAGGGATGATGGCTGCATCTGGCCTTATATTAGCCAAAAATGTCATTTTGTTTTCTTGATATATTACGTACGTTCCGGAAGGCAAGAAGCCCTCGTCTTCCCCCTAGGCCTTCGAACGCCTATCCTACAACGCATGCTCTCCGTCATCGCAACACCGATAGGAAACCTGGGTGACATCACCCTCCGCGCCATCGAAACGCTGAAGAAGACCGATGCCGTCATCTGTGAAGACACCCGCGTGACGGGCAATTTACTTAAACAATTGAATATCCAAGCGTGTCATGGTGAGCCCCGTCGAACCATGGCACGCGGTGTGTCGCCCTTCGACGGAGCTCAGGGTGACACACCGAAAAAGGAACTGATCAGTCTCCACGGCTACAGCGACGAAGGAAAGATCGCCCACATCCTCGGCAGACTGCAGCGCGGCGAACACTTGGCGCTCGTCTCCGACGCCGGCACACCCGGGATCTCCGACCCCGGCTTCGTGATCGTTTCGAGAGCGCGCGACATGGGCATCGCGATTGAATCCATCCCCGGCCCGTCCGCATTTTTGACAGCTCTTTCGGTCTCCGGCCTTCCGATCCACCAATTCCTGTACCTCGGCTTCCTCCCGTTAAAGAAAGGACGGAAAACACTCCTCGATTCGTTCAGGAATGAGGAACGGACGATCGTCTTCTATGAATCGGTTCACCGCATCGAAAAGACGTTGAACGAGTTGGCGGAGGCATTGAAGGAACAACCCGACCGGAAAGTGGTGGTGGCGCGGGAATTGACGAAAATGCACGAAGAAATCCTCTCGACCACCGTCGCCGGGCTCCCCTCTCTCGCAACGAACATCACGAAGAAAGGAGAGTTCGTGGTCGTCGTGGGGGCACAATAAAAAATGCGCGAAGGGTGGTCTCGACCCCTCGCGCACAAATCGGTTCGGCGATACCGAGGATGGAATTAGCCACCGAAGATGACGGTGGCGTAACCCATTCCGATGAGAAACACTGCCGCGCCGCAGATTTGCGCAACCACCCGCTTCACTTCGAACCAGACAGTCGGATGCTCCGGCCGCTCCTCAAACCCATAACAGACGAGAAGCAGGCCGCAAGCACAGATTGGGCCCGGCACGAAGTCCCAGGAACCGAGTTGGTGCTGGGACAAAGCACAAATGGACAGCACAGCCGCGAGGCCGAGGAACACCATTCCCCAGACCATCTTGGCGCGCAGGGACAGGATGACGGCAGCAGCGGCAATGTCGCTCATGCACAAGCAAGACATACGACCGTTCCTTTCGTGGAAGTGGGGGTTCCATTCAATTGGAACCCGAGACCGAGGATGGAAAGAACGAACCGACTAAACATGCATTTTATTATGTTTTATGTATTTGTCAACTGCCGTACTATCACCTGATTTGTCTATCTCTTCGGCAATACCGTCAAGGGATCAATGTTACTCCCCTGCCGGATGACTTCGAAGTGGACGTGCGCTCCGGTCGTGAGATAGCCGGCGCCCGGCGTTCCCGGCTGGCCGCCGCTGCGTCCGATCACCTGTCCCGCCTGCACGTCCTGCCCCGCGACGACGAATACGGAGGAAAGGTGGCCGTAGAGGGTGGCATACCCGCCGCGGTGGCCGATGAGGACGTAAGTGTAGCCCGTCGCTCCCCCGTCGCGCACCAGGAACACGACGCCCTCCGCCGCGCTCGCGACGGGACTTCCCTGGGGGCGGGCGATGTCGATGGCCTCGTGCGGCACGCCGAATTTCGACTGATACGACCGATCATGGAACCATGCGGTGACGGGACCCTGCGCCGGCCAGACGAACTGGGCGGTGCCGGTCGTACGCTTGCTGCGCTCCTGCGCTTCTTCGGGCGTCAGCAATCCCTTTTCGAGCAGCTCCCGCTCGGCCTTGCGGCGGATGCGCGCATCGATGCGTTCCAATTCGGCCTGCAGCCGCAGCACGTCCCCATGAACTTGGGCGATTTGGCGTCGGATCTCGCGGTCACGCGCTTCACTGGAGCGGAGGGAAGCATTCGCCGCATCGAGTTCCCGATCGGCCGCATGGTACGCCGCCAGCAATTCTTCCCGCTGCGCGGCGAGCGCCAGCGCCTCCTGTTCCGCCGCGTCCGCCCAGGTACGCAAACGGCCCAAAAAATCTCCGGTCGTTTCGCGCTGCTGCACGAGCAGGGATTCACGGGGAAGAGGCGCGAACATTTCCGCTTCGGGGCCGAGCCATGCGATGCGCAGGAACGACGGGGCCGCCGTCCGCATGTCCGCCCCGGCGGGACGATCATCCAGACGCGCCAACCGTTCGTGCTCGCGTTCCATCACAAGCACTTGGGACCGCATGTCCGCGCATTGCTTGCGTACTTCCGCCAAACGCAGGCGCACCGCCCGCTTCTCACGCGACAAAGCCGTCACCTTCGCCGACGCCTCTTCCACGGCCGCCCGCGCCGCGTCCTCCGCTTTCCCCACGGCGCTGCGCTTGCGGTACGACGCATCGGCGAGACTGAGAAGCTCGTTGAATTCCTCGTTCCCGCTCAACGAAACACTCGAGAGAAGCGTGGCCGAACCCGCCAGCGGCGCCAGCACGGCACAGAGAAGCGTCAAAACCAGGAAACGTTTATGGGTGTGCATTTGTGTGTATATTATATCAGATTATACGTTATCTGTCATCATTCATTCCTTCGGCCATTGGGATTAGGGATTGGAATATTAGAGATTAGGGCCACTGGTAAGCAGGAGACGTTTTCATGCAACGCTCCATTGGAAGGGGCCCTAATACTCCAGTCTCTAATCCCCAATCCCTTCCCACGCTGCGCGAAAAACCTTCACACGCCCCGAGCCATGCTATGCTCCCGTCATGATCGCCCACCTCCGCGGCACGGTCCACAAGCTCGGCATCGGTGAAGTGATGCTGGACGTGCAGGGGGTCGGCTACCGCGTCGCCGTTCCCCTCGACGCATGGGAACAGCTGGAAGAAGCGCAACATGCGTCCTTGTGGACATCCACCTACATCCGCGAAGACCGCTTCGATCTCTTCGGTTTCCCCGACAGGCAGGGACAGCTCCTCTTCGAGGAATTGATCAAGATGCAAGGCGTCGGCCCCAAACTGGGCCTGGAACTCTGCGCCGTTCCCCGCAACCTGCTCCTCCAGGCGGCGCAGGAACAGGACGGAGGCATCCTCAAGAACGTGAAGGGCGTGGGCAAGCGCACCGCGGAAAAGCTGGTCGTGGAACTCCGCGCGCTCCTCGAACGGCACCCCGGCATCTTCGGCGCGGCGACGACGGGCGACCTGCGAAGCGAGTACGACCAGGACGCCATCGCGGCGCTCACGTCGCTGGGCTACGATTCCTCGTCCGCCGTCGACGCCCTCAAACGCCTGCCCGCCGACCTGAAATCCACGGAAGAACGCGTCGCGGCGGCACTGAGAGCATTGTAACGAACTGCTGACCGCTGACAGCTGAAAGCTGGCCACTCCCCAGATGCTGTACCACCTCCGCGCGGGAAGTGGTATAAGGTTCCTCATATGCTGCACGTGGATATCACCGCTGCGCTCGCGAAGTCCATCACGCCGACCATGGGCATCCCGGACCAGGAATTGTCGAGCCTGCGGACCTCCATGCGCCGCTACATCCAGGACTGGCTGGCGGAGCGGGCGCGGGGCGAGCACGCCTGGTCGATGGACCCGTACAACAAGCAGTTGATCGAGCGTGTGAAGGAGGCGGCGATCCGCGTGAAAGCGGAGGGTGTGACGACCGTGGTATGGATCGGCATCGGCGGGTCGGGGCTGGGGCCGCGCGTCATCCAGGAAGCCTTCGAAGGGCCGGACACCCTGGAGTGCATCATCCTCGATTCCATCGACCCCGCCTTCCTGGAGAAATACCTCTCCATCATCAATTGGAAATCCACGCTCGTCGTCGTCGCCAGCAAATCGGGAGACACGTTGGAGCCCATGAGCGTCTTCTTCCTCTGCTGGGAACAGCTGCAGAAAGCGCGCAAAGACCGTGCGGCGGAACGCGTCATCGCCCTCACGGACCCCGAGAAAGGCACCCTGCACGACTTCTGCCTGGAACAGGGCGTTCCCCTGCTGCCCATCCCGTCCGCAGTGGGAGGCCGCTTCTCCATCTTCACGCCCGTCGGGCTTCTTCCGCTCGCGCTCTTGGGCGGCGACCTGGACGGCTTCGCGCGCGGGGCGAAGGAAATGGACACCCTCTGCCAGCAAGTGCAGATGGAAGACAATCCCGCCGCTCTCCTCGCCAGCACGCAGTTCATCCTGGACACCAAACGCGGCTACAACGTCCGCGTGATCATGCCGTACAGCCAACGGCTCCAATCCCTCGCCCGCTGGAACCAGCAACTCATCGCCGAAAGCCTGGGGAAGAAAGAAACGGCCAACCCCATCCCGCTCGCGGCCATCGGCACCCAGGACCAGCACTCGCTCCTGCAGCAATGGATGGCCGGCCCGCGCCGCATGTGGCACCTCTTCATCCGCGAACTCGAGAAACCGCGCCTCTTCCTCCCCGAACAGCTGGAAGGCCCGTACCGGTACCTGGCCGGCAAGACGATGGGGCAGCTCCTCGACGCCTGTTATGAAGGCACCAGCCAGGCATTGACGAGCATGAAGCGGCCGCACGCCACGATCTCCCTCACGCGCTTGGACAGCTACCACCTGGGACAGTTGTTCTTCCTGCTCCTGGCCGAAGTGATATTCCTCGGCAAGCTCTACCGCATCGACCCCTACGGACAACCCGCCGTGGAAACGGGAAAGACGATCACGAAGGATATCCTGGCGAGAGGAAGGACGGAGTGACGGAGATTAGGTAGTAGGTTGTAGGTAGTAGATTGTAGGGTAGTCAAGAAATATAGAGAAAGAAGAAGAGAAGTCTTTCCGATTCCATAACCTACCACCTACCACCTACTACCTACCACCGACTTGGAATCTCCCCTCATAATCCGTATACTTTCTTCCCGTAACCACTCTCCTCATGGCACACGACATCTCCGACGCGCAGTTCGACACCGAAGTGGCAAAATCCCCCGTTCCGGTCGTCCTCGACTTCTGGGCTCCCTGGTGCGGCCCGTGCAAGATCATGGGTCCCGTCATCGACGAACTCGCCCAAGAGTACGGCGAGAGCGTGAAGTTCGTGAAAATGAATGTGGACGAGAATGCCGACACGCCCGGGAAGTTCAGCGTGATGAGCATCCCGACCTTCATCATCTTCAAGGACGGCGAAGCGAAGAAATCGTTCATCGGCGCCCGGTCCAAGGAAGACATGAAGAAAGAAATCGACGCGGCCATCGCCTGACGCCATGCGCTACTTCCTCAGCATCATCGGCATCATCGGTGCGTATTTCCTGCTCCGGTATCGCGAGCGCGTGGGAGACCTGATCGGCGAAGCGGATTGGATGAACAAAGTCGGCGGCGTGTACAACCTGATCATCTTCTGCGCCGTCCTCCTGTTCTTCTGGTCGATCGCGGAACTGACGGGCACCACGGACGCCCTCTTCTCGCCCCTCCTCTACCTCTTCCCCGGAACGCACCAGGCGGTGGCGCCGTAAGACAATAATCTGCAGCCCCCCGGAGGAGGCTGCAGGACAGGGGCTCACCATCACCCTTCCGACGAAGGGAACAGCGCATCGTCCAACACGGTACGCGCTTGCGCATGCAGGCGCGCCAGCCGGAGCTTCTCGCCGGGCCGGAGTTCCGCCAGCATGTCGTGACAGGTAATGGATCCGCCCTTTCCCCGCGCGGGAACAACGCCCGTCAGGTACGAAACGACCATGGGCCGGTCCGTGGAATTCTCTCCCACGAGCCAGCCGTCTTCGATCGTGAACACGACACCGTTCGTACTGCCATCCATCGCAACGCACCTCCTTCAATGGAGCCACTGGAACAAGGAACAACCAGGACAGCCCTGGAAAGTTAATTTAACATCAAGAGCGCGGAATGGAAAGACCGAAATATGGCTTCGCAAAGCGACGATTACGTCGCAAAGACCTTCGACCCCTCGTGCACGGGCGCATCCACTTTCAAGCCGACGACCTGCCCTTTCTTCACCTTACCGACCGGCTGATGGTTGATCTGCAGGGAACCGACCGGCTGCGCGATCTCCTGCTCCCCGCGCCGGAAGAGCACCGTGTCGCCGACGCCGAACGGAGAGGTCGCCTGCACGATGGCCACCCCGATGCGGTCGTAGTAGTGCGTCACTTTCCCGAGCACCTTCTCCTTGATGGCCTGAACCCGCGCGGCGCGCACAGCCGTCTTCTTCGCCGACACAACCTTTCTCTTCTTCGCAACCCCACGCTTCTTAGCAGACTTCTTCATCGGCTTCCGCTTCTTGGTCGCGGCCTTTGCTTTCTTTCTCTTTAGGGGCTTCTTCTTGGACACCTTCTTCTTTTTGCGAACGGGCATGAAAGGAGGGGGGAATTTCTAACCATTTTACCCTTCCCGCTTTCCGGGACAACAAAACTGTCCTCATCACGCTCCATTGCCCTTCGCGACACCTTCGTTTTGCTCTACAATAATGAACGATGGGGCTGTAGCTCAGTGGTAGAGCACCTGCTTTGCAAGCAGGGGGCCAGGGGTTCGAGTCCCCTCAGCTCCACCAATACGTGCTCGTCCAAAGCGACCCGAAACCTGATAATCAACATGCAAATCATTCGAGAATTCTTTTCAAATCACTCAACAACGCTTCCTTGATTGCTTGTGGAGGATTCCAACCATGCTCCTCTTTCACTTGATTACGTCTTGTCACGAGTTGATCCAATCGAGCATGAATTGATTGAGCTGCATCCCCATCGTTATGAAGCTCTAACGTACTTCTCATCATTGCCAATACCGAGCCAAAACACGCGAGCCACGGATTGCCGCTTCCGTTTGTTTATTCTTGCTGAATATCTCCTTCAGCATCATTGATTACTTGCCGAACTTCCCCGAATTCTTCCATGTTTTGGATTATATGAGACCCGAGAGGACGGCGCCAGCTTGGTAAGGGTGACTCCAGAGTCTCCAAATTATCTCTCTAAAGCCGGAGTCAGACTGACGTGTCCACCATCCACACTCACGTCACCACCTCCTCCAACCGACCATGGTCCACGGCAGAACGAAGCTCCATCCCGCACCGCTCCCCGACGCTCATTGATCGGCCGTGGAGGTACCCGGAATAGGGAGTCGCACTGACGCCCGGAGAACCGGGAATCCGCAAACTGACGTCGAAAATGACGATGTCCTCCTTCCCTTCCTCCGCCACCACGGCCCCCTGCAGCGCAAACGGCCCGATGATGCCTTTGCCGGACGGATCGAGCGCCTTGGGCAGCTTCTGTGTGGCTGCGACGAACTTCTCGCCCAGGTCGAACGCCTTTTCGAGGATCGATTCTTTGACCGTACAGGCGATGTGCCCCGTCTCGATCATCTTCAACGGCACGTGCTTGCGGGCAACCGCCTGGTCCTGCGCCGTCATGCGCAGGAAACCGTCCAGATTGGTCTGACGGCGCGTATCCGTCCCGAGCAGCTCCAGCTCCTTCGTGAGCGGCGAATAAAAGTAGTTGAAATTGACGGGCGCCCCGACCACGAACTCCTCGACTGTTGCCTCTCTCCAGTTCTTCCCGATCTTGCCTTCTTTCTCCAACCGTCGCCCCGTCTCTTCGTATTCTTCTTCGGAAGAAACCGCGAAAAACGCCCTCTCGTAACCACGCGCCGGCTCTGAGGCTTTCACGAGTACGGGCCGATCGATCACTGACCGCTGACCACTGACCGCTGACCGCTCATACAGCTTCGGCGTGCGGATGCCCGCGTCCTTCAGCAGGTGATACTGGTTGTACGGCTGGTCGCGCTCCTCCAGCTTCAGCAATGTCCGCGAGCCGAAGACAGGGACGTTGAAATCATTCTCCACCTTTGAAAAGTCTTTGAAATAGACCCAGAAATACCTGTTATGGACGAAGACCGTGTTCATCGCCCGCAACCGCTCCTGCACCTTCTCGTCCAGCACGCCGTCGAACTGGTCCACCGTGACCACTTCATCAATGCATCCTTTCTCGCCACGCGTCTTGAAATACTGCGCGTATGTTTTCTCCCGACCCTTCCGCGCCACGCACACCGTGTCGAATCCCCACTGCTTCGCGCCGTGCGAAACATCGAGCGCGCTATGGCCGCCGAGCACTCCCACCGTCAGCTTCTTCAGATCGTAGCCTTTGAGGAGATCATTGGTATCCATTGGAGAAAGTGTAGCAGATGGAGAAATGAAGAATGGATAATTGAAAATTGATAATTGATAAGGGGCTGGCCTAGGACTTTTTTCAGTCATTGAGGATTTTCCGCAGAGACAAGAGAAGATTTCTGGGTGAGCCGTTGTTGAATCTCCATTCGCACTCTTTGAGGTACAAATGGAAGGTATCCTTGGGC
>JAQVMB010000040.1 GCA_028703835.1 Candidatus Peribacteraceae bacterium | reverse complement strand
CATCTGCATCTGTTCATCGGTGAACACGTGTGGAGGTACAACCACAAAGACCTCACAAGGCGTGAACAGGTGCAATTGCTCTACCGGATATTGCTAAAGTTTGGTGGCAGAAGTTAAACATTCCCCATAACAATTATACTCATACTGTCACCATACCGTGAGAACACTATGACCACTCTCTCACGCACGGCACTCCAATCCCTGCAAGGTTTCGGACTCAGCGAACCGGAAATCAGCGTGTACCTTGCCTTACTTGAATTGGGCACCCAGCCCGCAAGCGTCGTGGCGCGGAAAGCCGGCCTGAAGCGCGGGCATACGTACAACGTGCTGTCGCTCCTCATGCAGAAGGGCGTGGTGCAGGAATTCGAGAAGAAGGGCGTGCGCACGTTCACCTGCACGCGCCCGGCCGGCCTCCTCTCGCTCCTGGAGCGCAGAGAAGAAGGCTTGGAGGGCGTCAAGCGGCAGCTGCTCCAGTCGCTCCCCTTCCTGGAATCCATCATCAATCCACTCGCGGTACAGCCGAAAGTGCGCTTCTACCAGGGCATCGAGGGTATCAAGCAAATTTACGAGGACACGCTGCGCTTTCCGGACAACGACCTGTACGCGCTCGGCGATTTCGAGCACTACTTTCCCCGTGAGAACTCGCCGGAACTCAACGACTGGATGTGGGACTACTGCAACCGACGGGCGAAAGCCGGCATACGCTACATCGGCATCGTGAACAAATCACCCACCACCGACTTGGCGTTCAAGCGCCGGAAAGGCCAGAAACGTACCTTCAAGATGCTGCGGAACGTGGACCTGCCCGTGGAAGTGAACATCTACGGCGACCGCGTCGCGATCATCTCCTCGTCGAAAGACATGGTCGGCCTCATCATCGAAGACAAGCCGACGGCGGATACGCTGCGGCATTTCCATCAGGCAGTGTGGAAGATGCTTCCCGATTACGTCATCGGCTCTTCTTCCGTATAACCGAGAGCACGTCGCCTGTCCTGAGCTTGCCGAAGGATCGACGTGCGGGCCGCGAATGCCCGCGGGTCGAAGACCCGCTCTCGCACATAAGGGCAAAGGAGACAGAGGGATGAGGGAAATTCTGCTACGCTTCCCATATGTCCGCTCTCCGTGAAGAAGTCTCCGCCTTCCTCCAACGCCACGGCCTCCGGCTGAATACCGACCTCGGCCAGCATTTCCTGGTCGATGAAGACACGCTGGAATCGATCGTCCAAAGCGCGAAGCTCTCCGCAAGCGACACGGTGGTGGAAATCGGACCCGGCATCGGGGTTTTGACCCGAGAACTGCTTCACTCCGGCGCGCAAGTCACGGCCATCGAACTCGACGCGCGGCTGATTCCCCTCTTGCGTTCATTTCTCAAACAATCGTCGGAATCCTTGGATTCTTTGGCTTCGTTGGAATCTCGTCTTCACATCATTCAAGGCAACGCCCTCTCTGTTCCGATGCCTTCAGAACCGTACAAAGTCACTGCAAACATCCCCTACCACATCACCTCCCCCCTCCTCCGGCACGTCTTCCTGGAATCCCAAACGCTTCCCTCCTCCCTGACGCTCCTCATCCAGAAGGAAGTGGCGCGGAAAATCTGCGACAAGGAAGACGCGGGGATGCTGACGGTCCTCGTGAACCTCTTCGGCACGCCCCGCTACGTCGTCGACGTACCCGCGGATGCGTTTCTCCCCCCGCCCCAAGTCGACTCCGCCGTCCTGCACATCGATTGCTTCGCAGCGCCGCTCGCGGATCCCGCCACGATCGAACGCGTGTTCTCCCTCACCAAATTGGCCTTCGGACAGCGGCGAAAGATGCTGCGCAACACCATCGGAAGCTTGCCGGAGGGGATGGAGCGCCTGGCGGAAGTGCAGATCGAACCGACCCGCCGTCCCCAAACGCTCTCGGTGCAGGAATGGATCGCGCTGGCGAAGACGGACCGGAACGTTCCATGAGAGAAGAGAACGTTTGAAACGGCTGCCGCAAGCCATACGTTTCATGCGTTGACCCGCATCAACAACGCCCCCTCTCGCCCGGACGGCGGAAGAAGGCGACGCTGGTGCCATGCGCCGCTCCACGCTGTCGTACGCGTTTCTGCTGTCCTTCCTCACCGCGGTGTTCGCGCTGCAATGGCGACAGGACCTCAGCGTGTCCGCGCCGCTCTGGATCGTCCTCGGATGTGTCACGATCGCCGCGAGCATCGTCGCATGCGCCGTGAGACACAACCTTGCAACGGTCCTGCTGGCGGGATTCTTGGGCGTTGCCGCGGGTTGCGGCGCCGTGGCGCGCATCAGCGGAAACCTTCCCCCGGACAACATCGCGCACGCCGCCCTGAAGGAACAGGTCCTGCTCCTCGGCACCGTCGCGGGGGAACCTGAGCGGGATGACGGCGTCACCTCGTACGTCGTGGAAGCGGCGCGCGTGGTCCGTCCGGGTCAACCGCCCGCAGCGGTCACGGGCAAAGTGCTCCTGCGGCGCGTGAAGGACGGAGGGACCCATGCGTACGGAGACGTGATCGTCGCGCAGGGGAAAATGCAACGACCGTGGCGCATCGGCACCTACCGGTACGACTTAGCGCTGCAACGGAAAGGGATTTTCGCCGTAATGACCGGCGTGACAATGGAGCGGGCGCAGGAGGGGGACTTGTCGCCGCTGCGCGCGCTCTTCGCCTTCAAGAAAGGCTTCGAGGAGCGGATCACGCGGCTCCTGCCCGAACCCGAAGCCGCGTTCCTGACGGGCCTGCTCACGGGCACGCGGCGCGGCATGCCGAAGGAACTGCTGGAGGATTTCAGCGACACCAGCCTGACGCACGTGCTCGCCATCTCCGGCTTCAACATCACCATCATCCTCAACGCCCTCTCCGGCCTCCTCTTCTGGCTGCCGCTGCGCTGGCGCTTCGTTCCCTCCGTCCTCGGCGTGGCGGCGTTCACGCTCTTCACGGGAGCCAGCGCCTCCGTAGTGCGCGCGGCCGTCATGGGCATCCTCGGCCTCTGCGCGCTCCAGGCGGGACGCATCGCCGACGTGCGCCTCCTCATCCTGTGGTCCGCGTTCCTGATGCTCGCATGGCAACCGATGCAACTGTGGAACGACGCGGGTTTCCAGCTCTCCTTCCTGGCCGTCATCGGCCTCTCCGAATGCAACGCCCTCACGGCGCGGGCGGTCCGCGCACTGCCCGGCGTCTTCGGGATCCGCGAGACGGCCGGCGCCACGCTCGCGGCGCAACTGACTACGGCGCCGTGGATCATGCTCGTCTTCGGACGCTTCTCCACGGTCTCCCCCGTCC
>JAQVMB010000010.1 GCA_028703835.1 Candidatus Peribacteraceae bacterium | reverse complement strand
CGTTGGAGATTTTGAAGGAATTGCAGCTCGATGTCCCCGTCATCGGCCTGGCGAAGCGGGAGGAAGAAATCTTCATCGATGACCGGAAGGATCCGGTGCCGCTTCCCGCCGAGGCGCAGGCGAAGTTCCTCCTGCAGCGGCTCCGTGACGAAGCACACCGCTTCGCGAACAGGCACCGCGAGGCGAAAGGGAAGAAGACGTCGCAGCAGTCCGTGCTCGATACCGTCCCTTCCGTCGGTCCGGAAACGCGCAAGAAGCTGCTGAAACGGTTCGGTTCGATCTCCGGCATCAAAGCCGCTTCGGACGCGGAGCTTCTCGAGGTGCTCACGGAGCTGCAGATGCGGGAAGTGCGGAGGCGGTTGTAGTAATGATGAGAAAGGGAAAGCGTGTCATGGTGAGCTCGTCGAACCATGGCACGCGGTGTCGCCCTTCGATCCTTCGGCAAGCTCAGGACAGGCTCAGCTCAGGGTGACACCTCGTTTCCTATTTTTTTGAAGTCTTCTTTGCTCCCGCCCCAATCTGCTCCTATAATCAGCCATCATTCCCACAGATCCTTATGCGTCGATTCTCCGTTCTCATGGGCGCCGTCGGCGGCGCATTGGCCGGTTACCTCCTCAGCAACGATAAGCTGCGCATCGAGTTGAAGAAGGCCAAGACGCCCGAGGCCGCTGCGAAGGTTTTCGGCAAGCACCTCCAGCAGGACGGCTCGAAGGTGGCGAAGGAAGTGAAGCAGTTTGTGGAGAGCGACGATGTCCAGCAGAACCTGAAGAAGGCGAAGAAGTTCGCGTCCGACAAATTGAAGGAAGCGCAGAAAGGCGTGAAGGAGATGGTCAAGCGCGGCCGAAAGGAGGCGGGCAAGATGGCGAAGAAGGGCGCCAGCGCCGCGAAGGAGGCGATGGGACGTGGAGAGTGACGCAGGCCGTTCTTCCCGATTGCTCAACGCACAATTTCGTAGCAGGGCTCGTACTCACCCCGCAGTTTCATCCTTCCCTGTGCGACGAAGTTGCGCAGGAGTGTTTCAACCTCGCAGATGATCTGCGGATCCCCTTTGACGCGGAACGGGCCCCGTTCCCTCACGCGCCGGATTCCTTCTTCCGTCACATTTCCCGCCACGATCGCAGAAAAGAGCTGACGCATTTGCGTGCAGAGCCTGTACGGAGGCTGGTTGCGGTGGATTTCCAGCTGTTCCACGTTCTCGTGCGTCGCATCAAACGGTATCTGCAGTTCACGGGGGAATTGCATGCTTCCGTTCCAGAGCCGCGTGTCGCCGTGTTCTTTCCGAACGGCGTTCGCGCGTTCGACGAGTTCCATCATGCGTTGAGCGACACGTTCCGGATCGTCGATGATGATCTCGTATTTCGGTGACGGCTTGGAGAGCGTGTCCGCACCCAATGCTTTTCGGAGGAACGTATCGATTGCCTGGATATACGGCCGCGCGGATTCAGGACCGGTCAGGATGACGGGGTGGGCCTGGTCTTCGTTGTCCGGATAGAGGAGGATCGAGAGGATCGTTTTGATTTCTTCGGCCGTGCCCGGTCCGCCGGGAAAGACGATGATTCCCTGGGAGGCGCGGACGAAGGCCTCCAATCGTTTTTCGATGTCCGGCAAAATCACCAGGGGCTTCACGAAGAGGTTCGGTGGCTCGGAGGTGATGATGCCGGGACAGTTGAACCCGAACATGCGCGCATTCGTGATGCGTTCTGCCGCATAGGCGGCCGTGAGGCCGCTGAACGGCCCCCTCATGGCCCCTCCGCCCCCGCCCGTGATGGCTTCGCAGTACCGTTCCCCCAACCGCCGCCCGACGGCTTTCGTGTATTGGTATTCTTCATCGCGGATGGCATGGCCGCCCCAGCAGGTGATGCGTGTGAACTCTTCCCGCGCGCCGTTCATGATTTTGTGCGGGTTGTTGCCATCGGGGATCCTCTCGAACACGCTCGCATGACGGAGGATATGGAAGACCGCATCGGTGATTTCCTGCTGCGAGAGCGGATGGCCGATGTGCTTGGCGTGGAAGATGAGATCGATGGCGGCGGAACAGAGGTGCTCGCGCATCGATTCGTGTATGCGATGCCCGTCGATGAATGCGTCAGTCGGCGCGTCTGTGAGTACGAATTTCACGCCCTGCCCCGAGCGTTCGAGTGCGACGCGGAAGCCCGGGAATTTCCGGAGCAGTTCACTGGTGCTATCGATATCGGTTCCTGCGTGCAGGATGCCCAGGCAGCAACGGCGGAACCGTTCTTGCATGCCGTTTGCCGCTTCATGGGTCAAATGACTGATCTCTTCTTCCGTGAGGAAGGAAAGACGCTGATCGCCCGATTCCACTTCGATGCGCGGGATGGTGGCGGGAGGGTTTTCACTCATGGGAGGCCGGGAATCCTAGAGGCGCCGTTTGGTATTTACAATGCCGTAAAGCGCGCTTTTTCGGCTTTCCCACAGCCCTTGCGTTGAAAAGGGAATTGCGTACAATGAAGGCGGGCTCCAGGAGAAATACCACCCCCCACGGACTGCCCATTTTCTTTATGATGAATCCCCGTAAAAAGGAACCGGCCCTCACCAAAGACGTGCGCTTCATCATCGTCACCGGGGGGGTCTGTTCGTCGCTCGGGAAGGGGATCGCGGTGTCGTCCATTGGCGCGATCATGAAGGCGTGCGGGTTCAAGGTGTTCGTGCAGAAGCTGGACCCGTACCTCAACGTGGATCCCGGCACGATGAGCCCGTTCCAGCACGGCGAAGTGTACGTGACGGACGACGGGGCGGAGACGGATTTGGACTTGGGCCACTACGAGCGCTTCATCGACGAACCGATGAGCAAGCTCTCCACGGTGACGACGGGCCAGATCTACCAATCGGTGCTCAACAAGGAGCGCCATGGCGATTACCTGGGGAAGACGATCCAGGTGGTGCCGCACATCACGAACGCCATCAAGGACCGCATGAAGGAGGCGGCGGAGCAGAGCGGCGCGGACATCATGCTCGTGGAGATCGGCGGTACCGTCGGGGACATCGAGGGCGAGCCGTTCCTGGAGGCGCTGCGGCAGATGCGCGCGGAGATGGGTGAACATCGCATCTACCACGTGCACCTCACGCTGCTTCCCTACCTGGAGGCGAGCAAGGAACTGAAGACCAAGCCGACGCAGCTCTCCATTCGCGAACTGCGCCGCATCGGCCTGCAGCCGGACATGATCCTGACGCGCGCCGACAAGAAGATCCCGAAGGAGCTCCTGGATAAGATCAGCCACTTCTGCGGCGTGGAACGCAAAGCCGTGATCCCCGCGCCGACCGTCAGTTCCATTTACGATGTGCCGCTGCGGTTCCAGAGTTACGGCATGGGAGAGATCATCGCGGAGAAGCTGGAATTGGGGATGGTGAAGCCGGACATGAAGCAGTGGGAGGAGGGGGAGAAGCGGCATATCGCCGCCGAGGAAGAAATCTCCATCGCACTCGTCGGGAAGTACACGCACCTGGATGACGCGTACCTCTCGGTCATCGAATCGCTCAAGTCCGCCGCCGTCTTCAATGGGCGCAAGGCGAAGACCGTGTGGGTGGATTCCGAGAAACTCGAAGAGAATGATAAGGAGACATGGGACAGCCTGAAGAAATGCGCGGGGATGGTGGTGCCCGGCGGCTTCGGCAAGCGCGGCATCGAAGGCAAGGTCCTGGCCGCCAACTATGCCCGGGAGAACGAGGTTCCCTATCTCGGCCTCTGTCTCGGCTCGCAGATCATGGCCATCGAATTCGCGCGGCATGCCCTGAAGGATCCGGCCATCACGAGCGAGGAGTTCGACGAAGAAGGGAAGCTGGGCAAAGAAAAGTACGTCGTGCACTTCCTCCCCGGTCAGTACAAGGAGCGCAGCAAGGGCGGGACGCTGCGTCTGGGCGCATATCCGTGCAAGCTGAAGAAGGGGACGAAGGCCGCCTCCGCCTATGGCGTGTCTGAGATCTCCGAACGTCACCGTCATCGCTACGAGTTCAACAACGACTACCGCGAGCGCCTGGAGAAGCACGGCATGGTCATCTCCGGCGATTCGCCGGACGGCGACCTGATGGAAATCGTGGAGATAATGGACCACCCCTTCATGGTGGGGAGCCAGTTCCATCCGGAGTTCAAGAGCCGCCCGCACCGTCCGCATCCGCTCTTCAACGCGTTCATGAAGGCGGCGGTTTCCTCGCAGAAGTAAGTCTTATTCTTTCTTTTTCCCATGGAACATCCGACTCCCGCCGCGCCGCGCGTGACCTTTGACCGTCCGCTGCTGATCGCCTTCACGATCTACCTCACGGCGCTCTTCGCGTCGAACACCGTGGGCATCAAGATCATGCCGTTCCTGTTCGGGACGCACCTCTCCACGGCCATCTTCGCTTTCCCCGTCGTCTTCCTGATGACGGACGTGGTGGGCGAAGTGTACGGCAAGGCGCATGCGCGGGCGTTCGTGCGGATGGGCTTCTACAGCATCCTCCTCTTCCTCTTCTTCAATTACCTCTCCAACATCCTGCCCGTTTCCCCCGATTTCCGGACGCCGGATGAGTACAAGGCGATCTTCGGACTGTCGTTCCGATTCACGCTCGCGTCGCTCGTGGCCTTCATCGTGGGGGAGTATCAGGACGTGTACACGTTCTTCTTCATTCGCGGGAAGATCGGGAGCCGGTTCTTCTGGCTGCGTTCGTTGCTCTCCAACATGTGGGGGCAGATGTTTGATACGGTGATTTGGTACGCCATCGCGCTGGGCGGCTATTACCCCACGGACGTCCTGATCCGCCTGATGATCCCCTGGTGGCTCTTCAAGGTGGCCATGGGCCTGCTCTACACGCCGCTCAGCTACGGCGGCATCGCGTTGCTGCGGCGGGCGGGGGAGAACAAAGCATAAGATTTCCTTTGTACAAAGCCATGAAGGAAATACTTGCATTATTTATAAATTATGATTTAATGTCCATACTATGAAGTTCCTCATCACCCCCGAAGCGAACAGAGTTCTCGTTGACCGTTGCCATACTTTTGAAGATCACATCGGCAATTTGGCCGAACAATTGGCGCAAGAGAAACCGGTAGCCGGTGAACAGGTCGTGCGAGACGTGCATATGGTGGAAGCCATGGAGAAACTGGCGGGGGAAATAGAGCATTTCCGTTCTTGCGTGCGGGGCGATCTGCCGGAGATCGGAGACATCCCCCACTATCCTCTCACTCCTAAGGCGTTCAATGCGTTGACGAAGGTGATCGGAGATTACGTGTATAACAAACTCGGTTCTTTGGCGGCGTTACTGGCCCAGGGCGAGGAGGTTACAAAGGGGGAGAATGTAAAGGAGCCTGGAGAGCAGGGGCCCCAAGTGCATGTGCCACACATCGAGGCGCTTCTCGAAAATCTGGAGAAATGTGAAAATGTGCCCGAAGTGATCAGAACCATTCTTCTGGAGTCCCGTGAATTGCTGCAGGGCAATCAGACGATTGAGAATCAGAAATGAGCCTCTGTCTTTCCTTCGGTCACTTTCGCTACACTGCACGCAGTGAACCTTTCCCAGACCATCCACGGAGTGACCTTCGAGAACCCCACGGTTCTCGCCTCCGGGATTTTGGGGATCACGGCGAGCAGCTGGATGCGGGTGGCGGCGGAGGGGGGAGCGGGCGCCATCACCACCAAGTCGATCTGGTTGCATGAGCATAAGGGACACCGCAATCCCACGGTCATTTCCACGGACGTGTGGACGCTGAATGCCGTCGGGGTGCCGGATGCGGGACCGGAGAAGGCGAAGGAGGAGATCGGCGCGTACAACAAGAAGAAGCCGGTGCCGCTCATCGTGAATATCATCGCGGAGTCGGCGGCGAACTACGGCAAGACCGCGGAGGCGGTGCTGCCGCTCAAGCCGGATTTCCTGGAAGTGAACATCTCGTGCCCGAACGTGGAAGATGAGTTCGGCAAGCCCTTCGCGTGCAGCGCGCCCGATGCCGCGGCCGTCACGAAGGCGGTGAAGAAGGCCGCCGGCAAGGTTCCCGTCTTCATCAAGCTCTCGCCGCAGGCGCTCTCCATCGCGGAGATCGCTCGTGCGTGCGCGGATGCCGGCGCGGACGGCTTTACGGCCATCAACACGGTGGGCCCGGGCATGGCCATCGATCTCCGGAGCCGCCGTCCCATCCTGAGCAACCGGGTGGGCGGCATGTCGGGACCGGCCATCAAGCCCATCGCCGTGCGCTGCATCGCCGACATCTATGCTGCCACCGGCGGCAAGCTGCCCATCATCGGAACGGGCGGCGTTCAGAGCGGCGAGGACGCCATCGAACTGATGCTCGCGGGCGCGTCGCTCATCGGCATCGGGACGGCCGTCTGGAAGCGCGGCATCGATGTCTTCTCGAAGGTGTGCGATGAGATCAAGGAGTTTTGCGCGAAGGAAGGAATTTCTGACGTAGCCGAACTCGTAGGCGGAATGCACAAAACAATACAACGAACATAGGCGCGGGCGTCCCGGCCCGCGACCGTCAAACAAATACAACAAATGTTTTTTGTATTGTCACGAGGTCCGCACCCTCGGAGGGGTGCGGCTATGTTTATTGTTTGTTTGAAATATGTTTTACTTCCGGTGTCCCATGCCCATTTCCCTGCAATCCCGCTTACCGCGAACGTACCGCATCGTGAAGGTCCGCAAGGAGACCGCCATGGTCACGTCCATGACGTTCGACTGTTCCCTCGGGGCGAAGCCGGGCCAGTTCGTCATGCTGTGGGTGCCGGGCGTGGACGAGGTCCCCATGAGCGTGGCGTACGATGACGGCAAGAACCTGCGCATCACGTTCTTCGCGGTGGGGGACACCACGAAGACGCTCGCCACGATGAAGAAGGGCGATCTGGTGGGGCTGCGCGGCCCCTTCGGCACGTTTTACGAGTGGGAGCCCAAGCAGCGCCTGGCGCTTGTGGCCGGCGGCTACGGCGCTTCCCCGATGTACTTCGTCGCGAAGGAGGCGTCCGCGCAAGGCTGCGCCATCGATGCCATCGTGGGGGCGCGGAGCAAGGACCACTTGCTGTACCTCGATGAGTTCAAGGGCTTGCCCAACACCACCCTGCACGTTGCGACCGATGACGGATCGCAGGGACACAAGGGGTACAACGTCGATGTGTTGAAGCAGTTGTTGGCGACGGGGGAGCGGCCTAACCAAGTGTTCGCCTGCGGGCCGGAGCGCATGCTGGTGGCCGTATCGGAGGTCACGGCGGAGGCGAAGATCCCCAGCCAGCTTTCGCTGGAGCGGTACATGAAGTGCGGGTACGGTCTGTGCGGCAATTGCACGGTGGATCCGCTGGGCATCCGCCTCTGCGTGGAGGGTCCGGTGGTGAAGAACGAAACGGCGCGGAAGATCGCGGAGTTCGGCAAGTACCATCGTGATGATTTGGGGAAGAAGCAGGCGTTCTGATGCGGCTTCGCATTATAAAGAACATCCATCGATTCTTGTGAAGCTTCACAAATATCGGCGAAGCTACGCCGATATGGGTGTTTATGATAGAGCGATCAATTATGATGTTACTCTCGCGGAGCCGTATGACATTTCTTCCCCAAAATGGTTGCCGTTTTCCGGCAGCTTTGTGTAGCCTGCGGATTCCCTCTCCTCCCAGCTCCCTCTCCCTGTCTTTCTCCAGGGGGAAGAAGTCATTTCGGAGAGGTTGGCACTCGTCAAGTGAGAGTGCTAGACACCTCCTCCCCGGGTTGCTATACTGTTTCTGTCTTACAATTTTCCCATCCTTCCTATGTCTACAGGTCCCGGTAGTTGCTGCGGGTTCGGCCCCGGCGGCTGTTGCAGTTTCGGTCCCGGTTGCGGAGGCGGCGGTTGCTGCTGATGTACGGGATTGCAATGCAATTGAAAAGCGGCCCATCGGGCCGCTTTTTCTATGCGAAGTGTTGATCAGCGTCTCGCGTGTCGGAGGCCGGGCCGCCGGTCCAGATGCGCCCGGAACCATTCGATGAGGCGATTGTGAATGTGCGTCTCCCTCTTCTGGAGCTTTTCCACGTGGAGGGCATAGGTCAGGAAGCCCGTGAGGATCAGCAGCATGCCGGCGAAGAGCGTTCGTTCCGTCTGCTTCTGTGCGGATGTCTGCGGGGAGGCCGCTTGGTGGAGACGGAGCGTCCGGGTACTGTTTGTCCCGTCCAAGTATCCCGGCACGAGCAGGAGCTGGCCTTTGTCTCCCACGACCTGCGCTTGGAGCGTCAGGGTGGTGGATGCGGTGACCATGCTGGTGCCGCTCACGAGGAGGAGAGCGGTGACGACATGGAGAAACGTGAGCTTGTGGGTGTTGTGTTTGTTCATATGTATATTATACAAGATATATAGCATAAATTCAAATATACTCAGAACTACGTATTCTTTGCGCTATTCTTACATCAATCTGTTTTCTTTGTTCATGATCACTGCAACCATGCCTATGGAACTCTGTCGATTGCCAACAAAAACACAGGAACGACTCTCTCTCCGGTGATGTCTGGATTGCACTCTCCGTATCTGCAGATGAACGATTGTTCAGGGGATCCAAATTTGTCCGATGACCGGAATGGAGGGGTGCGTACGGACTTGCGGACGCAGTGCGCAAGATGGCGAAGAAGACGATCTGTCTTAGTGACATGACTTTCGCGCGTGAGATGGCGCGACTGGTGTTCCTGGAGCAGCTCTACCGTGCGGTGCAGATCGGAAAAGGCACTGGCTATCATTCCTGAACCTTGCGAGGCGGTTCCTCTTTGGGGGCATTCGAGACTCTGCTGCGCGGATCACGATGGGCGTTTGCCAGGAAGAACGTCACATCTTCGGCGGAAGGCGCATGGGAGCCGAAGCCGTAGTACAGATCCACGAATGCTTCAGGCGAGAGAGAGGCATGGCCTTCCAACGCAGGAGAACGGCTGGGAAGCGACTGCGCGAAGGAGCGGACCAGCGTGATGAGATCTTCCCGCGTGCCGACGAATACCGGAGGCAATTCTTGGGGAATGGCGCCGGTCAACCACTGTTGCCATGTGGGATCGGCGATGACTTCCGCGGAGGAGCGCAAGTGATAATGTCGCATCAACATGCCGCCGCTATCGACGCGCATCAGTCGCAGGTCGGGATGCTCCTGCCGCAACGCATTCCGTAACTTGGAAGCGAAATACAGACAATTTCCCCGCACAGAAGAGTGCAGATCTGCATCGGAAGCAGAAAACAGGCGCTCGACAGCGGAGCCTATTTCCAGTTTTTGCCGCTGTACTGTCTCCGCAGGGGATACAGGTTCAGGCGTCTCCGCCGTGGAGAATCGGGCGAGGATAGACTGCAGTAAACCCATCGATTCAATATAGCAGAATCCCGCTGTATCGGGCAATGGGCAAATGAGGAATGTAGGCGCCTGCAGAACGGTGTATTCGTTGCTGGAAAGAGAGTCCGCGAGAGAGAAACCGGAGGGTGCTCATTTGCGCCAAGTGGCAGTCCCACCCCGCTTCGCTCCTTCGAAGCTACGAAGGGTGGTTCGCAGACGGCACATTCTGGAACCCAAGTGGCGTCTTTCCTATTCTGGCAGCCCCACAGGGAGTCGAACCCTGGTTAACGGATTGAAAACCCGTTGTCCTAACCGTTAGACGATGGGGCCGCAGGAGAAAAGAACGATGCCTGTCTGCGATCGCAGGCCAAGTATACCCCATGCGCCATTCAAGTACATCCACGTCCTGCGGTCCTGTCCCGGGAATTCCCGGTCTCTGCTGTCTGTCCGGCACAGATCGTCTATACTGTCTGTCATGCAAAAGATTCGCGTCGAACAGCATACGGCCACGGGCGGACTCTGGTTCGCTTTCTGGCTCTTCACCATCGGCTTCCTGCACCTGGATTTCTGGAGAGGCGTGTTCGCGCTCCTGCTCTGGCCCTATTACCTGGGCGTCGCGCTGGGCGGCCTGCTCTCCTGACCTCCGTGTCCCACTATTTCTACCTCGCGCGCTGCAGCGACGGGTCCCTGTATGCGGGGACGTGCGTCGATGTGGCCGAGCGGGAGGCGAAACACAATGACGGGACGGGCGCGAAGTACACGCGTTCCCGGCGGCCCGTCCGGATCATCCATACGGAAACGTTCGCGACGCTCTCGGAGGCGAGAAAGAGAGAGGCTGAAGTGAAGAAGTGGGGGAAAGGGGAGAAGGAGAAGCTGACGAAGTGTGTGAGAAAGAAGAAATAAGACCCTCTTTTCTTTGTCACGGCGACTGATCCCCCCATTTCTTTTTTCTGCCGCAAAAAAGAAATGGGAAAAAGAAAAAGCCACCACGCGCCAACGGAAGCCCGCAGATCCGGTTCTCAATCATTGATCTGATGCCCCGGTGGAGGCAGAAAAAGGTGGTAGCCCGATTTCTTTGCCTGTTTCTTCTTCTCACCTCCACTTCGGGCGCGTGGACCCTGCCTTGTTGATTATTATTGTTTCTGTTTTCAGAAAACAACAAACAACCTACGGCGGGGACGCGCGCCACCCTCCTTCGCTCCTTCCGAGCTACGGACGGGCAGGCGGGGGGTGAAGGGGAAGGTCCTGTGCCGCGAAGCGGCACAAAGCCGACGAGACAACGCCGAAACCTTGGAGGCGTTGGCGAGAAGGCGCAGGACCGGGAGGAGGAGAGTTGGCGCGCGAGCGCTTTCTTTCCCCTTTCTTTCTCGCCCTGAGAAAGAAAGGGGGATGATTGCCTGCTTCCTTCCAAAAATCCCTCAGTCTTCGTGTGTGGATCCTGCCTATTCTATTGTTTTTGTTTCTTTTACTCTCTTGTTTCTCCACCGTCGCTCCATCTGTCCGATGGCCGCGTGGTCGAAGCCGAAGTAGTGCGCGATTTCGTGCCAGAGCGTCTCGCGCACGAGGTGGGGGATTTCTTCCTCCGTCCGCGCCACGCGCTCGATGCTCGCGCGGTAGAGCGTGATCTTGTCCGTCAGCTTGCCGCTGTACTCCCGTCCCCACGTCGTCAGCGGCACGCCTTCGTAGAGGCCCAGCAGGATGCCCTGCCGACCCGGCGGCGGCTCGTCCTCGATGACGATGGCCACGTCCTTCAGTTCCGCGCTGATGCGGGGCGGTAAGGCTCCGAGCGCGTCTTGCACGATGGCGTGGTAGGTCTGCGAATCCAGAATAACGGACGATATCATGATGTTCGTGCGTTGAACATCGAGAGAGCGTTAAATTGCATGTTCATCGTGTTTTACGCCGCAAGAAGGCGTTGCTCCACAGCCTGCTGTCGCAGATTCTCATATGCCTCATACTCCTTTGTTTTGTTGCTGATATCCGGGATTTCTGATTTATATTCCCTGGTTCTATTTTTCAGCACGGAATCATTACTGTCCAACTCGTTATCCAGGCGCATGAAAATGAGAGATAATGCTTTGGCGTAATCGTTGCCTGCTTCCTGCATCGCTTGAGCGCGTTGCATGTCCCATTTGTTTGCATGTCCCATTTCTCGCGCTTTCTCCGCTCCGTAGAATTGTTTGAATTTTTGCTCATTGAAGAGCAGGGGGAAAGCTTTCCTTGCAACGCTTTCGATATCGGCGACCCATTCGTTGAATTGTTCCTGGGAGAGAGTCACTTTCCGTTCGGGGCTTCGTGAACGAAGTGAATCTTGCAAGCTCTGTCGCCGTGATTTCAGGAGCGCTCGTTCGTAGGGGCCCGGCTGTGCATCTTTCTTTTCTTGTGCAATTTCTGCCTTTTGCCCCCCTTCTTGCAGGGATTGCACGTTGTTTTCGAATTCGAACGGAGGGAAAAAGAGCGGAAGTTCTACCTGCCGGTATGCATCGAGGAGATCTTTTTCAGCCTGTTCAACAGAGGAACGTCGTGTTTGCACATCATTTGTTTGTTGGTATTTGCTCACAAATGAATTGTACCAATCGTCCCAGTCCTTTGTTTGACTTGGATCCTTACCCCGGCAATCGAGAAAGACTTCGTAGACCTTGAGAGCGTGAGTTTGAACTTCATCAAGTTTCTCTTGTTCCGTTTTCTCCGGTTTGTTTCTTTGCCGTTCCCTTGTGGGGACCGGTGACAGTACGGATCGAAGGCGGGGTGTCTCTTTCGTCTGCTCCTCCTTTGCAGAGTCGAACGCTTCCGGCGACTCCAAAGAGAAGTGGAGCAGGCGCTTTTCACGGAAACTGAGAGGGGAGTGCATAGCTGCTATGGGTATTTATTATGATAATTATACCATAACATATGAATAAAGTGGAGTGCCGGAAAAACAGCTGCTATACTGCCCTGCTTCCCGTTCTTTCACATCATCCCTTCGTAGGGAGACAGCTGATTCCACTTTCTTCACCGGGAGAGGGATCAGTTCCCCTCCCTACTTCCCTTTTGCGAGGAGTCATACTCATGAAAGAGCCCCACGTGTTGCGATGGCCGGATTGTGGAGACCACACGCTGGTCTTGCAGGAGGATACGTATCGCCTGCATGTCGTTCTGAAGCTTCGGAAGAAGTGCGGGTGCCAGAATCTCTACCTCCGCCTTCCGGACCACGTTACAACTCAGAAATTTCTCGATGCCTGGGAGAAGCAGCCGGGACATTGGAAAGAACTCCACGTCCGGGACGGGCGTGCGGAGGGCAAGCCTTTCGAGGCAGTCCGGATCATCGACCTGACCAAGGAGTGCGGCATTCGCATCGTGTGGTACGTGTGCCACTTCAACGACGTCCCTGCCGACCTTTTGGTGGTCTGGACGGAGCCGGTCAGTGAGCAGGAATTGGTCCGGGTCTTCATGCCCGAGGCCACGTTCGAAGGCCTGCCGCTCGCTACCGCCGTGTGAGCGCTCCTTGCTGAAGGAGGCCAAGGAGGGGATCCGGGGAGCGACGTCTGTCGTTCCCCGGGTTTTCCGTGTGCATGTCGTTAATTCAGTATCCAGACGCTGTACGTCAGGTAGGTGGCGAAGCCTACCCAGAGGGCATACGGCAGGAGCAGGAGCGACGCCGTCTTCGACCGCGGCCAGATCAGAACCATGAGCACGACCACAGAGAGCCCCAGCGCCGCCGCCTCGATGATCGCCGCGCCGAGCCAGTGGCGATAGAAGAACACGTAGCTCCAGAACGCGTTGAGGAACGCATTGAGCACGAAGACGGCGATGATCCACCAAAAGCGCGCGTCGCGTTTCTTCGTCCTCTCCGCATGCGCGGACACGCGCCGGATGTTATTCCACACGATGAGCGCGGAAATGGTGGCGAGGATGTACAGCACGGTCCACACCGATCCGATGACGCCGCCCGGCGGCGTCCACGCGGGTTTGGGCAAGGCGAGGTACCACGAATCGAGGCCCACGTTCGTAAAGAAGCCGCCAACCGTCGCCGTGACGAAGGCGAGGAGCGGGATGATCAGGTAGGAGAACATGGGCGGGATTATACTCCGGTATTTTTCTTCACCCCGACATTCCTCATCGCGGCGGGGATGGCGGGGAAGTGATGCGGACAGCGGGACGATCCTTTCTGATGCCGTTTTGGCCTAAAATACCGTTAAAATGTAACTAATTCTCTATATTTTAACGAGGTATTGACAAAAAACCGTTAATTTACTACACTTCTTCCATGGCGACCACTGCCCCTCTGCGCGACCGGCTCAAAGAACTGAAGGCGGACTATGACACGCTCAAGCCCGGCAAGGACGCGCTCCTGAAGATCATCGACGAGGCCGAACTGTCCGAGAGCGTCTTCAACTCCAACGCCATCGAGAACTCCACGCTCACGCTCAAGGAAACGGAACGCATCCTGCTCGACATGGAAGTGACGCGGGACCTGTCCGTGCGCGAAGTCTTCGAAGCGCGGAACCTCGCCCGCGTGATGCAGTACATCGAAGGCAAGGGCGCCATGGCCGAGCCGACGCTGGAGCACATCCTCCTGCTCCACAAGATGCTCCTGGGGAACATCAAAGATTCCATCGCGGGGCGCTTGCGCCGGGAAGGGGAGTACGTCCGCGTGGGGACGCACATCGCGCCGCCACCCGAGCATCTGGAGCGGCTGCTCGGCGAGATCCTCATCACGTACTCCAGCGACGACGATGCGTACTTCGTGGACAAGATCGCGCGGTTCCACCTGGATTTCGAGACGATCCACCCCTTCTGCGACGGCAATGGCCGCATCGGGCGCGTGCTCATCAACGAGCAGCTCCAGGGCCGCGGGTACCCCTCCGTGATCCTCCGCGACAAGGAGAAGCATTCGTACTACCAATCCTTCAACGACTACAAGGACAAGAAGCGGACGCGGACGATGGAGAAGATCGTCGCCCTCTCCCTGATGGAATCCCTCCACAAGCGCATCGCGTATCTGAAGGGCGAGGACATCGTGAAGCTGGCGGACTTCGCGAAGACGCAGGACAAATCCGTCTTCACCCTCTCCAACGCCGCGCGCCGGCAGACCATCCCGGCGTTCCGGGAGCGGGGAGTGTGGAAGATCGGGAGCGGGGCGGTGGTGTGAGATGGCGAAAAAGGAGCGTTAACATGTCACTGAACATATGTTAATTTCTATTAAAAATATTAACATGAAACGAACAACATGTTAAGGCAATTAACATCAAGAGAGAAGCTTCAGAAATGGCTTACTGTAGAATATTTTATGCTTTCCGAGCTTCCGTTCCTCAAGGATTCCCGCATCCGTAATGATGGAAAGGTACTTGGAAGCCGTCTGCCGTGCCGAGAGTTTAAGTGTCTTCTGTAAGCGATCAATCGTGAGAAGCGGCTCAGAGAAGATGCAGAGTGCGATATCGTGCGCATGCGGCAGCTCCTCTTTAATCTTCTTCTCGCTCTTCTCGATAAGTTCCTCGATCTTCCGCACGTTCTCTGCCGTGCTCGCAGCCTGTAATTCCACGGCTTTGAGCATGTACAGAACAAACGATCCGAAATCGCCTGTCTTCGTGACATTCCTGAGCAAGCGGTAGTACTCGCTCTTATGCTCCTCGATGTAGCCGCTGAGGAAGAGCACCGGCAGTTGCAGGCGCTTCGCAAGGAGCAGGTACAGAATCATGATGATGCGCCCCACCCTACCATTGCCATCGAGGAAAGGATGGATCGCCTCAAACTGATAGTGCAGCACGGCCATCTTGATGAGCGGATCAACGTCATCTTTTGCATTGAGATACTGCTCAAGGTTCGCAAGAAGATCTCGTAGGAGCTTCTCGCCTTCGGGAGGGGTGTACAGCACTTCCTTCGTCGTGGTGTTCGCAATGACCGTGCCGGGAATCTTGCGGATACCGCCTTTGTTCGGCTCGATCTCATGCTGCAACTCAATGATGTGATTCGTGCTCAGAAAGCCCTTCTTCTCTACGAATGCACAACCTTTCATCATGGCTTCCCGATAACTCCACACTTGCTTTGGCGCTCCTTTCTTCTTCTCTGGAAGAATATCTGCCTCCAACACTGCCAGAACGGTTGTATTGATATTCTCGATGCCGGAGCTTGCTACGGATTCCCGCACGAGGAGCGGGCGCATGAGGAGCCAAGGATTCGGAAGCTTGCTGGCACGTGCATTGAGATCCGCAAGCGCGATATTCGCGGCATTCACGGCCTTGAGGATCGGCACCGTATCGAAGTCGTACTTCGGCGGAAGGTGCGGGAGTGCGTTGAAGGGCTGGAGGGGATTGAACATAAAAAAATGGGTTACGAGGACACTTTGCGTACAACTTCTTTTTCTTCATTTGTCAGTCCGTACAAATCAAATACCATCTCATCAATTTCTTGCTGCAAATGATCGATATTGTCTGCAATAGGGAATAGATCCTCTTTTTGTTTCTCGAAATATTCCATGAGTTCCTGTTTCTTTTGCAGTGATATGCCTTTGAGCTTGAGAGCCTTGAGAAAGTCATCGAAAGAAAGCTCCCAGAAACAATCTAACTTGGATGGCCACTGTCCGATTGAGTACTCCGCAGTAATTATTCGGATTACTTTATGTTTGTTTGTATCTAATACACTATAAAGCTTAACGATAGTATCCACTTTATTAACAAGGGGCTCCTGTAAATCAATTTCAGGCACTACAATCGGAATTTCTGAAAGAGGCTCTTGGTACATTTCAAGAATCTCTCCTTTTTTCTTTCCACGATTTGATAGCCAAAAGAAAGATAGCCTTGAATTGAGAAGAGCCAATAAAAATTTATAACCTATTTTATTTTTTGAATCCTCTTTAATAATAATCCCATATGCATCTCTGCTTGAAAAAAACTCTGAGTCTGAATACGCAAACGAATTTTTTTTGTTACGGTAAGGACAAACAAGATATTGTCCTTTTGAATAAAATTTTCTTTTCGACCCTCTAATGCAATACCAATTATGTTCCTCATTTTTTGCCTGCTCTCTTGATATCAGCAATGGTCTAAATCTTAAGAAATGTTTTTGAATGTTTGGGTACTTAGTGATGTCTACTTGGCTATCTACATAAAGCAAAAATTCTTTGTCTGAGTGAGAATATCCATAGGGAAAAATGTCCGAACTTTTGTACCATTTCTTAACCAATTTTTTTTCGTCTGCACTTAATCCAAGCTCATTTATTTCTTCTTCACTCAGAATGAATATTCCTTCATTCAACTTATATTTTGTTAAATCTTCTTTTCGGATATTACCTTTCAGTAGAGCATTCTCTAATAACGACTCAGTTACTTTGTCTGAACCAGTTTCTACACCTCCAAATATCTCACAATGCTGTGATAATTTCTCTCCTGCCTGCTTAATCTTAGCCAAAAGAGAATTCCCCTTGGAGCTACTTGAATCTGTGCCTTGAGGCCGCAGCAAAAAACTATCACCCTCATACAAATCTTTTTGTTTTACGTACGAAATACTTACACCTTCTCGCATAACAGAAGTGACATTCAAAGCCTCAGAAAGAGAAAGATTTTTTTCGTGAAAATCGATACTACAGGCTTCAAAATCAGGTTTTTGTCCCTTTTGAAGAATGGTAATCATATTATGTTGACCTTTTGCATCTTCAAAGATTTTGATTTCATTGAAATTCGCAATTTTCTCTATTACGGAACGCTGCTTTAAGTCTTTTCTCAGATTAATTGCACAGTCAGCTGTAATAAAATAATTCGTTGTGATGAACCCTAATCTGCCATCCTTTTTCAGAAGATCTAATCCCCGATGAAAAAAGAGATAAAAAAGATCCATTTTGCGATGATAGAACTTAGAACCCCATTCGCCCTGATGGATCGGCTGGAAAATATCTTTATTACCTTTTTCGCCGACGTAAGGGGGGTTACCAACAATTACGTCAAAACCGCCTCCATCAAGAATCTCGCAAAATCCTTTTTGCCAATCGAATGCTCGCACATCGATCGAGGAATCATCGATCAGACTATTTCCGCACTTAATATTTTCTTTCAGCTCTTGCAGCTTTTTTCCCTTCTGTGCTGTCTTCAGCCATAAGGAAAGTTTGGTTATCTCTACGCTCTCAGAATTTAGATCTACACCGTAAATGTTTTGATGGAGGAGCGTTTTGACCATATCATCCATCGCGGTTTTTTTGTGAACGCCAGTCAGTTCTTCAAGAATTTGCGAAACTCGATCATGTTCTTTCTTCAAATAATCATAAACCTTCACAAGAAATGCACCGCTGCCACAGGCTAGATCGAGCACAGTTATTTTGCCTATCTCTTCCAAATACTCCGTATATGCAGCGATTGTACGCTTCTGATAGTTCTTATCTTGAATATCATCTTTCGCCTTATGCTTTTCAAGCATTTTTGCTTCTAGTTCCTCAAGATGCTTCCCAAGAGTAGAGCCGACAATGAAGTCCACAATATATTCCGGCGTGTAATAAATTCCCTCCTTTTTACGTTTTGAGGGCAAGACATTTTGATCTGCAGTCGCATTCATGGTCTTAAGTTCTTCAATATCAGTGATGGATTGTTCGAAGATGTGACCAAGAATATTGACGGGTAGATCTTCGTTGTAATTGAAATTTCCCAAACGAACAATTTCTTTGCAAACAGAGTCATCGATCTGCAATGAATCCAACAGGGCATCTGGTTTAAACAACTCACCATTATAGCCATCAGGCTCAACTTCCATCCGAACGTTCCCATGATCAACGGCAAGGAAGTACTCCTTCATGATGTTCCACACTGAGAATCCCAATCCCACATTCTCTGCTTTAAGAACAAGCGAAGCGAGTTTATTTTCGGGAAGCAAACCTGCATCTTCACAGAAGACGATGAAAACCATTCGATCGAGGATCTTCTGGGCTTTCTCCACTATCGAATCAAACGACAAACTGGAATTGTTTTGACGGATGTTTCCTATCAATTGAAGCCGGAGATCACGGTATTCATTATAAAATTCCTTTGTAATTTGTTCTTGCTCGATGCGGATTGCAGCCAACAATTCTTCGGTCACGCTCTTCCCACTTTCTGCGATGAAATGGTCAGCACTGAAAAGATAATAAAATTTGCGAAAACTACGATAATCATCTTTCGGGTCAGCCAACTCTTCCAGCGTGAAACGCTCGTAGTCGTGCATTGTGTCTCTATAGAGTCGAATTTCTCTGAAATTCGTAACAATCACAAACCCACAATTGCTATACTGCGGTTTATATTTAAACCCTTGCTGAACAGGAGTGAGATTCCCTTCACGCTGTTGCGGTTTGTCCAAAGAAGTATTTGCATCTTTTATTTCACAAACACATTGGACTCTATTTCCCTTTGGCTCAAAAAAACCGAGCGCGGCATCTGGCTTTTGTCCTCCTGATGTCTCAACTTTTGCTTTGACCTCAATAGTATATCTTTCCGAAGGAAATCGGGTGTATCCAAGGATCTTCACAAAGAAATCATCATTAAATGCCTGTTCACATTGAGTCTCGGTCTTCTGCAGTAGTGATTTATCCAGCAATCTCTTGTGCCATTCCTTCACAATATTAATCTTCTCATCAAAGCGAGGCACTATTGAAGTAATCAGCCTGTCCTTCAGAACGTTATTTTTGAAGAGTGAAGCCATTGTGTAAAAATTTACTGGAATAATTTACATGAGGAAAGAGTCATTTTCCGTCTTCACTCGCCTATATGGCGCAAATCTGCTCAAACATTCGCCGTTTCCTTTTCTGATCCACAGTTCAAAGTCAGTTTACTATCGAATGCTAAAGTTAAAGAAGCCGCTTATACTTTAACTTTGATTCTTCCTTGTTCACTCCTCCTAACATCTCCCTACCCCACCCCACTTCCCGCACATGTGAAGAGAGGGGATCTCCCGGATTTTCTCGAGCAGTTCTTCGAAAAAGTCTCTGCCGAAGCGGGATCCGTTCTTCAGGCGGTTTTCGTCCAGCGCGAATCCTTTGATGATGAATGTTCGCAGCGTCTTCGTCGCCCAGATGCGGAATTGCGTCGCCTGCGCGGAATTGACCCTGTAACCGACGGAGATGATGGCATCGAGATTGTAGTATGTCGTTTGGTAGGTTTTTCCATCTTCCGCAGTATGTGCAAAAGTTGCACATACTGAATTTTCGCGCAGCTCGCCGCTTTCGAATATGTTTCCAAGATGTTTGGTTATCACGGTGCGATCCACCCCGAACAGTTCCGCCATCCGTTTCTGCGTGAGCCAAACGGTTTCGTCCTGGAAGAAGACGTCCACTTTCACGTCCCCCTGCGGGGAGGTGTAGAGCAGGAAGTCCGATTGCCGCATGGATTGGTCCGACATAGGAGATGAGTGTACAGGAGTACACCCGTGGCGCAAGATGTGTGCCCGTCCCTCTTCACATCTTTGCATTACCATTCACTTCCCGCATGTGTGAAGAGAGGGGAACACGGCTCCGACAAGCTCCAAGTGTGCCATCAGCGTCCGCGACATCAGAGCGGGCGGCAAAAAAGTGGGGGATAAGGGTTGAGGGGGAGAGGGGAGATGGGTATGACGGTTACCTTTCCGCGCGGCCGACGTACGACAGGCTGCGTCCGTATTTTTCTTCCCCATCATTTTCTATGTCTCATGCGCACGAGAAGCATGCAGAGGAGACAGCACCGGCCGAGCGTTGGCTGGGGGCATTGGTCGCCTCCGTCCTGCTCACAAGCATCACCGCGGCGTCGTTTTCCACCGCGTGGGCGCAGACGTCCGGTTGTTCGCCCGTCAGCACGGCGAACCTGGACGGCTACTGGAAGCTGGACGAGAACACCGGCACGACTGCGGCCGATGCCACGGGCAACGGCCACACGGGCACGCTCGTGAATGGTCCGTCCTGGACCGACGGGACGTCCGTCATCGCGCCCAATCCGTCCGCGCTCTCCTTCGACGGGACGGATGATTACGTGGATGTGAACGGCAATGCCTTTTCGTTCCCGACGGGGAATTTTACAGTGTCGCTCTTCACCAAGACGGCGTCCGACTGGGGCAACCGCGGGGTGCTGGGCACCTACAACGGTTCGCGCGGGTGGGGTTTGTACCTCTACGCGAATAACACCGTGAACTTTTTGGCGTTGGGTTCCGCAGGTTCCAACGATGCGGCGAAGGCCGCCACGGTGCTGGATGACCGGTGGCACCATCTCGCGGGCGTGTACACCAGGAGCGGCGACAACCTGACGATCGACACCTACGTGGACGGCGTGCTGAAGGGCTCGCAGACTGCGGCGGTGGGCGACATCGGCACGAGCGGCCGCCTGACGATCGGGAAGTACACCGGAGCGAATCCGTACCGCGGAACGCTGGATGACGTGCGCATCTACGGTCGCGCGCTGTCGGCATCGGAAGTGGACAATCTCGCAGACGGCTGCGGCAACGCAAGCAGCTCGCCATCGGTTTCCTCCGTGTCTTCCGGGTCGTCGGTTTCTTCTTCCTCGGTTTCCTCGGCTTCTTCGGCTTCTTCGGTTTCCTCCTCATCAAGCAGCAGCCTTTCTTCTTCCAGTGTCTCGTCCAGGTCGAGCAGTTCTTCTGTCTTCGCCATCCCCCAGTGCAACGGCCAGACCGCGACGGTCTATGTGCAGGGCAGGACCATCAAGGGCGGGCCGATGGACGGGAGGCGCTACGGCAGCGTGCTGATGGGAACGGACGGGAAGGATGTGATCGTCGGGACGGATCGTCCGGGGATTATCTTCGGCAAGGACGGCGATGACGTCATCTGCGCCGGGAACGGCAACAACGTCGTGTACGGCGGCAAGGGCAACGATGTCATCACGGGCGGCAACGGACGCAACATCGTCAACGGCGATGATGGCGACGACCGCATCACGCTGGGCAACGGCGGCAACATCGTGAAGGGCGGCGCGGGGTCCAATACCTGCGTTCTCGGCAAAGGAAAGAACGTGGTGCGTGACTGTGCGGTGCAGCAGCCGTCGGCATCCAAGGACAAGAAGCCCAAGATGTTCCGGTTCTTCGGAAAAGGCTTCCCGTTCGGTGACTGGTATAGGTCCTGATGCGGTTCGTTTCGAGAGAGAAGTGAAAAGAGCGCCGCGAGGCGCTCTTTTTGTAGTCGGGGATGATCAAATCTGCTATACTGAGTGCAGCATGACTTTTGGCAAAGGCACCCTTCTCCGGCAGCATTCTCCCTATCTGCGCAAAGCGTCGGATCGGCATGCGCGCATTTTGGATGTCGCCGAACGCAACAGTGTCATCGAGGGATTGCCCAAATTTTCCAGGCAGATGAAGCAAAAAGTGTCGCGGAAGCTCAAGCGCCTTTCTGCGCGCTGAGGAGCGCCTTTCGCATGATCGTCGTCATTGGTTGATAGTTTTTTGCGCGGAGGGCAGCGATGGCCGCTTTCGTGTATTGCTGTCGTCCCGATGCGCTCATATCGTAGAGGAGCAGGGGCCTTTTCGTTTGGGTGGCCAGCAGGTCGGTGCAGAGCTTGACGGTGCGTGCGTTCCCTTCCCGGAAGGGGTGGATGGCAAGGAATTCCCCTGGAGCTGACCCGCTGCGGCACAGAAATCATCATCTTCCTTGAGTTTTTCGGCCGGATAGCGCTGCAATACTTCACGCTCGAACGTACGCATGGCTTTTTCCAGATGGTCCGGGGGAGGCCAGACGGTGGAACCTTTGCGGATGTAGACCGTTCTCCATTTTCCTGCCCATACGTACAGTTCTCCGAAGATGCGTTCGTGGACATGGCGGAAAAGTTCGGCGGACATGGGCGTATCCGTGCGCACTTCTCCCAAGAGAATTTCATAAGCGGCACTGAGCGCCAGTTCCTCGGCATGTTGCAATTCCCGCAGGACAGTAATCCCTTTTTCGTTCACCAGGACTTTCTTTGCCCTGTCCGCGAATTCCATTTCACTGCCGCCTGACACGTCATACCGGTTTGTCATAGGTGAAGTATAGCCATTGCCGCGATGGTTTGTATCCGCTTTGGATCTTGTGTTGATCGAAGGGGGTCATCCGTTCTTTTCGCAGATGTAAACCAAAATGGATGGTGCGCGGGTGTAGACTGTCCTTCATGTTGCATCCCTTCCTGTTCGGCGGCGGACCCGGCTTCTTCCTCCTCGGCGGTTTGCACGTGCTCTCCGCCATCGCGGGGACGGTCGGGGCGATCCTGCTCCTGATGTGGGCGTTCAAACATCTCTCCGAGAAACAGCTGTGGAAGTGGGGCTGGCTGCTCGTGGTCGCGGGAATCTTCCTGTGCGTCCTCACGTACCTCGCGCTGTTCTACGGGGTGCGTTGGCAGGGGGGCGGCGTCGGTTGGATGATGGGTGGAGGCCGCTTCGGGCCTCCCGTGATGCAATGGAACGGCACGGGCACGTTCGTGCCGCAGCTCCAGATAATGCGGGGATGGAGGAACGAGCGCTGAATGCGTCCAGGACATCGATGGCGTGGTGCATCCAGCCGGGAGGGGGCGGGAGGGCGCTACACTGTGTGCGTTCCCCCTCATTGCGTATGCGACGATTGTCCCTCGCTTTCGGCCTTGCGGCGTTCCTTGCGTTCCTGCCGTCCTCCCTTGCGCAGGATGTGGCCCCGGAGCCCGGCGAGAGCTTCGTCCGCGCCCGGGTTATGGAGATCGTGCGGGAGGAGCGCAGCGACGCGGGCGGGATGGAGCGGACGCTGCAGCAGGTGCGGTTGCGGCTGCTCGACGGGGCGGAGAAGGGGGAGGAAATCCTGCTGGAGAATGCCGTGATCGGGGACAGGGAGGGGATGCGCCTGGGGGCCGGGGAGACGGTGGTGGCGCGCATGCTCGTGAAGGTGGACGGATCCGTGGAGTACGTGGCCGCCGAGCGGTACCGGTTGCCGGGCATGGGCATGTTGCTGGTGTTCTTTTTGATCTTGACCGTGATCTTCGGGCGCCTGACGGGCCTGCGGTCGCTCTTGGGGCTTGCGGTGAGCATCCTCATTCTCGTGTTCTACGTCGTGCCGTTCATCGCGCGCGGGTCCAATCCCGTGCTCGTCAGCTTGGTCGGTTCCGTGGCCATCGCGTGCACGTCGCTGTTCCTCGCCCACGGCTTCACCCGTCGCACGTCCGTGGCGTTCCTCAGCACGGCGGTGACGCTGGCGTGCTCGGTCGTGCTCGCGTTCGTGTTCGTGCGGGTGGCGCGGCTCTTCGGGATGGGGTCGGAGGAGGCGCTGTTCCTGCAGGGCGGGGGATTCGGGAACGTGGACCTGCGGGGATTGCTGCTCGGGGGAATCATCATCGGCACGCTGGGCGTGCTGGACGACATCACCACGGCGCAGACGGCCGCCGTCGACGAGGTGCACAAAGCCAATCCGGCGCTGGGCAGGGCCGCGCTCCTGCGGGCGGGATTCTCGGTGGGGCGGGAGCACATCGCGTCGCTCATCAATACGCTCGCATTGGCCTACGCCGGCGCGTCGTTGCCGCTCCTGCTCCTCTTCACCGCGGACGTCGGCCAGCCGCTGTGGGTGACGCTCAACAGCGAGTTCTTGGCGGAGGAAATCATCCGCACGCTCGTGGGCAGCTCTGCGCTGCTCCTGGCCGTGCCCATCTCCACGTGGTTCGCGGTGGGGTTGCTGGGGAGGAAGAGGGCATGAGTATTACCGTCCCATCACGGGAGAGAATCGCACCCCGGAGGTTCCCGTTTCGGGAGGGTCAAGGGATTTTCCTTCCATTGTGCCGTTTGCCCTCTCTATGCTGTCCCCGATGGCGCAACGGACGGACTTGCAGCGACTTCTCCGGGGCTTGGATGCTCCCGGGAGGCGGAAAGTTTCTGCTGCGTACGCATTTGCGCGGGGGCACCTGTCGGTCCTCACGCGCCGGACGGGCAGGAGTTACGCGGAACACGGGATGGAGGTGGCGCTGGTGCTGCGGGAAGTGACGGGGGATCCGATCCTCCTCCTCGCGGCGCTCCTGCACGACGCTTATTTGCTACCGGACGCGGAGGCGCTGTTGGCGGCGTCCTCGCTTACGCCGGAGGAGCGGAAGCTGGCCTACGCCATGCACGAGCTGCGGCGCATGCACATCGACGCCAACACGCGCGATTTGGACAAGGTGATTGCGGCGTTTTCCGCGGATGAGCGCCTGCTTGTCCTGCGCATGGCTCACCGCATCAACGACGTGCGGCACCTCGGCCGTTTCCTCCCCGACCTGCGGCGGGCCATCGCGCGGGAAACGCTCCACATGTACGCGAGCATCGCCGGGAGGCTGGGTATGCACCGGTGGCGCCACGAGATGGAGGACGCGTGCTTCCGTTACCTGCAGCCGCGTACGGCGGCGGCACTGGAGCGGCGCCTGCGTGATTGCCGGGAATTGGACGAGGCGTGCCTGACGCACACGACCCGTTTCCTGCGGCGCCGTCTGCGTGCCAGAGGCATCCCTTCCCGCATCACGTCGCGCATAAAAGGGCTCTACTCCACGTATCGCAAAATGGTGCTGCGCAAGCGGCGGTTCGAGGAACTGACGGACCGCCTCGCGCTGCGCGTCATCGTGCCGGATGACGATGCGTGCTACCGCGCCCTTGGCGTCATCCATGCGGTGCTCCATCCGATGCCGGGGAAGCTGAAGGACTACATCGGCGCGCCGAAGGAGAACGGGTACCGTTCGATCCATACGGTGGTGTATCCGCTGGCGGGCGTGACGGAACAGCCCATGGAGATCCAGATCCGGTCGGAGGGGATGCATGCCGAATGCGAGGACGGCCTGGCGCGCCATACGGATTACAAGCACTACCTGTATGCGCTCCACTCGGACGAAACGCGCGTCCATCTGCTGCGGAACCTCGAGAGCTTGCGCATGGAAGCGCGTTCGCCTTCCGCGTTCGAGACGGCGCTGCGGCGGTATTTCGACGATGCGCATGCCGCGCTCTTCGATGCGCGCAACAATTTGTACCATCTCCGCAAGCCCCTGACCGCGCTGGATTTCGTCTGCCACGTGTACGGGCGGCGGTTCCTGACCCTGCGGCGCGTGAGGGTCAACGGGCGCGAACGGCCCGTCGGGACCGTGCTGAAGGACGGTGACATCATCGATGCGCGTTTCGGCCGCCGCCGCTCCGCCGATGCGTCGTGGGCGGCGCACTGCCGGCATGCGGGGACGCGGAAACTGTTGAACGGCGTGCCGCCCGTCTGACGCTCATCCCACCCACAGCAGCAGGCTCTTCAGGTAATCCGTTTCCGGATGGTAGATGTTCACCGGGTGGTCGTACGCCAGGTGGTGCCGCTGGATGATTTTGACGTCCTTGCGCGCCTGACGGGCGGCGTGGAAGACCGTCGTCTGGAAGAGCTGCCGGTCCATTTGGTACGAACACGAGCAGGTGAGCAGGAGGCCGCCCGGAGGGAGGATCTGCATGGCCATGCGGTTGAGGTCCGTGTAGGCTTTCTTCGCGGGTTCCAAATCCGCGCTGCGCTTGGCGAAGGCGGGAGGATCGAGGATGATGAAATCGTAGGGACGGAGCGCGGGCGTGCGGCGCAGGAAATCGAAAGCGTCTTCGGGGTAGGTGTTGAAGCGTGACGCATCCAGGCCGTTCATTTGCACATGTTCCTTCGCGCGGTCCAGCGCGGCTCCGTCGTAGTCCACGGCGTCGGCGGCGAGCGCGCCTCCTTTCAGCGCATTGAGGGAGAAGCCTCCCACGTAGCTGCAGATGTCCAACACCGTGCGTCCCTCCGCATGCTTCCGCACCAGCGAACGCATCTCCCGCTGGTCCAGGAAGAGGCCGGTCTTCTGGCTGCCGAGCAGCCCGATGCGGTATTGCAGGCCGCGTTCCTTTACCGTGAACGTCGTGTCCGCGTCGCCGCGTATCCATCCTTCGGCGCTCTCCAGATTTTCTTTTTTGCGCGCGGGACCGGAAGACTTCTCGAAGATGGCTTTCGGTTTGACGATCTCCATAAGGATATCGCCGATCCATTCCCGCAGGCGGTCCATGCCCATCGTCGTCAGCTGCACCGCGAGGACGTCCGCGTAGCGGTCCACGATGAGGCCGGGGAGCCCGTCGCCCTCGGCGTTCACGAGGCGGAAGGCGTCGGTGTCTTCGTTCCGGAAATACGTTTCCCGCATCCGCACGGCCCGTTCGATCTTCTCCCGCACCTGCGCCAGGGGATCGCCCTCCCGGAAGGCGATGGCGCGTCCGCAGATGTAGGCGCGGCTGTTCCAGTGGGCGTAGCAGAGGAAGGAATTGTCGTTCGCGCGCACTTCCACGATGGCCCCGTCTTCGGCTTTCGGAACGCGCGCCACGGCGGCCTTGAAGATGGCATGGTGGCGGTTGCGCAGGTGGATATCCGCTTCCGGTTTGACGATGAGGACGGGGTACTTCTCCATGGGGGGATCATACTGGAAGAAGGCTGCTGATGGAGGGGGAAAAAGCTGTCAGCGGCCGGCGATCAGCGGCCGGTTCATCGGTTCTGAACGCTGTCAGCTGATCGCTAAACCCCGTCTTCCTTGAAAGCTCCTTTCTCCTTGAACGTCACTAATGGATATTCCCCCATTTTTTGTATGCTGTCCCTCTCTTGCAGGCAATTGGGTGCGGATGATGACTTCATCGCGACGGGTGACGACAAGTACGAGGTGATGGGCGTGATGACGCACCATCTCATCACCGTCCATCGGGATAAAGCGGAGAAGATGAACGGGAACGATTGGGCCGATTCGTTGCGCCAGATGGACGCGATGACCATGGCCGCCGCATAGCGCTTTCCTTCCGTTTCCGTACTTCCCATGGCAGCCATCCTCCGACGCCTCCGCTTCGCCCTCCTCGTGTTGCCGCTCCTGCGTCCCGCGCAGCGGACGCTGCACGAAGCCGAAGACACGATGCACCGTCTCAAGCGGGCGACGGGGATCTTCATCGGCGTGCTCATCACGGCGCTCCTGTGCCTCATCGTCATCGCCGTCTACGCCGTCGTGCAGCTCGTGGTATTTTTCCAGGCGGTTTAACGCCGTTCCCGCACGAAGAGCAGGAGGAGCAGGGAGAGGGCGGTGAGGGCCAGGGAGAGGACGAAAGGGGCCGCGGGGGAAACACTGTCCCACAGGAAGCCTGCCAGCAACGATGCCGGCAGCGCCATGGCGCCCAGCACCAGCTGGAAGCCACCGAGCGTGCTCGCGACGAAACGTTTCGGCGACAATTCCGCCGCGAGGGTCTTCTGCACAGGATCCAGCATGCCCAAGTGGAGGCCGTAGAGGACGAAGGCGGCGAGAGCGCCCGCCGGATGGCGGGTGACGAGGAACAGCGCCGCCACGAGCGCCCACGAGAGGAGGGAGAGCGCCAGCACGGGCTTGCGACCGATGCGGTCGGCGAGGCGGCCCGCCGGGAGCGACGCGAGGGCGGCCACGAACGTGTAGAGGAGGTAGAGGACGGGGACGGCGCCCGCGGCAACGCCCCGATCGGCCGCGGCGATGAGCAGGAAGGAGTAGCTGAAACTGCCCAGCTGCAGCAGCGCATTCGCCGCGAGGTAGAGCCGCAGGTTCCGGTCGATGTCGCGCAGGCGCAGGCCCCGGGAAGGCGCGGGGCCCGTCGGGACGTTCTCGCGGATGCGCCGGAGGATGAGGAGCGCGGCGAGGAGGGAGGGGACCGCCGCCAGGAGGAAGACGGGGCGGTAGCCGAGCAGGGGGAGCAGCAGCAGCGAGAGGCTGACGCCGCAGACGGCGCCCAGGTTGTCCATCATGCGCTGCAGGCCGAAATTGCCGCCGCGGTCCGCATGGTGCGACAGTTCCGAGATCATTGCGTCGCGGGGAGAGCCGCGCAGCTTGCCGGCGCGGTCGAGGATGCGGAAGGGGAGGATGACGTGCCACGTGGGCGCGAGGGCGTACCCCACGCGCGCGACGCCGCCCAGCGCGTAGCCGAGCCACACGAAGACCTTGCGTTTGCGCAGCCGGTCCGAGAGGTAGCCGGACGCCGCCTGCGACAGCGACACGAGCGCCTCACCGATCCCGTCGATGACGCCCACGGCCGTCATGCTCGCGCCCAGGACGTTGCGGAGGAAGAGCGGCCACACCGAAAACACCATGTCCGCTCCGAGGTCATGGAGGAACGACGCCCACGCGAAGGTGCGGACGGTGCGGCGGGCTTCTCCGGGGGGCGGCGGCATGGCGGCGACTGTAGCACACCGCGGGCCGTCCGCATCGGCCTTCAGGCGGCGGGCGGCGCGGAGGGCTCGCTCACCGGCAGCGGCGTGGGGAACGTGTTCTTGGGGACGAAGCGGCGGCGTTGGCGGATGCGCGCGGCGTCCAGGAGCATCCTGCCCGCCCAGCGGAAGATGTTGAAATCGTGGATCGTGGCGCGCATGTTGCGCATGCGGTCCCGCTGTTCCTCTTCCGGCATGGTGAGGGCGGAGTGGAGGGATTCGGCGCACTGGTCGACGTGGTACGGGTTCACGAGGAGGGCTTCCAGGAGTTCGCGGGAAGCGCCCGTGAACTGGCTCAGGATCAGGACGCCCCGCTCGTCGTTGCGCGCCGCGACGAACTCCTTGCAGACCAGGTTCATGCCGTCGTGCAGACTGGCCACGAAGCAGAGGTCCGCGGCGCGGTAGTGCTGCAGGATGTCCGCCGGCTCGTGGTGCTCGACGCGCAGGATGACGGGTTGGTAACCGTCGCTCCCGAAGCGTCCGTTAATGCGCTCCGCTTCCGCCACCACGTCCGCGCGGAACTTGCGGTACTCATCGATGCGGTCGCGGGTGGGGGCGGCGATCTGCAGGAACGTGAAACGCCCGATCCACTCCGGATGCCGTTCCAGGAGGCGTTCCACCGCGCGGAGCTTTTCCACGATGCCCTTCGTGTAGTCCAAGCGGTCCACGCCGAGGCCCAGCCTGCGGTCGGGGGGGATGCCGAGCTTCTCGCGGACCTGCAGGCGCGCGTGCTCCACCGACTTCGTCTGGCGGATGAGGCGCACCGGGTAGTCCACCGAGACGGGGTAGCGGTAGACGGCGGTCTGTTCGCCGCGGAACGAGATCGTGGAATGTTCCCGGTCCCCGCGGCATTCCAGGAACCGCTCGGCCGTTTCCAGGAAGTTGTTGCAGTGGAAGCGGGTGTGGAAGCCGATGATATTGCTCCCGAGCAGCCCGCTCACGATTTCTTCCGTCCAGGGGCAGATGCCGAACTCCTCGGGATTCGGCCACGGGATATGCCAGAAGGTGATGATGGTGGCTTTCGGCAGGAGGCGGCGCAGCATGCGCGGGAGCAGGGCGAAGTGGTAATCCTGCACCAGAATGACGGGATCCTCCGTCTTGGCTTCCTCCACCGCCGCCCGCGCGAACTTTTCGTTGACGCGGATGTACTGCCGCCAGTCCTCGCTGCGGAAGTTTGGCCGCACGTGGGCGATGTGGCACAGCGGCCAGATGCCTTCGTTGGCGAAGCCGAAGTAGTAGCCGCGTTCCTCCTCTTCGCTCAGCCAGACGCGGCGTAGGGTGTAGCGCGGATGGTCCGGCGGCGCCTGCACGCGGTCCTGCGCGTCCACGGTTTCCCGGTCGGCGGAGCCGCTGCCGTGGGCGATCCACGTGCCCTGGCAGGCGCGCATGATCGGGTCCAGCGCCGTGACGAGGCCGCTGGCGGGGACTTGCGCCACCACTTTCCCGTCGCGGCGCACGTGGATGTACGGCTCGCGGTTGGAGATGACCATCACTTCCTCGCCGCCCAGTTCCTTCGTGAGCAATTCCTTCAGCGCGCGCGCCGTCCAGACCGTCTGTGAATCGTCACGCAGCCGCCGGTCCGTCTCCACGTCGCGGATGAGGCGGCGCAGGTCGCGGGCGAAGGGCTGCAGCTCCGGCGGGCCGGAAGGGGAGAGCGGATGCTGGCGGTTCTCGCCGAGGAGGCCCCGCATGCCCGAAATCCATCCCCGCAGGCTCAATTGCGCGATGATGACCGTGATGACGGAGACGATGGCGCCGATGATGGCGATGAAATACATGATGTACCCCTGCGTCCGCGTGCTGCGGCTGGTGACGAAGCTCATGTCGTGGACGAGGACGAGTTCGCCCAGGACCCTGCCTGATCCCTGCAGCGGGAAGGCTGCGACATGGAGCGAGCCGTTGGGGATTTCCACCACCTGCGTGCGGGATTCCGCGCCTTCCGCAGCCGGTTCGCAGGCGATGGTGTCGGGGAATTGCTCCGTGCGGAAGCGCAGCTGCTGTTCCGTGTCGCAGAAGCCGAGGGCGAAGAGCCTCTCGTCCTGCATGATGCGGCGGAAGAACGCGTCGATGCGCGTTTTGGTCTGCATTCGCGCGTCGATGGTCTCGAAGATGGAGTTGTCCAGCGCGTTGACGATCAGCTTGCTGCGCAATTCCAAATCCTTCACGAACCACTGCGTGAGGAGATTGTCGGCCAGGGGCGTCACACCGTATGCGATGAGCCCCAGAACGATCGCCAGGGGAATGAGGAAGCGGAGGGTGAGTCGCACAACCTTCATACTCTACCCCAAAGGGATGCAAAGAAGTAGGCGTTCCCGACGGGAAAAATGTACCTGTCAAGGCTCGGCGTTGCCGCTTTCCGCGAAACGGGCCGTCCCGGTTTGAACTGCGCCCGACAATGTGTACGCTGCTCGCCGTGGACTACAAGCCGCTGCGGACCTACGGCTTCATCGGCAACCTCGGTTCCTGCGCGCTCGTGAACCTGGACGGGTCCGTGGACTGGTGCTGCCTTCCCTGGACCGATTCCCCGAGCGTCTTCGCGGCGCTGCTGGATCCCGTCAAGGGAGGGCGGTTCTCCCTGGCTCCGGCCGGGGGAGCGGCGGAGACGACGCAGGAATACCTGCCCGATACCAATGTGCTTTGCACGCGCTTCCGGACGGAGACGGGCGTGCTGGAGGTGCTCGACTGGATGCACATGGGCGGGCTGGAAAGCGCGGAGCAGGACAGCCACCGCCTGCCCGCCCTCTACCGCCTCGCGCGTTGCGCCGAGGGCGTCGTCGACCTCGTCGCCACGTTCGATCCGCGCCTCGATTACGGGCGCGCGACGACGGAGCTGGCGGTCGAAGACGGATGCGTCACGGCGCGCGGCGGCGAAGACATGCTGCGGTTGTACGCCCGGTGCCCGTTCCGGCCCGGCCCGGACGGTTACACGGGGACGGTGCGCTTGCGTACGCAGGAGCAATGTACTTTTCTCTGTGCGTACGGGGACATGCCGCTGACGGACTTGCCGCCGCCGTTACGCAGCTTGGAACGTACCTCTGCGCACTGGCGCCGGTGGCTTGCGGAGGGGGAGGAGGACGCGCGGCGTTTGCGCCAACGCTGGCGGGAACAGGTGCGGCGTTCGTCGCTCGTCCTGCGCATCCTTGCGGGGGGCAGGGGCATCGCCGCCGCCGCCACGACGTCCCTGCCGGAGGTGTTGGGCGGGGGGGACAACTGGGATTACCGTTTCAGCTGGATCCGCGACACGGCGTTCACGGTCCGCGCGCTCAGTGCGCTCGGCCACCAGGACGACGCGCGCGAATTCTTCGAGTGGTTGCGGGACCTCCTCCACACGGAGGGGCGGCGTCCGGCGGATTTGCGCGTCCTCTATCCGCTGCGTTCCGCGAGCATTCCTCCCGAGGAAGAATTGTCGCATTTGCGCGGGTATGCGGATTCCCGACCGGTCCGTATCGGGAATGCCGCCGCCGGCCAGCTGCAGCTCGATCTCTTCGGCGAGATCCTCAACACGCTCTACATGGCGCGGCGCGTCCCCGACGGGATCGACCATATTTTGCGCGATGCCTTGCGGGACATCGTGAACCATGTTTGCGACGTGTGGCGCGAGCCCGATTGCGGCATCTGGGAGCTGCGGGACGGGTTGCGGCACTACACGCATTCGAAGGCAATGTGCTGGCTGGCGATCGACCGGGGGTTGCGCCTGGCCCGCCTGCACGGCTGGGAAGCGGATCTTGCGCGCTGGGAACGGGAGCGCGATGCGATCGCGGCGCTGGTGCAGGAGAAGGGGTGGGATGAACGGCGCGGCGCGTTCATGCAGTCCTTCGGCTCCGACGTGCTCGATGCGTCGGCGGTGCTCTTCCCGCTCATCGGTTTCCTTCCGGCGGACCATCCGCGCATGCTCTCCACCCTCGACGCCGTCGAGCGCGACCTGTCGGACGGGGCGCTCGTGTACCGCAGCGACCGGCACCGGGGAGTGGAAGGGGCTTTCGGTTTTTGCAGCTTCTGGTTCGTGGAGGCGCTGGTTCTCGCGGGCAGGATCGACGACGCGCGGGAGCGGTTCGACGAACTTCTGCGGCTGGGCAACCACGTGGGGCTCTATGCGGAGGAGATCGATCCCGCCTCGGGCGCGTTCCTGGGCAACCTCCCGCAGGCGTTCACGCACGTGGGGCTCATCAATGCGGCGGTGTCGCTGTCGCGCGCCCTCACGGAGCGGGAGCACCGGCAGTGAGCGGGGCCGTCAGCGCGTCACCCCTTCGAGCAGCGTCCCTCTTTTTCCTTGCAGAAGTCACATGTCGGTACGCAGTATCAAGCGGACCGGTTTAGAGTGTCCGCATGGCATCTCCCATCAACAAAGAATGGCACTTGGCGCATCGTATGCCGGAGAAAGCGAGCATGGACCAGCGCATTCACTGGCATGTGGAACACCGGAAGCACTGCCGTTGCCGCCCGGAGATCCCGCTGCGTGTGCGGGAGGAGATGGAAGAGCGGGGGATGCGATAGTGAAGAGGGTATTGCCTATGCAGCAAGGAGCGGGTTGGTTCATTATTGTTCTGTTTCTTCCACCTTTGTCCGGCGACAAAGGTGGAGCCAAAACGCCGGCGCGCCAATCGCCTCTCCGCCCGGCACCGTACCTCCTCGCCGGCGCCTGCAAGGTTTCGGCGCCGTCTCGTCGGTAAAGCGCTGCGGCGCGGCGCCTTCCCCTTCACCCCCCGTGGCGCGCCACCTGCCGGCGAAGATTTTCTTTGTATCGGGGTTGATAGGTGGATATCTCTTATTCTCCTTTCTTCTTCCTGCTGAACGTCCGGTAGAGGAGGGCGGTGCGCTTTTCGGCGGGAATCGTCTTCAGGTAGTCGAAGTACTCCCGCACCACGGGATTGTCGTGGGCGCGGCGCAGCGGCATGGCGCGGTCGATCTTGTAGAGCCCCGCGATGCGCTGCTTCACGAGCGCGAAGGTGCTGGGGATGGGCTGGCCGCCTCCGCCGATGCACCCGCCGGGGCAGGCCATCACTTCCACGTAATCGTACGCGTTCGGATCCTTCGCGATGTCCCGCAGGAGCGGCCAGATGTTCTTCGGCGTCGCGACGACGGCCACGTTCAGCGTCCGCTCCCCGATGCGCACTTGCGCTTTCTTGAACCCGTCGAAGCCGCGCACGGGCTCGAACTCGATGCCCGGCAGTTCTTCGCCCGTGAGGAGGCGATAGGCCGTACGCAGGGCCGATTCCATCACGCCGCCCGATGCGCCGTAGATGGCCGCGGCGCCCGAGTACGTTCCTTCACGGTCGACGATGCCGGGTTCCAAGCGGGGCAGATCGATGTCGCGGGTCTTGAGGAGCGCGATGAGCTCGCGCGTGGTCAGCACCCAGTCCACGGGCTTCAGGCCGTCGATGTTCAGGTGCTCGAACGACGCCTCGTACTTCTTGGACGTGCAGGGCATCACGGAGACGACCACGATGGAGGCGGGGTCGATGCCTTCCTTCGCCGCCCACCACGTCTTGTAAGCGCCGCCCGAATGGATCTGGGGGGAGCGGGCCGTGGTCAGGTTCGGCAGCAGCTCGGGCTTGTAGAACTCCGCGAATTTGACCCAGCCGGGGCAGCAGGAGGTGAAGAGGGGGCCGGGGACGGGGGCGTCCTTGCGCTTCCCTTCCGCGTATTCCCATTTATGCCGCAGGCGTTCGACCAGTTCCTCCGCTTCCACCATCGTCGTGATGTCCGCGCCCATGTTCACGTCGAAGACTTTGTTGAAACCGAGCATCCGGTAGGCCGTGCAGAGCTGGCCCGTCAGATCCGTGCCCGGCGCGGCGCCGAAGGCTTCCCCGATGCTCGTGCGGATGGACGGTGCGGACTGGACGATCACCGTTTTCGCGGGATCCCGCAGCGCTTCCACGACCTGCTCCAGGTGGCTCTGTTCGCGGATGGCTTCCACGGGGCAGTGGACGGTGCATTGGCCGCAGTAGATGCAGTCGTTGGCAGGGTCGGGGTTGAAGCCCACGCGCATCTTGGAGCCGCGCCCCTCCATCGTCAGGTGGCACACGCCGATCATCTGGCATGCTTCCACGCATTTGTTGCAGCCGATGCACAGGACGGGATCGAATTCCGCGGCCGTTCCCAGTTTGTGGATCGGGCGGCGGGGGTCGTCCCGCTTGTAGCGTTCACCCGTCACGCCGAATCGTTCGATCTCCTCCGCGGTGCGGCTGTAGTAGCCGCTGCGCGTGCGGGGGGAGCCCGCCTTGTAGTCGCCGAAGAGGAGCTCCATGTTCTCCGTGCGCAGGCGCACCACTTCGGGCGTATCGAGGAGGACGCGCAAGCCGTCCGCCGCGGGGAGCGTGCACGATGTCACCGTGTCTTCCTTCCCCTCGATTTGCACCAGGCATGTGCGGCAATTGGCGTCGACGGGCAGGTCTTCGTGCGTGCAGTAATGGGGGATCTCGAAGCCGTGGCGCAGCGCGACCTGCAGGATGCTCTCGCCTTCCGTCGCCTGGCAGGGCGTTCCGTTGAGGGTGACGGTCACCTGCTTGCCGCCGCCGGTGTCGAGGGGGATCTGGTTCATGGATCAGCGTTTGGAATACACGTTCTTGTAGTACGTCAGGACCGGGACGGGGACGGAGCGTCCCAGGGCGCAGAAAGAGGTGCGTTCGAGGACGTCGAGGATCGGCTGCATGCGGTCCCACGGGATCTCGTCGTTGTCTTCGACCATGCGCAGGAGCTGGTAGGTGCCTTCCCGGCAGGGGGTGCACTTGCCGCAGCTTTCCCGCTGGAAGAAGCGGAGCCAGTCGAGGAGGAGGGCGCGCGGATCCTCGTTCGTAAGGTGGACGATGATGGCGCCGGTGCCGCGGACGCGCTCCGTCGCCGCCTGGTCGGCATTCAGCACGACGCCGCCCGCGCCGCCGCCCGCCTGCACGAAGTACGGCGCCGCCGGAAGATTCTGCGTTTCCGTCAGCACGTCGCGGACGGTGAGGACGCAGGGGAGGCGGTACACGCCGATGTTCGGCACCGCGCCGGAAACCGAATAGAAGCGCCGGTTGTCATAGCTGCCGTCCGCCACGCAGGCGATGTCGTAGAGCGTTTCCACGTTGTGGATGAGCGTGGGCTTGCCGCGCAGGCCCGCATCGGTCGGGAAGGGGGGCTTCAAGCGGGGTTCGCAGCGCTTCCCCTCCATCGCGTTCAGCAGGGCGGATTCCTCCCCGCCGATGTAGCCCGGCGCTTCCTCGAAGAGCCGCAGCGTGAAGCCGTCCTCTTTCGCCTTCGCGAGGAGCTTGTCGAGCGCCTTCTTGAATTTCTTCTCGTAGTCGACGTTCAGGTTGATGATCCCCTCCGCCGCCCCCACCGTTTTCATGGCCAGCGTCATGCCCGCGATCACTTTTTCCGGATGGCGGGCCAGGATGTGGTAGTCTTTGAAGACGCCGGGTTCCCGCTCGGAGACGTTGCAGATGACGTACTTCGGCGTGCCCGGGGCGTCCCGCACGGCCCTCCACTTGCGGTGCGCGGGAAATTCCGCGCCTCCCCGGCCGATGATGTTCGCTTCCTGCAGGAGCTCGATGAGGTCAGCCACGGCGCGGGAGGAGGAGCAGGAGGACGAGCGCGACGGCGCCGCCGCCGAGCGCGGTGAAGAGCTGGGGCCAGCCCATCATGACCGCCAGTTTGGAAGCGACGGGAGCGCCGAGCAGGCCCGTCATCAGGAAGCGGACGACGGAGGCGAGGAAGACGAACTTGATGACGGATCCGGCGATGATGCCGGCGACGGGGCGGGAGCGGAGCAGGTGGAATGACACGATGTAGAGCGCGTTGCCGATCATGATGAACGGCACCATCGGGGCCAGAGGCAGCGGCAGGAGGCCGCTCGCGAGGGCGGCGGTGCTCGGGAGCAGGCCGAGCAGGAGCGCTTGCGTCGGTCCTATGAGTGCGCACGTGAGCAGCAGTGTTGCATTCACGAGCGGGCCCGTGAGCCATTGCGTGTGCGTCAGGAAAGTCGGTCCTACCGCGAGGATCGTAAAGAACGTGAGGAGAAGGACGCGTTTCCAGTCTGCGGCGATGGGGAGTGCGCGAGCACGCTCGGACGTTTGCATGGAACCCAGCGTACCAGAGACGGGCGGCAACGCATTGCCCACGCGCCCATGCATTCGATGACAGTCAACTGCTCTTCAGGCGTCCCATACCACCACCTTCGCATCGAGGATCGTGAGGTTCTTCTCGGTGATGAGGACGGGATTCAAATCGATCTCGCGGACAGCGGGGCATTCGGCGATGAGGACGGAGACGGACGCGAGGAGCCGTGCCAGTGCGGGCACAGCCAGAGGGCCCTTGCCCCTCATGCCCTGGAGCAGCCGCCAGCTGCGGAGTTCCGCCAGCATCGGGTAGGCCTCCTCCTCGGCCAGCGGCGCCAAGCGGAAGACGGCGTCCCGGAAGAGTTCCGTGTAGATGCCGCCCAAGCCCGCCATCACGAGCGGGCCGGCATCGGGGTCGCGCAGCGCACCCACGATGAATTCGTTCCCGGGAGGCAGGAGTTCCTGGATCAGGACGCCCGCGACGCGCGCTTGCGGGGCTTTGGCCTTCGCATTGGCCATGATCGCGCCGAATGCGCGGCGGACGTCTTCCTCCGTCTTCAGGTCCACGCGCACGCCGCCCATGTCCGTCTTATGCAGGATGTCCGGTGAACTTACTTTCGCCGCCACGGGGAAGCCGATCTCCGTCGCGATGTGCACGGCTTCGTCCGCCGTCGCGGCGACGCGGCCGCGGGGGAGGGGGAGGCCGTAGAGGGAGAAGAGTCGTGCGGTCTTGTCCTCATCCAGCAAGCCGTCCGTTCCTTCCAGGATCGTCCGCGCCTTCGTCGCGCGCTTGGCATCGAAGGGCACATCCGCTTCGTCGGCGGGGACGTGCGCCGGGCGTTGCAGCCGCGCGAGCATGCGGACGGCGGTTTCCGGCGCGGGGAAGTTGGGGATGCCGTTCTTGCGGAGGATCGCATCCGCTTCCGCGATCTTGTCCCCGCCCATGAAGCACGCGACCACGGGGAAGAGCGGGTGCCGTTCCCGCAGGGCGACCACGGCCCGCGCGATGTCCGTGGCGGGCGTCATCACCTGCGGCGTCACGATCACGACGGCGCCGTCCGTTTCCTCGTTGCGCGCGGCCGCGGCGAGCGCGTGCTCGAAGCGGTCAGCCAGAGCATCACCCAAGACGTCGATGGGATTGCGCACGGAAGCGCTGGCCGGCAGTTGCGCCGCCAGAGCGTCGGCGATTGCTGGTGTCAGGGGAGGAAGTTCCAGGCCTTCCCGTTCCGCGGCGTCCGCCGCGAGCACGCCCGGCCCCCCGGCGTTCGTGACGACGGCGATGCGCGGGGAGGGGAGCGGCGGCTGCAGGGAGAGCGTCCGCAGGAGGTCGAGGAATGCATCCGACGTCGCCGCAAGATGGATGCCGCCCTGCGCGCAGATGGCGCGGACGGCCGCTTCGGAGCCGGCGAGGGCTCCCGTGTGCGACGATGCGGCGGCGCGTCCCCGTTCCGTGGTTCCCGCTTTGAGCAGGACGACGGGTTTCGTCCTGCCCGTCGAACGGGCCAGGCGGAGGAAGCGGCGCCCGTCCTGGATGTTTTCCAGGTACAGGCCGATGACTCTGGTCTCCTCGTCCGCGGCGCACAGTTCCAGGAAGTCGCTCTCGTCCATGGCGGCCTTGTTGCCCATGCTCACGAAGAGCGAGAGCCCCAGGCCGATGCCCGCCGCGCGGTCAATGAACGCTTCGCCGAGCGCGCCCGACTGGCTCAGGAGCGCCACTCCGCCCGCAGGGGGCAGGTGGCTGCCGAAGGATGCGTTCATCCGCAGGCTCGGGCGCATGATGCCGAGGCAGTTGGGGCCGACGAGCTGCATGCCGTACTTCTCCGCGATGGCGCGCAGGTTCTCTTCCTTCTTCTTCCCTTCCGCGCCGCTCTCGCCGAAGCCTGCGCTGATGACCACCAGCGACGCGACGCCCTTCTTGCCGCATTCTTCGGCCAGCGCTTCCACGGTTTCCGCCGGCGTGACGATGACGGCCATGTCCACCCGTTGCGGGATTTCCCCGACGGAGCGGAACGCGGTTTTTCCCAGGATTTCCCCGCCTTTGGGGTTCACCGGGAACACCGCTCCTTCGTATCCCTGGGTGAGGAGGTTGCGCAGGATCAGGTGCCCCACCTTCCGCTCATCGGAGGAGGCGCCGATGACCGCGACGGAGCCGGGGGAGAGGAGGGGGGAGGACATGGAAGTGTTGTTGACCGATCATTGGGAAGGATCTTTTCCTTCGTTGATGGCGGCGAGTTTTTCCAGGACCGTGTTGAGGCTTTCTGCTCCACCTGCACTGAATATTCCTCCTCTGGAGTGAAATGTGAATGTCGCGGGATCCGCGTAATCATCCTTTTCTCCGTACTTCGCCATCCACTTTCCAGTTGCGGCATCAAAGGTCACATAGAGATAGCTGTTTGTCCACGCGCCGTACTGTTTCGTGTAGTACGAACCGTTGTAATTCGCATCGATCTTTCGCATGAGTGCTTCGCCTTGTTTCACTTTTTCCTTCAGTTGTTCCGGGACGATGTTTTGCTTCGGATCTACGAACGCGTGATTGATGTTCGCCCAGAGGCCTTTCGGATGGGCGAGGAGCGCGATGATTTCATTTTGGGTCTGTTCCGCCGTTACCCGCAGATCTTGCGTATTGATCGTTGCAGGATCGTCCACGGCGGCGAGGATCTTGTTCACGGCGGCATCCGCCTGTTTCATCACGATTTCCCTCGTCCGCATTTCCCCATAATCGCTCGTGAGGTGCGGCGCGCCGCCGTCGGGCAGCAGCGTCCCCGAGAGTTCTTCCAGACAGCGCGTCTTGAAGTTGATCAACGTCGGCTGTGCCCGTTCAAAGAAGAGGCCGGAAATCTCTTTCTTTGCTTCTTCACGGAATGTCGCGCGTTGTTCCGGCTTCAGCTTGGCAGCTTTCATCGCAAGTTCGCCATAGAGGTTTTCGATCCTTTCCGCTTCGAAGATTTCGCCGTACTTTTTCGCCTGTTCGTTCGGGTCTTTCTCGTTGAGGACGTTGCGGAGCGCATTCGCACGTTTCATGGATGCGGTATCTTGCTCCGTTTCCAATTGTTTGAGTTCCGCTTCCAGTTGCGGCCGTTCCATGGCGAGCCGTCCCGCGTATTCGCTGTTCATGAGGAGGTCGACGACATCTCCTTCCGATCGGATGGGATGTGAAGGATCCTGTCGTTGCGAGAGGAAGAACTGGAATCGGGCTTCCGTGTAGCGTTTCACTTCTTGTTCGATGTGCGCTTTTTCCTCCGGTTCCAGCGGGCGTTCCTTTCCATTCGGTTCCCGGACCAGGGTGGGTACGGTGACGGTTGTCGTGCTTTCGATGATCGAACGGATCACTTTTTCCGCTTCCAGGTCTTTTTTCTGTGCGTTCAAGGTGTTTTCCAGGAATTCGGCCCCTTCCCTTCCCTGTCCTGACTGTGCCATTTCCGCGGCGCCTGCGCTGGCGATCAGCGCTTCCGTCCAATGGCCGCCTCTTTCCTTGAGCGTATAGGTTCGTAGATCTGCCAATCGTTTGGGCAGGTCCACGTCCGTCCAATCACGAACGGCCATGGCTCTCTTTTCATCCCACTCGTGCATTCCCTGCATTCCTTCGAGAACCGCGAACGCAGGCAGCGTGGCGAAAGCGATCGGTGTCGCAACGGAGGCACCCACGCCGAAGGCCAGGCAGGCGCCGGAGCCCAAGCCCGCGGCGCCCACGCCGAGCTGGGCACCTTGGTACAGGTAGCGCTGGCGAACGCTGTTGATGAGAGCTTCGTTCGGGTTATTTTGCTTTCGAAGCCTCTCCAGTTCGTCTGCGGTCTCGAACATTTCCATCACGGAGACGTAGCACACGAGCGCATCGCCGGCGACGGGGATGGCACGGCCGCTGAACTTCAATGCCTTGCCGATACGCGAGACTTTCGATGCCTGTGCCAGCGCCTCGGCAACGGGCTTCCCGCTCTCGATGCCTTTTACGACGCCGTTGAATCCTTTTTCCGTCTCCATCACTTTCCCGATGAAGGAGGCGTCGTCCGCCGCCTTGGCGGCTGCACTGAGCTCCTTTATTACTTTCGCGGCATCGGGGGCTGTTTCGAGATGGCGTATGAAAAACCTGGCAAATGCAGGGGATTCATCCAATACTTTTGCCAGCTTCGGTTCCAGTGTGATGCCTTTCAGGGCTTCCTGCGCTTTCGTGGATGCACGCAGCGTCTCTGTGAACTTTGTTCCTGCGGTCGCCCCTTCCGCTCCTTTCGCAACGGCGGCTGTGCCCTTCGCGGGCAGTTCATCCGGGTTGTAGACTTTCAAGCCCGGCTTGTCTGCGGCTGCGCCCTTGGGCGCGGGCACTTTTTCGGGGGCCGCTTCGGCCATGCCCTCGGCACCTGCCGCTTTCTTCATGCCTGATCCGGCGGATGAATCAGGAGCGACCTTCGGTCCGATACGTCCTGCGACGGCCTTCTCGGATTCGGCCGCCTCTCCGGCTGCCGTTGCGGCGGCGCGTTCAGCTTTACTCGCTGTATTGGTACTGGCAGCCCCCCTTGTCGCTTTTCCGAATTCCGTGGTGAATTGTGTTTCGGCCGATTCGCCCATTTCCCATAGCCTTACAAAATCTTCACATGCATCTTTCGGTAGTGCTTCTTCCGGCAGATTTTTCAGAATCTCCTGCATTCTGCGTACTCTGTCGCCTCGAATTTGTTCCAATGCTTTCAGTTCTTCTTCGTTAAACCTCGGGCCGTACGAACGGAATCGTTTCGGGGCAGTACGTACACGGTCGGTGACTATTTGGATTTCCTTATCAAGATCATTGATTGCTTTGCGTGCCCTGAGGAATGCTGCGTTCGATTTTGATGTTTCAAATAAGGAAATCTCTTTGTTGATGCTGTGCTTCAGATATGCCCTTCGAAGGGGCACTCTCGATTTGAGTTTCAGCATGGCTGCTTGCCTTTCCGTTTTGTTGACGAGTGTCAGACCGAGGTCTGTAGCATCGCGAGTGATATAAATGGGAGCCCCAACGAATTTGAGCGCCACATTCATCTTTCCGTATTTCGAAAGAGAGCCAATGCCGTTCAGCAGTACGTTCGCCGCGAGATCATTGAACAAGTACAGTGTTCCGAGTGAACACGCCACGTAGCAAAAATCCTTGTAATTCCCTTTTTCGTCGACAATGAGTTTTATAAATTCCGTCCAGTAATTCGCTGGCAAGCGAATCAGCTCACCGCCCCACCAAACGAAGAAGCTTCCTCCCTTTTCAATGAACTGGCAGCCATGGTTCACAAATTCTTCCAATGCCTTTCCTCCTTCGCCTTTTCGCAGGTGATTCAGGGGGATCGCAAGTGTTTTCGCCGCTTCAAGGCTCATGCCTCCGAGGTGTGTTCCGAGATCCGTTGCTTCTTTTCCTGCGCCTGCTGTAGCTCCAATGCCGGCATTCACTGCATCCTTTCCTTTATTTGTCCATTCTTTGATCAGTTTTTCAAGATAATCGATTTTTCCCGAAACGTTCTTCTTGTACCACTCGCTCTGGTCTTTCAGCCACTTGTGGCCGAAGTACAATCCCAATGCAGCCAATCCGATGCCCGGGAGCCATGGCAGCAATCTGCGGAAGAATCCTTTCTTTTCCTGCGGTGCGGCGTTGGATTCCTGCTCTTCATTCTTCCTCCGCGATCGCCGCCACAGGGCGAACAGGCCGATGGCTCCCAGTGTGAGCGTGGAAGCTGTCGCGATCTGTTTCCCGCTCCACTTCCGCGGGTCTTCCATCGTAGGAACCCATTCTTTCCATCCTTTCTTTTCCTCCGATTCCGTGTCCGCCACTGCCGCCGGCATCGCGGGTGCGGCGTCGGTTCCTGCCGCCGGCTGCGGCGGAAGGAGATCCGGCGCCTGCTGCGGGGCGGCGGGCGGTTGATTGCTCCGTTCCAATTTCCGCTGCAGCGAATCGAGTTGCGTACGTGCCGATCGGCTGGCGAAGGCACGGAGACTCTCCTGCGTTTTTTGCTTGTCCGTGTCGGGCAGGGTATCCAGCCTGCGCTTGAAGGATTCTTCGAATTTTTCCTGATCCTCGGGCTTCACGTCGTCCAGCATTTCTTCCATCTCGGTCACGTTCTCCGTGCTGAGCGAATCGTTTTCCTTGAGGCGGTCCACCAGGCGCTCGGCCACTTCGATGGGTTGCACTTTGCCGAGCAGGCGGCGCTCGCGTTCGGGGGAGGGGGAGAAGGAGAACATGGGTATGGGTGTGAAAAGATGCGAAATGAATCAGCGCCGGTTGAGGACGCCGTTGATGAAGCCGGCAATGGGTTTGATCAAATTTCGAAGGGTGCTGCCGGTCACGTCCGCGGCCACGTAAGCGGCGTCGCCGCTGATGTCCACTATGTTGCGGAGGGTGTGTGCGATGCGGTTTCTTGTTTCTTTCGTTCTCCGCGCGATGGCATCCAGGGGGGCGCTTTCGGGTGCGCGTTCGAGTGACAGGAGGGCAGTGGACATAGAGGGGGTGTTAAATCCCATAATTATAGCAGAAAACGTCGTTTCTGAGAAGATCTTTCGCGCGGAGCGCATCGTGCTCCCTTCCGCTCACAGAGAGGGAAAATTATCGCCGGAATCGCCTCTGATGCGCGTATTTCTTTCTGGACGTTGCCGCGGGTTCCTCTCTACAGTGAGCGCATTCCCAACCCCGCCATGCCCGCCGCGCCCTTCCCTCCGACGGTATTCCTCGATGTCGATCCCATGGACGCCCCGCTGGTGCGGGAACGCTTTCCCGCTGCGGCGGTACATCCGCATCTGCCGGAGGACGAGACGGCGGCGGCGTGCCGCGATGCGACGATCGTGTCGGGATTCATCACGACGCCGTTCAAGAAGTCCCTCTTGGAGAAGCTGCCGAAGCTCAAGCTCCTCCTCACGCGGTCCGTGGGGTACGACCATATCGATTTGGACGCGTGCAAGGAGCGGGGGATCCTGGTGTGCAACGTGCCCGACTACGGCTCGCACGTGATCGCGGAACACGTGTTCGCGCTGCTTCTCAGCACGCTGCGCCACATCACGGAAGGGGCGAAACGGGTTGCCGGCGGGGTCTTCGATTACCACGGTTTACGCGGCATCGCATTGCGCAACAAGACCATCGGCATCGTGGGGACGGGGAAGATCGGTCGGCGGGTGGCGCAGATCGCGCACGGTTTCGGCATGAAGATCCTTGCGTCGGACCACTGCCGCACGCTGGAGCTCGCGGATTTGTTGGGGGTGCAGTACGTCCCGGTGGAGGGACTGTTCGCCGCCAGCGACATCATCACGCTCCACATGCCCGCCACGGAGGAGACGGAACACTTCATTGATGCGAAGGCGTTCGCCCGGATGAAGGACGGCGTCACCCTCGTGAACACGGCGCGCGGGTCGCTCATCGATTCCAATGCCCTCCTGCAGGCGCTGGAATCCGGCAAGGTGGGGAACGCGCTCCTGGACGTGCTGGAGCATGAGCAGAATTTCGAGGAAAATCGCACATTGCTCACACATCCGCGCGTGGTTGCCACGCCGCACGTTGGTTTCTACGCCGATGACAGCATGCGGAACATGTACCTCGACAGCTTCCAGTCCATCGACCAGTGGGCGCAGGGCAATGCGCCGGAGCATGTCGTGCATGATTGGCGGATCGTGTGTGATTTGCCGAAAATTTCCAGGAAGTAGAGACGCGTCGGCGGGGCGTCTCTACGGATCGCTACACATCGTCCGCATTTGAGTTCATACTGATTTCCGCCATGTCGTCCCTCCACATCATCTACGCCTCGACGAGCGGCCATACGGAATTCACCGTCGAAACGCTGGCGGCGTTCTTGCGGGAGCAGGCGCCGGATATCGCCGTGGAAGTGCAGCGCGCGGAGTCGGCGCAGCCCGAGGATCTGAAGAGGGGAGACGCGCTTCTCCTGGCGTCCGGTACGTGGAACACGGGCGGGGTGGAGGGGCAGCTCAATCCCCACATGTACGATTTTCTTGTGGATCGGGCGACGAATGTCGATTTGGGCGGGAAGCCGGTGGCGCTCATCGCGCTCGGTGATACGCGGTACCACTACACGGCGCGCGCTGCGGAGCATTTGCAGCAGTTCCGCATCAAGCACAACGGGACGCAGCTCCTCCCGCCGTTCGTCCTCGTCAACGAGCCGTACGGGCAGGAGGAGAAGATCCGCGCATGGGGAGGCAAGCTCATTGCGGCGTTGCACGGGAAGAAGGGTGGATGAATCGGAGGTGTTTTCTGCGATCTATTCCCTCTCTCCCTTTCCCTACCCCTATCCCTACCCCTCCTCCCCATGTTCAATCTCACGGGCAGAGTCGCGCTCGTTACCGGCGCGCAGCAAGGCATGGGCAAGGCCGATGCGCTCGCGCTTGCCGCGCAGGGTGCCGCGGTTGCGGTGACCGACCTGGACACGAAGAAGTGCAAGGCCGTGGCGGATGAAATAGTCGCTGCGGGAGGGAAAGCGCGGAGTTTCGTCCTGGATGTGACGAGCGAAAGCGCGATCAAGGAAGTCTTCGATGCCGTCCTCAAGGAATACGGCAAACTCGACATCCTCGTGAACAACGCCGGGATCTTCCGTCCCAAGGCCGCGCTCGAACTGACGCGGGAGGAGTGGCAGCAGACGATCGACGTCAATCTGACGGGGTATTTCCTCTGCGCGCAGCGCGCGGCGAAGGAGATGGCGAAGGCGAAGTACGGCCGCATCATCAACATCTCATCCATCGCGTCCGGGCAGGTGGGCGTCGGCTTTTCGGGCACCGCGCACTACAGCGCGACCAAGGGGGGCGTCAACGCCATGACCGAAACCATGGCCCTCGAATGGGGTCCGCTCGGGATCACCGTGAACGCCATCGGGCCGGGCGCGATCGATACGCCCATGGTCGCCGGCATCAAGTCGTCGCCGGACGTGATGAAAGGCATGCTCGCGCGCATCCCGGTGGGGAGGATGGGAACGCCCGAGGAGATCGCGGCCGCCGTGGTGTTCTTGGCGTCGGACGAAGCCAGTTACGTGACGGGGGCGACATTTTTCGTGGACGGCGGTTACCTGGCGTGTTGATTTCCGCTACCGTAGGCCTCCATGGCGGTACCAACGTTCCAAGTTTCCTGTTGCGGCAAGCGGCTCCTGTGCCCCGGGGTGTATGAACTCCGTTTCACGAAGCCCGACGGGTTCGTCTTCGTTCCCGGGCAGTTCGTCCTCTTCGATGTCCCCGCCGCGGACGATCCGGCGGATGTGCAGGTGCGGGCGTACTCCGTCGCGTCGGCGCCGGCGGAGCCGGAGCTCCTGTTCGTCGTGAAGCTGGTCGAAGGAGGCAGGGCCGCCCGCTGGGTGCGCGATGACGTGCGGGAGGGGACGGTCGTGGCCATGCGCGGGCCGCTGGGCGTATTCCATGTTGACCGCTCCACGACGAAGCCGTACCTCTTCATCGCGACGGGGACGGGCGCGGCGCCGTTCCGTTCCCAAGTCCGTTGGTTGCTGGAAGAAGAAGGGGAGCGGCGGCCCATGGACGTCCTTCTTGGCGTGCGCCGTCCGGAGGATTTGTTTTGGGAGGAGGAATGGCGGGCATGGGAACGGGAGTTTCCGCAGTTGCGCGTCCACGCGTCATTCTTGGACAGGACACCCGACTGGCACGGAGAAACCGGCACCTTGCAGGACCGCGCCTGCCGTCTCATCGCCGCGCGTCCTTCCGGCATCTACCTGTGCGGATCCCCGTTCCTCGTCCGTGAATTGAAGGAGTCGTGTCTCGGCGCATGGGGCGTGCCGAAGGAGGATGTCCATGTGGAGAGTTATGTGTAGGCGCGTCGCTCCTCCGTCACATTTTTGTTGTATATCGAAATTGGTCATTAATTCCGTCTTAATGTCTCTGTGCTACGTTGTTCTCTTGTCGTTTTGTTTGACGCTCGGCGGAGTCCAATCCTAGAATTTTACTTCGTCACACAATATTTTGATCCCCCTCCCATGCAGCAAAACACTTCGAAGGTCATGTTCGGCGTCGGCGTCCTGGCGTTGTTCTTTTCCTTCCTCATCGTCGGCGTCGGCCGTGCGGAGTGGCGGCTCTGGCCTTTTGGAACGGGGCAGTCTTCCGGCGCCAGCTCGGCGCTTTCCGCCCCCCTCATGACGGAAGGGCGCACGGGCGTGGCGGAAGACCAGATTGTCCGCGTCATTCGGGAAGCGCAGCCGTCCGTCGCGAGTGTGATCATCACGGAGGAATTGCCGGTGATCGAACGGGAGATGGAGACGCTGCCGTTCGGCGACGGGGCCTTCCGGATTCCGCGTTTCGTGCAGCGCGGGACGCGGGAAGTGGAAGTGGGGGGCGGCACGGCGTTCTTCGTCACCGCCGACGGCCTCCTCCTCACCAATAAGCATGTGGTGCAGGATGCACAAGCCTCGTACACCGTCCTCCTGAATGACGGACGCAAGCTGGAAGCAAAAGTGGCGGGCGTCGACCCCACCAATGACATCGCTTTGTTGCGCGTGGAAGGAGGCGGTTTCCAGCCGCTTTCCGTCGCTCCTTCCGACGAGCTGTTCCTCGGCCAGACCGCCATTGCCATCGGCAATGCGCTCGGGGAATTCCGCAATACGGTGAGCGTCGGCGTCGTGTCCGGCCTCAGCCGCTCCATTACGGCCGGGAGCATCGGCGGCGGTTTGACGGAACGCCTGGAGGAAATCATCCAGACCGATGCGGCGATCAACCAGGGCAATTCCGGCGGGCCGCTCCTGAATGCGCGCGGGGAGGTGATCGGCATGAACACGGCGGTGGCCGCCGGTGCGCAGAACGTGGGGTTCGCCATCCCCGCCCCGGAACTGCGTCGCGTGTTGCAGAGTTTCCAGAAGAACGGGAGGATCGTGCGTTCGTACATGGGCGTGCGGTTCATTCCCGTCACGGAGGAGGTCCGCGAGGAGTACAAGCTGGCGAGCGAATACGGCGTGCTTCTGGCGAAGGGTGAGTCGGCGCAGGATGCAGCCGTCCTTCCGGATTCTCCCGCCGCCAAAGCCGGCCTGAAAGAAGGGGATGTCCTCCTGGAGATGGACGGGAAGCGGTTGACGCAGGACGTGTCCCTCCTGCGCCTCATCCAAGCCAAGGAGCCGGGGACCGTCGTGACGTTGAACATCCTGCGGGACGGCAAGGAACAGCAGGTACGGGTGACGCTGGGGGAGTGGCAAGAGCCGTAAGCCGCGCGTGCCATCCGCAGGGGTGCGGCTCCCGGCTGCCGTGTTTGATGATTTTCGTAAGGGGGTTTCCATCGGCACGTCAACGAATGTGTTCCCCGTTTTCCCGACGGCGCGACACAGTCCTTCCCCACTCCCCCATGGCCCGTTCCCCCTTCGAGCCATCCGATGCCTCCCCCGACGGTTTCGACTCACAGCCGATGCGCCTTTCCCTCGCCGATCTCCTCGAACGTTTGTTGCTGCAGGAGTACGACGATGCGCAGGGCGAGGCGTATGCCGATGTCGAAGACGCCTGGGTCGTTTCCGGCACGTGTTACGTCACCGTCCGGCCGCGCGACTCCGAGAGCGATCCGTTTTAGCGGCACGGCAACAATGTTGGACATCCGTGTGCGTCGTCCTTTCCTGCACCGTCACGCAAGGTGATTCGGTACAGAAAGAGGACGCATGCCCGTCAGGAGAGATGTCATCCCCCTTCATGCCATGCCCTCTGCCTCTCCCCTCCATGCCGACGACGGTTCGTTGCTCTTCCTTTCCGTGGCCGGCGCGGCCATCGTCGTCGCGACCGTGCTCATGTACGCGCAGTCCCTGTCGACGCCGGTCATATTACAAGCAGGCCTCGTGAGTGAGACCCGCCCGTAATCCCGGCTGCTTGTGATGACGGCGGCCGCGCGGATTTCTTACAGGGCGTTCCTGCTAGACTTTTGTCGTGCTCGCCGATTTCGTCCTCATCGGAGCCGCGCTCGTCATCGTGCTGGCCGTCCTCTCGGCGGCCGCGCACCTGCGCACGCGCACGCCCTACGGCGGTACGCCGCCCGCGGTGGCGCAGGCCATGGTCGTCCTGGCCGGATTGCGGAGCGGCGAAACGGCGCTGGATCCCGGGGCGGGAGATGCGCGCCTGCTCATCGCCGCCGAACGCGCCTGCCCCGGCATCCGCGCCGTCGGCTACGAGTTGTCGCCGGCCGTGTGGCTGTGCGGGCGCGTGCGCCTGTTCCTGTCGCGCAGCGGGGCGCGGCTGTACCTGCGGGATGCCTTGTGCGCGGACGTCTCGGCCGTCGACGTCGTGTTCCTGTATGCGGGGCCCGAAATGATGCGCGCGTTCGCGGAGAAGTTCGCGCGGGAGCTGCGTCCCGGCACGCGGATCGTGTCGCACTTTTTCCGCCTGCCCGGCCGGGAGCCCGTCACGACGCAGGAAGTGGCGACAGGGCGGAAGAAGCGGCGGGTATTTCTCTACGTTTGGTGACGTTTCCACAGGGTGATGCTTCCCGCGAGGAGGGCGTACCACCCCGCGACGAAGAGGGGGCCCGTTGCCACGGGCAGGGATGCGAAGGGGATGGCGGCGCAGAACTGCACCAGCAGGACGATGCCGTGCAGGATGGCCCAGGCGGCCGCGGCGGCGATGCGGGCGAGGGGCAGCCATACCGCGCTCAACGTGACGGCGGCGAAGCCCGTGAGCATCGCGAAGGGGATGAGCGGGGCGACGAGGAGGTTGGCGACGGGGGAGAC
>JAQVMB010000027.1 GCA_028703835.1 Candidatus Peribacteraceae bacterium | reverse complement strand
AGGATACCTTCCATTTGTACCTCAAAGAGTGCGAATGGAGATTCAACAACGGCTCACCCAGAAATCTTCTCTTGTCTCTGCGGAAAATCCTCAATGACTGAAAAAAGTCCTAGGCCAGCCCCAAGAAAATTTCTCTTTGCAATGATTCAACGAGATGTTGGCCGGAACAGGCGTATGCCAGGATTGGTTGCGGATCCGCCATCGTCTTGATACAGCATAAGCGGGAAGCTGAACTGCATTCTTGCCCCCCGCCCATTTCTCTGTACAATACATCCATGGAGCAGCCCTCCACTGCATTTTCGGTCTTCCCCGTTGAGGGCGAGGCCGCGTTTTGCGTATTTCAGACGCACCCCGGGACGGGTGCTTCTTCCCATTCCTGACGTATGTGCGGCATCCTTGCGGTCTCCGGCTTCCGTGACGCGATCACAGACCTCTACGACGGCCTGATCGTCCTCCAACACCGCGGACAGGATGCAGCCGGTATCGTGACGTATGACAAGCAGTTCCACCTGAAGAAGGCGAACGGGATGGTGCGGGACGTCTTCCACACGCGTTCCCTCGAACGCCTGAAGGGACCCATGGGCATCGGGCACGTGCGCTACCCCACGGCCGGCTGCTCGAGCGAGTTCGAGGCGCAGCCGTTTTTCGTCAATTCTCCCTTCGGCATCGCCCTCGCCCACAACGGCAACCTGACCAACAGCAAGCAACTGGCGCACGAGCTCCTCCACACCGACTTCCGCCATCTCAACACCAGCTCGGACTCCGAGGTGCTCCTGAACGTCTTTGCCCTCGCCCTCCAGAAGCAGCGGCCGATCAAGCTGACGCCGGAGATCGTCTTCCACGCCGTCCGTTCGGTGCACCGCCGTTGCAAAGGCAGCTACTCCGCCGTCGCGCTCATCGGAGGACACGGCGTCGTGGCCTTCCGCGACCCCTACGGCATCCGTCCGCTCCAGATCGGCAAGCGCAAGTTCGGCATGAAAGAGGAGTACGTCATCGCATCCGAGAACACGATGATGAAGCCGCTCGGCTACGAATTTGTCCGCGACGTGGAGCCGGGCGAAGCCGTGTACATCGACCGCAAGAACCGTTTGCACTCGCAACGAGCCAAGAAAAGCCGACTCTCGCCGTGCGCCTTCGAATGGGTCTACCTTGCGGCACCGGACTCCGTCCTCGACAACGTCTCCGTCTACAAGGCGCGCATCCGCATGGGTGAGGCACTCGCGAAGCAGATCAAGGCGGCGGGCATCCACATCGATTCCGTCATCCCCATCCCGGATTCCTCGCGCGCCGCGGCAGCCGGCCTGGCAACGAAACTGAAGGTGCGCTACCGCGAAGGGTTCGTGAAGAACCGATACATCGGCCGCACGTTCATCATGCCGGGGCAGGCCATCCGCCAACGCAGCCTGCGGTTCAAGATCCACCCGATCGACCTCGAATTCAAGAACAACAACGTCCTCCTCGTGGACGACTCCATCGTCCGCGGCAATACGTCCCGCAAGATCGTGGAGATGGCGCGCGAAGCGGGCGCCAAAAAGGTGTACTTCGCCTCCGCCGCGCCGCCCATCACGGGCCCGTGTCCGTACGGCGTCGACATCCCGACGACCGCGGAACTGATCGCCACCGACCGGACAACGGAGGACATCAGGAACTTCATCGGGGCGGACGCGCTCTTCTACGGCAAGGTGGAGGACCTCGTTAAATCCATCCGCATCGGCAACCGCAAGCTGCAGAACCTCTGCACCGGCTGCTTCAACGGCCGCTATCCCACGCCGGACGTGAACAAGAAACTCCTCTTGGAACTCGGCTCCCAGCGCAACACGACGCGATCGACGCTCGATGCTAGCGGCGACGAGGAGGGCGAGGCGAACAAGACGATGACGCTGCTCTAGGGATTGGAGTACTAGAGTATTAGAATACTAGGGAATCCTCCAAGAATGATTTTCTCGATAAGCAACGCCATCGGAGACCCATCCTTAGTACTCTAGTATTCCCATACTCTGTCCGTCACCAATCATAATCGTTTAAGGCTGCCGCCCCCAATGTTTTTTGAGCTCGCGCTCTCGCAGCTTCGCTTGCATCCGCCATTTCCTTATCCACTTGTTCAGGGGACATCCAAGGATGGAGCTGGTCTATGGAACGCATTATCCCTAAGTCAGCCACATTGCCATAAACACCTCCAAGGCCAACATTGATACTTTTGCATATGCCCATAATTCGAAGGAAGGTAAGCAAATAATACCTCGTCTTCCTTCAAAGAGCAAAATCAGGCATGCTTGTCTTGTCCTATGAAAGTTCTACTGATCGCCGGAACAACGGCCAGGGAACACGCCATCGCCGACGCCTTGTCCCGCAGCCGCCACAAACCGGAGATCATCGCGCTGTGCGCTTCACCCAACCCAGGGATCCGTGCCGTCGCCGCACGGCAGGAGGTGATGAACATCATGGATTTCCCCCGGGTCCTGGACATCGCAAAGGAGGTCAAACCCGACTTCGCGATCATCGGGCCGGACGACCCCATCGGCAGCGGGCTCGCGGACGAGCTGGAAGCCATCGGCGTCCCGTGCGTGGCGCCGAAGAAATCACTGGCGCGCATCGAGAGCTCCAAAGGATTCACACGCGACCTTCTGGCGAAGTTCGGCATCGACGCATCGCCGAAGTTCCGCGTGTTTTCCCGGACGGGTAATTCGATCGGAGCCCTGGCGGAAGAGAAAAAGTCACTCCATGCCTATCTGACCGAACTGGGCGGCGACTTCGTGGTGAAGTACGACGCTCTGAAGGGCGGGAAAGGCGTGAAGCTGAGCGGCGAGCACCTGGCGACCATCGAGGATGGCGTGGACTATGCCATCGAATGTCTCAACGAATGCGGGAGGACGGTGATCGAGGAGAAACTCGTCGGCGTGGAATTCAGCCTCCTCTCCTTCGTCTCCGGCACGCAGGTTGCGGACATGCCCGCCGTGCAGGACCACAAACGCGCCCACGAACGGGACTTGGGTGCGAATACGGGCGGTATGGGGACATACACGGACGCCGACCACTCCCTCCCCTTCCTCGCACCCGCGGACTTGGAGAAGGCGAAAGAAATCAACCGGCAGGTCGCCGCCGCCCTCATGGAAGAATGTGGCGAAGCGTATAAAGGCATCCTGTACGGCGGCTTCATCGCCGTGAAGGACGGCATCCGCGTCATCGAGTACAACGCGCGCTTCGGCGATCCCGAAGCACTCAATCTCCTCCCGCTCCTCCGATCCGACTTCGTGGACATTTGTCTCGCCATCATCCGGGGCGAACTGCGGGATGATCTCGTTTCGTTCGCCAACAAAGCAACCGTCTGCAAGTACGTGACGGCGCAAAGCTACCCCGAATCCAAGAAGGAAAAAGGGCAGCCGTTCACACTCCCCTCCCCTCTGCCATCCGACGTCCGTCTCTTCTACGGCGACGCGACGGAAGGACCCGACGGGACGCTCCTGCTCGGCGGTTCCCGCGCCGTGGGCATCGTGGGCATCGGCGATACGATCGAACTGGCGGAACGTGCGGCGCAGTCCGTCTGCGAACAGATCCGCGGCCCCGTCCGCTACCGCCGCGACATCGGCACCAAGAAGCTCATCGGACAACGCATCGAGATGATGAAGCAATTGCGCTCTTGATCAGTACCAGGATTTCTTTTTGACCTCCTTCTCCGGCTTGTCGGTTTCCTGCTGTTGGCGCGCCTGTTCCCTTTGCTCTTTCCTGGTGAGAGTCGGCTCTTCCTGCCCGTACATGTTCGTAATCCGGTCGACGAGGTGGCGAGGCAGCCACGGTGACTGAAGGGCAATGGCGACATAAGGAGCCCGCGCACTCCAGTGAGCCCCGGCAACTTCTTCCATCCGCTTCTGCAATTCCTGACGAACCCTCATGATCGTCGGGAAGGCATCCTGCATCGACACGCCGTTCGGAATCCGTGCGATTGCAGCCCTGTGCTTTTCCAGGACAGCGGCGAGCGACCGATGCACCTCCCACGCGGTCGACAGCCGCATCTCCCCAACACCGCTCTCCTCGCGCAGTAATTTTTGCGTATGCACTATTTCCGCGCTTCGCACGATGACAGGAGGCCGATAGTACGAAGTATCCCCATCCGGCGGTGGCAACGGCATGTTCATAGGAAGACGACGTATTGTACGACAAAGCTCATAAATTTCCTCTCATCTGTACTATTTTTTTATACGGTTTTCATCTCCTGCAGCTGCGATTCCATTGCTTTCGCTTTCAATGATCCTATGAGGGAGCTTATGTCCCCTTCCATGACCGCCGGAAGGTTGGAAAAGTTGCGGTCCAGGCGGTGGTCAGTCAGTCGGTCCTGCGGGAAATTGTAGGTGCGGATCTTTTCGCTGCGGTCGCCGGAGCCGATCTGTCCCGAACGAAGGTCTCCCCTCTCCTTGGCCAGGCGTTCCTGCTCGGCGGCGTACAGGCGGCTGCGGAGCAGTCCCATGGCCCGCACCCTGTTCTGCTGCTGGCTGCGTTCCGTCTGGCAGGCGACGACGACGCCCGTGGGGATGTGCGTGATGCGTACGGCGCTCTCCACCTTGTTCACGTTCTGTCCGCCCGCACCGCCGCTGCGGAACGTATCGATGCGTAAGTCCTCGCTTCGGATCTGCACATCCACCTCTTCCGCCTCGGGGAGAACCGCCACGGTGGCGGTGGACGTATGCACGCGGCCTTTCGCTTCCGTGGCAGGGATGCGCTGCACGCGATGGACGCCGGACTCGAACTTCAGGTCGCCGAACGCGCCGACGCCGTCGATCCGCGCGGATGCTTCCTTCACGCCGCCCGATTCCGCATCCGACTTGTCCAGGATTTCCGTCTTCCAACCCTTCCCCTCCGCATAGCGCAGGTACATGCGCAAAAGTTCGCTCGCGAATATCGCCGCTTCCTCGCCGCCGGCTCCCGCGCGCACTTCCAGAATCACGCCCTTGTCGTCGTCGGGATTCTTCGGGACGAGGAAGGAACGCATCTTCTCTTCGAGGAAGGGCAATTTCTGCTCCGCGGCTTTCGCTTCCTCCTCGGCGATGGCGCGCAGCTCCGGATCCCCGTCGAACGAGCGGACGGACTCGACCGCGGACTGCAACCGGTCATACTCGTTCAAGAGATCGACAAGCGGCTCCAGCTCCGCGCGGCGCTTGCCCAAGCGTGCCACTTTCTTGGGATCGGAGTACACGGCGGCATCCTGCAACGCTTGTTGCAGCTTTTCATACTCCTCCGCCAACGCACGGAGCTTGTCGATCACGAACGCATTGTAGAGCATCCGGCGTCTCCGCTCACGCCTTCATGTATTTCCTGTTGAGCGACACGGAAGCATAGCCCATCCCTATCAGGAGAAGACCCGCTATCACCAAGGCAAGTGGCCATCCGAGGCTCTGTTGGAAGTATTCTCCACTGATCTTCACGATGTAGGCCATCATGAATACCGAGCCCCAGATCAGGAAGGATTGGATGCGTTTGAGCACGCTCAGGTACACGAATCCCAAGGAAAGGAACGGATGGACTATTTCCCAGAAAACATTGTGGTCGAGGCGCCAGCGTCCCATTTCCAATGTGGCGCCGAGCACAAGGATGGAACCGACGGCAAACAGGAGATTTGCTATAAAGTCGGGGATCGGACGGATGCGGAACGACCATCCCAACAGGAGGTAGGAACATCCCGTCACAAGGACACGGTACTCATGGAACTCCTGCCGCCAATCATGCATGCTCTCCAGCAAAAGCACATTCGTGAAAGCGAAGAACAGCCATGTGCCGGCAAAGACGGAGAACAAGAGGAATGCAGGCGTCTTCTTTACGAGATACGACGGAAGATAGAGGAGCAACAGTGCAAAAGCCGCCAATGATTGCACTGCGTTCCAGTCCCATTGCACGTCAAACTCGCGGAATGCGACAAGGATGCCTGTCGGCAGGAGAAAAAAGCCCAGAACGAGAAAAACCTGCGACACTTCTTCGGTGTTCTTCCGCGACAGGAATAGAACGCCCATCACATGCGCGACGATGCCGCAGCCAAACGTCACCAGGATGCGGGTCGTCGAATTCAAGGACGGCCATTGCTGCGTCACGAACACCCCGATGCCGAAAAGCACGATCAACCCCCCGATGATGTACAGTGCTCGCGTAAGGCGCGACTGATGACCCATCACGGTCGTCGTTCCCTGATCAAACGCGGCAAGCAGTTCCGCACGCGTGACGTGTTCGGCGGCGGCGGCTGCGCGGACGGCGGAGAGCAGGGACTGCTTATCCATAAGCACATCAGGGAAGAATCCAACCGACAAAACGGAAATTGTAGATAGAGACAGAATCGGGACGACTGACGGTGATGCGCTTCACCGCACCGTGCCCCTCCAACGCGATTGCATTGTAATCACGATAACCGCCTCCGTAGAACAGACCTGAAAAGATGCCGTCGTTGTAGTAATTGCCGGTACGAATTACATATCCGTCGGGCGATGCGGCGAATTTTGACAATGTCAGACGCTGTGCATCAGCGAACGAAATTTCTTCGCTTTCGTCCTTCAGGGGGTCATACCGGAAGAGGCGCGGCATCTCTTCGGCGGCTTCCCGGCGTACGGATGCATTGGACACGGGAACCAATATCAGGCGTCCTCCCTGGACGTCATACGTGTTGCGTACGCTGTTTTGTCCCCACGTGAACAGGAATCCGTAAGCGGGGTTCGCGAAGAATCGCGGAACGAGGATGCTGCCCGCAATGAACAGCACCATGACAACCGGCAGGACGAGCCCGAGGATCAACGGAAAGTTTTTCTTCCAATCCATAGTACAAGGTATCCTACAGTTGCTCATATTCCGTTCCAAGAGCATTTTCTCCGTGAAGGTTCCCGCAGGCATTCCGGCGATCCTTCGCCTCGCATCTTCGGTGGTGCGCTCTGGAAGACAACCTCCCGTCTATGAAAGTATTAATCGCCATGTCCGGCGGCATCGACTCCTCCGTGGTCGCACATCTCCTGAAGGAGCAGGGGCACGAGATCGTCGGCGTGCGCTTCACGCTGTGGAGCGACCCGCTCGCGCCCGCGCTCGCGCAACTCCTGCCGAGCAAGTGCTGCGACACGCAGTCGGCCGTACGCTGCGCCGCCGTGGCGAAGGAGATCGGCATCCCGCTTCACATCGTGAACTTGGAGAAAGAATTCAAAGAGATCGTCGTGGAACGCTTCCTCGACGATTACCGAAGCGGCCTCACGCCCAACCCGTGCATCGGCTGCAACCGGCAGATCAAGTTCGGGAAGCTCATGGAGCTCGCGAGTGAATACGGCTGCGACAAGCTTGCGACCGGACACTACGCGCGCGTCGCTCAGGAAAAGATGCCGGACGGTACGGAGCGCTTCCTGCTTCTGGAGGCGACGGACGTGGAAAAAGACCAGAGCTATTACATCCACGATCTCTCGCAGACGCAGTTGCGCCGCGTGCTGTTCCCGCTCGGCGCCATGCACAAGCGGGATGTCTTCGCGCTCGCGAAGCGCTACGGCATCCCCTTCGACGAGCACTACCGTGAAAGCCAGGACCTGTGCTTCTTCCCGGAGAAATCTCCCCACGCATTCATCAAGCGGCATTTGAAAAATACATTGCAACCCGGAACGATCGTCCGGCGGGACGGCACGGTCGTGGGGAAGCACGAAGGCTTGCCGCTCTACACCCTCGGCCAGCGGCGCGGGCTGAAGATCGGCGGGCTGAAGATCCCGCTGGAAGTGGTGGCGAAAGACGTGGCCGGCAACCGGCTGATCGTGGCGGAGAAGGATGCGGAGAAGACGACGTCCGTCCGCGTGCGCGATCTCTCATGGGTCTCGTGGCAACCGCCGGAAGGCGACGACACGCCCTTCGATTGCCGCACCCGCTCACTGTCGCCCCGTCACGCAGGACGGTTCCGCCTCGAAGGGACCGCTGGCACCTTCACGTTCGATACGCCCGTTCCCCCGCAGTCACCCGGCCAGTCGCTGGTGCTGTACCGGGGGGATGAGGTTATAGGAGGCGGAATCATCGTGTGAGTTTTCTGGAAACCAACCTTGTTTCTGGTTCCTGGTTGCTGGTTACTGGATTGGATGTTCTTTGAATGATCCAGAAACAAGCAACAGATTGATGCATACTTGGTTTCACTCCCAAAAGGACCTACAATAGCCAACCATTTCGGTGCTGCAAAACATCACGTTTTCCGCTATAATATCCTGATACCGCTGCCCCGCCTCCCCCGCCGCGCCACCTACGATGAGAACGGCAATATCGTCCTCCACGGCGACGTGCCCGCGGCGGCGTCCGACGATGCGCGCGATGACGGGGTATTCCGCGAGGAGAACCTCGCGTGGACGCCGGCAGAACCGCCCGCCCCCGCGGAGATTTTTGACGCGAAGGACCCGGTCGCGGCCTGGATCGTGACGGAGGACGATGCCGCCGTGTTTCCCGTGCGGGAGCGCCTCGCGTCGGTGCGTTCCCACATCACCAAAGACGTCCTCGAAGAAGGCATCCGGCAGTACCGCGAGAGCATCCTGGAGGCCGGTCCCCTCCTCCGCGAACTCGGCAGCGACACCCGCTCCGCTTTCGCGCGCCTGTGGAGCGTGCTCGCGCAACCCGTGTACATCCCCATCCGGCGCGGAACATCCGTGAAGCAGATGAGCCGGGGACGCCTGTTCGTAACCGACATCTTCCGGTTCGGCGCGACCTTCGCGCTCATCTTCCTGGGCCTGTTCCTGTCCCTCAACTACCAGAGCTTTTGGCAGATCACCACGGCGCACGTGGCGCCGTTCTTCGACATCCCGGACATGGACGACAACCGGGAGACGGCATCCGCGCTGCAGGAGAAGCTCCACCAGCTCCCGATGCTCGCCACGGCGGGCGGCGGGACGGAAGGCGACCTTCTCAGCGCACTGCCGCAGGTGGGTCCGCCGGAAAACCGCATCATCATTCCGAAGCTGGACCTCAACGTCCCGCTCGTGAATCCCTCGTTCCAGGCGCTCCTGCAGGGAGACTGGACGCAAGTGGAGAAGGACATCCAGTCCGCGCTCGAACGCGGCGTCGTGCACTATCCCGGCACGGCGAACCCGGGCCAGGCGGGCAACTTCTTCATCACGGGGCACAGCTCGTACTACCCGTGGGCGCCCGGCGGGTTCAAGACCGTCTTCGCGCGGCTCCACAACCTGCAACCGGGAGACGAGTACTGGGTGTACTTCGGCGGCGACAAGCACCGCTACGTCGTGCGCAGCAAGAAGGAAGTGAGCCCCTCGGACATCTCGGTGCTCGACCAGCCCACGGACGAGCGCATCGGCACTCTGATGACCTGCACGCCCGTCGGGACGACCCTGCGCCGCCTCATCGTGCAATCCACGGAGGTGGATCCCGTCACGGGCATCCCGTTGCACGTGGGGGAGCGCTCGACGCGCGACGCGCCGGCCTTCCGGATGGAGTCCTTACCGATTTGATCCGGGCGTTCTATACTCTGCCCGGCTTCCGATCTTTCTTTCCGAATGCCGCCGTGGTGGAACGGCAGACACGGGGGACTTAAAATCCCCTGCCTGAGAAATCGGGCGTGCTGGTTCAAGTCCAGCCGGCGGCACCAGAATAAACAAACTCAACCCCACAGAATGCAATTTCTTGCTCCGAGGCCGTGAGCGAGCGAAGCGAGTCGAAGGGCCGGCACCAGTGTTGCTAACACTAAGAATATGTTGTAATATAAATTAGTGAATTACTCTGCATCTCAGAAAAGATTTCTGGACACGACATCAGAGATTTCGGAAACAGACAGAGAACAACAGTATGCAGATCTCGAACGACAGCTTGTGAAAGACGCGATCAGAGTATTTCCGGCATCCTATGGCCGGCGTGTCATTGCAAAGGATGAATCCCAACATCCTTTCTCGGAGAGTCATTACGACCGATGCTGGATTAATCTTCTCCATTCTTTGGAGCGACAAGGAAAGATTATTCCTGGGAAGACATATCTTCTCGAAGTGACATCAGGAAGCGCTGGGCGGTCGCTTGGGAACATTGCACGCCTCCTTGGTTACCATACGACGATTGTTGTGCCTCCACTCGATCCGGCAAGGAGAGTTGGAGTGGCCGAAGCCGCGGATGAGGTTGTTGATTCTGCGTATCCTGAAGAAATGCTTGCTGGGGCTGTTCGCACATTTCGAGAACGCATCGGTACCGTGACGGGCGATGCTTTTCGTCTATCCAAAGAAGCGAAGATGCACATTGCACAGCGAGTACTTGGTTTACCTAACCATTCTAAAGTTGAAGAAACGCCAGCAACTTTTGAAGCCATTGGTGAAGAGTGCGTAACACAGATTCACAACACTACTCATATTGGCGCCTTTGTCGGAGCTATTGGTAATGGAACGACAATCAAAGGGATCCTGAACGGATTGCGAAAGTCGTACGGCCATGACGTGCCGTTTTATGGATATACCGGACCAAGAGAACTATTCGGGGCGGGCGGGACTAAAGGTGTAGATTTTCGATTTGTGAATGAATTGCGTGAACAAGGAATAATTCGAAAAGATAACACTTTCTGCGTTACACCTGAGGAATGGGAACAGACTTTCGAAGAAATAAATCGAGGCCAACCAAGAGAACTCACCATCGGGAGAACGTCAGCAATGTCCATTGCACTTGCTCGAAAGTTGATCGAAGAGTCGAAGGGAGAGATTGGAGATGTGATGACGGTAATTTATGACAAAGCTGATCAGTATGGAAATCACACTATTACCGATCCTCATGCAATGTATGTAGGTAATGGCGACTGGAGAAGCTCAACGACGTAGGAAATTGTCCCTCCGTCGCCACCATCCGAAATGTGCAATCAACGGAGTATAATCCTCCCATGCGTAAATTCCGCACCAGCCTTCAATGCGCCATCCGCGGCATCACCTTCGCCTGGAGAGGTGAGAGAAACTTCCGGATCCTGAGCACCATCGGCATCTTCGTCTTCTTCGGCGCGACGCTGCTGCGCTTCAGCATCGTCGAACTGGGCTTCCTCACGCTCGCCATCGCCCTCGTGCTGAGCGCCGAGATGATCAACACGATCGTGGAGGAACTGCTCGACATCATCCGGCCCGACTACTCGGAACACGTGGGCCGCGTGAAGGACCTGGCGGCCGGGGCCGTGCTGCTCCTGAGCCTGTTTTCCGTCGTCATCGGGGTCCTGACCGTGCTGCACCATCTGGCGGCAAGCGGCAATACCTAACCCCACTCTTCGGGCGGGATGCAAGGGCTCCCGTGTAAGGAGAGGCGCGGCCGCGCGTCTTGAAGATCGATCTCCTCCCCCCACACGCATGCTTCCTTTCTTTGCACGATCCGCGACGGTCTTCCTGGCCTTCTCGCTCCTCTTCGACATGGCCTTCGCACAATCGTCGAGCTCTTCTTCACGCAGCTCCCTGTCCTCGTCCTCGGTTTCCTCGGTTTCTTCTTCCCGCTCCTCCCGTTCCAGCAGCTCCCGTTCTCGCGACGAACAGTATGTCACCTGCATGCGGCAGTATGCGGAGAAGCGCGAAGACTTCATGCAGCTCTCCATGACCGGCTACTTCAACTACATGATGAAGGCGCTGCGTTCGCGCGAGGAACGGATCCTCTCCGCTTGGCAGATCCCCGATGAGCGGCAGAGACAGCTGGCCTTGCGATCCGCGTGGCGCAGCTTCGGTTCGACCTGGCGCGTCGCCAATAACCAGCTCAAAGACCTCCGGACGAAAGCCTGGCGCACCTACCGCGTCAACCTCGCGCAATGCGGCACGGGAGCGCAGGACGAAGAAGGCGGAGGCATGGGCTTCGATTCGCATTTTTAGCCTCCTGTGGCCGAGCCCCGCGCAATGCGGGGCTTTTCTTATAGGTTGTTTTGTTGTATAATTACTTACACACATGCACATCCTTTCCCTGCGATTCCCCGTGCGCCTTTGGCGCAAGTCCGAGCGCAGCGCCGACGCCCTCGGCTGGTCCGCGCTTGCCGGAACGATCGCGGCGGGTTCCACGTACAACGCCTTCGCAAAAGTCCTCACGGACAGCCTCTCTCCCCTCTCGCTCGTCATCCTCGGCGAACTGCTCGCCCTGCTGTTCCTCGTCCTCTGGTTCGGCGCCGTCCCGCTCCTGCGGGAATGCCGCGCACTGCCCCGCCGCACAATCATGCCGCTCCTCGCGGTCGGGCTGCTGAGCGGAACAATCGCGCCGCTCCTCCTCTTCGCGGGGCTCCGCGAAACCGGCGCCGTGAACGCCGTCCTCTTCGGGAACACGGAAATGCTCTTCCTGCTCCTGCTCGCCGTCGCGGTGCTGGGCGAACGCCTGGAACCGTCGCACTACCTTTCCATCGCAGCCATCGCCTTCGGCATCGTGTTCATCGCGTTCCGCGGCTTCACCGAACAGCTGTCGTTCCAGCGCAGCGACCTCCTGCTCATCCTGGCCAGCTTCACGTTCAGTGTCGGGAGCCTTGTCTTCCGCCGCTACCTCCATGAAGTCCCGAGCCACACGGTCATCCTGTCGCGGTCGCTGGTCGCCCTCGTCGGCTTGCTCTTCGTCTCCTTCTTCCTTCCGTCGCCATTCCTGCGGGAGACGCAGGCGCTCCACCCCGGCCTGTTCCCCACGCTCCTGGGCTTCGTGCTCATCTCCCGCCTCCTCAGCCTTTCCTGCTTCTACAAGGCCCTCGACCACCTGCCGGTCTCCTCCATCTCGCTCTTCTCCAACCTGCACATCATCACGTCCATTCTCTTCACGCACTGGTTCCTGGGCGAACCCGTCTTCGGGTACCAGGTCGCGGGCGGCGCCTTCATCATCTTCGGCGCTGTCCTGCTGGAATTGACCGGCCGCCACCATCCGTCCCCGCAGCACCAGGAGGCGCACCTGGAACAGCGCCATTCACACCGCGTCTGAACGGCGCACCGAACGGGCGATGCTTGTCATTCGGCATACACCTGGATGGCGAGGCTCAGCACTTTCGCGATTTCCGCGCGGCTGATCTGCCGATCCGGCGCGAACGTCCCCGTCGCGTTGCCCGCCGCGTCTTTGTACCCCCCGACGATGCCGTCCGCCGCGGCGCGCAGGATCGCCGACGCGAATTGCGCGGAAGGCAGCACGTCGCTGAACGGCGAATCCGTCGCAGCAGGAAGGGCAACGCCGAACGCTTCCAGCGTCGTGACAACCACCTCACCCCGCAGGGCGGGCCGTCGGACGTCCACCGTCGCGTCGCTGAAGATGCTGAACTTCTTCCCCTCCGCACAGCCGACGAAGGAAGCGGACCAGCCGCCTTTCGCCGTCGCATTGCGCGGGACGGGGCACGCGGACGCATCGATGCCCGCGGCGGCCACGGCCATCTTCGCCAGTTCCTCCACGCTCACCGGGCGCTCGGGACCGAAGACGCCCGTGGGCGTTCCCTGCGCATCCCGATAGCCCGTCACGATGCCCCGCAGCACCATGTCGCGGACGTAGGGACCGAACCATGCGCGTACGGGCACGTCCCCCAATGCGTACGTCGTCCCTCCCGAACGCACGGTGACGAATTCATCCGATGTTTCTTCAGCCGATCCCGTCGAGGGGAAGGGGTCCCCGCCCGCGTCTTCCACATCGAGCACGTCCTGCTGCTCCTGTTCTTCCTGCAGGAGCCGCACTTCCTCCCGCATGAGCGGCAGGTACTCCGGCAACACGGAACCGGACGAAGCGAGGAGCACGGCGGCAAACGTCGGGAGGATCATGTGTCGCGACGAGCGTAGCAGCACGGCGTCCGGGGGCAATGAACAGGGCTTGTCAGGCCGGGAAGGACATGATGGATCGCCGCGGGGAAACCCCTTGCCCGACCGGGAGCGTGCGGGTACTCTCCGCGGGACATGACAGCGCCGCAAGACACCGGCACGTCGGTCGCGACCGACCGTGCCACCGGCTCCCCGGAGCCCGCACAGGGCAAGGGGGACGATTTTTCCGAAGTTCGGACGATTCTCCTCCTGGGATCGGGCGCGCTGAAGATCGGGGAAGCGGGAGAATTCGACTATTCCGGCAGCCAGGCGATCAAGGCATTCAAAGAAGAAGGAAAGAAGGTCATCCTCATCAACCCCAACATCGCGACGAACCAGACGAGCTGGGGGCTGGCGGACGCCGTGTACTTCGTGCCGGTGATGCCGTCGTTCGTGGAACGGGTCATCGAGC
>JAQVMB010000026.1 GCA_028703835.1 Candidatus Peribacteraceae bacterium | reverse complement strand
AATCTTGCCTTCGAGAATACGTTCAACGAGCGCGGCTTTCATGGCTGCGAGACGGTAAGCGTGGTGGGATTTCATGCCGCCACGGTAAACCCAGGATGTGTAAGGTTAATTGCTGCAATAAGAACAGCTATGAGCAACTTCGAATAGGAGGCTGAAAGCTCAAGGCTCAAAGCTCAAGGCTCAAAGCTCAAAGCTGATCGTACATCTTCTTCAAGAGCAGCGTATCCTCTTCCTGGATCGGACTCTCACAGACCAGAACCCCTCCGACCTTCCGCTTCTTCAGGACGGAGAGGAAGTCCTTCCACTGCGCATCGCTCTCGGAGAAGGGGAGATGCTTCCGCTCACCCGAGGAACCGTACGCGATGCCGGAATAATGGATATGCATCGTTTTCAACGAACCCCTGCCGAGTGCCGCTTCGTACTGGTCGAGGAGCGCGTTCCATTCTTCCGTCGAATTGAACTTTCCCTGAAAACGGGCATGTATATGAGCGAAATCCACGCACGGGTAGATGCCAAATTCCTTGCTGATCTTCAGAGCTTCCTCCAACGTCCCGAACTGCGACGGTTTGCCCATCGTCTCCAGCGCCAGGTTCACGTGCGGAAAGAGCTTCTCCTTTTGCTCCATAATCTCCGCGACGGAGCGCCGGACATTGTCGTAAACCTTTGCGGGAGGCAGTTTCAAATTGAACGCGGCGTGGACGCAAACGGAAACGGCTCCCGCAAGCTCCGCCTGCGACAAGGCCTTGAGGATCCGCTGCTTGCTGGCTTCGAGCTTGGGCTTTTCGGGTGAATTCAAATTCACGTAGTACGGAGCATGGACGGTGAGAGCCATGTCCAATTCGCGTGCCATTTCCCGAATTTCCTTCATGCGCTCCGTCCCGCTCGGCACCTGCTGCACCCATTCGATTTCCATCGCATCGATGCCCAGTTCCTTCGCCCGCTGTAATCCTTCCAGCGTCCCTCCCGGCAGGGGAGTGCTCAGGGGGGAACCGGCGACGGCGAAATGAAGCATGACGACAGTGTATCGCAGAAAAATCCCAAATCCCAAGAATACAAATCCCAAGGAAACCAAAAGCACCAAGTCAAAAGAACCGAGGTGTGGCCCTGGTGCGCCGGTCTTCTGTGATTGGGATTTGGTTCTTGCTTGGTTATTGGGACTTGGGATTTGGGGCTTCCCCCGCCTCGTACGCTATACTTTTCTCATGCCCCTCACCAAAGAAATCGTCACCCAAACCCTCTCAACGCTCCAGGGGGAGCGCGCCTACAAGATCATCGAGACGCTCTTCGACGCGGGATACGACGCCTGGTGGGTGGGCGGTGCGGTGCGGGACATGCTGCTGGGGCGCATCCCGGTCGATATCGACATAGGGACGAATGCCATCCCGCAGGAAATCACGACGCTCTTCACGCGCAGCAACGCCGCGCCTTCCGTCTTCGGCAGCGTGCGCATCCTCCTGGGGGACCGACAGCTGGAAGTGACCACGTTCCGCGAGGACGACGAGGCATCGGACGGGCGACATCCGGAATCGGTGGTGTTCGGCGACCGCGAACAGGACGCGAAGCGGCGCGACTTCTCCGTCAACGCCATCTACTGGCATCCCATCACCGGCGAGATGTATGACCCGTTCCACGGCGAAGAGGATTTGAAGGAACGTCTCGTCCGCTTCATCGGCGATCCCGCCGTCCGCATCAAGCATGATGCGCTGCGCATGCTTCGCGCCGTGCGGCTGCGCGCGAAGATGGAAGGGCAGTACCATCCGGAGACGTACCGCGCGCTGCAGGAACAGGCGCAACTGGTCGAAATCCTCTCGGGCAGGCGGCAGCTGGAGGAAACCGAGAAGATGCTCAAATGCGAGCATCCTGCCCGCGCGTTCGAAGACCTGTGGGAACTGGGCATCCTGCAGCACTTCCTTCCGGAACTGCACGCCTGCAAAGGCATCCCGCAGCCCGCCGACTACCACCACGAAGGGGATGTTTGGGAACACATGATGCGCTGTATCGCGTCGCTGCGGCACGATGACCATCCTGACGTGCGCCTTGCCATCCTCTTCCACGACAGCGGCAAGGCGAAGACGTTCTCCCTGGAAAAGCGCATCCGCTTTGACGAGCACGCCACCGTCTCCGCCGCCCTCGCAGCGGGCGCCCTCCGGCGGCTGCAGTGCGCGAAGAAACGCATCGAGAAAATCGAATGGCTGATCAAGCATCACATGATGATGTCCACCTTCCTGGAAATCGGGGAAGAACGGAAAGCACATTGGTATTTCCACCCCTGGTTCCTTGAGTTGCTGCGCGTCTTCGAGTTGGACATCGCCGGCACGGAACCGAGTGACTACGACTTCTACAACCGCATCCTGAAAGACTATCACGCTTTCCTCGACCGGCACCCCCGCCCCGCCAAAGCGCTCCTCACGGGGGACGACGTCATGGACATCATGGGTATCCGACCGGGCGCGCAAGTGGGGGAAATCCTGCTTGCACTCCATGACGCGCAAGTGCGCGGAGAGATCACCTCGAAGAAGGAAGCGCTGTCCTTCATTCGCGGCATCAAGAAAACTTGAAAAGGTTTGAAGCTGCCTGAAGCGAAATTGCCGCGCATTTTTGTAAGTGGTCCTCTTGCATGTCGTCCCATAGACAGAAAGTTGCAGGATGGAGCCGTTTGCGCCCCTGATGCAACTCCTCTCTATTTCTTTCCCTCTCTCTCCTATGGTGAGCAACTACGTCCGGAGGAGCATGCACCTCCTCGCGCGAGCAGTCGCCGCCGGCTCCGTCCTGTCGATGATGGGAGTCGCATCCGCTTCCGCCGGAAGCTGGAACGACTACAACATGAAGTTCGACAAGTGCGGCTACGGCGGATACGGCTGCGAGACCAAAACCTACAAGATGAATTTTGATTTCAAAAAGTCATTCGATTACGGCAAGGACAAGTGCGGGTACGGCTGCGAAAAGAAGCACGAAGATAAGTGCAAAGACAAGTGCGGCTACGGCGGGTATGACAAAGGCTGCAACAACAAGTGTGACTACGGCAAGCCGACATACCAGAATTCCAATGTGAACGCCGACGCGGATACGAAGGTCTACTCCGAGATCAATGCGGCATCCGTGAACGAAACGAACATCGCTCAGGCGGGCGGCGGACACCAGAACGCGTACGTGAACAATAACGCGGACACGGACGTGAATTCCGTCATCAATGCCGGCTCCTCCAATGACGTCGACGTGAACCAGTCGGGCGGAGGCGGACACGGAGGCGGCTACCAGAACTCCGGCGTGAACGCGGATGCGGACACGAACGTGACGTCCAAGATCAACGCCGTTTCCTCCAACACGACGAACATCGCCCAGGCGGGCGGCGGAAACAGCGGCAACAAATGCTACTGGTGGAGCTGCGGCAACCTGCCGGGTTTCCAGAACGCTGTCGTGAACAATGACGCCACCACGGATGTCGATTCGCGCATCAACGCGGGATCGGCGAACGTCGTGGATGTGAGCCAGAACTGACCGGCCACACAGACGGGAAAAAAACGACAATGAAGGAAGGGCGAAAGAGGCAGGGGAAACCCTCCTCTTTCGTTATGCGCAGGATGGCATCATGCGGCCGTTCGCCGCGCGATTCCCCAGGGGCCCAAAGCGGGTATTTTTTACGAAAGGAAGCGGCAAAGAAGACGTCAAGGATGTATATGATCAACCATGCAAACCCCGTCCGGCCCCGTGCCGGATTCGCGACGCTCTGGACGTTTCGCGCAAGCGCGGCGCTCCTGGGCCTCTTCCTCATCGGCACGACCACGGCCTCCGCGGCCATCGGAGACTGGCAGAAAGGCGCATCCGTCGGCTCCGCCTGGGACGGGGACTTCGCCACCGAATCCTTCCGGCAGTCGCTGCGCGACATGCGGGAAGCCCATGCGAATTTCGTGACGCTCGTCATCCCGTACGAGCAGACGAACATCCATACCACCGACATCCGCAAGAGGGGATACGCGCCCACGGATGAGGCGCTCGCCTCCGCCATCGACTTCGCACATTCCATCGGCTTGCAGGTGAACCTCATGCCGCACCTGGACCCTGCGGACGACACGTGGCGCATCTACATCAATCCCGGAAACCGGGACGAGTGGTTCAAGAATTACGAGGATGTCGTGCTCCTCCCGCTCGCGCGGATGGCGCAGGAACACGGCGTGGAAATGCTCACGCTGGGCGTGGAGCTGGGCGCAATGACCATGGCATCGTCCAACGGTTCAAACGACTGGCACTGGCGGGAAACGATCAAGAAAGTGCGCAACGCATATACGGGAATACTGACCTACAGCGCGCAGCATGACGACCCCAACGAAAAAGCGGACATCGGGTGGTGGGACGCCGTCGACTACATCGGCATCTCCGCCTACCACACGAGCGGTCTCGGCTGGGGCTCCAAATCCGTGGAGGAGCTCCGCGACGAATGGAAACGATGGTATGACAGCGCCCTCCGGCCGCTCGTCACCCGCTTCGGCAAGCCGATCATATTCCCGGAAATCGGCTTCAAGAGCGTCCCGAACGCCCATGTGCAGCCCGCCGCATGGTGGTGGGGCGGCGGTTACGACCCGCAGGAACAGGCGCGAAACTACGAAGCGGTGTTCCAGGCCTTCGCGGACAATCCCGACTTCAAGGGCATCCACTGGTGGGGATGGAAAAGCGATCCGAACGCGGGAGGGGAGGGGAATGAGGACTACACGCCGCAAGGAAAGCCGGCGGAGGAAGTGATGCGCCGATACTTCGGCATGGGAGAGCAGGCCGAAACGCCGCAGGAACAGGACAGCGCCTCATCGGCGGCGTCATCCGATGCGGTGTCCAGCTCGAGCGTTTCCTCCGTCGCGCCGGAAACCGCGTCGGGACAGGAGCAAAGCAGCTCATCCTCGGAACAACCGGCCGCATCGTCCGGTTCGAGCGTCTCTTCCGCGGCACCCCAAGCGGCATCGTCATCATCCCAAGCATCAGAGATGGCCGTGCAGACGTCGCTGCCGTCGTACCTGCAACGGGCGCGGCAGCGCGCCATGCTTCGACAGCAACGCGCACTGGCGGACATGCTGAAGAAGCTGCAGTTGTTGCAACCCTTCATACGGTCCTGACGACGAACGTCAGCGCTTGATGCCGCGTTGCCGCAGGCGGTAGTCGTTGATGTCGCAGGACTGCTGCGCCACGCCGCTCTCCATGGCGGCCTGCGCCACGGCCGGCACCACGGATGCGCGCAGGCGGGGATCCAGGGGCTTCGGCAAAATGTACGAGGGACCGAACGAAAGGTCCTCGATCCGGTAGGCATCCAGGACCATGCGCGGCACTTCCTTGCGGGCGAGGGCAGCGATGGCCTTCGACGCGGCCACCTTCATCTCGTGGTTGATGGAACGGGCGCGCGTGTCCAGAGCGCCGCGGAACAGGAACGGGAAGCAGAGGACATTGTTCACCTGGTTCGGATAATCGCTGCGTCCGGTGGCGATGATGGCGTCCGGCCGCGTCCGTACGGCCAGGTCCCGCCGGATCTCCGGGTCGGGATTGGCGAGCGCGAACACGATCGGCGTCGGCGCCATCGACTGCAGCATGGGCGCCGTCAGGACATCCGCCTTCGACACGCCGATGAAGACGTCCGCTCCTTCCAGGGCGTCCGCCAGGGTCCGCGCGGAGGTGTCGCGGGCAAACTCCTCCTTGTACGGGTTCATGTTCGCGCCGCGGCCGCGGTAGATCACTCCGCCCGTATCGCAGAGGGTGAGATGTTCCTTGGGAAGGCCGGAGGACGTGAGGAACCGGGCGATGGCGATGGCCGCGGATCCCGCCCCGTTGATGACCACGGAAGCGTCCGCCAGCTCCTTGCCCGCGATGAGCAATGCGTTCGTCAGGCCTGCGGCCACCACAATGGCGGTGCCGTGCTGGTCGTCATGGAAAACGGGAATGCGCATGCGCCTTATCAACTCCTCCTCCACCTGAAAGCACTCCGGCGCCTTGATGTCCTCCAAGTTGATGCCGCCGAACGTGGGCTCCAGCGAAGCAATAATGTCCGCAAGCTTGGCGGGATCGGTCTCGTTGATCTCGATGTCCACCGCGTCGATATCCGCGAATTTCTTGAACAAGACCGCCTTCCCTTCCATGACGGGCTTGCTCGCAAGCGCCCCCTGATTCCCCAGCCCCAGTACCGCCGTCCCGTTGGTCACGACGGCGACGAGGTTCCCCTTGGACGTGTAGTCGTACGCCGCCTCCGGATGCTGCGCGATGACCAGCACGGGCTCCGCCACTCCCGGGGTATACGCCAGAGAGAGATCCCGTTGCGTCTGCAGCGGCTTCGTCGACTGGATGCCGATCTTTCCCGGCCTCTCGCCGCCGCTGTGGTACGCCAGTGCCTCCGACGTGATCATGCCTGCATTGTATCCTGAAAATTGCGACAGGAAACGCGGAGTGGAGGAGCGGAAAATCGCACATCCTGATGCGACAGAACGGCTTCCGTCGTACAATGCACCGATATGACGCCATCCGCACACCGCTCCGCATTCTTCCTCCTCCTGCTCGCGGGGACGGTCCTCCTCGCCCTGCGCCTGTTCCTGCCTTTCCTCCTCCTGCTGTCGTTCGCCGCCACCCTCGCCGTCATCCTGCAACCCCTCCTGCAAGGCGTCCGGGGAGCCCTGAAGCGCGACGGCATCGCGGCGGGAGTCACGGTCCTCCTCACCCTCTTCCTCATCATCCTGCCGCTGGCGGGACTCCTCTCGCAGATCGCGCAGGAAGCCGCGGAACTCTATACCCAGGTCGTGAGCGGGCATCCGGGCGTCATTACCGACGTCATCGCCTTCGCGGAACGGCAGATCCGCGCGTTCGCCCCGGGTTTCTCGTTCGATATCCGCCCCTACGTGGGACAGATCGCGGGCCTCGTGGCGGGCAACCTCCAGCGCGTCCTCACGGGCACGTTCAATACGTTCTTCAATCTCTTCCTGGGCATTTTGGCCTACTTCTACATGCTGCGGGACGGGCCGCGGTTCACAACGTACCTCGCGTCCATCAGCCCGCTGGGAACGGACGAGACGATGCGGCTTTTCCGGCGCCTGGAACTTTCCATCAATTCCATCATCCGCGGCTCCCTGACCATCGCGCTGATCCAGGGCGTGCTGACAGGCATCGGCCTGACGATCGTCGGCATCCCGAACCCCGTCCTCTGGGCGAGCGTCGCCGCCGTGGGCGCCCTCATCCCGAACATCGGAACGGCCCTGGTGCTCATCCCGGCCGTCGCGTTCCTCTTCATCACCGGCCACCCCTTCCGCGGCATCGGCCTGACGGTATGGGGAGCGGTGGCGGTGGGCAGCATCGACAACCTCCTGCACCCGTACCTCATCGGAAGGGGAGCGCGCATCCATCCGTTCTTCATCCTCTTCTCCATCGTGGGCGGCCTCTCGGTGTTCGGCATCGCGGGGTTCATCCTGGGCCCCCTCACCGTCAGCCTCCTGCAGACGTTGCTGGAGATGTATGGGGAGTGGAAACAACACCGGAACGTGCCCTCTCCTGAGGTGTGATATAGTTCACGCATTGGGCCAGTAGCTTCCTCCTTCGCTCCGATTGGAGCTACGGAGGACAGGCAGTTGGTTCGGTCACTATATTTCTCATCGTGGGCCAGTAGCTCAGTTGGTTAGAGCGCGGGACTTATAAGCCCGTGGTCGATGGTTCAACTCCATCCTGGCCCACCAGTTGAATCCTTATATTATGGCAAAGAAACTTCGATCTACACGGCTGTTACTGAAAGACAAAAATGGGAATCTACACAAGCTCTGTCGAATTGCGGATGAAAATGATAAATACGGAGAACCCTATTTTAAGCTTATGTTCGTAGCTTTTAGAAACGGTGCAAAACTTCACAGGGGATCGGAATGCGAGAAATTGATGGAAGAACATTAACTCTGCCCGAAACTCAACCTCCGATTCGGTGCAATATTGATTCGCTCACATATCACTATCTTGCTGGAGTGAAGCACCTAAAAACTTTGAAAGGAGAATATCTTTCACGGCACTGCGATTTCCCCAAGCTCCAAGAAGCAGATAAGCCTGTGCTAATCTGCCGTTATACACTCGACAGTTTTGATGGACACACGGAAGTCCCACAGAGAGCCTGTGAAACAGATATTGTAATTGAGAGAGTCAGAGTGCCATGTGTTCTTGAATTCTTCTTGTCATACAGGACAGACCCCAACGCCGCCCATAAGTTTATTGACCATCTCGATGGAGAAAGTCACTGCTTAGTAAGCTCAATTGATGAACGTACGGCTATCACAGTAACTGTTATGTACTACAACGACCCGCATTCCAGCCTTTCTGCTGGTCTCTTTTATAATAGAGACCCTTATGCCTGGCAAAAAGGAATCGCGTGGTATTCCAAGCCCATCTTTATAATTAAGAAGTATATTTCTAAAAAGTTACCCAGATTATTCAAGAACTGGCCATAATTAATTTCGTCACTTTCTCAAGCACAGCTTCAAAATGATCGACAAAATCCGATTTGTTTTCGTACACAATAATAAATTTTCTCACTTCCAAATTTTTATGTAATCCACAACATGATTGAATGTCGCGATTGACATCCTTGATATTCTGTTGTTACCGATGTTTACGCTTCGGAGGTCACGACGACGGAAACCGACTGCTGCGTGCCGCCCGCCTGGACGAGCGCCGTGAAGGTGCCGGTGGCCTTGATCGGATTCGGGATGGTGACGAGCGAAGCGTCTATAGAGAGGCCGTGCTGGTCCTTCAGGGCCTGGACGATCTGTTCTTCGGAGACGGCGGCGTAGAGCTTGCCCGTCTTCGTGGCCTTCTTCGTGAAGGTGACCGTCTTGCCCGCTACGGCCGCAGCCGCATCCGTCTGTGACTGCTTCTCCCGTTCCTTCTCTTCCGCGCGCTTGCGAATCTGCTCCGCGTACCGGCGACGCACGGTGGGCGTCGCGACGAGAGCTTTCCGTTGCGGCAGAAGAAAGTTGAGGGCAAAGCCGTCTCCCACGACCAGAAGGTCGTTCTTTTTACCGATGCCGGTGACATCCTCGAGGAGGAGTACTTCCATAATCCCGGAGAGAAGAACTGATGTAGAGATCATTGCGAAAAGAGCTAAAGTAGTTTACTGAAGACTATCCTCCGCGTCAATCTGCAAGAACCCCTCCCGGGAGACGGGTGGACGGAATACAGTCTGCCATGGAGAATCCACGGTTGAAAACCCGAAGACAAATGAGCAGATCTGCAGCATGGTTGCACCTCATTCTTCCGCATCCGATACGAACAGGGACGGCATCCAGGTGAAAACGGAGAGCCAATTGCGCCCGGACTTGAACTCCCGCACCTGCCGCGCGTACCACTGGTAGAGCGTCAGGAACCGGTCCGAGTGGAGCGAGAGCGACCCGAGCTCAACGCCCTGGATGTTCTGGTGGTGCGCGAAGGTGTACATCGGGGAGTAGAGGAAGACGGCCGGGACGTCTTTCTTGAAAAGGTCCCGCAGCTCCTGGAGCGACCGCGTGCGCTCCTGGTCGTTGCGCGTCCTGCGGATCGTCTCCAGCAACGCATCCGCGCGGAAGGAAGCATACTGCGAAAGGTTGTAGGCATCCTGACGGAGGTCTTTCTGGTTGCCCGTCAGCTTCTGCACCCCGCTCGAGTGCCAGTACGGGTAGCAGTCGAGATTGTCGAGGAGTGACTGGCCGAACAGCACCACGTCGTAATCGCGGCGCAGCAGGCGGTCCTGGAAGTCATCCCGCGTCTTCGGCACTTCCACCGTGACGCGCACGCCCAGGTTCCCCCAGCTCTTCGCGATGGCATCCGCCACCTTCCTGTACTCCGCGGGCGCCGGACTGGTGAGGAGCGTGACGGCCAGCTCCTCCCCGCGGTCGTTGCGGCGGATGCTGACGGGATCGTTCGCCGTGCGCAGGCGCAGTTTCCCGCGGTCGAGGAAGAGGTCCTGCACCGTCACCGGCTCCTGTCCCGCCGGGAGCTTGCCCGCGCGCGAGAGTTGGAAGAGCCGCAGCAGGCGCTGCTCCTCGACGGCGCGCCGGAAATCGTCCGCCGTGCCCGCGCGGTAGACGTTCGCGGAATCCAGCACGCGGCCCTTGGCATCGGCGAGACGGAGGAGATTGTCGCCGACGAGGAGGGCGCCCGTGCCCCGGACGGTGGGAAGGCTGACGATCCAGGATCCCGTCTGCGTGGGATGGCGCACCACCGGCACCCCGTTCAAGTCGGATGCGCCCTCCGGTGATGTCAGCGCCCCCGTCACGGTGAGGACCGCGCCCGTCTCCAGCTGCACCACGGACTGCACTTTCAACACGCCCACTCTGTTCGCGTCATCCATCTCCAGCAGGCGTTGCAAACGTATTTTCTCCGGTTGATGCCACTGCGATGAGAAAAGGGCGCCCTGCGCCGCCGCCGGATCGAAGTGGTAGCGCCAATCGGAAACGTCCAGCTCCAAAAACGGCGTGTCCACGAGCACGGACTCGTGCACGGAAGCCGCCACCGCCTGCTTGTCCGTGCCCAATTGCAAACCGAGACGAAGCTTCTCGTCCTGCAAATGCTTGCGCTGGAGGTTGAAGAAGAGGGCGACGTACTGCGGCAGGTAGTACTGCCGGGCCGTGTAACGCCGCGGGATCATCGGTTCGCCCTGGTCGTTCTTCGGCACGAGACGGACGCCGTCCAGGTTCCGGAGGTCGGAGAGGAGCGACGAGTAATCGGAGAAAATGCGGAACACGATCCTGTCCAGGCGGAACGGCGGCTTGAGCGTCCGCTCGAAACGCTCCAGCGTCACTTCGGTGGAGAGGTCCGTCTGCACCACGTTCTTCACCCGGTACGGGCCCGCGCCCACGGGATGGAGACCGAAATCCGTCGCGAGATCCAGCTTGCCCACGGGTATGTCTTCGAATGACCGCTTCGGCAGGAGCCCGACCGTGAGGTTGCTCGGGAAGAAGCTGTACGGCTGGTCGAGCGTGAATCGCACCGTGCGGACATCCATTTTTTCGATCTGCACGCCGCTGAAATTCTGCCGGAGGATGCCGTTGGGGAACTCGGGATGCTGGATGGTGGCGAACGTGAACACCACGTCGTCCGCCGTAACGGGATGCGGCGCTTTTTCCGTCGCATCGTGCCAGACGATCCCGTCCTTCAGCTTCAGCGTGTACACCCTGCCGTCGGCCGACGCCTGCAGCAGCGCCAGGTCGTCCACGATGGCCTTGGTTTGGGGGTCGTACTTCAGCAGGCCGGCGAACACCAGGGAGATGATGTCCCTGTTCACGTCGTTGCGGACGACGAACCACGGGTTCAGCGGCTGGAGTTCTCCCACCGACCCTTCGATGTACGTCCCGCCGGTCGAGGGCAGGAGTTCCGTATTGTCCAGGTAGAACACCCGGAGCATGCCCCCGAGTCCGAACGTGAACAGCACGGCCAGGAATGCCACGGCCCACCGCTCCCACCGTGACATGCTGAGCAGCAGTCGCAAAAGGCTTTTCATCCGAAGCATTCTACCGAAAAGAACCGCGGACGGAAGGCACCAAAGACGTTTCTTCCGACGGCGTCAACTCCGCCTCAACGCAAGTACCACTGGAGGATGGAGAGCGCAAAGAACGCCCCGCTGAGCCAACCGGTCGACAGATAGATGAAACGCTCCGCTCCGCGCCGCTGCACAACCATCGCCCCGCTCCCGCCGAAGGTGGCGGAGAGGCCGGAAGCGCGGTGCTGCAGGAGGATGAAGAGCGAGAGAAACAGTGCGACGATGACGTGGATGATGACGAGCATTTGACAGGTTGGAAGTGCGAGGATGTTACAGGTCAACAGGAGGAACGGCAACATCTTTACATTTCTCAAAGGCGAGGGTGACGAGGTTGCGGGAACAATGACCGTACCATCGGTATACCCCCACGGGAGGGGTTGGGAGGTTCTCCTCCCAATAAAAGAATGGCTCGCGAGCGCAGCGAGCGCCACCGCGAGCCCGAAGGGCGAAGTGGTGGGCGGTACAGGAGTCGAACCTGTGACCTACTGGGTGTAAACCAGCCGCTCTGACCAACTGAGCTAACCGCCCGCACGCGTAGGGTATCACAGCCGCACGACAAACAAACCGTGGCAAATCGGCGGAATCTTCCGCGCCTCTTTATTGGCTCAATGACGAGAAGATGTCCTGCATCAGGGCTGCGATCGTGCTGAAATCGAGCTGGAAGGGGATGTCCAAAATGCGCGCGATCCACGAGACGGCGAAGTAGGCGATGAACGAGATGAAAAGCCCGATGATGGCGTAGCGGATGGTATGCATCGCCTTCTTGATTTTCTCCTCGTTGCCCGCGGACAGGATGAAGTTGATGCCGCCCAAAATGATGAAGACCAAGCAGAGCAGGGAAGCGACGACCAAAGCGAGAGCGACGAACGTCGCGAAAATTTCCATCGGGGAGCCGGTCGACAGGAGATCGCGCAACATACGGAGTGGGGAGAAAAGGAAATCAGGCCTGCTGCGGCTCGAGGATCTTGAGATTGACGCGCTGCTCGTTGGCGCCGCCGATGATGCGCAGGAGCGTCCGGAGCGCTTTCACCGTCTGTCCGCTCTTGCCGATGAGCTTCCCCATGTCGCGATCGCTCACGCGCACGGTGAGGAGGATCCCCAAATCGTCCACCGTCGGTTCGATGGAGAGCTGGTCTTTGTCCTCGACGAGGGATTCCAGGACGTACTTCAGAAACTCGTAGCCCGGGACGGCGGCTGGTGCGGGAGTGGTCACGGCGGGAAGCTTACGCCTGGGCGGCCGGCGTGTCACCTGTTTCCGCGGGGGCGGCAGGGGCGGCGGCGGGAGCGGGCGCATCGCCTTCGGGAGCGGCCTTCTTGGACTTCTTCTTCGTGTAGGTGCTGATGTACTTGTCCATATCCTTCATGCCGGCACGCCGGAGGAGGCGCGCAACGGTCTCGCTGGGCACCGCGCCTTTCCCGATCCAATGCAGGATGCGCTCATCCTTGTGCTCGAAAACGACGGGATCGCGGGCGGGCAGGTAAAACCCAAGCACTTCGAGGAAACCCCCCTTCACGGGATTGCGCTTCTCGGCCACCACGATGCGGTACGTGGGGATGTTCTCGCGGCCGGTGCGCTGGAGACGGATTTTGAGCATGCGGGTGAGGAGTGTAGGGAAGGGGATGGGACCGCGCAAGACGTAATCGCAGGAAGAAATCGCCGATCTTTCTCCGGAAAACCCGCCCATCCTACACTACGCATTCGCCTTCGTCAGCCTGATTTCCTCCGGGGCATGGTCGGGGCATTCCCGCCGCACGTGGTCGAGGAGACGGGAGGAAAGATGCCTGCACTCCTGCGCCGCCACGCCGTTACGGCAGGCGATCGTCAGGACTCCGTCCTTGAGATGACGCACTTCCATGAAGGCTGCCAGGCCCGGCAGTACCTCCTGCAGCCACTTCTGCGCCACGTACGTCACGTGGCTGGCGCCGGCCTGGCCGGCGAGCCCGCGCCTGCGAAGGACCTTCGGCAGCAGGGAACGGAGGGAGTCCATGGGGTTGGGGTAGGGATAGGGATAGGATCAGGAAAATGTCGCCCGAAACACGGAAGCGACGTCCGCCGCGACGGCTTCCCAGCGCCTTGCCGCAAAAGGGGAGGGGAGCGGCGGCCGGCGGAAACCCTCCGCGAACGCGGCGGCTGTCGGCGGGAGGAGGAGTGCGCCCGCCGGTGCGGTTTCGGGGGTCGCGGCGGTTCGCGCCGCGATGACGGGACTGCCGCACGCGGCGGCTTCGACGGCCGGGAGGCCGTATCCCTCATACAGGGAAGCCGTGACGAAAGCGGCCGCGGCCGAGTAGAGGGCGGGCAAATGTTCATCATCGACGCCGGAAAGCACGCACACGTTTTCCGCGGACGGCAGGAGGGCCGCTTCCGTACCGCCCGTCACGAGCACGAGCCGGTGGGCGGGGAGCGCGGCGCGGCGGAACGCTTCGATGAGGAGCGGCACGTTCTTGTGCTCCTTCGCATTACCGACATACAGGAAGAAAGGTAAGGACAAGTCATACCGCTTGCGAACTTCGGCCTGCTCTTCCGGAGACCGCGGCCGGAACCGCTCATCCACGCCTTCCCCGATCACCGACAGCCGGGGATGGATCCCGTCGCCATACGCGGCGCGCAACTCCGTCGCCACGAAGGAACTCACGGAGATGAGGCGCCGCGCATGCATGACCGTCCGCCGCATGAGAACGCGATAGGCGATTCTTTTCGGGAGGGATG
>JAQVMB010000009.1 GCA_028703835.1 Candidatus Peribacteraceae bacterium | reverse complement strand
GACCCCTCCCCTGGTGGGGGAGGGGTGGCTGCGCAGCGGCCGGGGTGGGGGAATTTCAAAAAAGGTGCCCCTTACGGGACACCGATTTTGAATTCGAACGAAACGATCTCAAAGATCGTACGGGCGGACCGTGACGCGGCCGTTATCCTTGGCGCGCTTTCCGGCAGCCTTCAGTGCGCTCTCGAGGAAGGCGGATGCGGCCTCCGGGAAATCACCGGCGGTCATCATGCCCTGCTTCTTGAGGAGGTCCTTGATGGCGGACGCAACGACGTAGCTCATAGAAAGGGGGTTAAGAAGTAAGAACAAAGGGATTGTAGGGTCGAAAGTGGCTTCTGCAAGTGTAATTTGCTCAACAAATGGCGAATGGACTGAAAATTTGGGTGATGACAGCAGTATCTTGTTTTTACTGATACCAAAGCCAAAATTTTGCATCCAAAATCACAGAAAAGCGTCGAATACCCCTCTTTTTTGAAAATTCGTCAATGGGTAGAAAACCGAGATTCCCTCGTTTTGCGGCATCTGAAAGGAAACGAGCCGGATACACGGGTGCAAAGGAAAATACGGGAAATGCCGTTTGCCATCCATACCGAGTGGCGGTGGGAGAGGGATTCCCATTCGACTCGCTCTCGCTTTGCTCGAGTTCGCTCAGGGTAAACTTCTCATCCCTCTTCCGCAGATATTATTTCTCCCAAGGCTGTTGCGCATATTTCCAGTGGCGGTGGGAGAGGGATTCGAACCCTCGAAGCCCTTTTGGGGCTTACGCGATTTCGAGTCGCGCGCCTTCGACCACTCGGCCATCCCACCGAAGGCATTGTACAAAGGAAAACCGGACGGCGCGAGGCCGTCCGGTAGAGCCGACAGGTTCGGGGTCGGCGATCCCTTAGAGGGTGTGCCCGCATTGCGGGCAACGCTTGCGCGAATGGGATTGCAGACGCGCACGGCGCGTCTCCCACCCCTTTTTGGCCGCCGCACTGCGAGCCTGGCGCACATTTTCTAACCAGCGCCTGAGCCTCTGCGACGGCCTGAAAGGCTTCTTCTTGGCCACGTATCACCTCCTTTCTTGCGTGAAGGGGGCAAAGAAGACGAGGATTGTAGCACTCCTTCCTTCAACGCAACTCCCCCGTTCGTCTTGTGGGCTCCATGAACGACAACCCCAGCACCGCATAGATGTTTTCTTCCTTCCTGCTCGCGATCGCCTTCTCCCCTTCGAAGAGTCCGTACTCATTCAGCTTCCACCCCTTCGCGATGGCCCGTTTGCGCAGCGCGATGTTGTGCTCCTTGTCGCCCGTGAAGTAGAGGAGCGCCGCGCCCCACTGGTCCTCGTCGACGAACCGAATGTCCACGCGAAGTCCCGATGTGAGATCGAATGACAATTTTTTCTCACCGTGCGCGACGACGTGCCGGACGATGGGCAGGTGCGCGATGGCATCGGAGACTTTCTCACGGTCTTTCACGACGGCGAGGATGTCGATGTCGCCCACCGTGTCCTTCTGACGCCGGAACGACCCTGCCACTTCAGCCTTCTCGACGCCGGGAACCTTCCGCACCGTCGAGAGGAGCGTCTCTACGTCCTCTTCCACATCCTTCCGGGAAAACCGCCGCGACCGCTCCGTGACGTGCTTCGCATTTTCCAAAATCTTCTTCTCCATCAACTCGGAGAAGCGCGGAAGATGCCGCAACTTCCCCTCCTCTGCCGCCCTGATGAGATCGGCGACGGTCTGAATGCCGAGCGCGACCTGCAGCTGCCGCGCGCGCTTAAAACCCAAATCCTCCACCATCAACAGATCCGGCGAAATGCCGCCCTGCGCCGCGAGCAGCTCATCGAGCGTCTTGATCCTCCCCGTCTGCAAATACTCGAAAATCTTCCCCGCGATGGCAGGACCGATGCCGGGCAATTCCATCAGTTCCTTTTCCGTTTTGAACGTGGACACATCGTGCAGCAGCTCCTCCACCGTCTGCGCCGCTTTGCGGTACGCGGCGGGCTTGAACTGCACGCTCTGCTCGTCCAACAACGCTCCGATCTGACGCAGGAGCATGGCGATGTTCTTGTTGTTGCCAATTGCCATCCGCTTCTCCCTCTGTGGCTGCGTTGCCATGAGAAACATCATACCAATAAACCCTTTGATAAATACGAAAGAAAGCGTTTAACAGGCGATACTCTTATTGCTCCATGTGTAGAAGACCCCAGCCCCGCTCTCCGAAGAGAGCAGGACTGGGGCGAAACTGAGGAGAGCACTCGGACTGCGGCTCAAGACGATTCGGCGTCAATCAGTGCCGACGCGTCCGGTTGCCCAGACGCTTCCGCTTGGACAAATTCCACTTCTTCTCCCGGCTTTTGATTTTGCCGTTCTCCTCGCCTCGAGCCCTTCGTCCTCGTGTGCACATAATGCTTCCCTCCAAGAACACAGAAGTACTTCCAATGCCCTGCCGGGATGGCCGTCGCATTTGCGACGTTGCCTCCAATTCCATTCCAAAGGAGACACAGAGCAATAAGAGCACCAAATAATGATGTAAAAGATCATGACGAGAAACCGGCTTCGATTGAATTATAACCGGAGGTGAGGATGGATCCTCACCTCCGGAAAGTGCCGCACAAACGTGCGAGCTGCGGTCCAGTTTGGGCTAGACCGCGACGAGGGACTCCTGGGGCGCCTCCTCCGCCAAAGGGTCATACTCATCCAGATCGGGGCTCGAACGGTATTCCCGCGTCTGGTGGGCCTGACCCACTTGCGGGCATCCCCGATCAAGCAAGTCTTCAACATCGCCGGAGCACAATCCCTGCGGGCCGTCTTCATCGTAGAGAGGACAGCCCAAACAGGAAGATCTTTTGCCCCGGGGGAATGGCTTTCCCTTGATCGCAATCACAATCATGATCTACCACCTCCAGGAGGTTAACCGCTTATCACCACCGCACGAGCAATCCCAATCGCTCTTCAATCTTTTGCAAAGGCAAAGAAGCGGGTTTCTCATCATCATGTTCGTGCACAAAAATGCACGAAAGGTGATTTCAATGAACAACTGCAATATGTCAATACATCACAGTTTCGAGAATTGTAAAGGTTCCTTGCCAAAGGTCAAACGCAATGTACCGTCGCAACGATACATGGCTTCCCCAAGCCGGAATGTGATGCACCTGCCGTATGGTCTTGCGGGAAAGCCGATGCAGAAACACGCCAAAAAAATGACGGAACTTCGGAAGAAAAACCTGACCTCAAAAGGAATGTCCGACCCCCGTGCCTGCGCACGGAGGCCGGACAATGGGAAGAACTCCTCCTCCACTCAATAGCATCTGCCCGTCCTGCGCCAGTCCAGACACAAATGCCGGGATGAATACTGCTGCGCATCGCGCCGGATTCTGGCCTTGTCCACCGAACTCCACTGCTGATGGAAGGCGGTCTGGTTGCCCTTGCGAGGCAACTGCTGTCCCGCCGCCGCGTACGAATGGGATTGCATTCCATTCCTCCCAAAAAGTGTCCTGCTCCCGCACTCCGACGGACCGCGGAACCGCTGTCCTGAGATCGGAGAGATAAAAGAAAGCAGGTTTCTCTGCCGATATGATGTGAAAGATCGCGCAAAATTCCCTTCCCGGGGGAGGGAGGGATGAAGCGGAACGTCCGTGTATCAGCATCCCTCCCGTCGATCACGAATGACGACGACGATGGAGAGGGAACACTGCTGGGAAGGATTCCTGTGCATGTGCCACTAAGACGCGAAAAGAAACGGATTCTTACCTCGAAAAAACCGCGACCAGAAATGGTGGCTGCCCCAAGCCACCAAAGAGTGTCATCCTGAGCTGAGCCTGTCGAAGGATCAAAGGACAACGGTACGCTCCGTGTCATGGTTCGACGGGCTCACCATGACACATCACATCATGTCCCCTCCTGCCAGCTGGCGAGATACTTCTTCTGCTCCTCCGTCAGCTCATCGATGGAAAGTCCCATGGCCACCAATTGCATCCGCGCGATGACATCATCCACTTCCGCCGGAAGCGTGATGACGCCCTTGGGCATCGTGCCCTTGTTCTTCACGAGGTATTCGCACGCCAACGCCTGGCCGCAGAACGAGAGACTCATCACTTCGCTCGGATGGCCTTCCGCGGACGCCAGGTTCACGAGGCGCCCTTCACCCGCGACGAACAGCGCTTTGCCGGATGGGAGGACGTATTCATCGAGATAGTGGCGCACGCGCCGCTTGGTCTTCGCCTTCTTCTCCAACGCATCCAGGTCGATCTCACAGTCGAAGTGGCCGGAGTTCGCCAGCACGGCGCCGTCCTTCATCGCTTCCATGTGCTCAAAGCGGATGACGTGAATGTCGCCCGTGACGGTCACGAAGATATCGCCGAGCGGAGCGGCTTCTTCCATCTTCAACACGCGGTGCCCGTCCATGGCGGCCTGCAGCGCCGCGAAGGCATCCACTTCCGTGACGATCACCTGCGCGCCGAGCCCCTGCGCGCGCATCGCCACTCCCTTGCCGCAGCTGCCGTAGCCAAGGATGACGACGGTCTTTCCGGCGATGAGCAGGTTCGTGGAACGCAGGATGCCGTCGAACGTGGACTGGCCCGTGCCGTAGTAGTTGTCCATGAGGTGCTTCGTCTTGTTGTCATTCACCGCGATCATCGGCGTCTTCAGCGCCCCGTCCCGTTCCATCGCCTTCAGACGGATGATGCCCGTGGTGGTCTCCTCGCAACCGCCGATCATCCGCGCAAGGAGGTCCGGATGCTTCGTATGAATTTCGGTGACCAGATCGCAGCCGTCATCGATGGTGATGTGTGGCTTCGTCGCGATCACTTCGTTCAAATACTTGTAGTAATCCTCCTTCGACTCGCCCTTGTACGCCCACACGCTCACGCCCTTCTCCTCCGCGAGCGCCGCGGCGACGTCATCCTGCGTGGAGAGCGGGTTGCACCCCGTGATGGCCACCTGTGCGCCTCCCGCAACAAGTGTCTTCACCAGCACCGCCGTCTCTTTGGTGACGTGCAGCGCCATGCCGATCGTCAGGCCTTTGAACGGCTGTTCTTTGGCGAAACGCTCGCGCACTTTGAGTAACGCCCCCATGCGCCTCTCGGCGATCTCGATATTCAGCTTTCCTTGGCCGGCAAGGGAGGGATTTTTGATCGAAGACATGCGAAAAGCATAGCGAAGAAACACCCGTATCGAAATCCCAAATCCCAAGACTGCAAATCCCAAGAAAATCAGAAAACTCAATTCCTCAAATCAACAAGATTTCTCCGGGATCTTTGAATCTTGGAAATTAAATCTTCCTTGGTCATTGGCGCTTGAAATTTGGGGCTTCGATTAGGGCAACGCCGGCAGCGCTTCTCCATACGTCGTCTCCGCCCTGCCCAGGACGTCATTGATGTCCAACGAATCAAGGAGCGTACCTTCCTGCTCGACGACGAAAGAAGCAACTGAACAGCCGAGGCGCGCGGCTTGCGGAAGGGGCCACTTCGCGGCAAGGCCGGTGAGGAGGCCCGCGCGGAATGCATCGCCCGCCCCCGTGGGATTCACCACGGACTCCGGCTTGCACGCGGACAGCACCGTGGCGCCCTTGGGGGTATACACCGTGCATCCGTCCTCGCCCTGCGTGAGGATGAAAACTTTCACGTGCTCCAGGAGCTGGTCGACGGAGAAGGACGTCCGTTTGCTGATGAGTCCCCACTCGTAGGCGTTGGCGACCAATCCGGCGCTCCCCTGGATGGCACGCAGAAGTTCGTCTTCCGAGAACGCGGATGTCTGCTGACCGGGATCGAAGAGATAGGGCACGGCGAACTTTCGGCACCACTCCGCCGCCTGCAGCATCACTTTGGCATCGCGCGGACTGATGATGGCATATGCGAGGTCGTCGCGCTCCTCGGAGATATCCGGAAACGTTCCGTACGCATCGGCTCCGGGATGGAAGAACGTGATCTGGTGCTCGCGGGAATCCGTCGCCACGATCGCCGTGGACGTGGCGTGTTCGCGCTGGACCTCCACGCGCTTGGTGGAGATGCCACGTTCCTCCAGGAGAGCCGTGTACGTTCCCCCGTCATTCCCGACCGTCCCGACAAGCAACGGTTCCTGATTGAGGAGCCGGAGGTTCCAAGCGATATTCGCCCCCGTGCCGCCATGGTGACGGGCAAAGCGGGGCGTGACGTACGCAACCGACAATTCGTCGATGTGCATGGGGTCGATGGCATCCGGAAAGGAGCCGTCGTACTGGAGGAGGAGGTCGTAGGCGATGGAGCCGCAGGTGAGGATTTTCATGGCCGTACCAGTGTGCCTGTTTCTCGCTCCGCGAGAAATGGAAAATGGACAATTGAAAATGGAAAATTATGGCAGAAATGAGCCTATTTTTGTTGCTCCCATCATTTTCAATTATCAATTTTCAATTTTCAATTATTCGTCAAACTGACAACCCCTTCTCCTCCCGCTACACTCTGCATCATGAAGATCTCCGTCATCGGAACGGGCTACGTCGGCCTCGCAAGCGCATGCTGCCTGGCGGAACTCGGGCATGACGTGGCCGGAGTCGACATAGACGAAAAGAAAATAGCGATGCTGAAGCAAGGAAAAAGCCCCATCTTCGAACCGGGGCTGGAAGAACTGCTCGTCCGGAACCTGAAGAGCGGCCGTCTCTCCTTCACGACGGACATCGAAGACGCCCTCCCGGGTTGCCAGGTGCTCTTCTGCGCCGTCGCCACGCCGCCAAACGAGGATTATACGGCTGACCTGCGCGCAGTGTTCGCCGTCTGCGAGAGCGTCGCCCGCCATACGGAAACAGACATCGTTTTCGTGAACAAATCCACCGTCCCGGTCGGCACGGGGAAGGAGTGCGAGGAGCGCATGGGAAAGGTCCTCAAAGAACGCGGCGTGAAGATCCATCTCCCCGTCATTTCCAACCCGGAATTCCTCCGCGAAGGCACGGCGGTGCAGGACACCCTCCACCCGGACCGCATCATCGTGGGCATCAACGGGGACACCCGCGCGCGCGACGCGATGGAAGAACTCTACCTGCCCCTCACGCGCATCCAGCATCCCATCGTGTTCCTCAGCCGCGAGAGTGCCGAGATCGTGAAGTACGCGTCCAACGCCTTCCTTGCAGCGAAAATATCGTTCATCAACATGCTGAGCGAACTATGCGAGAAGACGGGCGGAAACATCCGCGACGTCGCAAAGGGCATGGGTCTGGATGACCGCATCGGCACGCAATTCCTGCATGCCGGCATCGGTTACGGCGGCAGTTGCTTCCCGAAAGACGTGAAGGCATTGTTGGCCATCGGCAGGAAATATCACGTGCCCGTCCCGCTCATCGAGGCCACGCACGCGATCAACGACCGGCAGCGGCAACGATTTTTCGCGCAGCTGTTGGACGTTCTTCCAAAGAAAGCGACCGTGGGCGTCTGGGGGCTCAGCTTCAAACCGAACACCGACGACCTCCGCGAGGCGCCCAGCGTCGACCTCGTCCGATTGCTCCTGAAGTCCGGCCATCGCGTCCGCGCTTTCGACCCCGTGGCGATGGACAACGCACGTCGCACGTATCCCGCGGGCATCGACTACGTCTCATCCCCCCTCGAAGCCGCGGAGGGCGTGGACGCCGTCATCCTGCTGACGGAGTGGGACGTCTTCCGGGGCATCGACCTGCGGGAAACGAAGAAAATCATGAAAGGGAACGACCTTTTCGACGGCCGCAACATGTACGACCCTGCGGAAGTGGAGGCGGCGGGGTTGAAGTACCATGGGATCGGTATTGGGATTGGAGATTAGGAATTAGTATATTGGGGCGATTTCAATCAGGTCCTGTCGAAATGGAACGTACAGTCCTTTCAATCGCCTAATCCCTAATACACCAATCCCTAATCCCTCTCTCTGAGGCTCTCACAACCTCTGCTACACTATCCACAATGAAAATACTCCTCACTGGTGCCGCCGGCTTCATCGGATACCACACGGCCAAGACCCTCCTGGACCACGGCGATGAAGTGGTCGGTCTCGACAACTTCAACACGTACTACGATCCGAAGCTGAAGGAAGCGCGTGCCGCGCAACTGGCAAACAGGAAAGGATTCACCATGGTTCGCGGGGATATCCTCGACCGCGCGACGGTGAAGAAGACCATGAAAGGCGTCGATCGCGTCTGCCATCTCGCGGCGCTCGCGGGCGTTCGCTACGCCTTCGACCATCCCGATGAATACGTGGATACCAATATCCGCGGCTTCTTCAACGTCCTGGAAGAGGTGCGGCAGCAGGAAATCCCCGGCCTCATCTACGCCTCCTCCAGCTCCGTCTACGGCGGCAACGGCAAACTGCCCGCGGAAGAAACGGACCGCACGGATAATCAACTCTCGCTCTACGGGCAGAACAAGAAAGACAACGAATTGATGGCGCATACGTACCACAGTCTCTACGGCATCCCCGTCACGGGCCTGCGTTTCTTCACGGTCTACGGCCCCTGGGGACGCCCGGACATGGCGCTCTTCCTCTTCACGGACGCCCTCCTGCACGACCGTCCTCTCAACATCTTCGGCGAGGGAAAGATGCAACGAGATTTCACTTACGTCGATGACATCGTCTCCGGATTGGTCGCATCCATCGACAAGAACCATGACGAGGAAGTGTTCAACCTGGGCTGCGGACGAAAGGAGGAATTGATGGACTACGTGAAGATGGTGGAAAAGAGCTGCGGGAAGGAAGCGAAAAAGGAATACCTCCCCATGCAGGCAGGCGACGTGCGTGCCAGCCTCGCGGACATTGCGAAGGCGAAGAAGATGCTCGGGTACGAGCCGAAGACGACGATTCGGGAGGGCGTTCCGAAATTCGTGGAGTGGTATCGGGAGTATTACAACATCTGACTCAAGCGTGGAGCTTCTTAGGTTGTAGCTTGTAGGTAGTTGACGATGTTCAGCTTCCCTACAACCTACCCCCTACCACCTACCGCCTTCCTGACCCACGTCTCCACCGGCATCCCCGGAAGCTTCGTCCACGTCTTTTCATCCATCCCCTCGCACTTCTCCAAACAAACCACCGCCTCCGCATCGGACAGCAATGACGGAACGAACCGCCGCACCGGAAACGGACTTTCGTACTGCCACTCATGCCCGTAGGAACCGGCAATGAGCACCGTCCCCTCTTTGCCGGTCGCAACGATGGCACGCATGGTGTCGCGCGCCGGCGAACGAAGCAGCACCGGCGGAAAAAGCATGATGCAAATGGCGGTGAGGACGAGATGGGGGAAAATCAACGGCGCAGGATGGTGCCAGATTTTTTTGAAGAGCAGGATCGTGCCTGCCAGGAAGAGCGGCAGGAAGAGGATGGCGTAATACGGCTGGAAAGAGACGAGCAGGAACGCCGCGATGAGCCCCGTGGCTAGAAATAACGTCCATCGGCGGTCCAGGAGCATGCCTGCCACGCCCGTGAGACCCAGGAGAATGCTTCCCCCAAGGCTCCATCCTTGAAAGAGTTGCATCAGTTTCTGCACAAAGCCGGTACCCGCATCCTTCGTGCCTGCAAGCAAGAAACTCGCCAGCACCAACGGCTCCGAAAGGGCATACAACCCGGCGACAGCGATGGGAGCCAGAAGGAAGAACACTTGTCCGGCGAGGGAAAAACGGCTCCGTCGGAAAATGGCGAACGCGACGGGGGTATAGAGCACCGCTTGGTACGCCGTGAAGAGGGAAACGAACCAGAACACGCCGATCCCGCACGCTGACCATGCGCTCCACGCCCCCCCGCGCCGCTCACGCTCGAAGAGGAGCCACAGAAGCACGAGTCCCTGCAACGCGGTGAGAGGTGCCATCATGATGCTGCCCGCCTGGAGGATGAACGCCGCCGCCGTGAGCCACAGGATCGCAGCCGTGAAACGCTGCTCAAGCGACTGCCGATTGGCCATGCGCCACACGAGCCACACCGCCTGCACAAGGAGCGACGCAAGCACGAAGCGCCACAGCCACTCCTGTCCGGGCATGTCCGCCGTCCGCGAAAAGAACCATCGCGCAAGCGGCGGATGGGGGTAGGGAATATTCAGGAGGTACTTTGCCTCGTCCGTCCGCACGCCCCCGAGCGATTGCATCCACGCAAGGAGGAACGCGTATCCTTCCAGGACGACGGCAACGATCAGCTTTCGCATGGAATGAGACGGGTGGAACGCAAACGGACGACGAAGCAACGGTCTTGGACCGCAGTGCGGCGGTGATCCCGATACAGGAACAACAAGGATGATGCATCCGCCTTTTCCAGGCGCACATCGGACAGCAGCCATCCCCGCTCCGCCGTCACCGCCTCCAACGTCGAACGGGCGGCCGAACGGACGCCGGCATCCAGGAAGAGAAGCTGCAGCCGCCATGCGCGCAAGGCGAGCGGAAAGGCGACGGCGAGAAGTACCAGTGTGAAGAACAGCGCCGGGAGACGGGAAGATCGCGGCATGTCAGGAGCGGCGGAAAATGCCGGCGGCGCGGCGCAGGACCGCCGTGAGCAGCATGGCAAGGAACGCCCATTCCACTCCCAATGACAGCTTGCTCCGGCCGTATTTGCGGATGCCGAACGTGAACGGCATTTCCGTAACAGGCATGTCCCGCTCCGCATGCAGCAGGATTTCAAACAATATTTTGAATCCCTTCGGGCGGAGGTGCGGGAGAACCCGCTCAAAGACGGGACGGGACACCGCGAAGAAACCGCTCATGGGATCCGAGACGGGGACACGGCAAAGACGTATGGCCAATTGCGTCGCAAGACGGCTGAGCAGGCGCCGCCGCTCGTCCCACGCACCGACGCTGCCCCCTTCGACGTACCGCGAACCGATGGCGATGCCTCCCTTCTCCCGCACGGCGGCATACAGACGCGGAAGGAGCGCATAATCATGCTGGCCGTCGGCATCGGCCACCGCCAGCACATCCCCCTTCGCCGCCCGGAATCCCTCGACGACGGCGGAGGAAAGGCCGCGCCGTCCCACGCGACGTATGGCGCGCACGTGCGGATCTTCTTCGGACAATTCATGCACGATGCGCCAGGTCCCGTCCGGGGAGTCGTCGTCCACGACGATGATCTCGTGCGGCACGTCTTCCAGCACGCGTCGCGCCTCCGCGATGACCGCACGGATGTTCTCCGCTTCATTGTAGGTGGGGAGGATGAGGGAAAGCACGGGGAAAGTGTATCGAAGCGGGTGGAAATTGTCAGTCGAAGGGACAATTGAAAATTGATAATTGATAATTGAAAATGCTGGAAGCAACACAAATACGCTCATTACTGCCAAAATTTTCCATTTTCCATTTTCAATTTTCCATTTCTCGCGGAGCGAGAAACAGGCACACTGCTACGGTCATGAAGATCCTCGTCACAGGTTCATCCGGCACGATCGGTACCCGCCTCTGCGAAACGCTGTTGGAACGGGGAGACCATGTGATCGGCGTCGACTGGGCGGAGAGCAAATGGCAGCCCGCGGTGGAAGCCGTGACGCTGCATACGGACTTGCGCGACGCCGAAGCAGTCCGGGCATTGGACATCCCAAAAGATATCGATGTCGTGATCCATTTGGCCGCAAACGCGCGGGTGTACGAACTCGTGGAGCATCCGAACCGCGCACGGGACAACGTCCTGACACTCTTCAACGCCCTGGAGCTGACGCGACAACATGGTATCCCCCGCTTCATGTTCGCCTCTTCCCGGGAGAGCTACGGCAACATTCCGGCCAAGGAACTCCGGGAAAACATGGCGCGCATCGAGAACTGCGAAAGCCCGTACACCGCCAGTAAAATCGCGGGTGAGGCGTTCGTGGAAAGCTACACGCGCTGCTACGGGCTGGACCACATCATCTTCCGCTTCTCGAACGTCTACGGCGCGTACGACGACTCCGAGCGCGTCGTGCCGCTCTTCATCCGCCGCGCGAAGAAGAACGAACCGCTCACGGTCTTCGGAAAGGAAAAATGCCTCGATTTCACGTACATCGACGATGCGGTCGCAGGCATTCTTGCCGCCCTGGACCGCTTCGAAGACGCGAAGAACGGCACGTACAACATCGCCTGCGGGAAGGGCACAACCCTCATCCATCTCGCCGAACGCGTGAAGGAATTGTTGAAAAGCGCCTCCCCCGTCGACGTCGGGGACTCCCGCACGGGAGAAGTCATCCGCTACGTCGCGGATATCACGAAAGCTCGTCGCATCCTCGGCTACGAACCGAACACATCCTTCGAGGAAGGAATCAGGAAAGCGGTGGCATGGTACGAGGAATGCATGTAACAACTGTGTCGGAACAAGATATCCTCGGTTTCTTCGGATTCCTCGGCTTCTTCGGTTTCCTATCGTTTCACTTCCTCCCCCTCGTGGTACTCCGCCTCCGCGTTCACCGCCCAGAGGTTTGCCTTGGTCGTGATCCCCGCCACAATGTTGTCCACGGCCGTCATGGCCGTAAGCATGCTGTGATCCTGGTTGTTGTACCGGTGCATTCCATTGCGTCCGATGAGATACAAGTTGGGAATTCCATCCGCATAGGCATATATCTCGGAAAGCCGGTCATAGGACCCGATGTAGGCAGGGTACGCCTTGGGCATGCGCAGAACGCAAGCATCCAGCACGTCCTTGCCCCGCAGGAACTTGATCTTTTCCATTTCGCCGATACCGAAGCGGATGAGATCCTTGTCCGGCAGCACCCATAACCCGTGATTCTCATTCACGAAGTATTCCAATCCTATCCACAGGGTGTTCTTCCTGTCTGCCACCATGTACGGGCTCCAATTATTGAACACCTGCACACGCCCGACTTTTACGTCCCCTTCCTGGATATAGATCCAGTTGTCCGGGACGGATGTACGAATGTTTTCCCCCCGCTCAACAATATGAAGTTTCTTCAGAAGCAACCCCACCGTGAGGAAATCCCTGTATTGAAGCTCCTGCGCTACTGATCGCACACCCTGCGGAGGAACGGGGTCCATCGCCGCAACTAACTCCTTCACCGGCATCGTGGAAAAGAAATAATCGCATGCCACACGCTCTTCATTGCCCGTCTTCCCATCCCGAACCGTGACGCCGGACACACGTCCATCTTCGCAATGCACACGCACCACCGCCTGTGAACGCCGCACCTCACCACCGCATGCCGCGACATGCCTCGCAACCGTCTCCCACATCTGGCCGGGACCGAACTTGGGATAGTAAAAACGGGTGATGAGGCTTGTCTCCCGTTCCTGCTGTGACTTTTTGAAATCACTGCTGAACAAATCCTTGATGGCATGCGTCACGGCACGACGCAGGGACAATCCTTTCACGCGCTGCGCGCCCCAATCTGCGCGAATCTGCGAACACGGCACACCCCAGACCTTTTCCGTATAACTCTCAAAGAATGTTTTGTAGAGACGCTTCCCGAAACGATTGATGTAGAACGCATCCAGGTATGTTTCGTCCCGGAGAGGGGACAGACGCACTTTGATGTAACTCAACCCGATCAGAAACGTGTTAAGCAACCCGAGCTTCCACGCCACACGCATTGTGATGGCGATGGGATACGGAAACAAATGACGATGATGGAAAATACGGGACAGGCGCGGACGCTGAAGCATGACATCCTCTTCTTTCTCGGGATCCGGAGCAGGACGCTGACGAATCTTGCCTTCTCCCTCTCCGACCGCACAGGCTTCGCAAAGCGCGTCAATGATGGCTTCCGTCGCATAATCGATGTCGTGCCCCTTCTCGAGGGAATCGGCGGCGGGCTTGCCCTGGATGGGAAGGATATTGAACCACCACTTCATGACCCGATCGCTCTTGGAGAAAAACCTGTGGCCGCCGATATCGATGTGATTTCCTTTATAATTAAATGTCTGTGCTATCCCCCCGATCGTCTCGGTCTTTTCGAACACGATCGGACGGATATCCGTCCGTTTCAGAAGTTCGTACGCAGCGGTGAGGCCGGCCGGGCCGGCGCCTGCGATGACGGCAATCTTCATGCGATATGCAGTGTGCCTGTTCCTCGCGTCGCGAGGAATGGAAAATTGAAAATGGAAAATGGATAATTATGGCAATAATGAGCGTATTTTTGTCGCTTCCATCATTTTCAATTATCAATTATCAATTATCAATTTTTCATCAAACTGACAATCCCCTCTGCTCCCGCTACACTCCATCCATGCAAAAACCTGCCATTTGCGTCGTCGGCCTCGGCTACGTCGGCCTTCCCCTCGCGCACGCCTTCGCGAAGAAAGGGCATGCCGTCTCCGGCTACGACATCTCGAAGCACCGCGTGCAGGAACTGTCGGAAGGGAAGGATTCCACGCTGGAACTGAGCGCGGAGCAGCTCTGGGAAGTGCCGATCACCTTCAGTACGGATCCGGCGGTCATCGGGGGAGCGGATGTCATCATCATGGCTCTGCCGACGCCCATCGACGATGCGAATAACCCGGACATGACCATCCTCTTCGCAGCGTCCGCAACGGTGGGAAAGCACCTGAAGAAGGGTGCCATCGTCGTGTACGAATCGACGGTGTATCCGGGCGTCACGGAAGAGCTGTGCGGTCCCATCCTGGAAAAACACTCCGGCCTCGTCTGCGGGAAGGACTTCACGCTGGGCTACTCCCCGGAACGCATCAATCCCGGCGACAAGCAGCACACGGTCACGAAGATCCTGAAAATCGTCGCGGGACAGGATGCGCAAACACTCGACCGGCTCGCGGACCTCTACGGGTCCGTCATCGAGGCGGGAGTGCACCGCGCGCCGTCCATCCGCGTCGCGGAGATGGCCAAGGCCATCGAGAACGCGCAGCGGGACATCAATATCGCGTTCGTGAACGAAGTGGCGATGCTCTGCAACCGCCTGAATATCCCCACGAAAGACGTCCTGGAGGCGGCAGGAACGAAATGGAACTTCCTCAAATTCACGCCGGGTCTGGTAGGCGGGCACTGCATCGGCGTGGATCCGTACTACCTGGTGGAGAAAGCGAAGCAACTCGGCATGGCCACGCACGTCATCACGGCGGGCCGCGCGATCAACGACGGCATGAGCGCCTTCGTGGCGGGCATGGTGGCCGGGAAGGCGAAGAAAGGAGGCCGCGTCCTGGTGCTGGGACTGACGTTCAAAGAAGACATCCCCGACACCCGCAACAGCAAGGCGCAGGACGTGGTGCGTGAACTGCGCAACCTGGGTTTCGCGGTGGAAGCGCATGATCCGTTCCTCCCCGCCGACCGTATCGCCGCACTCGGCATGACGCCCGGATCGCCGGACAAGGGCCCCTTCGACGCCATCCTCCTCCTCGTCCCGCACCGCGAGTACCGCGAACGAAAGCCGGAAACATTCGTACGGGCGCTGAACGCCGACGGCGTGTTCTTCGACCTGAAAACGCTCCTGCCTTCCGCACCGTTCACGGCCGCGGGAAAGACGTACCTCTCCCTATGACTTCCGCGCCGCGACGTAGTAGCCGGATGCAAGGATATGCCGCTCCGCTTGGGCATGCCGGATGTCACCGTATTCGCGGCTCAGCAGGAAAATCCCCAGACGCGTGATCTGTGCCAAGAGGAACCAGAAGATCTTGAAGGGGCGGAAATGCAGCGTTTCGCACTGGAAACCGATGCGCTGGTACAGCACCGCGAGCGTCTCGACGGTGCCGGCTTCCTCGGCAAGTTCGATGATCTCGAAGGAGCCGAGCAGGTGCCGAAGCCCGTACTTCGTGAAGCGGTAGTAGTCGTGGGGGACGTCGTGAAGAGGGAAGATGAAGCGCGTCGAGAGGAGCAGGAGCCCGCCCGGCCGCAACACGCGACGCATCTCGGCAATCGCCCGCTCGGGCGTATGGAGATGTTCGAGGACTTCCGTGCACAGCACCACATCGAACGACGCATCGGCGATCATGGAAAGATCATGCGCGTCAGCCACGATATCGACCTGGACGTTGGGCCGCGGCGCCACGTCAAGCGTCGTGCGATTCGGGAAAAGGAAACCGTATTGCGCATTGCCGCACCCGATATCGAGAGTCTTCGCATCCGAGGCATATCGCCGCAGGAATGCCTCCAAGCGGGTCCGGGTGATCTTCCGCGTGATGCCGAACGTATCGAGAATGCCCACCGTCCAAGCGTAGCAGAAGACCGAAGCGGATGGACTGCGAACCGTCCCGGCGCTTCCGCCCTTTCTCCGCCCGCGCTAGTCTGTACGGGTGAAGATTCTCCTCATAGGTGAACAGGCGGACGGCCATGGCGGCTGGAGCACGTACACGCGCAGCCTGCGACAAGCCTTCCGAGAAACGGGCCATGCCGTCTCTCTGTGCTGCGCACGGGGAACCCCCGGCGACTTCCCCGTCTTGGACAGGCCGCTCCGGTACCTGAGCAATCCCCTGCGGCTCCTGAGGGACATCCGGAAGCTACGGGCGGCCATCCGCGCGTCCCGACCGGACATCATCCACATCACTGTCGAACCGTACGCGCTCTTCATCCTGTTCCTCCCCGCCGCCGTCCGCGGCCGCACCGTCCTGACGATCCATGGCAGCTACGGTGTCCGGCCGTTCCTGGCATGGCGCACCCGATGGCTCATGCGACGGGCATTCAAAGGCATCGGACGCTTCATCACCGTCAGCAACTATACGAAGGGACGCGTCCGGGACATCCTGCCTCCGCCCCTCGCAACATCTTTCGACAAACACTGCACCGTCATTCCGAACGGCATCGAGTTACCCCCCTCCCCCCCTCCCCGCACCCCCCATCCCGTCAAACGAGTTCTGACGGTGGGGGAAGTAAAACCGCGGAAGGGGATCTTGGAAGCACTGGAAAGCCTCGCTCTGTACCGGGAAAAGTACGGTACGGCCTTCTCCTATTCGATTGTGGGAAGAATGTACGAGGGATCGTCGTATCAGAAAGCGCTGGAAGACCGCATCACCGCTCTAGCATTGACGGCGCAAGTCACCTTCCCGGGCATGGTATCGAACGAACGGCTGGAACAGCTGTACGCGGAAGCGGATCTGTACCTGCAACCCGCAAAGACCACGGACAATACGTTCGAGGGTTTCGGCCTTGTCTACCTGGAAGCGAACGCACGGGGAGTTCCCTGCATCGGGCCGACTGACAGCGGCGCGGCGGAAGCGATCGATGAGGGAAGGAGCGGTTTTCGCGTGGATCCGGACAATCCCGATGCAATGGCGGACCTTATCCACAGAATCCTGGATGAAGGAACCGTCAAATCGGAAAACTGCCGCGCATGGGCGGAGGAGCATGGCATCGCAAAAACAGCGCAAGCAACCCTTCGCATCTACGGCACTCTCGTGACGGAATAGGGGATATTACGGCCGGAAGGCCCGCTCCTTCTCTTTCGCGTGGCTGACGGATGGAACCGAAACGGCGCCGCTTACCGGTGCAATCACAACCCGCCGCTCCCGCCGCCGCTGGCGGCGGAACCGGAGCAGCGCAATGAACGAACGCCAGATGTCGCGCGGGAACCGCACGGTGGACTTCTTCTCTTTCTTGCGGGTGAAGAGAACCTGCTCGTGACGGATCCGTAACCCCGCATCGTGGGCGCGGACGGTCACTTCCGTATCCCAGAACCAGTGGGGATCCCGCGTGCATTCCAGGACGGGCAGGATCGCATCACGGCGGAAGAACTTGTACCCCGCCTCCGTGTCGAGCGGAGGCGTGCCGAGCATCATGCGTACGAGGAGTTTGTACCCTCCGGTGGTGATCAGGCGGGGGAGGACGAAAAGGTGCATCTTATAGCTGCGCTCGGCAAGGACCATGTCGGCCTCGCCCTGCAATAACCGCAGGATCGTCGAAGGGAGGTACTTCGCATGCACTTCGAGATCTATGTCGAGGAATCCGACGAAGCGCCCGCGTGCCAACCGCACCCCTTCCGTGACGGTCGCGCCCCTTCCGGCATTCTTCCCATGGAAAACGGCACGAAGGGGCAGGGACGGATGCAGCGCGACGTACTCGCGGATGCGGTCCGCCGTCCCGTCGCGGCTGCAGTCATCAATGAGGAGCACTTCGTAGCGCAGGGAAAGGCGCCGGAGAATGCGCATGACTTCATCCAGGCTCTGGTGCAAATGGCCCTCTTCGTTATAACAAGGAACGACGAGCGTGAGGTCGACTTGCTCCCCCTGCGCCCCGCCCTGTACGGCCGCTGCCGGCCGCGAAACAGGAATATGCGCGGGATGGAAGAAAGACTTCACGGCATCGATGACGCGGTCACACTGCTCCTCGGTCATCTGGGGGAAGAGCGGCAACCGCACGATGGTATCCGCCACCCGCTCCGTGACCGGGAATTGTCCCGGCTTCGTCCCGAGCCGCTCCCGCGCGAACGGCGAGAGGTGCAACGGCACGTAGTGGAAGACGGCGCCGATGCCCTGCTCCTTCAAATGAGCCAAGAGCGGATCCCGGCGGACGTGATCGCGGACGAGGAAAAACGCGATGTGCTCATTGGGGGTGGCGTACGCAGGGACGTCGCCGAAACGGATCTCCCCTTCTCCGACGAGAGAAGCGAGCCCCTCGCGGTACCGTCGCACGACGGCCCGACGTCCTTCGAGGATGTCTTCGAAACGCTCGACCTGCACGCGGAGCAACGCGGCAAGCACGGCGGACAAGACATAACTTCCGCCTTGGCAGACCCACGTGTACTTGTCGATTTCCCCGCGCAGGAACGCCATGCGGTTCGTCCCTTTCTCGTACACGCACTCGGCCTTGTGCCGGTATGCGTCGTTCCCGATGACCAGCGCACCCCCTTCGCCGCAAACGTAATTCTTCGTATCGTGGAAGCTGAAGCAACCGAAATCACCCAACGCACCCAGGAAACGCCCCTTGTACCGCGCCCCGAACGCATGGGCTGCGTCTTCGATGACGGCGACGCCGGCACGGGACGCTTGCGCCAGGAGTCGGTCCATGTCGCACGAAATACCCGCGTAGTGGACGGGAATGACGGCGCGAGTGCGGTGACCCGTTGCGGCTTCGACTTGTTCCAGATCCAGGGAAAACGTCCGGTCCTCGATGTCCGTCAGCACCGGCTTGGCGCCGCACTGGAGCACGGCATTGGCCGTGGAAACGAATGTGTACGACGGAAGGATGACTTCGTCTTCCGGACCGGGTTCCAGGCAACGAAGCGCCAACTCCAATGCGAGCGTACAGGAAGGAGTGAGGAGAACCTCCCGTCCGCCCGTAAACTGCTTCAAAGATTCCCGCGCGGCGCGCAGCGCGTCCGTAGTGCTTCCGATGCGCCCCGAACGCAGCAAATCGGTCACCGCGGCGATCTCACGCTCGGTGATCCAAGGCGCGCTGTTGGGAATGAAAGCACGTTCCATAGGCCTGCCGGAGGCAGCCTACCTCGGAAGACCTGCCCAGACGAGGGGTTCCTCCTGTAGAATGCCCCCGATGAAAGATTCCCTGGAAGAAATCGGTTTCGGCAAAGCCTTGCGCTTCGCATACGGCCAAGTCCAGGCGGCCCTGCTCCGCTGCGGGCTGGTCTTGCCGCCGGTGCGCACGGCGCTGCTGAAAGTCTTCGGCGCCCGCATCGGGCGGGAGAGCGTGTTGCACGCCTGCTCCTTTTTCAATATCTACCGGGGGGGGTTCCGGATGCTGCAGACGGGGCACCACTGCTTCATCGGGGACGAGTGCCTGTTCGATCTTGCGGGACAGATCACGCTGGGCGACCACGTCACACTTGCCGAACGCGTCACGGTCCTGACACACATGAACGTCGGCTTCCATGACCATCCCCTGCAGCCGCATTTTCCGCCGGTGCTGAAGCACGTTTCCATCGGGGACGGTTCGTTCATCGGCGCGAACGTGACCATCCTTCCCGGCGTCACCATCGGCCGCGGCTCGTTCATCGGAGCCTCCTCCCTCGTACGGGAAGACGTGCCGGACGGAATGGTCGTCGCGGGTGTGCCTGCCCGCGTGCTACGATCCGTGGGACAGACAGCCGCGTAATTTCCGGTTCTCCATGTTCTCGATCATCTTCCTCGCCATCCTCTGCTTCGGCATCCTCGGATGGACAGGATACGTACTGGGTCGCCGCGTCTTGAAAGTGCGGGATGTACTCGCGCTTGCCGGCTTCGTCTGCAGCGGTGGAATCGCGCTGTACATCGTCTTCACGAACGCCCTTGCGTACATCCTGCCGTTCCGCAGCGCAGCGTGGGCCGCCCTTGGCATCCTCGGCGCAAGCACTCTGGCACTCTCGCTGCACCGTACATCACTCCCGGCGCTCGAGCGCCCTCCCCGGCGCCTGTTGATTTTCCTCTTGTCCGTCATTCTCCTCACGGGACTCGCGTACATGCGAGACCGCGGCAGCGATGAATGGACGCAGCCGCACTTCGCCCTGCCGGCGACGATGCTGGAAGGGAACTTCCCGCCCGTCGACGTGGCCGCTCCGTGGGAGAAATCCGGTTACCACTACGCGCCGTCCCTCCTCGTCGCCGCGTTCACGGCCGTGACGGGCCTGCCGCTCCCCGCAAGCCAGGCAGCCATCCCCCTCCTCTCTGTCGCATCCATCGTGCTCTTCGCCGCGGCTTTCGGCAGGCGGCTCTCGGGCTCCTGGGGCATCGGGGCCTTCGCCGGGATCATGTCACTCGCGGCGTCCGGCTTCTTCTGGATGAGCGGGCTCTCGCGTCTCCTGCAGGACATCCGGACCGTCTTCTTCCTGCATCTCCCCCTGGACCCCCCCCATGTAACGGTCTGGCGGGGCGTGACGCACATGATCCATCACCTCCCCGCCAACGCGCCGCTCATGGCACTCGGGCACCGTCCGGTCTCCCTCGGCTTCGCCTTCACGTTCGCCCTGCTGTGGATCCTGTTCTCGCTCGCCACGGAGCCGTTCACGCGCCGCGCCGCGCCGAAACTTCTCCTCGCCATCCTCCTGGGAACCGCACTGGCGCTGACGCTGGAAACGACGCTTGTCCTTCTCCTCGCCACACTCACTGTCGCCTTCCTGCTCTTCTTCATCATGGAGCGAATGGGCAAACCGATGGGAGACATTCCATCCGGCCGCCTGCTGCTCATAGCATTCCTGTTCTCCGTCCCGACCCTTTTCATCGCAAGCGTGCAGGGAGGACCCATGAGCATGATCGGAACGAGCATCGAACCCTCCGCATTCCGCCTGCACCTGGACGGCCTGTTGTACGTGGACAAGACGATGGATATAGCATTGCCGATCATGGGGTGGACGTTCTGGAGGAACTACGGCCCCCACGTGCTCCTGACAGTTTTGAGCACAGTCTTCTTCCTCCGGCGCCGCAACGGCGCCGCCATCGTCTTGCTCCTCCTGGCCGCCGCGCACTTCGTCTTCCCTCTAATCTTCGTCTACGCTCCGTATCCGCTCACACTCAACCGTCTCTTCTACGTCACCTTCACCTTCGCCTCCATCACAGGCGCCGTGGCGCTCGCTCGCAGCGTCTTCGCCTCCCCCTCCAAATCCCTGCGGCTGGCCGGAGCACTGTTCGTCACCTGCATGCTCGTCGCGGGAACGCTGAACGCAGCCGTCCGCCTCGCCCTCCCCACATTGCGACTGGAACGCTCCACATTTTTCCCCACTCTCCCCGTCCCGACGGAAGCAGAAGCCAAGCTTTATGCGTGGGCACGTTCCGGGAGCACGCTGCACGACGTGTTCTACATCCAGGAAGGAGAGCCTTCGGGAGAGTATGTGCATGACCGCCTGCTCTTCATCATCCGTACCGGACGCTTCGCCGTCGGACGGGACGAACGCCTCACCACTACCGCCACTGACCGGGAGCCGGATTTGATCTCGCTCTCCCGCTCCTGCGACGCCGACGCCGCACAGGCTCTCGGCATCCGCTACCTCGTCCTCCTCGGCACGTCGCACGACGCATGGTTCCGTCGTGAATGCGATCCGTCACGATGGAAACTGAGTTTCGGCCTTTCGACCGCCCTGCCCCGCACGTACACGCTGCTTCCCCGGCCATAACCCGGCCGATACACTGAGATATGCAATCCCATCTCATGACACCTTCCTTCGTTCACCCCCTCTCCCATCAATCTCTCGTGCAACAAGAGGGGGGCTGGCGATGTCCCGCCACCGGCGATTTCTTCCCCTCCATCCGCGGCGTACCGGCATTCGTGAGCGAGACACTCCGATCCAAAATGGAAAGCGAGCGAACGGGCATGATCAATCGTCTCAAGGTTTTTCTCCGATCATTCCCCCGCTTCTACGTTTTTCTCATCTACGCCGTCAGTCCGGTCTGCCTCACCGGGTTATCCGCAAAAAAATTCGTCCGCCGGTTCATCCCCGAAGCGACGATCCTGAACATCGGATCGGGCATCCATCGTCTGGCTCCGAACGTGTTGAACGTGGATATCTACTGGTATCCAGGTGTCGACATCATTGCCGACGCGCACGCCCTGCCGCTGCCGACGGACAGCATTGACGGCGTCGTCTGCGAGTTCCTCCTGGAACACGTTCCCGACCCCCAGAGAGTCGTGGGAGAAATCCTCCGCATCCTCAAGCCGGGCGGATGCGCCTATCTCGCCGCCCCGTTCGTGTATCCCTTCCATGCCTCCCCCAATGATTTTCAGCGGTGGTCCCGCGAAGGAATGAAAAAAATGTGCAAGGGCGGAACAGTGGAAGAGATCGCCCCACGCAGCGGCCCCACATCCGCGCTGGTTGCCCAGCTGGGCACGTGGGCAGCAATCATCTTCTCGTTCGGAAACGAGCATCTCTACGGAATACTCACCATTGTCTTCACAACGCTCTTCTCACCGCTTAAGTGGCTGGATCTCATCTTCGGCAAATTCCCGACCGCCTTCCACGGAGCGGCTTCGTTCTACGCCGTGGTACGGAAACCGGCGTAACGCACATCACAGCTCCACTTCCCGCACGGCAATTTTTTGCGCCCAGCGACCGAAGAAATGTGCCAGCCGAACGAGAGTGCGTACGAGGATGGCCTCGGGACGGCGCGTGAACGAGTAGGAATTGACCGTGTGCGGATCCCACGTCGCGAAGCGGCAGCCCACGGGAGGGGCTTTCTGCAACGCCGCGAGAAGCGAGGGCTGCGGTTGCTTGGTCGCGATGAGGTATGAATTGAGCGAATGGCGGTGACCATGGGGCGTGTCGTACGCGATGAGACCCTTATAGTCGTACGCGCGGCTGAGGACGCGGTGGAGCGCGGCGGGATTGAGACGGAACGAGCAGCGCTCGAACACAGACTCGTCCACCGGCGAATAAAGCATGCCGTCCGGCAGATGCGCGCTGTGCTGCCGCAATTTCTTGATCTGCAACTCTGCGAACGGATAGGGGGCGACATTGAGTACGTAACTGCCTTTGTACTGCGTCGCGAGAAGGAGGTAGAAAGGCCCATCCTTGGGAATCATCTTCTCGACGACATCAAAAAATTTCAGAGGATCTTTGAGGTGGTAGAGAAGCCCGTGACAGAAGACGACGTTGAAAGTGCCGAGTGCTCCCATGCCCGTCTCATCAGCAGCATTGAGCTTATGAAGAGAGACATTCTTATGCCCCTTGAAACGCTTCAGAAGGAACTCCGCGCGTTCCAGATGCCGGTCACTCAGATCCGTTCCCACCACTTCGCGAAACCCCGCCTCGCAAAACACATCGGTGTAGTGACCTTCCAGACAACCGAGATCGATTGCACGGAGAGAGGAAAGCGGAGTTATGCCGTTCAGGACACCCAGTACATGCTGAAGAATCGGCTTCCAGTGCACATCATGAAGTGCCCCTGTAAACGGATGATCGCTGCTGATGAAAGCATCCCCCTTGCGATGATTATAGCGCCAGGGGCGCAATCGCTCGATTTCTGCAGACAATACGGGATCTGATGAAGAGGAAGCCATCGGTGCGAGGGGAATTCCAATGCATCGTAGCAGAGATGCGGGATGCAAAGTCGGAAGATTTCGGAGGCTCCGTCTGTTACTCTATCCATATATGGCCCTCCGCGGCGAATGGTCCGCCTTCCGGCATCTCGTCTTCCTCCTGCGACGCATCCGTGTCCGCCCGATCCACCTGATCGTGCCGCTGGGGTTGTCCATGGGCGCCGCCTTCTTCGAAGGGGCGGGGATGGGGCTGCTGATCCCCCTCCTCAACGGCTTCCTGTCGAAGGACTTCAGCTTCCTGAAGGACATTCCCGTACTGGGCACCGCTCTCACGCGGCTCCCGCCCCTACTCGTCGGCTCCGACCGCGCCCTCTTCGCCACGCTCCTCGGGCTCTTCGTGGTCGTCATCCTTCTGAAGAACGTGCTGCGCTACCTGACCTCCATCGCCGTCTCGTACTTCTCCGTCCGTTTCCTGTTCCATCTACGACGCCAGATGTTCGCGCGCTACCTCTCGTTCGGACGGCTCTTCTTTGACCGGACAAGCGCCGGGCACCACGCAAACGTTCTCTACGAATCGTCGTTCCTGGGAATCCAGCCGCTGATGGAAATGGACCGGTACATGAACGCCCTGTTCTCCCTCGTCTCGTACCTGGCGATCATGGCGGCCATCTCGTGGAAACTCACGCTCTTCGCCCTCCCCATCTTCGCCCTCCTCTACTTCTCGGTTCGCAAGCTCGTGGACAAGCTGGGCAAACTCTCCCAAGATCTCGCCGCAAAGCGGGGTGAGCTGAACCAGAAGATCATGGAGATCTTCTCCACCATCCCCCTCGTGCGCGCCTTCGCGGCGGAAGACCTGGAAAAGAAACGCTTCGCGCTCATCGGCGAAGAGAAAGCGCGCATCGACATGTCCATGAGCGTGGTACAAAACGCGGTAGGCCCCTTCCAGGAAATGATCACCCTCTTCGCCGCGCTCCTCCTCTTCAGCACGATGCTCTACCTGCTCGTGCGGGGCGGGGCGGGCACCCCCCCCGCCTTCATCGTGTACTTTTACATGGTCATCAACGTGTCCAACCGCTTCGGCACGCTCTCGAGCATCCGCACTTCCCTCGCCAACGCCAGCGGCCCGCTGGATTCCGTCATCGCCGTATTCGAAGACGGCGACAAGCACGTGATCCCCTCTGGCGACAAAGAATGCACGGGGCTTCACGAAGCCATCCGCTTCCGGGACCTGCGCTTCTCCTACACGGGAGACCGCGACGTCCTGCGCGGGCTGGACCTCACCATTGAACGCGGGAAGATGACGGCCATCGTGGGTCCCACCGGCGCCGGCAAGAGCACGATCATCCATCTGCTCATGCGCTTCTACGACTGCCCCCCCGGGACGCTCTTCCTGGACGGCACCGACATACGCGCGTTCCGGACCGATTCCCTCCTGCGCCATCTCGCCCTCGTCAGCCAGGAGACGTACCTCTTCCACGACACGCTCCGGAACAACATCGCCTACGCCATGGATGACGTGAGTGAGGAACGCCTGCGGGAAGCCGTGCGGCAGGCGCGCCTGGAGGACGTGGTGTCCCGCCTGCCGAAGGGACTGGAAACGCTCGTGGGCGACCGCGGCATGAAGCTCTCGGGTGGGGAACGCCAGCGCGTCTCCATCGCGCGCGCCCTGCTGAAAGGGGCGGACATCCTCATCCTCGACGAAGCCACGAGCTCCCTCGACAGCCGCACGGAGAAGCTGATCCAGGAAGCCATCGACGACGTCATCCGCGACAAGACCGCCATCGTCATCGCCCACCGCCTCTCCACCATCCGCCACGCGGACAAGATCGCCGTCATCGAAGACGGCCGCTGCACGGAGGAAGGGGCGCTCGCCGACCTTCTCGCGAAGGACGGAACCTTCCGGATGCTGTGGGAAGAGCAGAAGTTCACATGAACCTCCCCCCGTCTTTCCGCCCCGCCGCATAGCCCTCTACCGCGACCATCCCGGCATGCTCCTCCCGCACGGCGTGATGTTCCATCATTTCCACGGCGGCCGCCATGCCCCCGGGCAGGGCAGCCTCTCCGCGGACGGCCTGCACCGCCTGCTCGACTTCCTCGACCCGTCCCGTCTCCTCTCCGCAGAGGAATGGCTGCGGCATGCGATGGGCGGAAGCCTGCAGCCCGGGATGCTCTGCCTGACGTTCGACGACGGCCTGAAGTGCCAGTACGACATCGCCGCCCCCGTCCTGGCCGAGCGCGGCCTGACAGCCTTCTTCTTTGTGCCTTCCGCCGTCCTGGAAGGAGGAACCCTGAAGCTGGAGATCTACCGCCACGTCCGTCACGCCTGCTTCCCCTCCATGGAGACGTTCTACGCCGCCTTCGAGGAGTCCCTGATGCGCTCACCCCACGCCTCCGCGGCACGGGAAGCCCTGCACGATTTTTCGCCGACGTCCTATCTCCCGGCATTGCACTACTACACCGACGCCGACCGGCGCTTCCGCTTCCTCCGCGACCGCGTCCTGGGACAGGAACGGTACGAAGAGATCATGGACCGGATCGTGGCGGACTGCGGGCCGACGGGGCGCGTCGATCTTGCGGCGCTGCCCGCCCTGCTATGGATGTCCCCCGATGACGTACGAAATCTGCGGCGGCAGGGCCACGTCATCGGCCTGCATTCCCACTCGCATCCCACGGATATCGCCGCCCTCGCGCTGCCGCAACAGGAAGAGGAATACCGCCGCAACCGCGACTGCCTCTCGTCGCTCCTCGACGAGCACATCGTCAGCATGTCGCATCCCTGCAACGCCTACTCCCCCGCGACGCTCACGATCCTCCGGTCATTGGGAATTCGAATGGGATTCCGGTCGATGCTCGAAGGAGGGTCCACCGATCCGCTGGAACTTCCACGGCAGGACCACGCGCATGTGTTTGCTATGATGAACGCCTCATGAACGCCATCACGGTCTTCACCGCCGACCAGCCGCGCCACCGGGCGCTGGCGGAAACGCTCGCACCGCTCTGCAAGACACTCTTTGTCATTGAAGAAACGAAAATACCCCCTGTTGCGCCTCTGAACGAAAGCGGGCAGGAACCGGAAATCCTGCGGTCGTACTTCAAGCGCGTGAAGGAAGCAGAGAACGCCGTCTTCGGACACGAATACCGGACGCCTCCCAATGCCAGGACCATCAGGCTGGAGCAGGGAACACTCTCCCACACCCCCCTCCCCCTCCTGGAGGAAACACTCCGAAGCAACCTGATCGTCGTGTTCGGATCCAGCTACATCAAAGAACCTCTCCTTGGACGTCTCCTCACAAAGAAAGCCGTGAACCTCCACATGGGCGTCTCCCCCTACTACCGCGGCAGCGCGTGCAACTTCTGGGCGGCGTACGACGGCCGCGCGGACCTGGTCGGCGCGACCATCCACCTGCTCTCCGCGGGCTTGGATTCGGGCGGCATGCTCTTCCACGCCTTTCCCGCAACGGCGGACACGGACCCGTTCCTCCTCGGCATGTTGGCCGTGCGTGCGGCACACCGGGGATTGGCGAAACACATCCGAAACGGAACGCTGCTGCAACTTGAAGCTGTCGCACAGGACAAAAACAGGGAACTGCGTTACAGCCGCCGCGCGGATTTCACGGATGCCGTGGCGACGGACTATCTCGGCAAGCTGCCCTCTCCCGCGGACGTGAGGAGACAACTGGAGAAACGTGACCTCGCATCATTCGTGCGGCCGTACGTGGATGCGTCACATTGATATCGCTTCAATTCTCTTTTTTCCGCTGCATCACGAGGAGCGACAAATGATGCAGGATCTGCGTGCCGTTGACGAGCAGGCGATGTCCGCGGTCATCCTTGAACGACCATGCCCGCAACGGATCGTCGCGATGGCGGGGAACATCGATGCCGATTTCGAAAGGGAAGAAGCGACCCGCCACTCCATGCTTCTCCAGCGTTTCCAGGACCGTGCGGCGTGAGAAGACATTCCATCCGGGCTGCCACTCCCCGCCAACCGCGCGCGTGCGGGTGAGGACATCCACGGGTTCGGGGTTGAAGATGCCGAAGACATACGCGCAGCCTCGCGGCTTGAGAAGCGAGAGAACATGCTGCATCCAACCGTCGATATCGTCAAAAATGAGGTGCACGCCGTTCATGAATATTGCATCGAATTTTGCCTGCGGCAGATGCTTTCCCTTGTCGATATCACCCACGAAGAACGTGGCAGCTGGAACATCTTTCCGCGCCCGTCTGATCAACGCGGGCAGTATGTCCATGCCATGCAGGCGCGCGGACGGGAAGCGTCCCGCAAGGAAAGAAAGAAAATCCCCCGCTGCGCAGCCTACGTCCAGGATGGCGGGAGCGGGCAAACGGCGGAGGAACGGTCCGGCCTTGTCCGCCACGAAAAGGAAGTACTCCTTGGGCTTGGTGCGGCGCTCGTGCAGGTAGAACCTGTCATGCGTGCGCCGGCCTTTCAAGAAAGGGAGGGGTGAGGAGGAAGACATGGAAGAAAAAGAAGATGCGTCAGTCTTTGCGCGCCAGGACCAGCATGGTATCCGATAGATCCTGGCTGTCGATGACACGCTGCAGTTCGGGAACGGCGGCATACGCGGCGTCGAGGAGCGGATGTCCGTCCATACCGCGCTCCGCGGCAATGCTGCTGAGAATCTCATGGATGTCCTGCCCGAAGAGCCACATGCTGAAGGGCGCAAGGCCGCAACCGCGCAACAAACGTTCCAGCGACGCCTCCGAGAACACGTGCAGGTGGTCAGGCGGGTAGATGTGGCGCGCGGCGAGATGCGGAAACGCGACATTGCCAAGCGCACTCCAGGACGGGTGCCGCGGTACTTCCACGGCGACAACCGAACCTTTCGCAAGCGGGGAAACGATCCAGCCCAGGAAGGCACGCGGATCGCGCACATGCTCCAGAACATTGAGGAGCGTCACGACGCGCGCATTCCCCACATGTATTGCCGCATTGTCCCTGTCCAATTGCATCTCCTCCATGCGCGCCCCCATGCCCCGCGCGAACGCCACTTCCCGCGCATCGCTCTCCAAACCGACGGCATCCCATCCCAATGCGGCCGCGCTCAGGACGAGGTCTCCCACACCGGCTCCCACATCCACCCACAAACCCTTCCCCCCCGCACGCTCACTGATGAACGCAGCCTTGGGCGCGGCGATCGTTTCCATGCGCGCCTTGAAGAGATCCGGCTGGATGTAGATCCGGTCCTGCACCGCCGTCGCATCCGCCCCGCTCTTGTCCGCGGCATACAGGGACGCGAGTGCGGAAGGAGCGGGCGGCTCCGCATTAAATACATGGCCGCACGCGACGCAGGTGCGAAAGGGATACTCGAAAATGACGACGAGGAGGTCATGCTTCTCCGAGCCGCAGATGGGACACGCCGCGAGCGGCTCGATGGACGGGCGCAGGCGCCGGGCCAGCTCTTGCTGCCGCCCCGCAATGTCCCGTTTCCATGCACCCGTACGGCGCATCGCACGCATATCCGTCTCTTTACCGTACACACGTTCCACGCCGACCATGCGAGGAAATGGATTCGTCATTCTTCCGTATCGTATCAGACAGCGGGATATCGCATCACTTCCGCAGCCGAAACCCGCATGCAAGTAATTGACAAATTACATAATTAATTTATTATATTGTTCTTATGAAGCTTGGATTCAGCGCCTATAACGTCGGCCCCTTCAAGATGCTGCGGCAGATAGCCAACGAAGCGGCATGGTACGGCCATGACACGACCCTGACGTCGCTGCGCCCTGATGGGGAAGAGCAGCTGGAAGACGCCTTGAATCGGTCGGCGGAGAGGCTCCGTTCCTGCGACGCGGTGATCCTCGGCGTCTCCAATGCCGTGGACGCGGAGACCGCCGTGGCGCGACGCCTGCACGAAGAGATGCCGCTCTTCGTCGTGGAAGACTATCCGGGGAATGCCCTGATGGATCCCGCCGCAAAAGGGACCGCCCCCTTCCACGTCGCCGTTTTCCCCGCCATGCCCGGCAAGGAGGATGCCTACCGCGCGTTCGGTTTCCCCGAGAGCGTCTACGTCGGCCCCCCGCCCCACTGGGAAACGGATAAAAATGCCTACGAGCAAGCGCGCGGATTGCGCCGGAACGGAGGCGTCAGAAAAGTACGCGATGGCGACGAACGGACCATCACGGCGGAAGACGCTGTCATCTACGTGCCGGGAGCCAAAACCATCGAAACGGAAGCGGCCCTGCTCCGGCAGCTCCTTGAGCAATTCCATGACCGCCTGGACCGGACGGTCTTCCACTACCGCCCGCATCCGGGAGAAGCCGGAAGCGAGAAATGGCGCGGCAAGAGGGAAGAATATGATGCGCTGCTGGCGTCGATCCGCGGCGAATTGGGCGATGCTTGGACGATCGCGAATGACGAGCTGCGCAGCCCCGCGGAACAGGCCCTGCGCGACACGGCCGATGCGCGGAGTCACGGCGTTGCGGATGTGTCCGTCACAGGACCGGGCGCGACGGCCATCAATTGGCTCGGCCTCCTCGGGCACAACACCGTCGTCTCCATGGACCTGGTGATGCGAGGCGAGAGTTTGTCTGCCTACGAGGATTCGCCCGGCGTACGGGGACTGGGAGCGGTGGCGCGCAATCTCGGACAAGTCCGCGACGCCGTACGGGGACTCCTGCATGATCCTGCCGTGCGGGAAGCGCTCCGCATCCGCCAGCAGGCATATGCCGGATCGGAAACCTGTTCCATCGATTGGAATACCGCTCCGAAAATACTGGAGGCAATTCAAAAAAGAACGAAGAATAACCATTCCCACTGAAGTGCGAAGGAGGGTGTTTTTACGTGTGATTTCCGCCCCGCAAAGGTACAGTAACGCCCGCATATGCCGGAATTGGTCATCCTTGGACGGCGCATCGGCCCTGCCCACCCCCCCCTCGTCATCGCCGAGGTGGGCATCAACCATGAAGGAGACGTTCGCAAGGCGCTTCAGATGGTGGACGCGGCGGCGGCGGCCGGGGCGGAGTGCGTGAAGTTCCAATGCCACGTCATCGAAGATGAGATGATCCCGAATGACGTCATCCCCGGAAACGCCACGGAATCGATCTGGGACATCATGGCGCGGTGCCGCCTGACCGAGGAAGAAGACCGGCTGGTGAAGAAGCGAACGGAGGAAAAAGGAATGCTGTACCTCTCGACGCCCTTCTCCCGCGCCGCCGCGGACCGGCTGGAAGCGATGGGCGTAGCCGCGTACAAGATCGGTTCGGGCGAGTGCAACAATTACCCGCTGATCCGCCACATCGCGTCCTTCGGCAAACCCGTAATCCTCAGCACGGGCATGAATGACCTGAAGAGCGTGGCTCCCGCCGTGCAGATCCTGCGCGACGCGAAGCTGCCTTTCGCGCTCCTGCACTGCACGAGCATGTACCCCACGCCCTACTCCCATGTGCGGCTGGGCGCCATCGCCGACCTGCAGCGGGCATTCCCCGACGCCGTGATCGGTTACTCCGACCATTCGCTTTCCCTCTTTCCCTGCCTGGGGGCCGCCGCGCTCGGCGCATCGATCCTGGAGCGGCACTTCACCTGCGACCGTTCCTGGCCCGGTCCGGACACGCCCATCTCCATGACGCCGGACGAGATGGCGCAGCTCATCGAAGGATCGAAAGCCATCCACCAATGCTTGGGCGGCGGCAAAACCATCCTTCCCGAAGAGCAACCGACCATCGATTTCGCCTACGCCTCCGTCGTGAGCATTGCGGATATCCGTGCGGGAGAGAAATGTACGGCAGCAAACCTGTGGGTCAAGCGTCCCGGCACCGGGGAAATCCCCGCGGCACGCTTCGAGGAACTGCTGGGAAAGACCGCTAAAATTGATATTCCCATGAATGCGCAATTACGGTGGGATTGGCTTGTATGAGCAAAAAAATCTGCTTCCTGACCGGCACACGCGCCGATTTCGGCAAACAGAAATCCCTCATGCGCACGGTGGAGGCCTCCCCCTCCTTCGAGTGCCACATCGTGGCGACGGGCATGCACCTGCTGCGGGAGCACGGGTACACCTACGGGGAAATCCGGGATCAGGGATTCGGGCACTTGCACAAGTTCTCCAACCAGGCGCCGTTCGAACGGATGGAAATGCAGCTCGCGAACACCATCCGCGGCCTGACGAAACTTCTCGACCGCATCCGGCCCGACCTTCTGGTGGTGCATGGCGACCGCGTGGAAGCGCTGGGCGGAGCGACGGCGGGGGCTCTGCGCAACATCCGCGTTGCGCATATCGAAGGAGGTGAACTGTCGGGATCCGTGGATGAATTGCTCCGCCATGCCACCTCGAAAATGTCCCACGCGCACTTCGTGTCGAATGGGACGGCGGCAGCCCGTCTGCGACAGCTGGGCGAGGACCCCGCCACGATATTCATGATCGGATCTCCGGAAGTGGACGTGATGCTCTCGGATAACCTGCCGTCGTTGGACGCCGTCCGCGAGCGTTACGAAATCCCCTTCGATGAGTACGCCATCGCGCTCTACCACCCCGTCACGACGGAAGCGCGCCGCCAGCGAACGTACGCGACGGCATTCGTGGATGCGCTTGATGCCAGCGGAGACCGCTTCGTCGTCATCCACCCCAACAACGACCGCGGCACCGAGAAAATCCTGACGGCGTACGGGAAACTCCGGAACGACCCGCGCTTCCGGCTCTTGCCCTCCATGCGCTTCGAGTACTACCTCACGCTCATGCGAAACGCACGGTACGTCATCGGCAACTCCAGCAGCGGCGTCCGCGAATGCCCTCAGTACGGCGTCCCGAGCGTGAACATCGGCACCAGACAGAACAACCGTTCCCGCCACGCTACGATCTTCGACGTCCGCAGTGATGCTGCGGCCATCTTGGCAGGCATCGCACAGGCGAAAGCACTGACGCACCGCGAACCGTCCCAAACCTTCGGGGATGGCAAGAGCGCCAAACGATTCATGGACACGATCCTCTCCGCGCGCTTCTGGCGCATCCCCCTTCAGAAGCAATTCATCGACCTGCCCGCAGGATCGCCTCCGCAAGCTCCAGGTCTTCGACGGTATCCACATCCGCGGACCGCGACGCGGGCATCCGATATGCAAAAGTTCGCGCAGGGTACAACGTCCGCTGCTCGCGCAACACGCGGGAACGGACAAGGTAAAGCGCGCCGTTGAGTTTCAGAACATCGTCCGGAACCGTCTCCCGCATGACGGCCACCGTCCCGTCGGGACGCGGCGTCGCCGTGCAGGGGTGCTTGTGAGGCGTAAAGACGCTCACGACCGCGTCCGCGTCTTTCTCTTTGCCGAGGGCCACGCATGCGCGGATATCCTCTGCGGTTCGAAGCGGTGAAGTGGGCTGCAAGAGCAACACGAATTCAGGCCGGTAACCCTCTTCCCGGTCCAGCCACTCCAACGCATGGATCATGGCATCTTCCGACGTGGTCTTGTCCGCGGACAGCGCGGTGGGCCGGCGGAAAGGAGCCTCCGCCCCGGCGGCAACGGCGGCCTGCGCGATGTCCTCCGCATCCGTGGAAACGACGACGCGATCCAGGACGCCGGATGCGAGCGCCGCCTCGATGCTGTGCGCGATCAGGGGCTTGCCTTCGAGGAGCGCGATGTTCTTGCCCGGAAAGCGCTTCGAGCCACCGCGCGCGAGGATGAGGCCGAGGATGGTCATCGGAGAAGTCATGAAAAATATCAGGAGACCTTGTGGCGAAGCTTCCACCCGTCCGCCGCCTTCTCCCACAGAATCGGATCGCGGTAGGAATCGATGGCCGTCCAAAATTGTTCTTCCGTGATGCCGATGTACTCCAGGAAATCCCCGAAGAACCGCTGCGGGAACTCCCCGTCGAACTTGCGGACGAGCGCGATGCCCTCCTCCCGCGTGATTTCCCCGTTGCGGATCTCCTGCGCAGCTTCGTACGTGGCGCGGCCGATGCCGAATTTGATGAACGTCGTGAAGTAATGGAAATCGTCGATCTTGTCGTCGAGGCTGTTGTACTTGCTGTACGTGCCGGCCGTGCGCTCCGGCGAAGCCTGGAAGCCGCAATGCTCGGCCGCGTAGTAATACGCTCCCTGCGGATGCCACTTGATGTAGTACCCCAGGTACTGGAAGTCGATGCCGCTGCGCTTCACCGCTTCCGGATCCAGCGGAAGGTACGGGTCGAATTCGCCCAGCGGGATGCCGTCCTCCTTCACGTACGCGGCGACGGACTTTCCGCCGAGATAGATCTGGTCAATGTTGCTGCGATCAATGAACGCGAGGCGGTGCCCTTCGTTCTCCTTCGGATCCGACGTAAACCCTTTCTGGTCCACGGAGATGTTCGTGCCGTACTCCCCGGGATTCTCGCCCCAGAAAATGAGGGGGATCCCGTACTTCGCCGCCACTTTCACGGGAAACGTCTTCTGCCCGACAATGAACGGCTGGAAAGGATGGAGCAAATTCAGGAACGCATTGCGTGTGAGCAGGCGATGCACCTTGCCGTTGGGCGTGAAAAGTTCGTTATCAAACCCTCCGACGTTGATCCAGTTCTGGAAATTCTTCCATCCGATGTCGGTGTACATGTGAGGCGCCCACGTGACGGTGATGGGATGCATTCCGTACTTGTACTTCAGGAGATGCGCGGCCATGCAGCTGTCTTTCCCGCCGCTCCCCGGCACGACCACGTCGTAGCTGCCGTCTTTGCTGCGATGGCGGTCGAGAAGCTCGATGAGTTCTTTCTCCCGCTGCACCCAATCGATGGTCGTCTCCTTCGCCTCCGCGAAGCGGCAGCCCCAGCACACCCCCTCCTCGTCGAAGGCGATATACTCGTGCTTCTTGTCCGTCCGATGCTTGTACTCGTTCGTGCCGGAGGGACGCGTGTTCGAAATCACGCACTTCTTGCAGAACTTTATCTCCGCGGGCAGCACGGAGGGGGAACGGCTGACGGGTTGCGCAGTCGGGGAATTCACAAGACTATCGTAAAACGGCCTCGGCGCAAATGGAAGCGAAACGTTCAAGGAGCCGGAGCCCCTCCGCCCCGCTCTTTTCGGGATGGAATTGGCAACCGTAGACGTTTCCTTTGCGGATGACGGACGCGAAAGTGTGACCCCCGTAGGAAGTCACGGCGAGCGTGTGCACATGATCTTGCGGCCGGAGGAGGAAGGAGTGGACGAAGTACATGTCCGCCCCCGGCGGTGTCGCTTCCAGGATCGTGCCCTCCCGGGAAACGGCATCGGGCACGTCGACGGGACTCCACCCCATATGCGGCACTTTGCAGCCGTCCGCCAGCGGCGGGAATGGCACCACCTCTCCGGGAATGATTCCGAGTCCTTCGCAGCGGCCGAACTCTTGCCCTTCACTGAGCAGCAATTGCGCACCGAGACAGATCCCCAGAATGGGTTTCCCCGCTTCCGCCGCTTCGCGCACCACGTCCCCCAACCCGCGTACCTGCAACCCGTGCATCCCCGCCCGGAACGACCCGACGCCCGGAAGGACGAGTGCGTCCGCGGATCGCAGCTCGGCCGGATCTTCGGACGTCGACGCGTCGTCGCAAAAGAGGCGCAACGCTTTGAGCGCGCTGTGCAAGTTCCCCACGCCGAAATCGACGATGCGAATCTTCATGGCGAAGAGCGTCGCACGGAAAGAGACCGCTCCGCCAGCCCTTCCTTGAGTTGCGGAATCGTGCATTCCTTGAAGTGCAGGATCCACGAGAGCGACACGGCATCCGCCCCCGCCACCACGGCATCCGCCAATGACGCCGCGTCGCGCGCTCCGCCGTGCGCGATCACCGGCACGGTCGCAAAAGAGGCAATCGTACGAAGAAGATCCACATCGTATCCCGTCTTCGTGCCGTCCCGGTCCACCGACGTGAGGAGGATTTCTCCGACGCCCAGGCCCAGCGCTTCCTTGACCCATTCGACTACGTCCCGTCCCGAATGTTCACGCCCCCCCTCCGTGTACGCCTCCCACCCTTCCCCGCGCCGCTTCGCTTCCACGGACAGGACGATGCACTGGCTCCCGAACTCCCGCACCGCCTCCTGCAGGAACGCGGGATTGCGCAACGCGAACGTATTGAGCGCCACCTTGTCCGCTCCCGCCCGCAACACGTGGGAAATGTCATGGAGGGACTGGATGCCTCCGCCCACCGTGAGAGGAATGAAGACCTCCTGCGCGATGGACCGGATGATGTCCAAGTCCAGGCTGCGCCCGTACAGGCTCGCGACGATGTCGAGGGCGAGGAGCTCGTCCGCTCCCTGCTCATAGTACGTCCGTGCGAGCATGGCGGGAGAACCCACCACCCGCAACCCTTCCATCCGGACCCCTTTCACGATATTGGGGCCCTTGATATCCAGCCGCGGAATGACACGGATTTTCACCGGAACGGTATACAGGAGAGGCAGAACGGATGCCATGGCCAAAACGTCTGCCGACAGCCTCTCCGATGCTCTATACTTGCTTCCCATGGCCAAGACGCCTCTCCCTTCGGCGAGCGAAAAGCTCTCGATCCTCTTCGTGCCGCTGCACGGGTCTGCCTTCCTTGAAATGTTGCCGGTGGCGGAACAGGTACGGCGGGACGGCCGGTACGGCGTTTCCGTATTTCTGGAAAAATGGGACACGCCGGCGCTCGCGGAAAAAGGGTTCATGCTGCTCGGCCCCTCGGGCATCCGCCGCATGCCTCCTGTCACACGAACGACTGCTTCCGAAGATGCCACGGAAGGAAAACCGAAGCGGCAAACGTTGAAGCAGCGCCTCTGGCGACTTTTGCCGGAGACCGTGCATGAATACATTTTGCTCCGTTCGCGTCTGCGGCGCTGTCGTGCCCTCCTGCGCCAATGCCCCGCCGCGGCCATCGTCACGAGCGGCGACCGGCACATCGGCTGGGAAACGGGATTCATCAGGGCCGGCCATGAGCGCGGCATTCCCTGCCTCGTCCTCCCCTCCGGACACAGCAATCCCCAATCCCTGGTCCAGCAACGTCTCGCACATCCCGCCTGGAAAAAACTCTACGGCATCAGGCGACCCTTTCATCGTTTCCTCGCCGGCCTCTTCCCGCAGTGGGCATACGCCTATGGCAACCGACGGGTGCTGTACCTTACGGGCGGCAGGCTCCTTGCCGCAAAGTTGCTCGGCATGGTCCCGCCCAATCCATGGGTGCTCGGCGGCAGCATGGCCGACCGCGTCGCCGCGGAAAGCGAACGGGAAGCGGCAGCCTTCCGGGAACAAGGATGCCCGCCGGAGAAAATCGCCATAACGGGCAGGCCGTCGGCCGACATGCTCAATACGGCGATGCAACCGTCAATGGAAGAAATGATGAGGGAAGAGATGCATATTCCCGCCGGGAAAAAATTCCTGCTCTGCGCCGTCCCGCAGCTGGGAGAGCACGGACTTCTGCCCTGGGACGAACACTGGCAGGAAATGGAATGGCTCTTCGCGACGCTCGCAGGAGTGCCGGATGTCGCCATCGTCCTCAGCCTGCACCCCAAGAGCGATCCCGCACGATACCGGGCACTCGCGGAACGGCATGGTCTCATCCTTGCCACCCGCCGCTTGGCGGAGCTTCTCCCGTGGTGCAGTGCATTCTGCGCCACGTTCTCCAGTACGCTCAGCATGGCCATGGCACTGGGGAAACCCTGCGCCGTTCTCGGTTTCTATCGGCTCATCTACAACATGCACGGAGAAGTCCCGGGCATGGACGTCGTCAGCGACAAATCCCTGCTTCCGGAAACGCTCCGGAAAGCCGTGGAAACCCCCCCTGCCCCCCCGTCCGAACGATCCCGCTGGGCTCTCCTCGATGGACACTGCACAGAGAGAGTAGTACAAGCCTTATACGATCTCATTTCTCATCCCGCATGACTCCCGTTCTCATCATCGCCGAGATCGGCTCCGTCCATGACGGGAGCTTCGGCAACGCATTGAAGCTGATCGAGCTCGCGAAGGAATGCGGCGCGGACGCCGTGAAGTTCCAGACCCACATCGCGGATGCGGAGACACTGAAGGACGCCCCCTCCCCCTCCTACTTCACGGCCGAACCGCGGCACGACTACTTCCGGCGGACGGCGTTCTCGGAGACGCAGTGGAAAGAACTGAAGAAACATGCGGACAAAACCGGCATCGAATTCCTCTCCTCTCCCTTCAGCATCGAAGCGGTGGAACTGCTGGAGCGCGTCGGCATGAAACGGTACAAAATCCCGTCCGGGGAAACGACCAACCTCCCGCTGCTCGAAGCCGTGGCGCGAACGGGCAAACCCGTGCTCCTTTCTTCCGGCATGAACTCCTGGGAAGAACTCGATCGCGCCGTGGAGACGATCCGCAAGCATCACAACGACATCACCGTGCTCCAGTGCACCTCCGAATACCCCTGCCCCTACGAACAGGTAGGCATCAATGTGCTCGCGGAAATGCGGGAACGGTACCAGCTCCCCGTCGGCCTCTCGGACCACACCCTCACCACCTTCGCCCCCCTCGTGGCCGTCGCGCACGGCGCCGCAGTCATCGAAAAACACCTCACGTTCAGTCGGTCCATGTACGGCAGCGACGCCGCGCACTCCCTGGAACCCGTGGAGTTCACGCATATGACAGAGGGAATCCGCGCCACGGAAACGATGCTCGCGCATCCCGTCGACAAGTCCGATGCGAACCGCTTCCGTGACATGAAAGACACCTTCGAGAAAAGCATCGTCTCCGTCGCGGCGATCGCGAAAGGAACGACGATCACGGAACACATGCTCGCCCTCAAGAAACCGGGCACCGGCCTCCCCTCCCGTCTTCTCCCGCTTGTCATCGGTTGCACGGCAATGAGAGATATACCCGCACATACGCTTCTGCAAGCGAAAGATTTGAAAGGATTCGCCCCTCCGAAACCGTAGGCAGCGGACGCGGCGGCTCGTATACTCCCCCGGACCCATGCGCAAAATCTGCATCGTCGTCGGCTCCCGAGCGAACTACAGCAGTATCAAGAGCGTCATGCTCGCGGTGCGGGAACGCAAGGACCTGCAGCTCCAGCTGGTCGTGACCGCCTCCGCCCTCCTGGAACGGTACGGATCGCCGGTGCAGCTGATGGAGAAGGACGGATTCACGCCCGCGGCGACCGTCCATACGCTCATCGAAGGCGAAACGCCGCTCACGATGGCGAAGTCGACCGGCCTGGGGCTCCTGGAGATTTCGCAGGTGTTCCACGGCCTGGCGCCGGACGTGGTGGTGACCGTCGGGGACCGTTTCGAGACGCTGGCCACGGCCATCGCGTCCGCCTACATGAATATCCCCCTCGCCCACACCATGGGAGGGGAAGTGACCGGCACCATCGATGAGAGCATCCGCCATGCGGTCACCAAACTCGCACACATCCATTTCCCGGCCAACGACGCCGCCGCGCAGCGCATCATCCGCATGGGGGAAGATCCCTCCGCCGTCTTCACAGTCGGCTGCCCGCGCATGGATATCGTCTCCGCCATCGCCGCAAAGCACGCGAACCCGGAAGGCCAGGAAATGCTCGCCTTGGAAGGAGTGGGCGGCAAGCTCGACTTCAGCAAACCGTACCTGGTCGTGATGCAGCACCCCGTGACGACGGAATATGAGCGGAGCGCCGAACATATGCGGCAGACCCTCGAAGCGATCGAAGAGCTGCACATGCCCACGGCATTCTTCTGGCCCAACGCCGACGCGGGTTCGGAAGACATCGCGCGGGAAATCCGCAAGTTCCGCGAACGCAACGATGATTCCTACATCCACTTCTACAAGAACCTTCCGCTGGAATCGTTCATCCCTCTCCTCCTGCGCTGCGCCTGCATGGTAGGCAATTCCAGCGCAGGTATCCGTGAGGGCGCCTTCCTGGGCGTGCCCGTGGTGAACATCGGCACCCGTCAGGCGGGCCGGGACCGCGGCGCCAATGTCATCGACACGGACTACGACCGCCGTGCCATCGTGGACGCCGTCCGGAAACAGATGGCCCACGGCCCCTATCAGCGCAATGCCGCCTACGGCGACGGCAAGGCCGGCAAGCGCATCGCGGATATCCTCGCCACTGCTCCGCTGCGCGTACAAAAAAGACTCGCCTACTGACCCACTCCGACAACGTGCCCAAACTCTGGCGCTCCGTCCGCAGGCTGCTTGCCAACCCCTCCCTCCTCGCGGACGAAGCCGCCGTGCGGTGGGATGAGTTCTTGCTGCGCCGCCGCTTCCCTTTCCTGGCCTCCTCAAAAGGAGAAGGGGCGACCGGAAAAACGGTGCTGATGGTGAGCCTCACCGACCGTCCCGCGTACGTGAAGATGGAAGCGATGCTGCTGAAAACGCTCCAGGCGCGCGGCTGCACGCCGGTGGTCCTGCTCTTCCGCTCCTGCAAGCGCGCCGAGCGATATTTCCGCGCATTCGGCATCACGAACATCATCTTTTTCGACGACTATCGGGACGCGACGGGCGGCAGGAACCCCGATGACGTCCGCGCCGTCAGCGACCTCCTCGACGGCTCCCCTTCCTTCCATGCGCTGCACACGTATGCCATGGGTGACGTGGACGCGGGCAAGCACGCCCTCTCGGCCGTCCTGCGCAAAGTCCGCGTGGGAAGCCTCGATCTGGGCAGCGCAGGGACGCGCGCATTCCTGCGGGAAGCGTACGAGGAATCACTTCTCAGCATCCGCGCGGCGCGCGCGCTGCTGGACGCCAGCAAGCCGGATCACGTCCTCTTCTTCGAGAAAGGCTACACCCCCGCCGGCGAGATCTTCGACTGCGCCGTGGAACGCGGCCTGGACGTGATCCAGTACGTCAATGGCCAGCGCTTGGACACGCTCGTCTTCAAGCGATTCCATAAGGAGAACAAGTACGTGCACCCGTTCTCCGTCTCGCGGAAGAGCTGGGAAACCATACGGTCTCAACCCTGGCTCCCCGACCACGAAAATGCCTTCATGGGCATCCTGCGCGAAAGCTACGAACACGGGAAGTGGTACAACCGCAACTTCCTCCAGAAGGGAAAAGTCCTGAAAACTCCCGAGCAAGTCCGCGCGCAGCTCGGCCTGGATCCGACGAAAAAGACCGTCATCATCTTCTCGCACGTACTCTGGGACGCCACGTTCTTCTACGGGACGAACCTGTTCCCGGACTACGAACAATGGCTGGTGGCGACGGTGCAGGCGGCCTGCCAAAACCCCCGCGTGAACTGGATCGTGAAGCTGCATCCCGACTACGTCTGGAAGATGAAAGACCTGGGCCCGAGCGCCAAACCTCACGATGTCCTGGCGATCACGGCGAACGTGGGAAACCTGCCGGCCAACATCCGCGTCGTGGCGCCGGACACCGACATCAGCACGTATTCATTCTTCCCCGTCGCCGATGCCTGCGTGACCGTCCGCGGCACCGTGGGCATCGAAGCGCCGTCCTTCGGCGTGCGGGTCTTCACGGCGGGAACGGGCCGCTACACGGGCATGGGCTTTACGGAAGATTCCTCCACGCCGGAGGAGTACCTGGACAAGATCCGCCGCATCGACGACTTCTCCCGCCTCTCCGCGGACGAAACGCGTTTGGGACGCCTCCACGCCCACGCCCTCTTCCTGCAACGGCCGTGGCACATGCGGTCGTTCACACTCACGCAGAAACCGGACGCCCGCCCCCGCCAGAGCCTCTATCAGAACGTCTGCATCAATGTGCGGTCCGTGGACGAACTCCTGAACGCCCCCGACCTGCGCTCCTTCGCGAACTGGATATTGGAGTCAAAAGACGAAGACTATCTGGCGACGGAAGGAGGATGTGATTGTTTGAAATACACCGCCTGCAACACCTCCGCACTGCGCGAGAGAGAATAGAGCTCCAGAACCTTCGCACGGTACGCGGCGGCGCGGGCATGGCGCTCCGCTGCGGGCAGGGCCACGAACGCCAAGATGCGCGCCGCCAGCGCTTGGGTATCGCGCACGGGCACGACGAGCGACGAGTCGACGGGAGTGAGCACCTCTTCCACCGCCCCGCCCGCAAAAGCGAATGCAGGCTTGCCGCAGGCAAGCGCTTCGATGAGAGAGAGGCCGAATCCTTCGTAGAGCGAGGCGGAGACGAGCGTCTTGGAACGGCCCAGAAGAGAGAGCAGCTCCTCCTGCTTCACGGTCCCGAATGCACGGACGCCGGAGATTTGGGCGAGAAGCGCACGCTGTTCATCGGAACGACGACCCACATCCGCGATGCGGCATCCCTTCGCCGCGAGAAAACGGTATGTTTCGAGGAGATATTTGAATCCTTTTCGCGGATGCAGCAACGACCCCATCGCGATGACATCAAAATCCTCTCCCCCCGCCGCAAGCGGGAACACTGCGCCATCGACGCCGTTTGGCACGACGCTGATCCGCTCCGGCGGCACACCGTACTCGGCATGTGCGCGGGCGGCGATCGTTTCGGACACGACCATCAGGTGATCTGCGCCTCGACAAAGTTTCCGCTGTGCAGAAATCAGAGGCGCATATCGTAGGCGCCAACGCAGGCGCTCAAAGCCGCTCGTCTCCCGCACGGCCACATCGCGGTCCGCGGTGACGGGATGATGAAGCGCGTACAGCAGAGGGCGTCCCGTCTCCTTCAGTACGAGCAACGAAGGGCCGAGCGTCTGGTTGAGATGGATGACGTCAAAATCCTGCCAGAACGCATGGGAAGAAGGATAAGCGCGGAGAACCGCACGCGCGAAAAGACGGTCGGCGATGCCGTAGTAGTACGGTCCGATGCGCCGCCCGAGCGTGACGACTGTGACATTGGGCGGGAGCTCCTCCGCCAGCTTCGCCCGGTTCGTGAGGATGGTGAACTGCGTCTGCGACGCCGCACGCAGGAGCGGAAGGTGGTTCCCCCCCTTGAAGGCATCCAGCACGGGCATGATGAAGCAAACGCGCACGGAAAAAGCATACAGCTGTCAGCTATGAGCTGTCAGCTCTCAGATGATTGATACTGGCCGCTTGTCGCTGTCCGCTGACCGCTCCAATCGCTACACTCCCTCCGTGATCTTCACGACTTCCTGGGACGACGGCTACGCATCGGACCTTCGCATCGCCGAACTCCTCGAACGGCATGGGACGACCGGGACGTTCTATGTCTGCCCCGCCACGCAGCATGGGGAACGTATGCTCTCGAAGGAGGAAATCCGGTCGCTGTCGGGACGCTTCGAAGTGGGGGCGCACACTCTCACGCACCCCCGTCTCACCACGCTCCCGACCAAGCAGGCGATGAAAGAGTTGCACGAAAGCAAAGGATGGCTGGAACGAATCACGGGCAAGCCCTGCACAAGCTTCTGCTACCCCAAAGGCGCCCACGATGAACGGATCTGCAAACTCACGCAGGAAGCCGGCTTCGTTTGCGCACGAACAACCGACATGTTCCGGTTCACGGCCAATGACCGCTTCGCCCTCCCCGTGAGCATCCAGGTGATGCCGTTCCCTTTTCGCAGAAGCTTCCGCCCGCCCTGGAAATACTTGGACCCTCTCGGGCCGCTCCGGGCCCACTACCCCCGTCTGCGCAAGCTCGGCATCGGTCTTCGCTCCTGCGGAAACTGGCTCAACTTGGCCAAGGCGCTCTTCACGCATGCGCTGGAAACGTCGCAGCCGTTCTTCCATCTCTACGGCCATGCGCGAGAAATGGAGCGGTATGGACAGTGGGAAGAGCTGGAACAGTTCCTGACCTTCGTTTCCGACACGCCGGGGCTGACGCACAAAACGAATACCGAACTCGCCCGGACCGTCATCTAAGGCCTTCCTCGCCATTTACCCCTCCCCCCCAGAGCACGTCTTCGACGTGCGGGGCTACAGATGCCCGCACCATCGGAATGTGAGGGCCCGCGGGTCGAAGACCCGCTCTCCCTTCAAAAAGATAACACCCTCTTCATCCGCTCTTCCCACGTATGATGGCGAACGAGTTCTTTTCCCCGTGCCGCAAGCGACGTGGCCAACGACGGATCGCGCAGGACTTTCTCCAGCGCATCCGCGAGCGCAGCCGGATCCCCCGGAGGACAAAACACCGCCGTCTCCTCACTCAGAACATCGCGCAAAGGAGGAAGATCCGCGCAGACGATGGGCCGGCCCGCCGCGAGATACTCGAAGACTTTGAGGGGGGACGTATCGCGACGGAAGTAGGGATGGTTCGTCCCCGGAGCGGGATACACACACACATTGCACGCCGCAATCGCCGCGGGAACATCGGCGGAAGGAACGGGGCCGTCGAAATGCACGAGTGATGCGATGCCAAAATCCTTCGCGAGGGCACGGTACGCCTCCACCCACCGCTGAGGCCCCCCCGTGATCTTCACGCGGAACGACATTCCTCTCTTCGTTAAGAGAGCACACGCCTGCAACAGCTCCCGCACACCTTTCTCCAAGGTATCCCGCGTCACGAGTGACCCGACGTAGCCGATGACAGGCACCTTGGGCAGCTCATCGGGGGGAAGGGGGGCAGGGGAAGGGGGGGTCTGTTCGAAACGACGGAGATCCACGGCATCGCCTTCGACGATGATCCGTGACGGATGGACACCCCGTTCAATCAGTTCCTTCCGGAGCGGAGTCGTGAGGCAAACGATGCGCGTGCAGCGATTGCACAGGCGGGCGAAAGCCGCCCGCTTCCGGCGCGGAAGATCGTGAAGTTCCAGAAGAACCGGGGTGGTCGCCCGCAATACGGTGCGAAGGAGATAGGGCGATCGAAGGTAGAGAAGATCGGACGGATGATGACCCAAATACGAACGCAGAGCGCGGCGATACCCCAGAAGCGTGACGGCGTACTTCAGGAATCCCGGCACAAGCGGCAACGAGAAACCGTCGGAATGCCGCAGACGTTCCACGCACACGTCGGAGGGAAGGCCGTAGTACGCACGAGGATCGGCGGCAATGTTGTTGGCCACCGTCGGTGCGACGATGGTAACGGCATGGCCGAGGCGGGATAAGGCCGTACAAACCTGCGCCACTTGATGGCCGTGGGCCTTCTCGGTCGGAAAGCGCCCGTGGAAGACGTATGTGATGCGCACGGAACTAGGATAGAGGAAGCAGAACGGAGGACCAAAGGGGAAGAAACCGACGAAACCGAGGATTCCGAGGATTCCGAGGAACTATGGCAAAAGGCGAACGAATGGAACAGCTGCCACTCCTCGGCACTTGTCCTGAGCGAAGACGAAGGATCGTCGGCTTCCTCGGCTTCTTCGGAATCCTCTATGATGCCCCTGTGACCTCCATCCCCGTCCGGCCATCGATCTGCACTTTCGGCTATCACGACCGCACTTCCCCGCGGTACTGGACGATCTGCCGGTACATCGAAGGACAGGGAGGAACCCTCCGTGAATGCCATACGGATGTACGGGGATTCGTCGGAAAAATGCGTGCCTTGCGGGCGCAGTGGAAGACGATGAAGAGCGATTGCGACACGGTTCTCGTCACCTTCCCGGGACACTACCTGGTACCGCTCGCCTGGCTCCTGACGCGCCGGCCGCGCAAAACTCTTCTCTTCGACGCATTCGTCTCGCTGTACGACAGCAACGTCTCTGATCGGCGCCTCTTCTCACCGTGGCATCCGCGAGCGTGGATGGCCTTCCTCATGGATATCGTGAGCTGCCATCTGGCCGACCGCGTCCTGGTGGACACGCAGGCGCAGAAAGAATTTTTCTGCAGGCGCTTCCGCCTCTCACCGGAGCGCGTGGAAGTGGTGTATCTCCGTGCGCGCGAAGACCTGTTCAAACCTCCGGCACAACAGAGGTCCGCTCATGCGGCATTCGACGTCTTCTTCTACGGCAGTTACATCCCGCTGCAAGGCATCGAAACCATCCTTCGCGCGGCGGCCATCGTGCAGAAAAATAATGGGCATATCCGCTTTATGCTGGTAGGAGGAGGGCAAACCCAAGCGGAAATGCGTGCACTCTCGCAGGCGTTGCAATTGCAGAACGTCACTTTTCGCCCCCCCGTCGGCATTGAGGAACTGCCATCACTCATCCGCGATGCGGACCTGTGCCTCGGCATTTTCGGAACTTCCGATAAAGCCCTGCGCGTGATTCCCCACAAAGTCTATGACGCCGTCGCATGCGGCGTCCCCGTGGTGACGGCGGATACACCCGCTATCCGCGAACGCTTCGCCTCGCATCCGCTCGTGTCTCTCTGCCCCCCGGGCGATCCAGCGGCGCTTGCAAACGCCATCTTGGAAAGGGCCCATAGAAGTGCAATGAAACGGCCTTCTGATGGACAGAACCGGTCCTCCCACCGACAATAGCCGCCATGTTCACTCGCCTCCCCCCCCTTTGGCATCGCCACCTGCACCACGCGTTCCAATTCTCCCGGTACCTCATGAGCGGGGGGACCGCAGCCCTCACGGAACTCCTCTCCTACCGTCTCATGCTCGTCTTGGGCATGTGGTACCTCCTCGCGACGCCCGTTTCGAGCGGCATCGGCATCGTCGCGGCTTTCGTCCTCCACAAATACTTCGTCTTCAAAAAGAAAGAATCCGTCCTGAAGCACTCGGTACGCTATGCGATCCTCACGACGTGGAACATTCTCGCACAGATATTCATCGTCTACGCATTGGTGGAATGGACGGGGATGGACCCGACCCTCGCGAAAGTGCTGGGTATCGGCACCACCGTCTCCTGGAACTTCTTCCTCTACAAGTTTTTCGTCTACGTATAACGGGGTAACACGCGATCACACAGATAGGGAAGATAGCGATCCACGCGCAAATACCGGTCAAACGCGGCGCGGGCGCTCTTCTGCATCGCCTGGAATTCTTCGTCCGAAAGAGCTGCGAACCGTTCCGCGGCGATGTCGGCCAGACGGGAAAGATCCGCCACATCGACGGTAAGGAGGAACGAACCGTAATCGATGACATCCGCGAGCGGGAGACAGCACGCGGTATCGAGGAAAAGCGGAACGCGGCCGAGGCTGAGGGCTTCGTAGAACCGGTACGAGTAGTTGCCGTCCCCCTTCACGACGAGACTGAGATCCGACCGGAGCATGTTGTCCACGTACTCCCGCCGCGCCTGGGCGGGGTCGAGGCCGATGGTGGAAGCATGGCCGGAGTAGCTGCGCCGCCGGATGACGTTGCACCGCACCCTCGCGCTTGATTCCAGGACGGCCAAGGCTTTCCGCCGAAGCGTGATGCCTTTCTTTTCGGCTTCCAGAGCGGGATTCCGTACGAAGGCTTTCCGCACGTCCACGAGCGCGTTCTTGACCGTCGTCCCGACGGCATTCTTCGCATTCTTGTACGTCACCCATCCGCAGAACCCCACGACGGGTGTACCCTCCCCCTTCGACCGCACCTGCAACGACGCATCACCGAGCAAATCCTCCGCATACGCCGGCATCATGATTTCGTTCGGCCGCATCCGGTACCGGTACTGAGAGGTTCGGACAATGACGGTGTGGGGATACGGCACCGGACCGTCGCCGTCTCCGTGCCAAAACACGAGAATCTTTTTCCCTGTACGTTCGGCCAGCCGAACCATGTCCGAAAAGTACCCCGTCTCCCGCCGTATGGAGGAGTAGTTGTGCGGGACGAGGAGGAAATCCGCATCTTCCGGCCGGTCAACCGTCCGCACGATCGGATCCGTCAGGCGCCGGAAGGCATTGTTCAGGAACAGGATGGATTCGCGCTCCTGCCTCCCCAAATTGGGATAGAGCAGGGGGATATGGGGAACGTCCGGCAAATGGCGGGCAAAGACTGATATCATGGGGAAGAGCGCAGGCGCGCAAGCGGCAGTGTACCATCCCTTCCGTCGAATTCTCTCTCCCATGGCTCGCAACTACTACCAGCTCATCCCGCACGCATTCAAGCGCTTCTCGATCCGAAGCGCGCTGCGCACCGGCCTTCCAACAGCGTGGTTCTACCTGACCCGCCCCACCCTGCCGCCCGACGACAAGCCCGCCCTCTTCACGATGAACATCCTCCCGCCGATGGTGCGCATCTGGCACCACCTCGTGCGCAAGAACCTGGGAGACAAGGTGGATGTCACCATCTTCGACTGTTCCGGCACGCTGAGGCGGCGGGATTTCCCGGGAGCGAGGATCCAAAAGTTCCTCAACCCCCGCCACGCGATGAAGTGCGATGCGTTCCTCTATACCGTCGCGCGCAACCGCCGGATCGCCTGGGTCTGCGACGACGATGTCTTCATCATCAGCCCCGCGGCCCTCGACACGGTGCGACGGGAACTCGCGCAGCCGAACACCGCATCGATCAGCTTCATTCCCCGGGGCTGGTGGCATTTCCGGATCGGGGAGAAGGACTACGAACCGAGCGGAACGTACTGCATCGCCTTCGACAGGGAAACGTACGTACGGGAACGCCTCTCCTTCGCGCCGGCCGACGGGAACAACCACGTCGACCACACGGGGGGGAAGCTGCGCCGCTACGACAGCTTCGACAAAGCGAACGAGACGCTCCTGGAAAAGGGCTACCGCTGCGCCATCGTCCCCAAGGAAGAGCGGGACACGTACGTCGCGGAGTACTTCGGCCTCAGTGCGGCCGTGATGCTCCTCTCCTACTTCCGCACGCCGGAACAGACGCTGGATTATCTGGAATCGGCGCCGGAAGAAGGCTGGGGCGGGACGGCATTGCCGCGCGTGCTGGGAGGCCTCCTCGCCATCCACACGATCCAGGAATGTTACACGCGCCTGACGGGCAGCCCGTACCCCCTCCCTTCCCTGCCGACCCTCCCCCTCCTCAACGCCATTCGGCGCAAACGGGAACCGCAACTTCGCCATGGGCAATCATTCGCGATGGTCGATGAGACGGGCGAAAAGTTGAAGAAGGCGCTTTAGGAAGCCTTTTCCATCTCCGCCACCAGACGATCCGCAAGAGAGGGAAGGCCGTGGGACGAAACGACGATCCCGCGGAGTCTTCGGCCGAGTTCTTCCCGATCCGCATCGGGAAGCGACAGCAATGCCGCCGCACGCGCCGAGAACGTCTCCGTCGTGGCACGGCAGGAAGCCGGAAGCAATTCCTGTGCGGCCGCCGAGGATGACACCACCGGACAGGCGCATGCCATCGCTTCCAGGAGCGCCTTGTCCAACCCCCCTCCCCCCCCGTGCAGGAAGAGCGAGCATTGCCGCAGCACGGCGGGAAGTTCTTCCGGGGCGATCCAACGCATCACCACACGCTCCTCCAGCCTCCGCTTGCGCAGGAACGCCTGCAGCTCCTCGCGGTACCGCTCATCATCGCGCGTCACCGTGCCGCCCGCCAGGAAGAGCCGGTACGACGGGGGAAGGTCCGCGAGCGCCCGGAGGCACTGCTCAAGGTTCTTGATCCTCGTGATGCGCCCGACGGCGCAGAGCAGGCGCGGATCGCGGTCCCCTCCGGGCCGGAAACGGTCGACGTCGATGCCGTGCCCGACGACGAGGTTCTTCGGGGAACGGAACGGCAGGCCGTACGGCGTGGCGCTGAAGACGCACCGCGCGCAGCGAACGGCCCATCGCAGGACCCTGCCGCCCCGCCGCACCTCGTACCAGAGATAGACCGGCTTGCGCAGCAGGAAGAGGAGCGGGAATCCCAGGACGACCCACACCGGGGACATGTGAACGAAGACGGCGTCATATTCCCCGCGCAATTTCCGGAGAAGGCGCCAGTACCGGATGACCTGCGTGAAGCGTCCCCATCCCCGCTCCTTCCCCAGCGAACGGACGGACACGTTGGCGGGCAGATCGTGCGCGCCGACCGCCTGCCCCACCGCCAGTACCGTCTCGCACCGCTCGGCGAACGCCGCGAGCCAAGCATGGAAGAACCCCAGGATGGGATCCCGGCTGTCGACCCGTTGCGCGACGACGAGGAGTTTCATGAAAGAGACGCAGGGTATCATACTGGATCCTCCTACCGAACATCATTCCTTGCCCGCCGCGCCGCTCCCGGAAACTGTTTAGTGCGAAGAAAACCCAGAGCGACGGGAATCTGCTCCGAAAACCGGACGCGTGGTTGGATGGCGAAATGCGCCACCTCGCCGTAGAGAGGAGTCCTCTCTTGCAGGAGCACTTTTACCGTCGCGGACATCAATCCTTTCGCAAATTCCGGACGTTGCACCTTGGCGGCTTTCAGATGCTTCTGAACGCGCTTCCTGCCCGCCTGGAGCCAAAGCACCGTGGCCTTTTCACGAAGGGCTTTGCGCACGTCCGGGGATTCCACGCTGCCTCCGCCCAAAATGACCACATGGCCGGGAAGCAACGAGCGGAACACGATTTCTTCTTCCATTTTTCGAAAAGCAGCCCAGCCATGAAGACGGATATAACCCTCTTCTTTGCCATGCCTTTTTCGAAATTCGACGTCGGTATCGATGCGTTTCATCTGCAGTTTGGATGCCAGGCTTCTGCCAAAATTGGATTTGCCCACGCCGTTCATGCCCACGATCGCAATGCACCGGCCATCCGGAATGCCGCCTGATGCTTGCTGGTCCGTGCCGCCCTGCGCAGTACTGTTCATGTCTTTCATGATACGCCGGAGAGAAAAGCAATGCCCTACGCCCCGTGCCCCACGAGCGTGAGGAATTCGGCGTAGGCGGCGATGGCTTTTCGCCGCTCGAAACGCGCAACGATCTCCACCGCAGCATGCCCGATGCGACCGCGCAAAGCGGTATCCGAGAGGAGCAGCTTCATGGCGCTCAGGAGCGGTCCCGTCCCGAAGGGGACGAGGATGCCGTTCTCCCCGCTGCGGATCACCTCCGGCATGATCCCCACGGGCGTCGCGATCACCGGAAGACCGCAGGCCATGGCTTCGAGGGCCACCCGCGGCCCCCCCTCGCTGCGTGACTGGAGGATGAACGTCCGCGCCGACCGCACGTGGCGCACCACATCCTCCTGCGTCGGCAGCCACCCCGCGAACGTCACGCGGTCCGCGATCCCCCACCGTCGCGCCCGGCGCTCGCACGCGGCCCGTTCCGGCCCGTCTCCGATGACGAGGAGCGTGGCATCGGGAATCCTGCGCAAGGCATCCAGCGTCTGGCAAAGCCCCTTGTTGGGCGCAAGACGGCCGCAGAAGACGAAGTCGTAGAGCTTGGGCGCCAGCCATTCCGGCTCCAGAACATCGGGGTTGAGGTAGAACGACGGCACCACCGCGATGTTCCTGCCCGGCACCCCCCAGTGCATCAGCGTCGCCCGCACGGATTGGTTGACGGTCCGGACGGCGGCGAACCGGCGCGCCTCCGGAGGCAGGAACAGACGGGACAGAACCCTCCCCGCGAGTTCCGACGCGGAAGAAGCAATCGGTTTCCCCACGATATGGTGGATTTCCAACACCGCGGGCACGCCCGTCTTCCGCGAAAGCCGGAGCGCGCCGATGCCGTTGTAGAACGGCGGATACTCATGCACGGTCATCACGCCATGCCCGTGGCGCGCGATGAGTTCCCGCCCCTTCCGCACGATCCAGCCCGGCTGGCGCAGCAAACCCCGCGGCGAAGGATGGAGGAAGACATTATCGAAGGGGGGAGGCGGTTCGGAATCGGCGGCCTGCGGCGTGATGATGTCGATGCGCTCGAAGTGCGTCCGCAACAGTTCGAGCGTGTACCAGAATGCCGCCTTCTTTCCGGCGGCAAGGGAACGGTCCCCGGAGATCATGAGGAGCTTCATGCGATGACACGGAACAATTCCTGGTGCTCCGTCGTCACATCTTCCCACGACCGACGCCGGAACGGCGAAGAGGCGAAGGCGGCGGCGTCGGGATACGCGTGCTCCACTTCCAGGATCGCACGGGTGATCTCCTCGGCGGTGCGCAGGGGCATCAGGATCATCCCCTGCCGCAGCTCCTCACCCAGTCCCGTCTCCTCCGTGAGGAGGACGGGGAGGCCGCCGGCACGCGCCTCCAGCGCCGCGTGCGGGCTGATTTCGGTGAACGAGGGTATGACGAGCACGTCGTGCTCCCGCAACACCTTGTCCTTCTCTTCCCCCTGCACGGGCGGGAGGAAGGTGATGCGCCCTTTCAGGCGCAGGCGCAGCGCCATCTGCGAAAGCTCCTTCGATGCCGGCCCCTCTCCTACGAGCGTCAGCGTGACATGCGGGAGATTGCCGACGGCCATGAGGAGCGGACGCAGGTTCTTGAAACGGACGAAGCGGCCGAGAAAGAGGATGCGGAGCGGATCATGCTTCGCATGCAGGAGGAGTTCCCCCTGGGGAAGGGCATTCTCGATGACGGAATGACGGGGGAGCCGTGGGTAGACCTTCTCGTAAAGCTGTTCCTGGAACCGGGTGTTGAAAACGACATGATGGAACGTGCGCAGGAGCCGCCCGAAAAACACGATGCCGAAAGGACGGGCGGCATACCACTCCCGAAGCGTTTTCTTGCCGCGCAAATCCGTATAGCGCTCCCAGAGAAAATCACCGCCGAGCCGCAATACCTTCCGGGGCTTCCGCAAACGCGCAAGCAGAAGCGGCATCCCCACGCTCACGGCGGAAAAAGCATAGACGACGTCCGCGTCTTTCGCCTCGCGCCGCAACGCCCGGGCATACCGGATCCAGCGGAAAGGGAACCCGCCCCACCGCGCCACCGGGACCACGCGCCATGGGTCCTGCGGCAACGGCCCGCGCGGAGCAAAGGTTATGACCGTCACGTCTTCGCCCCGTTCCACGAGCACATTCGCCAGCTTCCGCACGTACGTGGCGGGACCGCCGATGGAAGGTGGATAAATGCCCGTAGCTAAGACAATTTTCATCCAGCACATGGTAGCGGAAAGAGGGCAGGAAAGGCAGGAACGTGAGGAAGGGCAGGAAGGTTTGTACTCGAAAAGGCTCTTCCCGGAACGCTTTCCTGCCTTTCCTGCCTTTTCTCACCTTCCTGCCCTCTCCACGTACCAATCAACGGTCTTCTTCAGCCCCTCTTCAAATGTCACCGCCGGCTTCCAACCGAGCCCCCGCAACTCCGAGGAATCCAACGCGTAGCGCCAATCATGGCCGGGACGGTCGGGCACGGATTGCAACAGGGTCTCGGGCTTCCCGAGCAGCCGGAGGAGCGTCTTGGCGACATCCATGTTCTCCCGCTCCGCATCAGCCGAGACATGGAACACGCGCCCGTCGATGTCATCACGCGTGAGGAGGAACTCGATCGCGTCGCAATGGTCGTACACGAAAAGCCAATCGCGCTTGTTCTTCCCCGTGGCGTAGATGGGAACAGGTTTCCCCGCCAAAGCATTGCGGATGACGGTGGGAATGAACTTCTCAGAAGCTTGGTGCGGGCCGTAATTATTCGTGCAGCGCGTGATGCGTGCGCGGATGCCGTACGTGCGTACCGCCGCCAGCAGCAGCAAGTCTCCCGCCGCCTTGCTGGCCGCGTAGGGCGAACTGGGCGTGAGAGGGTCATCGGGCTTGCGCGCCCGCTCACCATCCTCCAAATCGCCGTACACTTCGTCCGTGGAAATATGGAGGAGGAGGGTCTTGGGAAAGAGCTTGCAAACTTCGATGAGGCTCTGCATGCCGAGGATATTGGTATGCAAAAAGGGGATGGGATCCGCGATGCTGCGGTCCACGTGCGTCTCCGCCGCGAAGTTGACGATGGCATCGATGTCGTACCGCCGGATGATCTCCGACACCACCTGCACGTCGATGATGTCCCCCTTGTAGAACCGGATCCGCTCGTTCACGGGATCCAGGAACTCCTTGTCCGCCGCGTACGTCAGCTTATCGAGCACCACGACGGTGTCGTCCGGCCGCTGCGCGATATGTCGCAGGACGAAGTGTGAGCCGATGAAGCCGGCGCCGCCGGTGACGAGGAGATTCATGCCTCCCCATAGTACCAGAAATGATGTACGTCCAGTCTTTGAAAGGAAGCCAATGTAACCAAAGAAACCAAGGAATCCGAGGAACCATATGCGTATCATCGTTGGTTTCATTGGATTCTTTGGACTCCTTGGCATCGTTGGAATCCTTCAAAACGTGTACTATCCCCCCGTCCCATGAAAGGCGTCCTCATCTGCGGCGGCACGGGATCGCGGCTCCGGCCGTTGACCGATGTGACGAACAAGAGCCTGCTCCCCGTCTACGACAAGCCCCTCATCCTGTATCCCCTGCAGGTCCTGCTGGACGCGGGTATCCGTGACATCGCCGTGATCACCGGAAAAGAGCATCTGGACCAGATGACGCATTTCCTCGGGTCCGGCGAGCGCTTCGGCTGTTCCTTCGCTTTCAAGGTGCAGGAGAAGCCGGGCGGCATCGCGCAAGCATTGGGCCTGGCGGAAAGTTTCGTGGACGGTTCCCCCGTCTGCGCCATCCTGGGCGACAACATCTTCTTCGATGATCTCGCCCCCATCATCAAGAATTTCAAAAGCGGCGGGCATGTGTTCTTGAAAGAAGTCCCGGACCCGGAACGCTTCGGCGTCGCGAACATTGATGGATCCGTGGCAAAAGGAACGTTCCGCGTCACATCCATCGAAGAGAAGCCGCCACGGCCAAAATCAAACTTCGCCGTCACGGGCTGCTACGTGTACGACAAGCACTGCTTCGAGATCATCCGTACCATGAAACCGTCCGCACGCGGAGAATTGGAAATCACCGACGTGAGCAGGGCATACATGGAAGCGAAGTCTCTGGCCGCCACCGTCCTGCAGAAAGAATGGATCGACGCGGGGACGTTCGAGAGCCTCTTCCGCGCGACGGAACTGGTGCGCAATCAGCGAAGCGCTTCGATATAGATCTGCGCATACCTCTCCGTAATCGCATCCCAATCATAGTGTTTCGCATGATCTTTCCCCGCCGTCGCCAGACGGGAACGTTCGTCGGAAGACTGCAATAATCGCTCGATGGCCGTCCGCGCCGCTTCCGCATCATCGGGCGGGACGAGCATGCCCGTGACGCCGTCTTCGACGATGTCCGGGATGCCGCCGACCTTCGTCCCGATGACCGCGCAACCGGCCGCCTGCGCCTCCAGGAAAACATTCCCCAATGCTTCGGATCGTGACAAGCCGACGAAGATCTCCGCCTGCGCGAACTCACCGTACACCGCGGGGACGGGAACATAACCGACAAATGTCACACGATCGGCGATGCCGAGCCGAGCCGCCTGCGCCGCCAATTCTTTCCGCAATGAGCCGTCACCAACGATTCTCAGGTGCTCCCCTCTCCCTGCGGGAGAGGGGCCGGGGGTGAGGGAAGCGAGCGCAGCGAGCAGCGTATCCACCCCTTTCATCGGTTCCAGCCTCCCGACGAACAGTACGCGGCCGGGCACCTTCGGGAACAACGCACACGCTTCCGCGATCGCCCGTCCGTCGATGCCGTTGGGAATGAGCGCCGCCTCCTTCCCGAACCCGTTCGCCCGTTCCAAGAGCACCGAACTGATCACCGTCACATGGTCCGCGGCACGATGCATCAGCCCGACAAGAAAAGACGTATTCGTGCTTTGGCAGGTAAGGATGCGCTTGGCGGAAGGGCAGAGGAAGCGGCAGAACACCATCGCCAAGCCGGCAAATGATTCCAGCACCGCATGGACAACCTGCGGACGAAGCCGGCGAACGGCGAACGGAGCGACGAAAGGGAAGAGCCATTTGTCGAAGGAAGAGCCGATACCCACGCGCACCACCTTCACGCCGTTCGCCAAGGTTCCTGCACGCAGCAGATCCCGACGCATCCGCG
>JAQVMB010000039.1 GCA_028703835.1 Candidatus Peribacteraceae bacterium | reverse complement strand
CAGGGTGTCCATATCGCAGAAGGGGCTGTCGCCGAATGCCGTGCGGCATTCCTCCAGCCACCGGGTTTCGTCGGAACCCGAGGCCCGGGTTTCCAGGAATCCTCCCACTTGGGTCGCAGGCTCCGATGCAGCCTCGCCGTATTGCGAGCGGATCACGGTTCCGAACGGGAGCGTGTCTTGCATGGTGTTGAGCAGCGAACCGCTGGCGGCATCGAGGTCGTTCCGCTCTTGTTCTTCGTAGGTTGCGCCGAGCCCCGGCGTCAGCGGGGCGGCGAGGAGAAGGCCGATGCCGATCGTCCGGACGGCGTGATGGAAAAACGGTGAACGCATGGGGTTGGGGGGGACGGAGGGCGGAGCCGGGCGGGACACGGCTTCGATGACGGGGTGCGGCGGATGCACTTACAGGAGAATGGGCCCGTTTTGTGTGTACGGAGCGCGGAAGGGGGATTGAAACCGTTGGGGGACGGACCCTCTCCGCCCCCCCTTTCCCTCTCCTTTCTTCTGAAGCGTCTGCATTCCGGTTGCGGCCGCGGTCACGGACGGGCGGCGGGCACGTGGTCCCCGCGCATTATTGTTCCTTTCTTTCGCCTCCTTGCCCGCGCTTCCAGGAGGAGCGGGAGAGCGACTGCCGCGAGGAGGAGAACCATGCGTTTCATGGCGGAAGTGTTGCGTGCAGATTCACAGACGCGGGGAAAGACGTTCGCTTACAGAACTGTCGTTGACGTGCAACGGTGAAGTGGTCGGGCTATCGGGTCAGGAAAGGAGGGCTTCCAGGCCGGCGGAATCCTCTTCCTTGCCGATCACGCTCAGGCGCAGGCTGGCAGGTTGCAGCAGGCGGGCGGCAAGCGCGTTCACCTGCGGGACGGTCACGCGGTCGATCTCCGCGAAGTACTCGGGGATGTCGCGCGTCCGGGGATAGAGCAACTGTTGCTTGCCGTAGAAGTGCGCGCGCTCTTCGCTGTCTTCCAGCGACAGGGTGATCTTGCCTTTGAAGTACGATTTGGCGCGCGCCAGTTCCTCCTCCGTCACGCCCGATGCGGCGCAGGCCTCGTATTCATGCCGGATGGCCGCAATGGCCTCCTTCATGCGGGACTGGTCCACGCCCGCCCGCGTGGAGAGCGAGCCGGCGTCGAGATAGCTGTCCACTTCCGTGGCGATGTAATAGCACAGGCCCTTGGCTTCGCGGATGTTGAGGAACATGCGCGAGCTCATGTTGCCGCCCAAGATGACGGCGAGGAGCTTCTGCGCGAAGTAGTCGTCGTGGAGGGCCGATACGCCGGGCACGCCCAGCACCAGGTGCGCCTGTTCGGTGTTCTTCGTCCGCAGGAACACCCGCTTCTTCCCATAGTCTTTCAGGGGTTGGAATTGCTGCCGCTGGGTGCCGGCGATGGGCGCGAAATATTCCTCAGCGAAGGAGGAAGCCTCCGCCTCGTTGATCTTCCCGGCGAAGGTGACCACCAGGTTGCCGGCCGTGTAGAGCTTGTCCTTGTGGTTCTGGAAGTCCGCCTGCGTCACGGTCTTGATCACCTGCTCCGTGCCGATGGTGTCCCAGCCCAGCGGATGGTCGCCGTACAGCAGCTCTTCGAAATCCCATCCCGAACGGTACATGGGCGTGTCCTGGTACATGCGTTCTTCTTCCATGATCACGCCGCGCTCCTTCTCGATTTCTTCCGGCGGGAAGGAGGCGTGCAGGAGCATGTCGCTGAGCACGTCGCAGGCGAGCCGCGCCTGTTCGGCGGCCACTTTCACGTAGTAGCCCGCGTATTCCTTTCCCGTGAACGCGTTGAAATCCCCGCCCACGCCGTCGATTGCCGCGCTCACTTCTTTCGTGTTCCGGTATTTGTTGCCGCCCTTGAAGAACATGTGTTCCAGGAAGTGGCTGATGCCGCGGTCTTTCTGCGTCTCGTAGCGCGAGCCTGCGCCGGCGAAGACGAGGACGGTGACGGATTCCGTGCTGGCGCTGGAGGCGGTGAGGATGGGGAGGCCGGAGGCCAGTTTTGTGATCGTGTACATGGGGCGAAGTCTAATCGAAGGAGGGCGGGGGAACCAGTGGAAGGAAGCAAAAGAAGCATAGGAAGCAGAGGAACAGCATTTGCGCGTCATCCTTTGATTCTTTTGCTTCCTATGCTTCCTTTGAGTCCTTTTTCTCCCTTTACGACGCCCATCCTTCCCGCTACTCTCTCCCGGCTATGTTGAACAAGCTCAGATGGCGCAAACGCCTGAGGACGCACGGTTTCCTCAAGCGCAGCAAGACGGCCAACGGACGGAAAGTGCTCGCGCGCAGGCGTCGGCAGGGCCGCAAGCGCCTCACGGTGCAGCACAAGCAGAAGGCGAGACAGCTTTGAGCGGTCAGTGGTCAGAAGTCAGTGATCAGTAATCTCTGAATGCAGATTAGTGATATGATGTGCACCATGTTGAAGTTGCCTTACAAGAAGCTTTCCATTTGGCAGAAAGCGATGGATATCGCCGAAACGGTGTACACGGTTACGAAGGACTATCCCAAGGAAGAACGGTTTGGTCTCATTGCCCAGATGCGTGCGGCAGCGACGGCAGTTCCATCGAATATCGCTGAAGGCAGTCAGCGCACCACCAACAAGGATTTCGCAAATTTCATTCTCATCGCGAAGGGTTCTCTCGCTGAATTGGAGACACAAACGTTGCTGTCACAACGGTTTGGCTATCTTTCGGATGCCAAAACGCAACAATTGCTCGATGGCATCGATGAGTTAAGTAGGATGATGTACTCCTTTCGCAATACACTGACCACTGACCACTGATCACTGCCCACTTTCTTATTTTCCATGCTTCGAACGCTCCACACCCTCTCTGCTTTCTTCTTCTATCTCCTCGGTGCCACATTTTTCCTGGCGGTGGTGTTTCTGAAGCAGCCCGCGTCGGCGGCATGGTCCGCATGGTGGATGCAAGTTGCGGATCTTCCCCTCGCACTCACGGCGCTCCTGTACGCGGGCATCAGTTTGTACGAGAGCCTGCGTCCCTCCGGACGCCACTCCCCCGTCCTCCTCTGGAGCATCGGCGTTCCGTTCATCGCGTTCTTTACGTTGTTATTGGTGCTGAATTTCTGGCCAGCCTGATCAATATATCACCTTCGCCTCCTCCGCCCCCGCCGCGCGGTTCATTTCCCGTGCAGCGAGGAACAGGTAGTCGCTCAGGCGGTTGAGGAACACGATCGCCTCGCGGTTCACGTCTTCGAATTCGGAGAGGGCAACGGTCCATCGCTCGGCTCGACGGCACACGGTGCGCGCCACATGCAGTTGTGCGGCCGCCCTCGTCCCGCCGGGCAGGATGAATTGCGTGAGGGGCGGCAGCGCCGATTCCAGCTCGCGGATCCATCCTTCGATTTCTTCCGTGTGCTCCTTCCCGATGCGCTTCGTATTCTTCACGGTTGCGGGAGAAGCCAGGTCCGCGCCCAAGCGGAAGAGCAGGTGCTGCAACCGCTGCACATGTTCCCTCACCCCCAGCCCCTCTCCCACGGGAGAGGGGGGCACAGGACGGAGGCTCTCCCCTTGCCCCCGTGGGGGAAAGGGGTCGGGGGATAGGGGGAAATGGAGTGACGCCAGCACCGCCCCCAGGAATGCGTTGAGCTCGTCCACCGTCCCGTAGGCATGCAGGCGGACATCGGATTTGGGGATGCGTCCTCCGCCCACGAGACCCGTGTCTCCGTTGTCGCCGGTTTTGGTGACGATGCTCATGAGGGGCAATAAGAAACAACAGACAGGATACTCGGTGCAAGAAAAATAGGGGGAATATATAGAATCTGCCACCAACGACTGACGTTTTCTCTCTTTGAGAAGCCATAAACCTAGAGTGTTTGGCGAATATTTACTTTCTGCCACCAAACACCATGGCTTCTACTCCCGTTTGCCC
>JAQVMB010000025.1 GCA_028703835.1 Candidatus Peribacteraceae bacterium | reverse complement strand
GCAAACGGGAGTAGAAGCCATGGTGTTTGGTGGCAGAAAGTAAATATTCGCCAAACACTCTAGGTTTATGGCTTCTCAAAGAGAGAAAACGTCAGTCGTTGGTGGCAGATTCTATATATTCCCCTTAATTTTTCAATTCCGGATGGATCCATAATCAATGGAATTGCTATTGACATAGAAAGGACAGATGAAAGTTCTGGGGGAGATGTTTATAACTCTCTGATAAAAATAATAAAAGGAGGCAATATAAGCTCAACGAATCTGTCAGACAGTGAAGAATGGGAGGGCTCTGAAATCATTGATACATTCGGGAGCAATTCTAGCTTATGGGGAGAAACTTGGGAGTCGAATGATATAAATTCATCTAGTTTTGGCGTGGCAATATCTGTGAGATTGAATGCGCCAGGACCCGTAGACTCTCGGGCACTAATTGATCATGTTGCTGCCACCGTCTATTACAGCACTCCGGGAAGTTTTACTCCCGCTTCTGACTCAGCGATTGACGACCCAACGCCAACAATTACTTTTGAAGTAAACGAAGCCGGAGATTGCAGGGCTTCAACCTCGGATGAAAGTTATGACGATATGGCAGACAACGACGACTGCACCGGAGACGGCACAACCTCTCAATCCTGCACGCTTTCTGATTTGGGAGCAGGCGGGGAGAAACATATATACATCGCCTGCCAAGACACGGTCGGAAACAAAGATTCCGCAGAAACAAACGAGGTGCTTACGTACACGCTGGATGCCGCTCCTCCCGTCCCCTCTAACTTCAGTCCGGCCTCGGCCTCCACCATCACTGACGCCACGCAGGACATCACGTTTGACACAGACGAGAACGCCACTTGCAAAATATCCCTCACCGACCAAGCGTACGGAGACATGGCGGGCGATGCCTGCACGGGCGGCGGGACGCAGAGCCAGTCTTGCACAGCGCCGGACCTCGGGGCAGACGGGGCGAAGAGCGTGTACATCGCCTGCACGGACGGAACAAACGCAGACACTGCGGAAACGAACGAGGCGCTTGCGTACACGCTGGATACCACTCCGCCCGCTCCTTCCAACTTCAGTCCGGCATCGTCCTCCGTCGTCAACGATGTGACGCCGTCCATTACGTTCTCACTGAACGAGAACGGCGATTGCCGCGCGTCGGTCACCGATGAATCCTACGGGAACATGAGCGACGACACGGACTGCACGGGCGATGGCACGCAGTCCGTTCTGTGCACTCCGGCGGACTTGGGAGAGGACGGAGAGAAGGTTGTCTATGTGGCGTGCAGGGATGCAGCGGGGAATGAGGATGCGGCGGAGACCAATGAAGCGTTGACCTATACGCTGGATACCGCCGTCCCCTCCCTCACGTTCTCGCCGGAGGACGGCGCCACCATCGTCACCGCCACGCCCGCCATCGCCGTCACGCTCAACGAAGAAGGAGACTGCTTCGCATCCGTCACGGACGAATCTTACGACGACATGAGCGACGACGTGGATTGCGACGGCGACGGCACGACCTCCGTTTCCTGCGCCATGACAGACCTGGGCGACGACGGTGCGAAGACCGTCTACATTTCGTGTCAGGACACGGCGGGCAACAAGGATACGGCGGACACGAATAACGCCGTGAGCTACATGCTGGACACCGTTTCTCCCACCCCGTCGGATTTCTCCCCCGCCTCCGCTTCCACCATCACCGATGCCGGGCAGACGGTCACGTTTGACCTGGATGAGGAAGGAGACTGCTTCGCATCCGTCACGGACGAATCCTACGACGACATGAGCGATGACGATGATTGCACCGGTGACGGCACGACTTCCATTTCCTGCACGTTGTCGGATTTGGGAGCGGACGGCGCGAAGACCGTCTACATTTCGTGTCGGGACACGGCGGGCAACAAGGATTCGGCGGACACGAACGAGGCGCTTACGTACACGCTGGATACCAACGTGTGCGGCGATGGCGACATGGCGGGCGCCGAAACGTGTGATGACGGCAATGCGGCGGCCGGTGACGGCTGCTCCGATTCCTGCATCCTCGAAAGCGGTTACACGTGCGCCACGCCCGGACAGTCATGCGTGGCGGACGCGGTTCCCGCCGTTGACGCAGTGCGTGTCCAGAGTGCCGGTGGCGGCAGGGGGAGGGGCACGGCGACTCCTTCGACCGGCGTAACGGGTGAACAGACGGTGGAGTCGGATACTTGGCCTTCGTTTGCCGACACGGAACAATCGGCGGCATCAGAGGCGTCGGCGCAAGCAGACTCTCCCGTGACTTCCGAAGCCCCCTTGCCGCAAGCGCAACCGGTTTTGCTCCAGCTCATCCGAAAGGACGCGGAAAAGCTGCGGAATATCACTTCGGAGCCGTCGTACGCGCAGCAGTCTTCTGTGGTTGCCGGAGAACCGGTTCGATACACGGAAGCCCTTTCCGCGTTGATGCAGCACTTCAATCTTGTCGTGCCCGATCAGGCGCGGCGTTCGGAGGATGCGGACCTCCAGGTGGTTACCGCAGCGAAGATGCTTGGCATCCTCCCGCGTGGGGAGGTGGTCGGTGACAAGATGTTCGATCCTGCGGATTTGCGCGTTCTTCTCTTGCGCACGCATACGGTCGTACGGCGGATGCAACGGCAGGAACGCCTCCGTTAAGGGAAGGTGTACGATATTACACCACCATGATTATTAGGCTTCATCAAGAGCAATCTTTTGACGAAGAATCTGATCGTAGTATTCTGGGTGTACGTTCATTCACCCAGCGTTCCGGTGGCCGGCAGATCGGGAAAGACCGCAGCCAGTTCCCTCCTTTGCTCCCATGCTCCTCCATCGTATCGCCTCCTTTTCTTCCACTTCTTTCCCCTCTTCCCTATCATGAAAGCCTCCTCTTCCTCCTCCGCCACCATGGAACCTGTGAAGCATGCGAAACCCGTGAAGACAGACCCCGCATCCCTCAAGTTCGACGCGGTCACGAACGCGCTCTCCGAAATCAAGAAGAAGTACGGCGACGGCGCCATCATGCGGATGGGCGATGTGCCGGTGACGGCCATCGGCCGCGTCTCGTCCGGTTCCCTCGGGTTGGACATCGCGCTCGGCGGCGGCGTGCCGCTGGGCCGCATCATCGAAATCTACGGCCCCGAATCCTCGGGCAAGACCACGCTGGCGCTCCATTGCATTTCCGAAGTCCAGAAGAAAGGCGGCCGCGCCGCGTTCATCGATGCGGAGCATGCGCTGGATGTGTCCTATGCCAAGAAGATCGGCGTGGACGTGGACCAGCTCCTCGTCTCGCAGCCGGATGACGGCGAGCAGGCGCTGGAGATCGTCGAGACGCTCGTCCGCAGCGGCGGCATCGAAGTCGTCGTCGTCGACTCCGTGGCGGCTCTCACGCCCCGTGCCGAGATCGAAGGCATGATGGGCGACGCGCACATGGGTCTCCAGGCGCGTCTCATGAGCCAGGCGCTGCGCAAGCTCACGTCCATCGTGTCGAAGACGAACTGCTCCGTGATCTTCATCAACCAGCTGCGCATGAAGATCGGCGTGATGTTCGGCAATCCCGAGACGACCACCGGCGGCAACGCGCTCAAGTTCTACGCATCCCTTCGCCTGGACGTTCGCCGCATCGACAAGGTGCTGGAGAAAGCCCCGAAGGGCGAGACGCAGACGCAGGACGGCCAGGAGATCGTGGGGAACCGGACGCGGGTGAAGGTGGTGAAGAACAAGGTCGCTCCCCCCTTCCGCCAGGCCGAGTTCGACATCCTTTACGCCGCGGGCATCAGCAAGACGGGCGAGATCTTGGACTTGGGCGTGAAGTACAACGTCCTGGAGAAGTCCGGCACGTACTTCCGCTACGGCGAAGAGACGCTGGGGCAGGGCCGCGAGGCCGCGCGCCTCTTCCTGACGCAGAATCCGAAAATGGTCGAGAAGCTGGAGAAAGAAATCCGCACGGCGGCGAAGGTATGATTCCCTCACCCCCGGCCCCTCTCCCATGGGGAGAGGGGGGATGCAAAGCGGTGGTCTGCGAACCTCTGTTGCGGAAAAGAAGAAAGTTCCGGCGAGAAAGCCTATACTGAGGATCGCATGGTCGATCCTCTTTTCTCATCGGAAGAACTGTATGCCGGTCACGGATGGCGTCTGACTCTTGATACCGCCCCTCTCCCGGACGGACGCGTAAAATCGAGCGGCCGCGCCCATCGTTCCAATACGGTGCATATTCTTGCGTTCCCGACAGATGACACGGTTCTGCTCCTGCGGGAATTCCGGCCATTCTATGGGCGCTACGTTTGGCTGATCCCAAGCGGGAAGGCTGACAAGGAACAGGATGTTGATGCGGCGGCTCAGCGGGAACTGCGTGAAGAAACAGGCTTTCGTTCAAAAGACCTCCGATTCTACTGCATGGCTCGATATACGGATGCTCTTGAAGCGAAGAACCACATCTACATCGCCCGGCAACTCGTGAAGGATCCGTTACCGCAGGATGAGAGTGAATTGATCGAGGTCCATGAAGTACGACTGCAGGATGCCATCGATCGCGTCTTGCATGATGACTTTGCCCATTTGGCGACAGCGTATGCCCTCCTTCGCTACGAACGGGAACGGGGGAAAAATTGAGTGTTAATTTCCGGAAAAGTTTTCCACAAGTTGTACACATTCTCGACGCAGATGAGAGACGAAATCGCGGTCTTCGCCACGGGTCTTCGTTGCCCGCAAGGCGAACCGGGTGAATGATGGCTCCCCTCATCCATCTTCTCCTATGTCTCCGGCATCCGCCGTCGCCTCCCCCACCGGAATGCTCACGAAGTCTACCTCCGCCGTCGTGCCGGTCCTAGAAGTGCAGCCGCACTCACTGGAAGCGGAGCGGACGGTGCTGGGCGCGCTTCTCCTGGATCCCGATGCCATCGTGAAGGTGTCGGACCTGCTCATTCCCGAGGATTTCTACGATCCCACGTACCGGATGGTGTACGAAGCGGTGTTCGAGTTGTACCAAGGGCATGAGCCGATCGATTTCGTCACGGTCTCGAGCAAGCTGATGGATAACAAGAAGGTGCAGGACATCGGAGGCAGCGCCTTCCTGGCGGAGCTGGCGTCCGCCGTGCCCACGTCGTCGCACATCTACCAGTACGCCCAGATCGTGAAGACGAAGTCCGTCCACCGCAGGATCATCGGGGCGGGGCAGAAGATCGCGGGGCTGGGGTACGAGGTGGAGCGTCCGGTGGCCGAGCTCCTCGAGGAGGTGGAGAAGACGGTATTCGCCGTCACCAACGCCTTCATCCGGGAAAAATTCATCCATATCCGGGAGGTCCTCGATGCACGGTACGAGAAGTTCGCGGAGATGCACGAGTCGAAGGATGACAATGTGGTGAAGGGCGTCCCCACGGGATTCACCGCGCTCGACACCAAGCTGTCGGGTCTGCAGCCGAGCGACCTCGTCATCCTCGCCGCCCGCCCCAGCATGGGCAAAACGAGCTTGGCGCTGAATATCGCCATGAACGCGGCCATACGTTCGCACAAGACGGTGGGCGTCTTCTCCTTGGAAATGAGCAAAGAACAGCTGGTGGACCGCCTCTTCGCGTCGATGCTCGGCGTGGACTCCTGGAAGCTGCAGCGGGGGAAGCTGGATGACAGCGATTTCCAGAACATGGGCCCCATCATGGACGAGCTGAACAAGGCCAGCATCTTCATCGACGATTCGGTGGCATCGTCGCTTCCTGAGTTGCGGGCCAAGGCCCGCCGCCTCCAGATGGAACACGGCCTCGACCTTCTCATCATCGACTACCTCCAGCTCATGAGCACCGGCAACAACAGTTACGCCGGGAACCGCGTGCAGGAGATCTCCGAGATTTCGCGCTCACTGAAGCAGGTCGGGCGGGAATTGCACATCCCCATCCTGGCGCTGTCGCAGCTTTCCCGCGCCGTCGAGACGCGTCCGGGCAACATCCCCCAGCTCTCGGACCTGCGCGATTCCGGTTCCATCGAGCAGGACGCCGACGTGGTGCTCATGATGTACCGCGAGGATTACTACGAAGAGGACAGCGACCGCCCTGGCATGACGGACATCTACATCCGGAAGCACCGCAACGGTCCCACCGGCCGCGTCGAGCTGCACTTCAAGAAGGAGCAGATGCGCTTCTACGATGTGGACAAGGCGCACAGCAGGCCGGACTCGGGGGATGACGAATGACGGGAGGATTCCGAAGAAACCGAAGAAGCCGATGGTGCCGAGGAATGGAAGTCACTCAGTTCAGTGTATGTGGGAAATATTCCTTGGACTCCTTGGATTCTTTGGCATCGTTGGCATCCTTTCTTTTTCCCTGATCCGCGCTAGTCTGTCCCGGTACCGCATGGGAGATTTTTTCATTCACATCCGGCCGGAACTGTCGCTGGTGTCGATCCTGGGATACGCAGCGTTTTCGTTCCTTCTGGGACTTCTTCTCACGCCCACATTCGTCCGCTTCCTGCGCAAGAACCGTCTCGGGAAGCAGCTGCGCGTGGAGACCATCGACGGCCGGGAACCGTCCGTGTTCCGCAAGTACCACGAACAGAAGTTCGGCACGCCGACCATGGGCGGCCTCCTCATTTGGGGGTCGATCCTCCTCACGGTGCTCTTCTCGCGGTACCTGTCGTTCGCGGGGCTCGTGGAAAATTCCCTCTTCCAGCGCGGGCAGGTGTACCTGCCGCTCCTCATGATGATCGGGTTGGGCGTGCTCGGGGCGTTCGACGACCTCCTGAACATCCGCGGCGTCGGGAAGAAGCGGGGGCTGGATTTCCTCCCGAAAATCTTCTCGCTGCTGTTGCTCAGCACCGTCGGCGCCCTTTGGTTCCATTACCGGCTCGGGTACGACCAGATCCACGTTCCGTTCTGGGGCCCCCTGCAACTGAACACCTGGTACATTCCCGTCTTCATATTCATCATCGTGGCCACGGCCAACGCCGTGAATTTCACGGACGGACTGGACGGGCTCGCCGGCGGGCTGCTCGTCATCGCATTCGGCGCATTCGGCGTCCTTGCGTACGTCAAAGGACTGTACATCCTTGCCGGTTTCTGCGCGGTGACGACGGGGGCGGTGTCGGCGTTTCTCTGGCACAACGTCCCTCCCGCGCTCTTCTTCATGGGCGATACCGGATCGCTGGCGCTCGGCGGCGCCTTGGGCGTGATCGCGATGATGATCGACCAGGCGCTGGTGCTGCCGCTCATCGGGTTCATTTTCGTCGTGGAAGCCTTGTCGGTCATCATCCAGCTCCTCAGCAAGAAATTCCGCGGCGGAAAGAAAGTATTTTTGGCCGCTCCCATCCACCATCACTTCGAGGCGCTGGGGTGGGGCGAGAGCAAAGTGACGATGCGGCTGTGGATTGTCGGCGCTTTCGTCGCATTTTTGGGGATCGTGGCCGGGGTTTTCGGGTGATGATCGCGACGGCCGGCTTTTCCGCCGTTCTCTCCTTGCCTCTGCGGTCGACTTTTGTATGATCGAGGCATGCTGAAAGTCGCCATCAACGGATACGGACGGATCGGAAGGGTCGTTCACCGCCAGCTCATCGAGCGGTTTTCCGACACGGTGCAGGTCGTCGCGATCAACGCGTCCAGCGACGCGGCCATGCGCCGGTACCTGCTCAAGTATGACACGCTGCACGGTCGTTTCGGTTCCGTCGTGGAGCTCGACGGCGAGCACCTGCTCATTGACGGGAAGCCCGTGCGGGTGGTGCGCGAGAAGGATCCCGCGCGCTGTCCGTGGCGGGAACTGAAGGTGGACGTCGTGGTCGAGGCCACGGGCAAGTTCCGCACGCGCGAGAAGGCGCAAGGGCATCTGGATGCGGGAGCCAAGGCCGTCATCATCACCGCGCCTCCCAAGGATGACGTTCCGATGATTATCCGCGGGTTGAACGATGAGAAGCTGCGTTCCGCGCTTCCCATCGTCAGCGCGGCTTCCTGCACCACGAACTGCATCGCTCCCGTCATCCACGTGCTCGACCGGTGGAAGGGCGTCCGTCGCGGCCTGCTCTGCACCACGCACGCGTACACGAGTTCCCAGAACTTGCTCGACAACGCCACGGACAGTTCGAAATTGCGGATCGCGCGCGCGGCCGCGCTCAACATCATCCCGTCCACCACCGGCGCTGCCAAGGCGGTGGGCAAGGTCTTTCCTCATCTCCAAGGGAAGCTGGACGGCATGGCGTTGCGCATTCCCGTGCCGGATGTATCCGCATCCTATCTCGTCCTCGAACTTTCCGCTCCCGCGACGGTCGAGGAGGTGAACCGGCGGCTGCGGGAGGCTTCCGAGGGCGAGCTGCGCGGCATTCTCGCGGTCGAGGACGGGCTCCTGGTTTCCTCGGATTATGTGACGGATCCCCACTCCAGCACGGTGGATCTCGAATCGACCAATGTCATTGAGGGGACGATGGTGCAAATCCTCGCGTGGTACGACAACGAATGGGGATACGGGATGCGCGTCAGCGAGATGGCGGGGATGATGGGTTCCCTGTTGTGAGGGGGACAATGGAGAAGATTCCAAGATTCCAAGTATTCTTGGAATCGTGATCCTTTTGCTATTGGCTTCGATAAGCCAAAATCATTTGGGCAGGAGAACTGTGGTATCCTATGTCCATGCCTTCCAATTCCCCGTACTGTCCCATCCCGTCGCGCATCTCCCTGAACGCGCACCTTTACCGCGCGGAAACGTCCGACGACCTGCGGCATCTCATCAACGACGTCGCGCGCGCGGCGAAGTACATCCAGTTCGCCATTCGCACGACGGAAGCGGGTTTGGCCGGCACGAAGAACCAGTTCGGCGAGGATCAGGTGAAGCTGGACGTCCTGAGCGACGAGATCATCCGGCAGCATTTGTGCGAGAGCCAACTGGTGGCGAGTTTCTCGTCCGAAGAGATGGAGGATGTCATCGAGCTCGACCCCAAGGCTCCCTACTCCGTGGTCTACGACCCGTTGGACGGTTCGTCCCTGGTGGACGCCAACTTCGCGATCGGGTCGATCTTCGGTTTCTACGAAGGCAAGGAGATCATCGGGCGCCGGCCGCGCGAGCAGGTGGCCGCGCTCTACGTCCTCTACGGCCCCCGCACGCTCCTCGTCTACAGCGTCGGCAAGGGCGTGCATGAGTTCATCCTCAACGATGTGGGCGAGTTCATCCTCCTGCGGGAGAATCTGGGTGTGGCTGACAAGGCGAAGACGTTCAGCCCGGGCAATATCGGAGCCGTCACGGATACGGCGCCGTATCGCAACATGCTCAATCTCTGGCTCGATGAGAAGATGAAGCTGCGGTACTCCGGCGCAATGGTCGCCGATATCCACCATGTCATCAGCAAGGGGCAGGGCATTTTCACGAACGTGGGCGGCGCGAAATACCCCGAGGGCAAACTGCGCCTGGTGTTCGAGTGCGGCCCGTTCGCCTACCTCATGGAGCAGGCGGGCGGGGCGGCGTCCGACGGGAAGAACTCCATCCTCGACGTGGCGATACGCGATACGGACCAGCGCACGCCGATCATCATCGGATCGAAAGAGGAAGTGAAGAGGGTGTGTGACATTCTTTCAGGAAAGACCCGATAGAAAGATGTAGAGACGCAGCATGCCGCGTCTCTACCCCAATGTGCGAATTCAATCCCAAAACGGCTCCTTCATCGCGCGCGCGATGGCATCGTCGAGAAGCATGTTGCCTTCCTGTTTCTTCTGTTTCCCTTCCACTTGGAACACGCGCTTCATCGAACGGTACGTGCCCCAAGGATAGTGCTTGCGGCGGTTCCGGCGGCGTCCGCCTTCTTTCTTCTCTTCGGCGGGGGGCGGGAAAGGTTTGGACTTGGGATTGCCGGACCTGCTCCACTCCAACGGCCCGACGACGCTCTTCGTGTCCGGATCGACGTAGACGAGGTCTTCGTCCTTGAATGCCGCCGCCGGAATCATGTCGTCTGCCATGGAAAGATCATACCCGAATGGATTCAATAGCCAAGAATACAAGGCAGTGTTCACGGTCCCCACGGGAAGACAATCGGTCATTATGGGTAGTTTTTCCTTGTTCTTCACCCAAACCCCCTGTCCCCCTTTCCCTCACGGGGAGGGAAAGGGGTGAGGAAACAATTGTTGTATGGGCTTTTGAGCGAGTTTGTGAACAGAACCTAGAGCCAAGCACATACTGTTTTGAAGAACCTCTGCATATTCAAACATGCCTTGATGATTGGCATTCTTGAGACTTGATGATGATCTCATGGGTACAGCCTGTGTTCCTCCGGATCCGGCGGCGGCGGAGGCGGCGGCGGAGGCGGCACTTCGTACCTCTCTTTCTCTTCGGGGACCGGTTTGGCGTCTTCGGGGTGCCGGAAGAGTTCCTGCCCCTGCAGGCGTCGTTGCTCCTGGTACCGCAGGAACGCGTAGAGGACGGCGATGAAGCTGCCGATGAGCGTGACGTAGATGCCGAAGCGCATTTCCATGCGCGTGAAATCGAACGTGACGCGCATCAACACCGTGAGGGCGGCGAGCGTGAGGAGGGTGGCGGCGGATGCCGTCAGCAGGCGCACTACTTCCCGGTTCTTGCGTCTGACCAGCACGGGGCCTCCGAGCAGCGGGACGAGCGTGAGCAGCAGCAGGAAGAGATGGAGGATAAACACCGTGAACCCGATGGACGACGTGAAGAAGCCGAATCCCGAGTACCGGAGGCCCTGGACGACGTCGCCGCCCGGCCATTCGCCGGATATCCACGGGAGGCAGACGCCGGCGAGCGCCAGCAACGATCCGACGTTGAGTATCTGTTCTTCGGTATCGAGCGACGTGAGGGAACGCAGGAAGCGGGAGGGCATATCCCGCAGCATAGCATTGTCGCGTCCCAGCCACTAGAGTGTGGCTGATGCGCATCGCGATCGATATCCGGGAAGCGTGCAAAGAGCGTCGCACGGGCAAAGGGCAGTGGACGCACGGATTCACGAAGGAACTCCTCCTGCGCGGCTTCCACGTCATCGCGTACACGGACCGTCCTGTGCCGCCTTCGTTGCACGCGGATGTCGGCGGCGTACAGGTCCGCACTCCGCGGTGGCGGGGATGGCTCTGGCACTGGGCCGTGGCGCGGCACGTACGCCGGTTTTCCGGAGCCGACCTGTACGTCAGCCCGACCAGTTACATCGTGCCCGCCCTGCTGGGCGGCCGGTTCCCCGTGTTGCCCGTCATCCACGATCTCATCGCGTTCCGCAATGAACCTCACGAAGCCCGGGCGCGACGGATCGAGCGTTTCACGCTGGGGCGCGCGGTGCGGTCTGCGCGACACATCCTGACGGTGAGCGGGGCGACGAAGCAGGATCTCCTGAAGCGTTTTCCGTCGCAATCGCCGCAGGGCGTCACGCCGGTGTTTGCCGGTCCCATGCAGGACGCCGTTCCGGCCAATGTTCCCGACGGCCGGACGATCCTCTGTGCCGGCACGCTCTCGCCGCGCAAGAACCAACTGCGCCTGATCCGTGCCTACGCGCGCCTCGATCCGGGATTGCGCAAGCGTTTTTCCCTGGTGCTCACGGGCGCGCGCGGATGGCAGGACAATGAAATCATCGCGTCGGCGCGGGACACGCCCGGCGTCGTCTGGAAGGACTTCGTGGATGAAGCGGAGTACGGGCGCCTCCTTTCGACGTGCGTCGTCTTTGCGTTGCCGTCCCTGTACGAAGGATTCGGCTTGCAGATTTTGGACGCCTTGCAGCGCGGCATTCCCATCCTCACGTCCCGTCGCGGAAGCCTGCCGGAGGTGTGCGGCAACGCGGCGCACTATGTCGATCCGGAAGACATAGGGTCCATTGCGGCGGGTCTCGATCTCCTCCTGCGCGAGGAGCGTGTGCGTGCGGATCTCCGTGACCGTGCGCTTTCGCAGGCGGCTTCATTCAACTGGAAACGGACGGTGGATTTGTTTCTGGGAGCGGTTGGGGGTGTTTGTTGAAGGGGGTAAGGGGGTAGAGGAAATGTGCTAGAATCAGCGCATGTTGAAGTACCGCAGAGTCGGGGTGACGGCCAAATCGGACCTGACGGAGAAGGATGTCGTCGTGGCTTCCGTCCTGTCGATCCTGGAACGGGAAGGGGCGGAAGTATGTTTTGACGCGAAGAGGGCGGGCGGCGTCCGTTCGGCGGAAGGGTTGCCATGTTTTGACAACGAAGAAGGTTTGGATCTTCTCCTTGTCGTCGGCGGTGACGGGACGATCCTGCGCTCGATCCGGGAGCTCAAGGATTTTTCCATTCCCATCCTGAGCGTCAACCGCGGCGCGGTGGGTTTCCTCGCGGAGATGACGGTCGACGAAGCACCCCTGCTCCTCCCGACATTCCTTCGCGGCGACGGTGTCCTGGATGAGCGCAGCGTCCTGCATGTGACTGCGTTGCGCGGGGAGGAACCTCTCTTCGACGGCGTCGTCCTGAACGAGGCGGTCATTTCGCAGGGGAGCATCGCGCGCCTCCTGGATTTGCGCACGACCGTCAACGGCGAGGACCTGACGACGTACCGCGCGGACGGGCTCATCATCGCCACGCCGACCGGTTCCACCGCGTACTCGCTCGCGGCGGGCGGGCCCATCGTCCATCCCGGCATCGCCGCCGCCATCCTCACGCCCATCAATTCCCACAGCTTCAGCCAGAAGCCCATCGTCATCCCGGGCGAGCAGCGCATCCAAGTGGAAGTGATGACGAAGGTGAAGAAGTTCGAGGACGTGGAAGTGAGCCTGACGCTCGACGGTCAGGTGTACGTCACGCTCCAGCGCGGGGACCGGATCACGGCGCACATCAACGAGAAGACCGTGAAGTTCCTGCGTCGGAAGGCGGAGACGTTTTACGGGACGCTTCGGTCGAAGCTGCACTGGGGCGGGGCGCCGAGGGAGTGACCCTCAACCCCCTGTCCCCCTTCCCCCATTGGTGGAAGGGGGAACGATTCCATTCCGGTACCGGCAGATGATACGGCTACATGATATTTGCATCATTATGATCGTTGGATCATAAGCACCCGTAGTGGGCCGCGTCGTGGTTGTGATGCTTCACAAGACTTGATGGATGTTCTTTCGAAGAATGTTGCTTTTGGGAGGGGTGAGGGAATCACCGAATAATCATTTCCTCCCGTCCCGGCCCCGTCCCGATGAGGGCGACGGGGACCTTCGTCCGCCCTTCGATGAAGCGGATGAACTCCTGCGCCTTCGCGGGCAGCGTCGCGAAATCACGCATGCCCCGGGTCGGGCTTTTCCATCCGGACAGTTTTTCGAATGTCGCCTTTCCGTTCTCCGTCGCGACGCCCACGGGAATCTCAGCTTCCTCGTCCAGCACGTCCAGCTTCGTGATGTTCCAGTGGGTGCAGCCGTTGAGGCGCGCGGCGTAGTCGAGATCATCCAGCGCCAGCCAGCCGCAGCGGCGCGGCCTGCCGGTCGTGGCGCCGTACTCCCCTCCCCGCTCGCGCAGACGGTCGCCTGTTTCCCCTTCGACTTCCGTCGGGAAAATCCCTTCGCCCACGCGGGTGCAGTACGCTTTCGCCACGCCGATGCAGGACGTGAGGGCGCGCGGCGGGAGCCCGAGTCCCTGCATCGCTCCTGCGGCGGTGGTGAAGCTGCTCGTGACGAAGGGATATGTGCCGTGGTCCAAGTCGAGGAGCGTCGCCTGCGCCCCTTCGATGAGGATGCGCTTCTTTTTGTCCAAGTCGTCGAGGATCGTCCGCATGGGAACGATGCGGTCGCGCAGGAGTTCCCATGCCTGCAGCAGGTGCTGTTCCTCCTTTTTCGTATCGATGAAGACGCCGAACTGCGCGTTGGCAAGTTTCGCACGCCAGCCCAATTCCTTGCGCAAGGCGGCGGAGGAAGCGCCGAATGATTTCAGGTCTCCAAGCCGCATGCCCGTGCGCGCCGCCTTGTCCGTGTACGCGGGCCCGATGCCGCGCTTCGTCGTGCCGATCTTGCCGCCCGTCGCCTTCGCACGCCGCTCTTCCGTCACGCCGTCGATGTCCTTGTGGTAGTCGAAGACGATGTGCGCGCCTTCGGAGAGGCGGAGGCGCGGCACGATGTCGACGCCGGCCTGACGCAGCGTTTCGATTTCCTCCAGGAGTGTCGGCAGGTGGATCACCATGCCCGAGCCGAGGAAGACGGTTTTGTTCTCATGCAGGCTTCCTGCCGGCAGGAGATGGAAGACGTGTTTCTTCCCTTGCACCACGATGGTGTGTCCCGCGTTGGCCCCGCCGCAGGCGCGTGCGATCACGTCGAAATGTTCCGCCAGCAGGTCGATGGCCTTCCCCTTTCCCTCATCGCCCCACTGTGCGCCGATGACGGCGGTGACGGGGCCGAGAGATTCCAATAATTGTTGCATGGGTGAACGATACCATGGATATGGACGGAAAGTGTAGAGACGCGGCATGGTTCGGCTTCGCTCACCACAGGTGCCGCGTCTCTACGGTCATCACCGCCGTCATCGGCGTCTGTCGATCATGGGAACCTGTTCATCCTCGCATTCGATGACGAATCCCGCGCAGAACGGATGTGCCGTCGCCTGCGAGACGAGCGGTCGCAGGACGTCGAGGCCTTCCGGTCCGGCGAACACCGCCTCCGGCGGTTCAAACTCCTTGATGTCGCGGGGCAGTTCCCGGTTGCCGGGCACGTACGGCGGATTGGCGACGAGGAGGAACGGCTCCGTCAAGCCGGTCACCGGTTCGAGGAGGGAGCCGATACGGACATCGATCCGGTCACTGACACCGTGCAGCGCCGCGTTTTCACGGGCCACGGAGAGCGCCGCTTCGCTGATGTCCGTCGCGATGACGCGGAGATCCGGACGTTCCAGCGCCAATGTGACGGCGATGCAGCCGCTCCCCGTTCCGCAGTCCACGACCGTCGTGATGTTTCCGATGGATCGGAGACTCCTCGCCATCGCCACGATGCCCGCGTCGGTCGGGATGGTCGTATCGGATGGGGCCCCGAGCCAAGCGAGCGCCGTCGAGACCAGGCCTTCCGTGGCGGGGCGCGGGATGAGGGCGCCGCGTCGCACGATGAACGGGCGTCCGTAAAATTCTGTCCGTTCGATGATGTAGGCCACCGGTTCGCCGCGCGCCCGGCGTTCCAGCCATTCATTCCATTGTCTCTCTTCTTCTATCGTCAGTTCACGCTCCGTGTGGGCGAGGATCCACGTGCGTTCTTGCTTCAACAGCCGCGCGAGGAGGACTTCCGATTCCAGAGGAGGCAAAAGCCGTTGCTGCAGTATCTCTCCCGTCTTCATGGGGCTAGTATGATGCCACCATGACATCGATTGCCATCGATTGTCGCTTCGCGCAGTTCCAGGCCGGCCTGGGGCGTTATACGCGCGAGCTTGTGCCGCGGCTCCTCTCCCGGACGGACGGCTTTTCGTACACGGTCATCGTGCGGCCCGAAGCCGAAGGATGGGCGGTAAACCTTCCCGGCAGGCCGACGGTACGCTTCTGTTCCGCGGCGCATTATTCATTGCGTGAACAGTTGGAAGTTCCCCGCATCCTCCGGACCTCGCGGGCGGACTTGCTCTTCACTCCCCACTTCAACGTCCCCTGTTTCTGTCCGGTGCCGTTCGTCGCGACCATCCATGACCTGATTCTCCATCGCTACCCCAACCAGGCATCCCTCCCGAAAAGAATCGCCTATCGCGTTCTCATGCGGCGGACGGTCATGCATGCGCGGCGCCTCATCTCCGTGAGTTCCTTCGTGGCGACGGAGTTGCGCGCCGCGTATGGCGACGGGATCCTTCCCCGGCTGTCGGTGATCGGGGA